>NZ_JAIGNI010000002.1 GCF_026130175.1 Lyngbya sp. CCAP 1446/10 | reverse complement strand
GGGAGATGGGGAGATGGGGAGATGGGGAGATGGAGAGGGGGAGAGGGGGAGATGGAGAGGGGCCCTTCGGCTTCGCGAGCGGGTAAAGATGGGGAGAAGATTTTTGATCGATCGTGGAAATATACAATTTAAATGCAGTAAGCTGTACTGCATTTGTAGCTTTAATCCAGGTAAAAAACCCGGTTTCTTGGCTGTGTGCAGACATTCCCCGACTTGCGACAACGGGCGAGTCGCGACAGTACAGAAGATTTCAGAAATTGCTCGATCGGAAGTGCGATCGCCCGCAATTTAGATCACAATAGTTATTTCAGAAGCATACAAGCTTCACCTTTGACAAACTACCAGAATAGTAAATTCTAACCAAAACACCCCTATGGGAAAACCAACAGGCTTCATCGAATTCCTCCGCGAATTGCCCTCCGAACTCTCACCAGTCGATAGAGTCCACAACTGGGACGAATTTCACCTACCGATGGAGGAAGACAAACTCCGCAGCCAAGGCGCGCGCTGCATGGATTGCGGCATTCCATTTTGCCACACAGGCAGCATCATCAGCGGCATGGCAAGCGGCTGCCCGATTAACAACCTCATCCCCGAATGGAACGACCTAGTATATCGCGGACTGTGGAAAGAAGCCCTTGACAGACTCCACAAAACCAACAACTTCCCCGAATTCACCGGCAGAGTATGCCCCGCCCCCTGCGAAGGCGCTTGCGTGCTCGGCATCAACAACCCGCCTGTCACGATTAAAAACATCGAAGCCTCGATTATCGACAAAGGCTGGGATGAAGGCTGGATTACCGCCGAACCCCCCGCCAAACGCACCGGCAAAAAAATCGCCGTCATCGGTTCCGGGCCCGCTGGTTTGTCGGCTGCGGCGCAACTGAACAAAGCAGGTCATTTGGTAACTGTATACGAAAGAGCCGATCGCCCCGGCGGCCTGCTAATGTACGGCATCCCCAACATGAAGCTAGACAAAGAACAAGTCGTGATGCGCCGCCTGAAAGTCCTCGAAGCCGAAGGCGTAACCTTTGTCTGCAACACCGAAGTCGGGAAAGACTTACCAGCAGAACAACTGCTAAAAGAATACGACTCCGTTGTCCTCTGTACCGGCGCGACAAAACCCCGCGACTTAGGAATCGAAGGGCGGGAATTAAAAGGCATCCACTTCGCGATGGACTTTTTGACAGCCAACACCAAAGCAGTTTTAGACAAGAGCGCCAACGATAACTTCATCTCCGCCGAAGGCAAAGATATCGTGATTATCGGCGGTGGCGACACCGGGACAGACTGCGTGGGCACCTCCATCCGCCACGGCTGCAAAAGCCTGGTACAGCTAGAAATCCTGCCCAAACCGCCCTCGGAACGCGCCGCCAACAATCCCTGGCCGGAATGGCCGAAAGTCTACCGCCTCGACTACGGCCAAGAAGAAGCGGCCGCCAAATTTGGGGATGATCCGCGCGGCTATCTCACCACCTCTACCAAGTTTGAGGGCGACGAAAACGGCAACGTCAAAGCGGTACACACCGTTGAGGTGGAGTGGGCGAAAAACGAGAAAGGGCAGTTCATTCCGAACCAAATCGCGGGCACGGAGAAAGTGTTGCCGGCGCAGCTTGTGTTGCTGGCGATGGGCTTCCTGGGCCCGGAACAGCCGCTGCTGGATGCGCTGGGATTGGAACGCGACGCGCGCAGCAATGTGAAGGCGGAGCACGAAAAGTATACAACCAGTATTCCGGGAGTTTTTGCGGCGGGGGACTGTCGCCGGGGGCAAAGTTTGGTGGTTTGGGCGATTAATGAAGGGCGCGGTGTCGCCCGTGAGTGCGACCTTTATTTGATGGGTGAGACGGATTTGCCTTAGTTGATTTGGTTTATATCATGTTCGGTGCCGAGCATCCCTGACGCGAGCATCCCTGACGCGAGCGGGGACGCTCGCACTACACTCGGAAAATGATGATTCCTCAGTGCGACCGTCCTCGCTCGCGATCGATCCTACTTTTGCTAATATACAAGTAAATAAACAACATAGCTTTGATACATTGTTCGGGTTGCCTGCAATACATCTACTAAATTAAAAACCTATGACTACTCTTCCTATCAACCGCGCCACTACCCTCAAAGCGGCTTATCAAGTCTGCAATCCTCTCCAATCCTTAGAAGGTGCAGATCTCGATCGCTATTATGTTGATTTATCAGACGTTCGCAAAACCGAAGCGATCGCAGGTGTCAGTAATATTTTAGACTGTCAAGAACCAGAACAGTTTACCACAATCCTGTTTACCGGACATCGCGGCTGCGGCAAAAGTACCGAATTGAAGCGCATTCAAAAAGAGTGGGAAAAAGATTATCGCGTCATTTATCTGGAGGTCAACGAAGAGACAGATATTAATGATGTCGGTTATACAGATTTCTATTTGATCGCCATTAAGCGAGTTGAGTTTGAAATGCGTCGGCTGGGACTGAAATTAGATACTCGGCTGATGGATAATTTTGAGGCTTGGTTTAAAGATGTCACCGAAGAAACAGAACGAACAGTTGAAAGTTCCATCAGCATCGAAGGAGAAGCAACTTTGGGGCCGGAAGCTCCATTTTTAGCAAAGTTGTTGGTAAAGTTACTGGCACAAATCAAAGGTTCTGATAAGCAGAAGAAAACAATTCGCCAAACTTTAGAAAAAGACATTTCACGATTAAAAGCAGATATCAACTTGCTATTAAACGATGCTGTCAAAAAGCTGCGGAAGAAGTTTCCCAAATATAAAGGATTTCTGATTATATTTGATAATTTAGACCGCGTTCCTCCCAAGGTGGCCAACCATTTATTTTTTGACTATGCCGCTCAACTTCAAGAACTGAATTGTACGATGATTTACACAGTTCCGCTGGGAGCTCTGTACTTGTCTCAAAATGCCGTTAAGAATTTTGACTGTCCTCACATTGTCCCGATGGTTAATATTTATGAATTTAATCGAGATAGCTGTGACTTAAACTACAACGAAGTTAGCTTAAATGCTATGGCTAGTTTAATTGAACGCCGAGTTGAAGTTGACACAATCTTTGAGTCTCGCGAACAATTGTTGGAAGTGGCAAAAGCCAGTGGTGGTCATGTTCGCCAACTCATCCAGATTATGCGAACTGCTTCCATAACAGCTAGAGGTCGCGGTCATGATAAAATAATGGCTGAAGATGTTACCTATGCAATCAAACAAGAACAATTTAATTTTGAGCGGATTATCCCGCAAAATCATTATCCACTTTTAGCTCAAGTTTGTTTGACGAAAAATATTAATAAAGATGAAATCAGTGAATTGATGTTATTCAATCTTTCGGTTTTGGAATACAACGGCAAAAATCGATGGAACTATCCGAATCCGGTGGTGAAACAAAATGACGAATTCCAAAAAGCTCTCCGAGATGCCAGAGAATCTAATGTTAACCCAGAACGATCCTAATTCACAAATTGGGCGATTTTTAGCTGTCAATCAGCGGGTATTTAGTCAACTTTTGACTTTTGTTGATTTTTCGGAGAATTTGACTATTGGGTTTGTCGAAGTTAATTTTAATGCGGAAGCTGATTTGTTAATTGAGGAATTGAAAAATCATCCAATTTCTCAAGAAACTCAATTTGAAGTTTTGAACTTTGATGAGGATTTGCGTTTTCTCCGAGATGAAATAATCAAAATATTACCTACTATTAAGCGAGAACCTAATAAAAAATTAGTTTTAATGGTGCGGGGATTTGAAAAGTCGATCGGCAAATTTGACGAATATCCTCCAGTTTTACAAGACCTTAATTGGGTGCGAGATGCTTATAAAACCAGCGTTCCCCATCCGATTCTGTTTGTTTTGCCGGACTATGCGATTACTCGTTTGGCGAAGTTTGCAGCGGATTTTTGGGCGTGGAGATCGGGCGTATTTCTGTTTAAAACTACTCAAGCTACTATAGATGATGCCGTTGCTAGGACTCTTGATTCGCCAAGGAGTTTTAGGACGTTAGAAACACCTGAAAAGCAAGAACGTATTGATCTTTTACAGTCTTTGTTGATGGATTATAGTCCGAGTCATTCTGGAACTAAAAGAAATCCTAGTGCTTGTGCTAATATTTTACATCAATTAGGAGTTGCTTATCTCAGTCAAGGCAAGCCGGAACAGGCGATGGAGTATTTAGAAAAAGCCTTGGAGTTGACAAAGGAAAGTGAAAATTTATCGCTGCAAGCTGATGTTTACAATGAATTGGGTAAAGCTTACCGACAACAGCGACAATTTCCGGCAGCAATGAGTGCCTATCAAGCATCGCTGGAAATTAGTCGCACGCTGGGAAACCGTAGCGGGGAAGCTAATGCTTTGTATTATTTGGGGAATGTGTGTCAGGATTTGCGAGAGTGGGAAAAGGCAAATGTTTTTTATCAGCAATGTTTAGAAATTCAACAAGCCATCGGAGATATCTACTCTCAAGCCAGCACCTACCAGCAGTTAGGATGGGTGGCAAAACAGATGTGGAATCTGAATGAAGCAGAGAGTTATTATCAACAAGCTTTACAGATTCCCCAAAATTTATTATACAAAGATTTAGAAAGCGTTATAGACACCTTGCACCCCCGCGAACGCGATATTTTGCGGCTTAGGTATGGCTTAGACGATGGACGAATCAAGACTTTGCAAGAAATTGGTTACATTTTCAACATCACTCCCACACGGACTCGGCAAATCGAAGCTAAAGCACTGCGGAAGTTGCGCGATCTCAAAAGGACAAAATTGGGCAATCTCTCTGATATGGCAAATATTTGGGGAGCATTGGGAGACATTGAGAGAGATCGCGGTAATTGGGATGAAGCAGAGAGATTGTATCGACAATTTTTGGAAGTAGAGACAGAATTGGGCGATCGATCTGGTATGGCAACTTGTTGGGGAAAGTTGGGAGACATTGAGCAATATCGCGGTAATTGGGAGAAAGCGGAACGACTGTATCGGCAATGTTTGGAAGTTGAGATAGAATTAGGCGATCGCTCAGGTATGGCATCTAGTTGGGGAGTATTGGGAGGTATCGAGCAAAATCGCGGCAATTGGGAGGAAGCAGAGAGATTGTACCGGCAATGTTTGGAAGTTGAGACAGAATTGGGCGATCGCTCTGGTATGGCAAGTAGTTGGGCATCATTGGGATCTATCGAGCGAAATCGCGGCAATTGGGATGAAGCTGAGAGATTGTACCGACAATCTTTGGAAGTAATGACAGAATTGGGCGATCGCTCTGGTATGGCAAGTATTTGGGCATCATTGGGATCTATCGAGCGAAATCGCGGCAATTGGGATGAAGCTGAGAGATTGTACCGGCAATGTTTGGAAGTTGAGACAGAATTGGGCGATCGCTCTGGTATGGCATCTAGTTGGGGAGTATTGGGAGATATCGAGCGAAATCGCGGCAATTGGGATGAAGCTGAGAGATTGTACCGGCAATCTTTGGAAGTTGAGACAGAATTGGGCTATCGCTCTGGTATGGCATCTAGTTGGGGAGTATTGGGAGATATCGAGCGAAATCGCGGCAATTGGGATGAAGCAGAGAGATTGTACCGACAATCTTTGGAATTAAGGACAGAATTGGGCGATCGCTCTGGTATGGCATCTAGTTGGGGAGTATTGGGAGATATCGAGCGAAATCGCGGCAATTGGGATGAAGCTGAGAGATTGTACCGGCAATCTTTGGAATTAAGGACAGAATTGGGCGATCGTGAAGGTATGGCAACTTCGATAGGTTGTCTTGGAGAAAATGAACTCGGTAGAGGCAATCTAGATGCAGCCGAACCGCTTTTACAAGAAGCTTTAGCAAAAATGCAAGAACTGGGACAATCTGCAAAGATTGCCGAGGCTAACTACGATCTAGCACAGCTTTACCGCAAACGCAACAACCCAGAACTCGCCCAACAATATTACAACAGTGCCCGTCAAATCTTTCAACAATTGGGAGCCGCGAAAGACTTAGAAAGAATCGAGCGAGAGTGGGAAGCCGATTAATTTTATTCCAGAAATGCCGCAGGCGATAGGTGAAAAAACTCAGCTAATTTCTGAATTTGAGTCACCGTCAGTTCCCTGTTACCATTCAAAACCTCAGCCACCAGAGACTCAGTAGAAAAAATATCAACTAAGTCTTTTTCTGAAAGCTCAGCTTCAACCATCAAAGCCTTGAGCAATTTAATTCCCTTTAGCAGAGGCATTGGCTCATGTTTCTCTTCATAATCATAGACAAGAATACCCAGCACATTTAAGTAATCTCGGTCATCTTGCGTCAGTTTTCGGCGATCCAAAATAGAATTAATCCGATTTTGGCTAGCAATTAACTCAGCTTCACAAGTAATCGGGCGCGGGGGAAAAGCTAGGATTAACTCAATGTAATCGCTACTAGGAGTTTTCAAACCAATCGTCATTTTTCCAATTCTCCCGATCGTATTCTGAATGAATTAACACACTGCGGACGAATACTTTTTGGTATTCATAATCAATAAAAGAGATTAGTCGATAATTATTGCCACCAATATTAAAGACTGTAAAATTACCTACTAAGTCAGCGGAGGGAAAGACTTGGCGTACCTCAACAAAGTTTTTCCACTCAGCCTCAGAAGTACGCTGATACCATATTAATAGACTTGGTTCAGCATTGGGGTGTTTTTCCCAAAATTCTCTCAATGGTTTTCGGCTGATGACACGCATTAGATAATTATTTTATTCCTTGCTTGATAAGTATTACAGCCTTTAAGGTGCGTCAGCTTGGAGATTGTCGATTATTGATACAATCGTCGAAGCTGACGCACCCTACGATTCCTCGCTTTTATCCGATGCCAGATCCCCCTCGCATCCCCCTTAAGAAGGGGAACTTTGAGAGTGCACCTGTGCCCCATTCTTAATGTGAGAATGCTCTTGTCCCCCCCTTATTAAGGGGGGTTAGGGGGGATCTAGCCCGATCGCACTTATCCATCCCCAATCAACCAAAATTCAATGGATCGACATCAATAGTTAGACTAACAGAACGCGGCGTACGATCGCGCAGCCCGATCAAATCCGACAAATCCACAGACTCATCCACAGGTAACTTCAGCAAAATCTGCCACCGATAGCGATTTGCAACCCGCATAATCGCCGCCGGTGCAGGCCCCAACATCTCGCAGCCAGTCACCGAAAGTCGATCGATATATTCGCGACAAACAGACGCCAATTGTACCGCAGTCACCGCAACTTCCGCCGCATCAACACTACTCAACCGCAACAAAATCAACCGCCCCGAAGGTGGATAATTCAACGCGGCCCTTTCTGCTAATTCCGTCTCCACAAAACCCGCATATTCGTGCCGCCTCACCGCTTGAATAACCCGATGTTCGGGAGTGTAAGTTTGGATAATTACCCGCCCCGGATCGTCACCTCTCCCCGCACGGCCCGCCACTTGAGTTAATGTTTGAAAAGCCCGTTCGCTAGCCCGATAATCCGATAAATTTAGCAACCCATCAGCAGACACAACTCCCACCAATGTTACTCCAGCTAAATCTAAGCCCTTCGTCAGCATTTGCGTACCCAACAAAATATCAGCTTCCCCATTAGCAAATTGAGTTAACAATCGGCGGTGATCGCCCTTATTTCTAGTAGTGTCGCTATCAAACCGAATCGCCCGCAATTCAGGAAACAATCTCGTTAATTCCTGTTCCACTCGTTGGGTGCCGCTACCGAAGTTTTTGAAGTAAGGAGAACTGCATTCAGGACAGTTTTGAGGGTGTCGTTCCGTGTGGTTGCAGTAGTGACAACGCAAAATTTCCGCGCTTCCTTCCCCGATGTGGTGATAAGAAAGAGAAACATCGCAATTCGGGCATTCCATCACGTAGCCGCAACTCCGACAAGAGACAAACGTGCTGTGTCCTCTTCTGTGAATAAATAGAATACCTTGCTGTTGTCTTGCTTGCAATTGTTCCAGGGCATTTTGCAGGGAAACGCTGAAAATTGAGCGGTTCCCTTGCCGCAATTCTTGCCGCATATCTACCACTTCCACAGGCGGCATCGGGCGGGAATAAATGCGAGTTGGTAATGATAAATAATGGATAGTTGGTAACGAGTCATAATCTCGGCGCGTCCCCACCAATGTCTCTAAGGCGGGCGTTGCGGAACCTAAAATTAAGGGACAATTTTCTAATTCGGCGCGCCATTTCGCAACAGTGCGGGCGTGGTAGCAGGGCGCTGGTTGGTCTTGTTTGAAGCTGCTGTCGTGTTCTTCGTCGAGGATAATTAAGCCGAGGTGAGGTAATGGTGCGAAAATGGCCGATCGCGTGCCGATGACAATTTGCGGGGCTCCAGCGAGCATCTGCCGCCATGTATCGTAACGTTCGCCGTCGGATAGGGCGCTGTGGTACACGCAAATTTGCTCGCCAAAACGGGCGCGGAATCTGTCTGTAAGTTGCGGTGTCAACCCGATTTCGGGGACGAGCACGAGGGCGGATTTGCCGCTGGCTAAGATTGGGGCGATCGCCTGCAAATACACTTCAGTCTTACCAGAACCCGTAACGCCGTGCAATAGCACTTGACGGAATCCCAAAAAACTGTTAATAAACGCTAAAGCTTCAGCTTGAAAATGAGTTAATTTTTTTGGCGCATCGGGTAATTGAGCAATTCCGCGATCGGCCCTGAGCACTTCCCTTTGGTCAATTACAACACTACCTTTTTGCTCCAAATTTTTGACAACCGAAGAACTTGCGCTGCAAATTCTCAGCAAATCATTCATCCACATTTCACCGCCACCCCGCCGCAAAACTTCCAATACTTCTTGTTGCCGCTTGGTTAAATCCGTGACAAAGGCACTGGGAATTAATGTCACCGCCGGTTTTAGTTGTGGTTTGGGAGGATGGGGCGGTTCTAAATAACTTTCTACCCAACCGCGTTGCAATAAATCTTTCAATCCCCGATAACTTCCCTTGACTTGCCCCTGGAGATATTTCCAAGTGTAATCGCCGTTTTTTTGAGCTTGCAGCAATTGCAAGATTTGACTGGCGGCGGGATTCAAAAATGTTTCGGCATTTGGAGAAATGGCGCTTTTAATTAACCTAATTCGGCGCACGGAACGGCTTAACAAACCGGGCGGCAGCGAGGCTCTAATTACTTGAATTAATGATGTGCAATAATAGGTGGATACACGTTCGATCAATTCCCAATAAGTAGGCGGGAAAAATCCAGTGCTGACAATATCTTCGACATCTTTCACCCGCGCCGGATCTAAGTCGGTTGGCAGTTGAGAAATGAACCGAATCGCGATCGCCCCTACCTGTTGACTGCCAAAGGGTACACTCAAAATATCCCCCGGCTGCACATTCAATTCCGCAGGTAAACGATAGGTAAATAACTTGTTTTCCTCCCCAGGCGAGTCCCCCGCGCCCCTGAAAGGAGAGTCCACCAACACCTCGATCCACTCTGCGCGCACGGTGGGGCGCTGGGGCGGTTCGCTGCTGCCGTAGGATGCCCCGGCCTCTGCCGCTATAGGGGTTGACAAACCAAAAGTGACAGTAGACATAGGGTTGCACATCATACTAGGAGGAGCCGCGGTCAAAGGGAGTTTTCATTATCCCTCAGTTTAGCTCGATCGATCGATATCGCAGTTTTCGATCGCAGGAAATACAGAGTAAGACAGTGCAATGCCTTTCACCGTCTCAATAATCGGCTAAAACCCGCTAGGGGTTTTCATCTCAAATCCGGTAATTACCGAATTATACCAAGTGCGAGTGTTCAAGACGAGGGAGTGTTCAAGACGAAGGAGTCTTTAGCCGATATTTGTCCATCAGTCAACTAAAAACAGCTTATATTAACTTAACTGAGGGATTTCGCGATCGGAATCTCGATCGCAAATTCAGTCCCTTCTCCCACTTTGGATATGCACTCCAACCTCCCGCCGTGTTTATCCACAACAATTTGATAACTAATTGACAGTCCCAAACCTGTACCTCTACCTACTGGTTTCGTCGTAAAAAAAGGATCAAAAATTTTTGCCTTCACTGCGTCATCTATTCCCGGCCCATTATCCTTAATACTGATTTTTACCCAATCTGGTTCTTGAATAGATGTAGTAATTATAATCTGACTAGGAAAGTTAATTTTCTGTTTGTTTGAATCCTGGTCTTCAGAATTGTGCAAGGCATATATGGCATTACTCAAAATATTCATAAATACTTGATTTAGCTGTCCAGCATAACATTCAACGGGCGGCAAATCTCCATAATTTTTGACAATTTCAATTTCATCAAAATTGGCTTGAGCCTTGACAGCACTCTGTAAAATCAACAGGGTACTGTCAAGTCCTTCATGAATATTAACTTCTTTTACGTCAGATTCATCCAAGCGAGAGAAATTTCGCAAACTTAGTACAATTTCACGAATGCGGCCAGTACCGACTTTCATGGAATCCAAGATTTTCGGCAAATCCTTCTTGATAAAATCAAGGTCACTATCCTCGATAAACGCTGCAATTTTATGGCTGGGATTAGGATATTCCTGCTGGTACAAATCAAGAAAAATTAGTAACTCTTGAGTGTATTGAGTAACGTAGGCGATATTGCCGTGAATGAAATTGACTGGGTTATTAATCTCGTGAGCCACACCAGCAATCATTTGACCCAAGGAAGACATTTTCTCTGTTTGAATGAGTTGAGCCTGGGTTTGCTGTAAATTTTGTAGAGTTTGTTCTAGTTGTTGAGCTTGAGCAGTCGCAGTGGCCGCAAGTTCATCCTTAAGTTGCAAGGTTTGATGAAGTTCTGCTTCAGCGCCCTTGCGATTGGTGATGTCAAAAATTACTCCGTCAAGCCACATAACCTCGCCGTTTTCATTGAATATGCCTTGACCTTTTTCTGACACCCATCTCACACTTTCATCCTGTCTCATGATGCGGTACTCGATCATATACTCTGGTTGATCGAGAATTATTTGATCGAGAATTTCTTCTACCATTTCTGCATCTTCAGGATGGATGATGCTGTTAAAAACTACAACTCGATTGTTAATAAAATCCGTGGCGGGATAGCCAGAAATTTCTGCGATCGCATCACTGATAAACTCGATCGTCCAGTCGGCATCGAATACCGATCGATAAACGGCACCAGGGAGATTAGAAACCAATGTTCTGAAACGTTTCTCGCTCTCCTGTAGCACCTCCGTATGGGACTGAATGCGTCCGGCCATTTGGTTAAAAGCGGCTGCAATCTGAGCAAGTTCGTCAGAACCTCCCAGTTGGGCGCGATCGCCCAATTTTCCTTTGCTGAAGCTGTTGCTCGCTGCTACCAACCTCGCAGCGCGCCCAGTCAAGGTTTTCTCAAAAAACAACCAGACAATCACGCAAAATAAAGCTAATCCAATACTCGTTTCAGTCGATCGCTGTAAAGCATCTGCATAAGCTTGCTGCTTCACCAACAAAAGATCATACTCTAGCAAAAGAATCCCGACTCTCGAAGGGCGAACTTCTCCCGGCTTAGCCCCCAACAAAACCGGATAAATTGCCCTGATACTCTCTCTATTTTGAGAAAGCTTGACTTCTCCTGACATGATTTCCCGAACTTTGGAAAATTCTGCTGGTAAATAGCTAGGTAATGAGATTTCGCTGACAGGGCGATTCCGCAATTCGTAACGAGTTGCCACAATTATTGTGTTATGTTCATCACAAAGTAAGGCTAAGCGGATATTGCGATCGCTCCCCAACTTGCTAATGGCGATTTCCACTTCCTCAACATCTCCTCTGCGGTACAAATATTCCAGCATTCCTGAGATTTGATTGGTGGAAAACTTCAAATTGCTCATTCCCTGTTCTTCTTGCCGGCGGTAGGACTGATCTACCTCCCGTTGAAAAGAAAATAAACCCAGCAAACTACCGCAAATCAGCAGAATGACCGGAATTGAGAAACGTAGAGGAAAAGGAAATCGTTTCATAGTTAGAAATTAGATAATAGTTGAGATTATAGATTATTCATGACTTACGCACCGCGTGCCAGAAACCCCGATTTGTCCCGGCTAGATTTGGTGGATAAACAGATAATTTTTCACATAAATTAGGTTAACAATTATCACTTTTAATTGTTTTTGCCACTAACCACAAATAAACTCCTAAAAATTCAAGTTAAACACAAATTTATTATCAAGAACCAAAATTTATTTCAGTTCACAACTTCACATTTTTGACCAGCCTATCGTCCAACAAAGGAGTGGGATCTAGCGCTTTAGGCAGTAATTTATTGTCTAACATAACTTGAGACAATCGCTTGACGCCCTTCAGCAATGAGGGGTCTGTTTTTCCTAGTAATTTTTGGTTTTCTTGCAGATCTTGACTGCTCAGCCCTTTTAAAGATTCTAAGAATTGCTCTGGAGTAACTCCTGTACGGGGAGCAATCCTACTAGCAGCATCCTGGGGGTTTTTTGTCAAGTAATCTAGGGCACGGAACCGACCGTCAACTAAAGCTTGTAAAGCCTTTGATTGGTTGTTAATTACATCCTCGCGCACTACAAGGACATCGATAACTTCACCCGGAATTTGCGAACTGTCAAACAGTAGTTTTGCACCGGATGCTAGCAGATTTGTCCGAGCCGAGCCAAAGGTAACAACTGCATCTATAGTTCCCTTTTTAAAGGCTCGCTCATGTTCTGATACTCCTAAAGAGACAATTTTTATATCTTTAGGTGACATACCTTTTTGTTCTAAAGCACGGGTAATCATGAAAGCTCCTAGTGCAGTAGATTCGAGGCCTACTGGTCGGTTTTTTAAGCCTTGCACATTTTGAATCTCTGGTTTTCCGAGAATCACATCCCCACCGTTAGAGAAATCCATCACAACTACAATTTTTACATCGGGATTAGTGGCTGCCAAGACCAAAGCTTCATCGATAGATAGCCCTGCTGCTTCAATTTCTCCATTTCGATAGGCTCGTACCTCTTCTGTAGCAGAAGGGTAATCTACTAATCGAATGGGGGTATGATCGTAGTAGCCTAAACTGCGAGCCAAGTACAGAGTTTCAAACCCTGGCCACACATTGGCACCGACTCGCAAAGGGGGTTCTGCTGTGGTGCAACTAGCTAATATGGCTGTACACAGTGTTACAGCAGCAATGCCAAGGGTAAACCTTTTTGTGAGTTTCAGACTCAATTCTCTCCAAAACTTGAGGTCAAACATCAGAGGATTTCTCAACATATATTTAAGTATGCCTAGGGTGATTCATTCGTAAATTATACTGGTAGGCGGACAGTTATTTTCAGGTGGTGCGATCGCCCATATTTACCAATCTAGTCAATATAAAGGTCGATCGGCAAATTGTAGCAGCCGCTTGAGGGTGAATAATTTGCCTGTAACAAATTGCCTGTGACAAACAACTTTATACACAACCCGCGCGGACACAAAAGTATTGATTTTTACTGCGAAGTGAAGGTGCGATCAGAAGGCGTGCTCGGAAGGTGCGATGGGAAGGTGGAGACGGTTCGCAATCTTCCAAACAGCAAGGAAATTATACCGTTCCCGATCAATTTAACTCCAATGTGTCGATCGCACTTACACACCCGCACCATTTTGTGCTAAGACTTAATACTTGTGACAACATCGACACAGCAGTTTACATTTGGAGAGTATTAGATGTCAGGTAGCGAAGTTCGTGCAGACTTTTGGATGAGCGAGTACATTACCCCTTGGGATATTTACGTTCACGGCATCATCGGCGTGCTCGCTTACAAAAAAACTGCCTACCAAGAAATGTACGTCGTTCAAACCGGCACCTACGGTAAAGGCTTAGTTTTAGACGGCAAATGGCAATCTTGTACAGGCGACGAGTTTCTGTACCACGAACCCCTAGTGCACCCAGCAATGATTGCTCACGGTTCGCCCAAAAAAGTGCTGGTTCTCGGCGGCGGCGAAGGAGCTACAATTAGAGAAGTGCTGCGCTGGAAAACAGTTGAAAAAGTAGTGATGATCGATATTGACGGCGAAGTAGTAGAAGCTTGCCGTGAATACCTGCCAGAAATGCACCAAAATGCCTTTGACGACCCCCGATGCGAAGTAGTAATCGGCGATGCTTTGGACTATTTAGACAACACTGACAACGATTGGGATATTGTGATTTCTGACTTGTCAGATCCCATTGAAGAAGGCCCATCTTTCCAGTTATTTACCAAAGAGTATTTTGAAAAAGTCCGCAAGATACTATCGCCTAATGGATATTTTGTAGTGCAAGCGGGCCCAGTTTCTCCAGCAGAAATGAAAATGCACGCCCGCATTGTCAACACCCTGAAAGCGGTATTCCCCAACGTTCAATCCTGCACCAGCTTTATTTCTACCTACGGAGCTCCTTGGGGTTTTGCCATAGCTTCCAGCCAGGAAATAAACACGCGGCCAGAACCCGAAGTTACCGACAAAATACTGGCAGAAAAAACAACTGGCGGGTTGCGGATGTTAGATGGGATTACCCTGTTGGGGTTGATGCAAGTTCCCGGTCACTTGCGGCGGGTAATCGCTGAGGAAACCGAAGTTTATACTATGGCAGCACCGCCTAAGTTTTTCGGGAAAGGGTCTATCGGTCAGTGAAGTTAAATTGCAAGAGAAAAGTCGTTTGGAGTAACTGAGATGAACAATTTAGTTCGCATAATCGCTGCCATTTTTCTTCCCCCTCTGGGCGTATTTTTGACTGTCGGCATCGGCACAGATTTTTGGATCAACGTGGTGCTCACGTTTTTTGGCTTTATTCCCGGCATTGTCCACGCCATTTGGGTAATTTCTAAGCACGATCGGGGCTAGATCTCCCTGGCACACTCCTTAAAAAGGGGGGGACAGGAGTATTCTCAAAGTCCCCCTTCTTAAGGGGGATTTAGGGGGATCTAGACTCGGATGTGAACGATAGATACAAAGGTTTTTAACCGATTTTTGATACTAATTGAACTAAATTCCTTGTCGCAGTTTGTAGCAAGGAAGGATTACTAATTACTGATAAAATCGATTTCTTCGCAAACCAATTCAGCGATTTTCTGCGCCGCCCCAGATTCGCCGCGCACGCTGCGGAGCCGATCGCCCATTTGTGCTAATTTATCAGGATGGCTCAAATAGTCGATCGCCAAATCAGCCACAACCTCCGCTTCCAGCTTCCCGATTAACTCTGGCACAATCTCCTCCCCAGCCCAGATATTCGGCCAAGCATAAAGCTTTCCCTTCCCCAACTGCAAGATTAGCCAATTAATTCCAGTTGCAAAAACAGAACCAACTAACGGCAAATTTGCCAACAATCCCGGCAAACCATCCCAAGCCTTCATCGCATCCAACTGCTGCGTCGGAATCAACACAATCATCGGTACAGCTAACGAACCCAATTCCGCAGTATTCGCCCCCACAGTAGTCAAACACAGGCTGCATTTTGATAGCAAATTATAGGCTGGTGTCTCAGTCCAAAGTTCTATTTGTAAGCCATTTGCTGTCTGCAAAAACGGCGTTTCTGTTAAATGCAGTTCGGCGCTGGCGTTTTTAAATAAGTGCAGGCAGGGATTTTGTTTTGGATCGGCAAAACCTGCTATAGTTTGCAGGTCTAAGGTGGGAGCAACGGGAATTACAAAGCGCGTTTGAGGGCGGATGCGATGGATCGATTGCGCGATCGCCAAACATAACGGTACACCTAAAGCTAATTTTGCCGCTTTAGAACCGGGTAACAATCCAATTAACTCTATTTCTAGTGGGGGCGGTGCGCCGTCTTTTGCGTCCGATTTGCGATCGCCTACTTCTGCAATCAAATCTCCCACAACTGCAAATTTATCAGCATATTTTTGCGGAACTTTAGCAAAAACTTCCGGTTTCATCGCCGCAAACTTATCAATCCAGCGATACCACCGGGCGTCCCATTCCGCATAAGTAACAGTCCGATATTTTAGCCTTTTGCCAATCACAACCGTAAAAAATTGGTCGCCGCCTAAAAATAAAACAACTCCGGTTTTATACCAATCCCAATTTTCCGCAGTTTTGCCAGATAATAAGAATCGCATAAAATGCTCCGGTGCTTGCACTCTGTCCACTTCTGGGTAGGAAGATGCGATTTCTGCTTCTTTCCCCGTGGCGTGCGGACAGGGGGACAGCACCACCGAAATTCGGGCTTCTGTGCCCCTGTTTGCCAATTGCTGGCGCAATGCTTGCACGGCGGGACGCACCCAAGTTGCTAATTCTCCGGGCCCGTTGGAGAGGATTAAAATATCGACTGTCATAGGACTTAATATTTGAAAGGATGCAACGGAGATTTTATGACAGATTTAATGGATGCCGTCAAGATGGGTGATGTGGCGGCTGTGGAAAGTGCGATCGAACAACGCGCAGATATCAACGCCAAAGATGACGAAGGCGCAACGGCTTTGACGGCTGCGGCTGAGGCTGGCAATGCTGAAATTGTCAAAAAAATCCTCGCAGCAAGCGCGGATGCTAACAGTCAGGATAAAGACGGGTGGACGCCGTTAATGAGTGCCGCAGCAGCGGGACATAGCGAGATTGTACAGCTTTTGCTGGAAGCTGGGGCGGATGTGAATGCTAAAACTAATTTTGGTTTGACGGCTTTGATGAGTGCGGCGGGTAGCGGGCGTACTCAAGTTGTGGAATTTTTGATCGAAAAGGGTGCTGATGTCAAAGCTAAGGATAATAATACTTGGACTGCTTTAATTTGGGCATCTTCGGAAAATCATCAAGATGTTGTTGAGGTTTTGAAGCTGGCGCGCGATCGGGCTTAATTATTGAGAAACCCGGTTGCTTTGAGCGATCGGGTTTCTCGTTAGTATTAATTGCTTTCTAGCCTAGGAAGAAAGGACTAGGCCCAAAGTCGGTGCTAGGAAATGTCTGTTGTTTCAAATTTAATCCAGCACCTCCCTCAAGAATTGCAATTCTATCTCCTGCTTTTGAGATCACTAAATCTGCACCCACTGGAGATATTTGATAGTCACTGAGTGTGCCTGATAGCTGAAGTACATCTCCCTGACTGGCATTAAAGTCGCGAATGCGAGCCTCCCCCGGGCCTAAATACAATTCTTGAGTGGTGTTGCGGAAGCTGCTACCAGGAGAACCCGAATTATTGTCATAAGCCAAAATAACAGTATCAGCACCTTCGCTACCAATCAACGTATCAAATTCGTTGCTACCGTCGCTCGAATAACTGCCATCAAAAGCAACTCCAATAATTGTTGTTTTTCCCTTACCAAAAGCAGTAACAATATCATTCCCCGAACTCCCGACAAAAGTTGCCGATCGATTGGTTTCAAATTGCCCAACTTTTGTATACTGGTCGATACCTGAATCAAAATTTCCTGCTTGAACCGCCGCAGCAACATCGGGATTGCTTGCTAAATATCCAGCTTCCAAAAAGTTATTCACTACAGAAACTTTATCAAAAGAAATTAGGCGCTCGATCCCCTGATTTACCAGAAACGGCATATTCGCACCGCCCTCGACTATACCTACCGGTGCAAAAGCCCTAATCGGCACCACGCTAATCCTAAAATCTCCATTAGGAGTATTGTTAAACAGATAGTTGCCTCTCGTTCCCGCTAGGTTGATCTTATCGGCTTGCGGGTTAAAGTTTTTAATCGTAGCGTAGTTGCTGTTGCTAACCCCTCCGTAAAAATTCCCCCCATTCACATCGGCAAAATCCCCAACACCGAGCAAGAAAGTATCAGTACCTTGACCGCCAATTAGGGTGTCATTTACAGGGGAAAAAGGAAAACCGGAAGGTTTTTCATAAACTCGATCGCCGGCTGCATTCAAAGATACTTGAATGCCAATGATTTCAACTTTTCCTACACCAAATCCAGTCACAATGTCAGTGCCTTTAGTGCCGACAAATGTCGCCGCTCGCGTTGGCTCAAATTGTCCAAATTTTCGGTAGTGTTCTCCGCCAGTTTTGAAAACTCCCTCCTTAACTGCTGCTGCTATATCGGGGTTTTTTAGTAAGTATTCTGGTTCAAAAAATGTGTTGGCGTAAAGGTCTTGTTTGGCTCCGAATTTGACAAAATGATCTAATCCTGATTTGAAAGTGCCGTTCTGTAAAAATGGCACAAGTACGGGGTATCGTTTTAAATAAATCGCTTCGTCGTAGTCAGGGGATACTTGGGTGCGACCTTCTTCGTAACCAAACTGGATAAAGTGGTCTAAACCAGAGGTAAAAGGCGCGTTTGGATTGTTGGCGGTGCGGACAAGGGAAGCAATATCTGGATTTTGAGCTAGATAGGTTGGTTCGTCAAAATACCGCGATACTTTCGTTAAGCCGCCGGCTTGACCGAACTTTTCAAAGTGTTCTTTCCCAGATTTGATGATTCCTGCATCAATGGCAGGTTTCACCCAAGGATATTGGGACAGGTAGTATTGTTCGTCAAAGATGTCATAGTTTGCCATTGTTTGCCCAACTTATGAAATTTAAGCGATTTTATTATAAAATATTCCTCCTGTGTGCAGTCAAGTAACTTTTTGTTACATCGATTTTTAACCAACGAATTATAATATCATACTTATGCGCGCCGTCAAGTATATTGTGTTACATCGCTTTCAAGGATTTTGATTGCAGCATAAAAAAGGCCGATCGCCCTTTTTGAATAAGACGATCGCCCACCAAAACTCAAAAGTCATCAATCATCAGTATTAGCGAATGACTAATGACTAATGACTAATGACTAATGACTAATGACTAATGACCAATGACCAATGACTAATAACCAATGACTAACCGATCGCAAAAGTACCGTCACCATTAGATTGTTGGAAAGTCAAATTCAAGCTTCCTCCTCCTTCAATCACGCCCAGCACATCTCCAAAACGCTGGATTGACAAATTACCACCAACAGGAGTCAGGCTGTAGCCGTCGCTTAAAGAATTTCCTTGCAGTTGGATAAAATCGTTTTCTATGTCGAAGTTCCGAATCGTAGCTTGACCGTTACCCAAATACAACGGTGTCGGGATGACATTCCCGGCTGTAGCAGGAACTCCGAGGACGAATGTATCAATTCCCGGACTGCCAATTAGGACATCGAACTCATTGGTGCCGAAGCTTTCATACTGCCGATTGCCGTTGGGAGCGATACCGACTTCTACTCCCACAAGTTCGGTATTCCCCACGCCAACACCAGTGAGAACATCGTTGGTGCGGCTGCCTACAAAAGTCGCAGAACGATTGGGTTCGTTTTTCCCAAAGTTGAAGTAGTGTTCCCGACCAGTTTTCAAGGTTCCAGAGTTGACAAACGGTACGATGTCCGGGTTTTGTTTTAAGTATTCCGCTTCAAAAAACGAAGTTCCAAAACGACCTTCTTTTGCCCCGAATTGAACGAAATGTTGATAGCCTGATTTGAAAGTTCCGTTCTGAACAAATGGTTGTAGTTCTGAATTGTTTGCTAAATAAAAGCTTTCGTTGTATTCGGGGGATACTTGGGCCCGGCGCTGTCCTTCATCGTAGCCGAACTGAATAAAGTGATCGAGACCTGTTGCAAAAGGTGCGTTGGGATTGACTGTGCGGACGAAGGGTGCGAGATCTGGATTGCCTGCAAGGTAAGTAGCTTCGTCAAAATAACGCGAGACTTTAGTTAAGCCGCCTGCTCTACCGAATTTTTCAAAGTGTTCTCTACCGGATTTGATGACTCCTGCATCAATGGCCGGCTGAATCCAAGGATATTGTGAGAGGTAGTATTTTTCGTCGAAAATTGCGTAGTTAGCCATGTTTTCCCCCTAGGGTTTTGATGAGCTTGACAATCAACAGCAATTAACTTCACCTGAGCTCGATCGCCCATTGGGAACTTCTAGATTAGAGACTTTGTAAAACAATTTTAAGTTCCCGGCAAAATATCCGGTTTTTCTAATAGCGCACTCATCCGAATGGACAATTTAATATTCGGAAATTAGGCATTTTGGTGGTTAATTAATTGCTCGCTCGCCTGTTTAATGAGTTCTACAAACTTAAAAACTTTTCTCAGGAGCCTTTTTGTTAAAGATTGGTTGATAGTTTATTTATTTTGATAATTTAATCTAATTCATACTATATAATTTATGTCAAGTAAATTTTTGTAAAGAAAATTTGGAGTGGTTGCTCAACGAATTTGTCAAATAATGTAACGAAAAATCGTAATAAATTTGTCGAATTGTGTCATGTACAAGCTCAAATCGCCCAATGGCCAGCGTTTTCTGGTAAAAATGCTTATGGGATAAAAAAATTCCCGATTGCCGAAAACAGCATCTTAAAGGAGCCTAACCGGATGTTCACTCACGTCAAGCCCACCATTCGCCACATCGTGCCGGAAAACTTGCAGGGGCGATCGCTCATGAAGGTGGTCTATGTCGTACTAGAACCGCAGTATCAAAGCGCCCTGTCCGCAGCGGTTCGAGCGATAAATAACAAAAATCCGAATCTGGCAATAGAAATCAGCGGCTACCTGATCGAAGAACTCCGCAGCCCGGAAAATTACGAGGCCTTCAAGCGGGATGTCGCGGATGCCAACGTATTTATTGCTTCTCTAATTTTTATCGAAGATTTGGCCGAAAAAGTGGTAGCGGCTGTAGAACCGCTGCGCGACAGCTTGGATGTCGCCGTCGTCTTCCCGTCGATGCCTGGGGTGATGCGACTCAATAAAATGGGCACTTTCTCGATGGCGCAGTTGGGACAAAGCAAAAGCGCGATCGGCGAATTCATGAAAAAACGGAAGGAAAAGTCCGGTAGTTCCTTCCAAGACGGAATGCTGAAACTGCTGCAAACTTTGCCGAAAGTGCTGAAATATTTGCCGATCGACAAAGCGCAAGATGCCCGCAACTTCATGCTAAGTTTCCAGTATTGGCTGGGCGGTTCCCAAGAAAACTTGGAAAACTTCCTGCTGATGCTGTCACAAAAATATGTCTTCAAAGGCCAGGAACAGCTAACTTTTCAAGAGCCCGTTGTCTACCAGGACATGGGGATTTGGCATCCTTTGGCACCGTCCATGTTTGATGATGTCAAAGGATATCTGAATTGGTATAATGCCCGCACAGATATTTCCTCAGACCTCAAAGATCCCCTGGCACTTTGCATCGGTTTAGTGTTGCAGCGCACTCACTTAGTCACCGGAGATGACGCGCACTACGTCGCAATTGTGCAGGAATTCGAGGCAATGGGCGCGCGGGTGATACCGATTTTTGCCGGCGGTTTGGACTTCTCGAAACCCGTTGAAACGTTTTTCTTGGAAGTTGGGCCCAAGGGTTTGGCACCGCTGCCGATCGTAGATGCGGTAGTTTCTCTGACTGGTTTTGCGTTGGTGGGCGGGCCGGCGAAACAAGATCACCCGAAGGCGATCGAGACTTTGAAAAAGCTCAACTGCCCTTATATGGTGGCTTTGCCGCTGGTTTTCCAAACGACGGAAGAGTGGGAAAATAGCGATTTGGGCTTGCACCCGATTCAAGTTGCTTTGCAGGTTGCTATTCCTGAGTTGGATGGTGCGATCGAACCGATTATTTTGTCGGGAAGAGATGGCGCAACTGGTAAGGCGATCGCCCTACAAGACCGAGTTGAGACGATTTCCCAGCGCGCCATGAAGTGGGCAATGCTGCGTCGCAAACCAAAATTAGACAAGAAAGTTGCGATCACAGTTTTCAGTTTCCCCCCCGACAAAGGCAACGTTGGAACAGCCGCTTACCTCGACGTTTTCGGCTCAATTTACGAAGTATTGAAAGCCTTAAAAGGCAACGGTTACGACTTGCCAGAACTGCCTGAATCCGCAGAAAAACTGATGCAAGAAGTCATCCATGACGCAACAGCCCAATACCAAAGTCCAGAATTGAATGTTGCTTACCGGATGTCCGTAGCTGAATACGAAGAATTCACTCCTTACTCGGAACGTTTGCAAGAAAACTGGGGCCCGCCTCCTGGACATTTGAACAGCGACGGACAAAATTTGCTGATTTTCGGCAAACATTTCGGTAACGTGTTTATCGGAGTGCAACCTACTTTTGGATACGAAGGCGATCCGATGCGGTTGTTATTCTCTCGTTCTGCAAGTCCCCACCACGGTTTTGCTGCTTACTACACATATTTGGAGCGCATTTGGGGTGCGGATGCGGTGCTGCACTTCGGCACTCATGGTTCCCTAGAATTCATGCCTGGTAAGCAAATGGGAATGTCTATCGATTGTTATCCCGACAGTTTGATCGGCAAAATTCCTAACCTCTATTATTACGCTGCGAACAATCCCAGCGAGGCAACAATTGCTAAGCGTCGTAGTTATGCTGAAACCATTAGCTATCTGACTCCTCCGGCTGAAAATGCTGGTTTGTACAAAGGTTTGCAGGAACTTAGCGAGTTAATTGCTTCTTATCAAACTTTGAAGGATACGGGCCGGGGTGTGCCGATTGTGGATGCGATCGTTGAAAAATGCCGTTTGGTCAATTTGGACAAGGATATCGCCCTACCTCCCGAACAGGAAAGAGGCGTTGCTGCGGGCATGACTGCGGAGGAACGGGACAATTTAGTTGGCTTGGTTTACCGCAAGTTGATGGAGATTGAGTCGCGGTTGTTACCTTGTGGTTTGCATATTATCGGGAAGCCGCCAACTGCTGAAGAGGCGATCGCAACTTTGGTAAATATCGCCAATTTAGACCGCGAAGAAGACAACCTGCTAAGCTTACCGCGAATTATCGCCAACAGTCTGGGACGCGATATCGAAGACGTTTACACCAACAGCGACAAAGGCATTTTAGTCGATGTCGAATTGCTGCAAAGCATCACCTTAGCCTGTCGGGATGCAGTTAGCGCTTTGGTTAAGGAACAAACCGATGCTGAGGGCCGAGTTTCCCTGGTTTCCAAGTTGAATTTCTTCAACATGGGCAAGAAAACACCTTGGATTGAATCGCTGCACGCCGCGGGTTACAAAAATGTCGATCCAGAACCGATTAAACCGCTGTTTGAGTATCTGGAATTCTGCTTGAAACAAGTTTGCGCTGATAACGAATTAGGCGCTTTGTTGCGCGCCCTAGAAGGCGAATACGTTCTACCGGGCCCCGGTGGCGATCCGATTCGCAACCCGGATGTTTTGCCGACTGGCAAGAATATGCACGCTTTGGACCCGCAGTCAATCCCCACAACAGGGGCAATCAAGTCTGCTAAGGTTGTTGTCGATCGGCTATTAGAAAGACAGCGCACCGATAACGGCGGCAACTATCCCGAAACCATCGCCGTTGTGCTCTGGGGAACCGACAACATCAAGACTTACGGCGAATCCCTTGCCCAAGTAATGTGGATGGTTGGAGTCAAGCCAGTTCCCGACGCATTGGGCCGAGTCAACAAACTCGAATTGCTATCTTTAGAAGAGTTGGGCCGTCCTCGGATTGACGTAGTAATTAACTGTTCCGGCGTATTCCGCGACTTGTTCATCAATCAAATGAACTTGTTAGACAGGGCAGTGAAAATGGCAGCAGAAGCCGACGAACCGTTAGAAATGAACTTCGTCCGCAAACACGCCTTGAAGCAAGCCGAAGAAATGGGAATCAACCTGCGACAAGCAGCAACCCGCGTATTTTCCAATGCTTCCGGTTCCTATTCATCTAACGTCAACTTGGCGGTAGAAAACAGCACCTGGGAAAGCGAAGCCGAGTTGCAGGAAATGTACTTAACCCGCAAATCCTTCGCCTTTTCCTCCGACAATCCGGGAACTATGGAACAAGACAGGCAGATTTTTGAATCATCGTTAAAAACTGCTGATGTCACCTTCCAGAACTTAGATTCTGCGGAGATTTCGCTAACCGATGTGTCGCACTATTTCGACTCAGATCCGACTAAATTAATCGGCAGTTTGCGCGCCGACGGGAAGAAACCAACATCCTTCGTTGCTGATACAACGACAGCGAACGCGCAGGTACGGACGCTATCAGAAACTGTGCGCTTAGATTCGCGGACTAAGCTGCTGAATCCGAAGTGGTACGAAGGGATGTTATCGCACGGTTATGAGGGTGTGCGGGAGATTTCTAAGCGTCTGGTGAACACGACTGGATGGAGTGCGACTGCTGGCGCTGTGGATAATTGGGTGTATGAGGATGTGAACGGTACGTTTATCCAAGATGAGGAGATGCAGAAGCGTTTGCTGAATCTGAATCCTCATTCGTTCCGCAAGATTGTCAGCACTTTGCTTGAGGTGAATGGCCGGGGTTATTGGGAGACTTCGGAGAGTAATTTGGACAGATTGCGGGAGTTGTATCAGGAGGTGGAAGATCGGATTGAAGGGGTAGAGTAGAATAGTGTGGGGCAGGCTTTCGGGCCTGCCTCTCGACTATACTATAATTGGAATATTCCACTTAGTGGCGATACCTGCTGCTAGGTAAGTAAAAAAACAAATCTTAGATATATTTGAATTGAATGGTACTGAAAGTAGATAGTTGCAACATTTACAAAGTTTTCGGTTTAGGTGGCGGGATTCATTATGTTATGCCCCACTTTCAACGCCAATATAGTTGGGGGAAAACTGAATGGCAAGTGTTATTAGACGATGCAATCGCAATTTATGAGGAATATAATCCAGAACTAGAACCAGAACATTTTATAGGATCTCTGGTAGTCATCAATGATGGAACACGCAATGGCACAATACTAGTACAGTGCGGCGTAAGTACACAGACTATATCTGTGGTAGAATAACATAGTTAGCTTATACCCGTGTAGGCGATCGCCCACGAAGTCCGCACTCCTTTGGCCACCATTCGCACCCTGACTCGGCTGCTGCTGAAACGTCCCAAACTCGAACCGGTGGTGGTGAAGCGTTTGGAAATGATTGATGCTGAGTGTACCGCTCAGATCGATCGCTTCGGTTTAATTTTCCGCGCCGTGGAATTGGAAATGTCGCAAGTTAAAAATTCTGGGATGCAGCTAACAGCAATGTCCCTCGGTGAAGTGCTGCAAAATAGCATTCCCCGCTGGCAAAAACAAGCAATTCAGCGCAACCACACTTTAGAAATTATTGTGCCCCAAAAATTGCCGGCGGTAGTCAGCGATCCGACAATGTTGGATCAGGTTTTAACTAATTTGATTGAGAATTTTACTCGAACTTTGCCATCGGGGAGTCGCATTCAGGTAGAAGTGACTTTGGCGGGCGATCAGTTAAAGTTGCAGTTAGAATCGGAGCACCTACCTGAAGGTAATGGCACCTCGACTTTTGCAGCTTCAGCGAATGCTCCTTTGCGATCGATCGATCGATCGATCGGGCCTTTGTTGATGGTGCAGCCGGAGACTGGAAGTTTGAGTTTAAATTTGAGCGTGACTAAGAATTTATTTCGAGCAGCAGGCGGGAAATTAGTAATACGCCAGCGGCCGCAAAAAGGCGACGTAATGACCATATTTTTGCCGCTGCAATAGTCATTAGTCAGATCATTTCCGGTTGGCATCGGAATTATATATTTGGATGGTTAGTGCGAGCTTCTCACTCGCGATCCATGTCGCGAGTAAGAAGCTCGCACTAATGATATCAGGAATGAAAAATAAATAACTTGCACAATTAAACCCCAGAAGCCTTAATCCAAGGTAAACTATTGCTCTATTAGTCACCTTATTTATTTTTCATTCCTCAATTCCAGTTGCACCGAAATGATAGGTAGGACGCGCCACCGTGTCCTGAATGTGGGTTATATTAATTCCGATGCTACCGGATTTGATATCATTGGTTAGTTGTTAGTTGTTAGTTGTGATTGGTTAACAAATAACAAATAACCAATAACCAATAACCAATAACCAATAATATTCACTCAATGAAAAGCTCAATCACAAACTTAGTTCCTTCTCCCAGTGCCGAAATACAACTCAGTTTACCCCCATGTTTTTCTTCCACAATCTGACGGGCGATCGCCAATCCCAATCCCGTTCCTTTCCCAGCCTCTTTTGTAGTAAACAGGTAGTCGAATATCCGCAATTTTACTGAGTCCGACATACCCTGGCCATTATCTTCGATCCGAATTACTACGGTTGAAAGGTCGATCGACCTTTCAGTAAAAATCATAATTCGCCTAGGTTCGGTTTCTAATTCCGCAAAGGTTTGTCCAACGCACCCTGCATCCAAAGCATCGATCGCGTTAGCGATAATATTCATAAACACTTGATTTAATTGACCGGAAAAACAATTAATCGCTGGCACATCACCGTAGTTAGTAATCACTTCAATGGCTGGACGCAGATTATTGGCCTTGAGGCGATGGCGCAGAATTAGAATAGTGCTATCAATCCCTTCATGGAGGTTAAATTTTTGCTTTTGGTCGCTGTCGGCGCGAGAGAAAGTGCGGAGGCTTTTACTAATAGATACAATGCGATCGCCCCCATCCTTCATGGCTCTGATTAACTTCGGTAAATCTTCCCTCAAATATTCTAGCTCTATCTTCTCTAGTTCCGCAGTGATTTCTGCACCTGGTTGGGGAAATTGACGGCGATACAAATCAATTAAACCAAATAAATCATTGATGCTATCTTGCACAAAATGGACATTACCCACCACACACCCAATGGGATTGTTTATTTCGTGAGCAACCCCCGCCACTAATTGTCCCAGAGTGGAGAGTTTTTCTTGTTGCACCAATTGCAATTGAGCCTTCTGCAAGTCATGAGTACGTTCTGCCACTCGTTGTTCTAAGGTGTCGGCGAGTTGCTTTAAGCGCCAGTGAACTTTCACTCTTGCTAATACTTCCTGGGCTTCAAAAGGTTTGGTGATGTAGTCTACCGCCCCCAAGGACAAGCCTTCGACTTTATTCTCCGTATCTGTTAAAGCCGTCATGAAAATTACTGGGATACCTTTAGTGGCGGGGTTTGCTTGGAGGTGGCGGCAGGCTTCAAAACCATCCATTTTGGGCATTTGCACATCGAGTAAAATTAGTTCTGGATGAGCATAGGCCACCATAGCTAGGGCTTCTTCGCCATCCACTGCCATGCGAATTTTGTAGTTGGCGGATTTTAAGGTTTTGGAGAGGACAGACAAGTTAGTTGCATTGTCATCCACAATCAAAATAAAGGGATCGGTTGAGTCAACCATAGTTTATATTCCTTGTCATTAAGCGAGATATTGCTGAATAAATGCCCGTAATTGTTTGAGCTCGCACAGCTCAACCATCTGGATGAGTTCTCGGACAAAAGCGACATTATCCCCATCTGGGATTTGCTGCGCGACTTCTATTACCCCATCTAGATCGCCGACTTTTGCCAGTTCCGAAAGTTGGGTCAAGATGGCGTGAGATGGTGGCTTAATTTCTTGAGCGACACCAGGCTCATTTAGTCGATCGCCTTTCTGATCCTTGTATAGCCAATCCAACTTTAAATATTTTTGCACTTGTTCTAGCAACGTTTCAGCTTCGATGGGTTTGGGTAAAAAATCATTGCCACCAGCCTTAATACTATTGTGGCGATCGAGCTCAAAGACACTGGCGGAAGAAACCAGCACGATGTGATGTTGTAGTTCTGGTTGCGATCGCAACTTCTGCAAAAACTCAAACCCATCCATTACGGGCATTGCCAAATCGGTAATAATCAAATCCGGCGCTGTCTGTAAAACTTGTTCCAGTCCTTCGAGTCCGTTACTAGCTTCAATAATTTTAAAACCAATCGGTTCTAAAAGATTGAGCAACACCGAACGATTTTCCCAGCGGTCATCGATCAATAAAATTTTGCGCCGTTCCCCTGCATAGCCGACAATCGCCCCTTGTTTCACCACCAGCAAAGATTCCGCCCAATCCTTAACTTCTGGCAATTTCACCTCAAAGGAAAAGGTGCTACCTTCGCCTGAAATGCTCTGCACTTGAATTTCACTATCCATCAAGGAGACAATTTTATGGCTAATTGCTAGTCCTAATCCAGTACCTTCGGATTGCTTTTTGGTATCACCTACCTGTTCAAATGGCTGGAATATTTTTTCGACTTGTTTGGGGGTCATGCCTACGCCGGTATCTGCGATAGTAAAGCGAATACGTGTCTTCTTCTCCTCATCTATTAGATCGATTTTTTCTACTTTGAAGGTCACTTTACCCTGTTCGGTGAATTTAATGGCGTTGCCCAACAAGTTAACCAATACCTGACGCAAACGCTTTTCATCGGCAATGACTCCGATAGGTAAGTTGGCATCTGGAAGGAAGTCGAAGCTAATTCCTTTTTGTTCTGCCCGAATAGAGTTGATTTCTACAACGCTTTGAAGAAAGGAAGGGAAGTAGAATGAGGCGGGATAGAGTTCTAGTTTGCGGGCTTCGATTTTAGAGAGGTCAAGGATATCGTTAATCAGGGTGAGAAGGTGGGAGCCGCACTGGTAGATGATGTCAACGCCGTTACTCTCTTTGGAGGTGAGGGATTCGCTGCGTTGCAGGATCTGAGCATAGCCGAGGATGCCGTTGAGGGGCGTGCGGAGTTCGTGGCTCATGTTGGCGAGAAATTCGCTTTTGGCTTGGTTGGCGTTATCGGCAACTTCCTTAGCCATTTGTAACTCAGTTGTGCGCTTTTCTACTCGATATTCGAGTTCTTGATTGGTATTTTCAAGGGCTGTAAATGAATCACGCAACTGTTGAGACATACGATTAAATGACTTAGCTAATATTCTTAACTCTCTTACATTCGAGAGTTGAACTGTTTGTTCTAAGTTGCCTTCTGCAATTGCTTTTGATGCTTGACTAAAACGGAAAATGGGCAGCGAAATCCAGCGAGAAGTGTAAATTCCTAAAGCTATAGCTAATAGTAAGGCGGCAATACACAGCAAGATGGTAGTACGAGTATTGGCATTGATTTGTGCCATGAATTCTGATTCAGGGATTGCCACCACAGTCAGCCAGTCAAGCCCTGGTTTTTCTTGAAATGGAGAAACTTGCACAAACTGCCTAGCACCTTTGAGATCGAAGTCCAAGATTTGAGAGGAGTTGATTTGACTCAGATTACCAAATTTACGAATTAAATACTGGGTGGCAGCTTTTGTAAGCAAGTCATTGCTATCGGCTGCGGCAACTCGTTCTAGTTTACCTTGCCGATCGCGAAACAGCGATTCATTAGTTGAGGTCGCAAGCAATTTACCAGTTCGTTCAATGATGAAGATTCTCCCCTGTTGACCAACATCGAGCTTTTGCAGAAAATCTCCGACAGTCGATAGGGTTAGTCTAGCGATCAGAATTCCTTGAAATTGTTTAGTTTGATTATATATAGGATGCACATTCAGAAAGATCAGCTTTGGCTGATCTTTATGTTTAATCACATTCGTCCAGTAAGGTTTATCTGTGCTTTTAGCTTGCCGATACCAAGGCTCAGGGCGGAAGTCAACATTTTCGGTGCGCTTCAACAAAGTGATGCGATCGCCTTGCTCGTCCAAGCTATAGGTCGAAAATGCAAAATCAGTCGATCGATCGTAAATAAATAAAGTGGGGCGATCGCCTTCGTGTTGAGATACCGTAATAAATTCTCGTTCCTCGTTGAGAATTCCAATGGAATCAATTGAATCAAATACCTGAGTTTGAGCGAAGAGGTGTCGCTGCCAGTCTTTTAAGGAAGTTGTTTTGAGCCATCCAGCATTAATGGCATCTTGGTTAATTTGGTTTGCCTGCTGTGGAGCTTTTAGATAAGTTTGTAAATTTTGATTAACACGTAACGTAATTTCGTTACGTAACTGCGTTGCTACGTCATTAACCGCCCGTTGTCCATTTCGCAGCGACAGATAGCCAGTCAGTCCCACTGCGCCAAAGATTTGCAGGACGAATGGTACAACCAGCACTGCTCGTAGTGGTAAACGACGGATGAAATGGCGATCGCTGGTTGTTTTTTCGGTGGAAGACATAGCGGCAGTCCTTTGAAAAAGTTAAGTCATATAAGATAGTCTATCTAGTATATTTTTATACGGTTTGTGATAACTCTGCTGTAATTTAGGTCACAACTCAATTAGTGCGATCGTCTATTTCCAGATTCTTTACACCCTCGCTAGGAGAGGACTACCCAGGGCGGGGCTAACGCCTACGCTTGTGTAGACGCGGTTTCAACCGTACGTCCTATCTAAAGTAGGAATACGAATGATGAATTCTGTACCCTGCCCTAGGGTTGATTCTACATCTAAAGTTCCTGCGTGGGTTTCGACTACAATCTGACGGGCGATCGCCAATCCCAATCCCGTCCCCTTCCCAACCTCTTTTGTAGTAAACAGGTGATCGAATATCCGCGATTTTACTGAGCTTGGCATCCCTTTATCGTTATCTTTGATACTAATTCGTACGGTTTAAAGGTCGATCGACATTTCAGTACAAATCATAATTCGCGCAGGATTGGCTTGCAGTTCCGCATAGGTTCGCCCAACGGCTGTATCCAAAGCATCGATCGCATTGGCGATAATATTCATAAACAAATGTTGGCGGGTTTAATGTCTTTGTGAATGATGCGGTGGCGGTCAAGTATATCTAATGTATTGCTTAAGTCGATCGCAATTTGGAAAAACTCCACCAGAGATTTCACTGTTTCCCCTTTCTCCGTCCATTCCTTCAGAGAAATTCCCCCGAAGTCTTCAACAATCAGCGCATAGCCGTTGCGGTAGGTTTCCAAGCTGTAGGTTTGGATGATTCCGGGGAAATTCAGGTTTTTGGAAATGGTATATTGATTGCGAAAATGCAAGAGTTCGCTGAAGCTGGGATACTCGTTCCGCAAGACTTTGATGATGACGGGTGTTTGATCGCAGAGGCGAGTTCCGCGATAAACTAGGGTGCGAGTGCCTGAGTAGATTTGAGCGAGAATTTGATAACCAGTTAGTTCTATCATAGCGATCGCTCTTTTTTGTTAAAGTATTTTGTACCCTAATTTTCAATAGAATTTACCCCTTGATTTGATTAATCTAGGGGATAGATCGTTTTTGTCGGCCCTAGACTGTTAATAAGTCATAAACCCGAAAGATATTTCTGGACAGAGCTTTGCAGCCAGATTGCCAGAGATACTTATGAGATGGAATTTCAGCCGTTGATGAGACATTCACAGAAGCGATATTAATCAGTATTAGGAAAAACTTCTGCGGAAAACATACGACGCAAAATCTCGTAGAATGGTTCACAATACTTAGCTTGCTCAGGTGACAGATAGGCCCCAATCTCCTTACGCAGTAAGTGAGTCATTTTGCTGAGAAGTCCCCAATTCACATTTAGTTTAGGGTAAATCATCACGCACAGGGGAAACAATTCTGTCTCTAGGGCGTGCAGATTCCCTTCGAGCAGACAAACCCACATATAAACTTGAAACATCTCGACATCGCGGATGCTAGATGTGCGGATATTTGGAGTGTTGAGCAGCCCAGAATGACAGCGATAGCTTGGGTATAATTGATTTACGCGATCGACTATCCGTTCAGAAATCTTGGTCATCACCGGCATCAGCAACCGTACAGATTGCAGCGCCACCGAATCCGCTGGATGCTTCCCCGCCGCACTGTAGGCGCGTTGCAGTGGCATATACAGATGATCGTCGAGAATCTTGACGTAGTTAGCAAACTTTTCCTGTTCACCGTCGGGAAGCAACTCCATCAACTGCACTCCTGTATAGTGATATTGCATGGCTACAAAGCCAATCACGCGGGGGTCAATTGCTGTGACTTGTTTTCGGACTTGTCCGAGCACTGGGCTGATTTTGGTGACAATACTATGGGGCGGTAGTTGCTGAGCATAGGCTTCGATCGCCAACTTGTAGACTTGATGAATCCCACCAGAAATCTGCCACGGATCGATTAAATCGGTATCAATTCCGTGTTGAACTAATACTTGCGACAGCAAATCTTCGGTTTTAGTCCAGGATTTTGCACTTACAGAACGCAGCGATTCCAACATTTTTTTTGCTGCGATTTGGGCACGCCGTCGTTCGACAAAGTTATCGTTAACAACAGGTGCAGAGTCACTGCTTTTCATCTGTTGCAAATACTTTTGGGCGAAGGAAACAGATAAGTCTACCGAAGGTGACAATGGATCGAATGATGTTGGTTGCACGAAATAGGGATAAGTAGTCATGGATTTAGTCTTTACTCCGCAATGGTTTGACGATCATCGATTATTCGTTATGTATACGAATTTTTCGATCGATAATGATGCACCTCTCTGGGTCAATGCGAGCTAAAATTTGATGTTTTGTGATTTCGATTAGAGCGATCGCTTTTTTAGGAAAGATTTTATATTCATTATTATAACCCTAGAGAAACCAGTTTGTCTACTCGTAAAACTACGGATTTTTTATTTATTTATTATTTGTTGTTTAACTGGTTCCCAGGTCGCTCCTGGGAACCAATAACCAATAACTAATAACTAACTGCTAAGCTTGTTAATTCTTTCTTTCAGGGCATTTCGGGCTTGTTCTCGATCGTCAAAATGGACTTTTTCGGTGCCCAAAATCTGATAATCTTCGTGTCCTTTTCCGGCAATTAGCACGCCATCTCCGGGTTTAGCGTCCATAATCGCAGTGCGAATGGCTGAGGCGCGATCGCCCATGACGACCGGCTTTACGGTGGCGGGGATACCTGCGAGAACATCTTCCAAAATGCGATCGGGATTTTCGGTACGCGGATTGTCGGAAGTAACAACAGTTAAGTCTGCCAATTCTGCCACGATTTTACCCATGATCGGGCGTTTCGTGCGATCGCGATCGCCACCGCAACCAAACACGCAAATCATTTGACCCGGAATAAACGGCCGCGAAGCCTTCAACAAGTTCTCCAAACTGTCAGGAGTATGCGCGTAATCGACAATAACGCTAATATCTTGTTCCGGGCTAATTTGCACCCGTTCCATCCGTCCCGGTACTCCCGAAAACTGAGATAAATTCTCCACAATTGCCGACAAATCTAAACCCAATTCCAAAACAGCACCGACAGCAGCCAACATATTTGATAAATTGAATTGACCGACTAAAGGCAAAACAAAAGCAATTTCGCCCTTGGGAGTGTGCAGCATTCCCTTAACTCCGTCTGGCTGATATTGTAAATTTGAAGCATACAAATCAGCAGTTTTATCGGTAGTGCTGTAACTCCAAATTTTTTCCGATTTTAAGCTTTCAACAATCCGCCGTCCGTAGGCATCATCAATATTAATCACCGCGCGATTCTTGAGATAATCGGAACCGAATAACAGAGATTTCGCCTCAAAATAATCCTCCATATCCCGGTGATAATCGAGATGGTCTTGAGTCAAGTTTGTAAACACAGCAACTTCAAAAGTACAGCCTAAAACCCGCTGCTGTGCTAAAGCGTGGGAACTGACTTCCATCACGCCATGTTTGCATCCGGCGGCTACAGCTTCTGCTAGTTGTTTTTGCAGGTCAACCGCAAAAGGTGTGGTGTAAAGTGCAGTTTGTTGGAAACCGGGCCAGCGAGTGTAAAGCGTGCCAAAAATCGCGGTTGACAACTGCATTTGATTGAGCAAAAATTCGATTAAATGAGTTGTGGTAGTTTTGCCGTTAGTTCCGGTAACGCCGACAAGTTTTAATTTGCTAGCTGGATTGCCATAAAATGCGGTTGCTATTTGACCGCAAACTTGAGACATATCGGCTGCTGCAATGACGCAGGTACTCCCGTCTTTGGGTGGTGTTTTCTCGGCTGCTTGGGTGGAAATTATGGCGGCAATTGCACCACTGGCGATCGCACTTTGCCAAAAATCTCCCCCATCTACGCGAGTTCCCGGCATTCCCAAAAACAAATCTCCCGCCCCACAAGCGTGGGAATTAGTCGATAAACCCTTGACTTCCGCATCGAGGGCGCGATGTTGGGTGTCAAAGGAAATGCCGGGAAGTGCTGCTAATAATTCTCTCAATTTCATCTGAAAAACTCCTCACTTGGATGTCTTGAATATGACTTATACCAATTTTTTATGAGGCTGCATATAATCCGATCCCCCCTAGCCCCCTTAATAAGGGGGGGACAAGATTCCGATCAAAGTCCCCCTTCTTAAGGGGGATTTAGGGGGATCGAGATATGTGCAACTTCACATTAAATTGGTATTACGCAATTATTTTAGCCAGGGGAGCATCTCATTTTTGTAAAAAGCATTTTTTTATTATAGTGCGAGCGTCCCCGCTCGCGATTTGTACAATACACGAGCGGGGACGCTCGCACTATAATGCAAAATACAGATGCTCCCTTAGCCCAGTTTGGATGCGGCTTTGCACTGCTTGGCGGTGCGCGGCGCGTACCCCGATGCCAGGATTAAAACCTGAGTTTTTGCCTAAATCCTATTATTTTGATCGATCGATTTGCAAATATTTCTGTAACATTTGCTCCAATTGGGCGACACTGCAACGGGGAGAAGGACGGGGTAACATTTCTTCATGGGAGAATGCAGGTTCAACAGCAGAATTTATTGGCTGGGGCTGCACTTTAAACAAAACTGGAACTTCGTACTGATAAGCTTGAAACCAGTCATCGCGTTGGGTAATATCTCGGACTTCGAGTTGAAATTTGAGGTTTTCAATCTGTTCGAGTTTTTCTTGCAATCCTTCGCACAAATGGCATCCGGGTTTGCTGTACAAAATCAATCGCATCATTAGAGTAAGATTAAACTCGATCTTAAATTATCGAACGTGCGAGCGCGAGTTGGCGCATCCAACGCGAGTCAGACACAACTCACGGCTTTATTGGCTGCCCTGCGCGATCTCGATTATGTTAGCATTTACAGCGAACTAATTAATGAGATGTTCCCAAGACAAATCGCGCCGCGAGAATCTTTCCCAAATATTAGATTAACAAAATTTCATAAATTGCCAACAAATTTATTTAATTTAGGTGCAATTATTAATTAAATCGCAACCTGATTGACTAATGAATCAACTTAAAGTATAGTGTACAAATAGCCCGACCAAAAGGAGGCATTATGGACTGCACCGAATACGCCGAAGCAAAACGCAAAGCAGCTAAAAAAATTAGCGCCGATATTCGAGAACGTTGGAACAATCGCATCGTCACGCGGGAATTGCACTTGATGGGTGAAGCGGGGGCGGTGCAGTATTTGGCTGATTACGGGCGCAGCATCGGTACGGCAAAAGTTATTGGTTTTGCACTGTGCGCGGAGTCGGAAGGATACCCGGAAATGGCCGTGGGATTTTGGAAAAAAGCGTTTGAGTTGGAAACTGGAGAAAAGCCGACTAACAACACTCAAAGCAAGTCTACCACCAATGCTGCTCCTGCGGCAAAATCAAAGGCTGCTGCCAAAATAGAGACTGCAAACAATCCGATTGTTCCCGAATTGCCTGCGAACTTGCAGCCGGGAAGGATTGTGACGATGCAGCCGGTTGACGCGCCGGTGGAACGTTCTTATTACATCGAAAATCCCGATTATTGGGGACAGCCAAAGCGGGACGGCAACCGAGTTGTGGTTGTTGCTACGCCAGATAAAGTATACTATCAATCGCGATCGACTAACCTGCGACAACAAGCATCAATTGCGATCGATCGCGCATTAACAGACACAGCCGCTCAAATTGGCACCTTTGTTTTAGACGGCGAACTGTATTACAAAAGCTGTACCGGCAGCGAACACCGCACGGGCGCGCAAGCTGCTACTGTTAATATTGAAAGTGGTTTTCCTACTACCCAGCCAACCGCCGTTTATGCCATTTTCAAATGTTTGTTTTCCCACGGCAAAGACTTGACTGGGTTGGCGGAATCCGAACGAATTGCCGCCGGAGTTACAGTTGGCGAAGTGCTGGTAAGTTTATGTTCAGAATTTGAAATTGTACCGACATCTCGCACCACTGCGGAAAAACTTTTGCTAACCCAGCAGCAGGAATCTGAAAATAGAGAAGGCGAAGTTTGGATTTTGCACAACTGCTGTTATGTCGGGGGAAAAGATGTTAAGAAGTTTCCGATAGTAAGAACCAAATACTGTCAGGAATACGACTTATTTATTGTCGGGTTGACACCGACTAAAGTTGCGGGGCGGCCGTTTAGTGCGATCGAAGTCGCGCAAGAAATTGCGGGCAAATTAGTGCCGATCGGAACAGTGGGAACGGGCTTTAGTGGCGCGGAAATGCAGGAAATTGCCCGACTCTACGAGGCTAACCCTCGCGGAGTCAAAATCAAAGTGCGATCGCAGGGATTGACGGAAAGCGGCAAACTGTGGCTCGCGCGATTTCTAGAATTATGTTAATTTGGTAGGGACACATTGCCGTGTCCCTACCAAAATCTACGAATTTAAACAAATATTATCACACAAAATTAGCCGAGGACAAATCAATGGTTATCAGCAAAAACAATTTCTACATTTCACCAGAAGAGTACCTAGAAGGGGAACGAGTAAGTCCGATCAAACACGAATACAGACGCGGACACGTTTATGCAATGACTGGTGCCAAAAAGCCCCATATCGTTATTTCTAGTAACTTAGTAAGGCGGCTAGGAAATCATCTTGATGGTACTGACTGCATCGTTTTAGCATTAGACATAAAAGTCCGATTGGAAGAGGCAAATTGCTATTACTACCCAGATATAGCGGTAACTTGCGACGAAAGAGAGATAAATTCAACCGACGATTTTATTTGTCATCCGTCTTTGATTATTGAAGTCTTGTCGCCGTCAACGGCAAGTTTTGATAGAGGTGATAAATTTGCCGATTATCAAACTGCATCGAGTTTGCAGGAATACGTGCTCATCAATCAATCGGAAATCCAAATTGAATGTTTTCGACTCAATGCTGAGGGAAATTGGGCTTCTCAAATTTACAGACAAGGAGATGAGTTAGAGTTGAAAAGTATAGATTTTCGCTGCCCGATCGCCCAAATTTATCAAAAAGTCCCCGGCATGATCTCGTAAAGTATGAAAGCACATCATCTGTACTTGACAAAAATTTAAAACCAGGTTCGTAGTGAGGACTTTAGTCCTTCTTCAGAATCCCAAGAAGGACTGAAGTCCTCACTACGAACCTAAATTAAGTCCTCACTTTAAAAAGCATAGATTTTCGCTGCCCGATCGCCCAAATTTACCAAAAAGTCCCCGGTATGATATTATGATGTATGAAACAACTTTTTCAGCCACGAAATCCTCTGGTTCGTACCTTCGCCCAAAGCTTAAAACGCTACTGTCCCGACGCGCAAAATTTGCTAAATTCCGGTGCAATAGAAACGGAAATTGACTTATTTAAAAATCGTTACAAACAATCGCTTCCCGAAACATTTTATGATTTTTATCGCTGGTATAACGGTTCGGCTTATGAGAGTTCAGAAAATAAGTGGCTGTTGCCTTTTGAACACGGCAGAAGTATTTTATCTTTGGCATCTATTGTGAAGGAGAAAAAATTTTGGGACACCCAAAGTCAAGTTAATTTTCAAGAATGGCAGCCCGGAGAATATTGGAACAAAGCATGGATTCCGTTTATGAAAGTAGATGATTTGTGGCTGCGGGTTGTGGATACAAAAGGTTGTTTTGACGGTACTCCCGGACAAATTATCAGTTTTGATTGCAAAAACGAACCTTTGAGAAGCATTGAATGCGATTCCTTTGATAAGTGGCTGGAAACTGTTATTGCAAAAATTGAGTTAGAATGTTTGTTTAAAGAGTTTCACGAAATCGGGTTGGAGGAAGAAAAGGCAATTTTTGCGATCGATAAACGCATCAATCCCAATCGACACAGCGTCGAATTAGAACCTAAAAACCCATAAAATACTTGGTAAACTGAGGGCTAAAGTCCTTACGAAAAACCTCAATTACAACTCACAAAGAAAACAATGATTAAAATCTTACACCTTTCAGACATTCACATGGGAAGCGGCTTTTCCCACGGCCGAGTCAATCCAGAAACAGGCTTAAATACGCGGCTGGAAGACTTCGCAGCGACGCTAAGTAAATGTATGGACAGAGCAATTTCTGAACCCGTAGATTTAGTTATATTCGGTGGCGATGCTTTCCCGGATTCAACGCCGCCACCGTTTGTAAAAGAGGCTTTTGCGCGACAATTCTGTCGCTTAGTAGACGCGCAAATTCCGACGGTTTTGCTAGTAGGAAATCACGACCAACATTCTCAGGGACAGGGCGGCGCGAGTTTGGGGATTTACCGGACTTTGGGAATACCTAAGTTTATTGTAGGCGATCGCCTGGAAACTCACCTCATACAGACCCGTAATGGCCCCGTACAGGTGGTTACACTGCCTTGGTTGACGCGATCGACCTTAATGACACGTTCAGAGACTGAAAGCCTTTCTGTGGGCGATGTTAACCAATTATTAACCGAAAAACTGACGATCGCAATGGAAGGCGAAATCCGCCGCCTCAACCCCGAAATCCCCACCGTACTATTAGCGCATTTAATGGCAGATAAAGCAAGTCTCGGCGCGGAACGTTTTTTAGCAGTTGGTAAAGGTTTTAACATACCGGTTTCCATGCTAACACGCCCTTGTTTCGACTACGTAGCACTCGGTCACGTTCACAAACACCAAAATCTGAATTTATCCAACAATCCGCCCGTAATTTATCCGGGAAGCATCGAACGAGTTGATTTTAGCGAAGAGAAAGAAGACAAAGGTTTTGTGTTAATTAATTTAGAACGCGGGAAAGCTGAGTGGGAATTTTGCGCGTTACCGGTGCGAGTGTTTCTGACGATCAAGGTAAACGTGTCTGAATCGGAAAACCCGCAAGCTGACTTAGTTAAAGCGATTGGGAAGAAGCAAATCCAAGATGCTGTGGTGAGATTAATCTACCAATTGCGATCGGAACAATTAGACTTAATAGATAACGCAGAATTGCACGCACTTCTAGGCGAAGCCCACAGCTACACAATCCAGCCGGAATTAGTCAGTCAGCTAGCGCGGCCGAGGTTGCCAGAATTGAATGCTAATAATAGTATAGAACCTTTAGACGCTTTGAAAACTTATTTAGCAAGTCGGGAAGATTTGAAAGATTTTTCTGAGAGTATGTTAGAAGCGGCGCAGGGTTTGTTGGGTGGTAAAGAGGAAGTTTTGGAGGAAGTTGTGGTCGGATTTTAGGTAATATCCGGTAGGTAAATTATCCCTAACACACAATTTCAGAAACCGGGTTTCTTCCTATATTTTTCGTACTAAACCCAAATTATTCGCAGAAACCCGGTTTCTCCATACCACTCATTTACTTAACTTCAACCATCCCAAAAACTTCGCCCAGCGCCAACCGAGTCCCATTGGCAAAATCCACCCCAGACTGCACTTTTTTCCCCGCCAACTGTACCTCTCGCAATAATAATAACCCATTGCCTGTTTGGACGATCGCCCCTAAGCCCTTCACAACCCTGACAACTTCACCATTTGCGCCCGATAACTGCGCCAAAACAGGCCAATCGCGTTCCAAAACCCTCAACTCCGGCGGCATTTGCAGCCAATATTCCGGCCCCACAGGTACAGTAGCAATCACTTTCAGGGAATTACCGCGAAAAGTCGTAGTACAATCCGGGAAAAAGCCCCTAACTTGATTATGAAGGGCGATCGCACTTTGCGACCAATCTAGCACAAAATCCGCCGTTTTAATCATCGGCGCATAAGTCGCCTCAGCATCATCTTGAGGTACAGATTTAATTTTCCCATCCCTCAATCCAATCAAAGTTTCCACCAACAAATCCGCCCCAACATCCGCCAACCTATCCCCCAAAGAATCAGCATTATCCAACAGCGAAATACCAGCAAAAGTCTTCAACAACATCGCCCCAGTATCCATCCCAGCATCCATCAGCATAGTAGTAATCCCAGTCTCCTTTTCCCCCTCAAAAAGACAGCGCTGAATCGGTGCCGCCCCGCGATACTTGGGCAAAATTGAACCGTGAACATTAACGCAAGCCAAACTAGGAATATCCAGAATTTCTTGAGAAAGAATTTGGCCGTAAGCCACCACCACAAAAACATCAGCCTCCGCTTCCCGCAACATAGCAATAGTTTCCGCATCCTTCTTGATTCGGCGCGGCTGGCAAACTGGGAGACTGTGATTTAAAGCCACATCTTTAATAGGTGAAGGCATCAATTTATTGCCCCTTCCCCGGCGCTTGTCCGGCTGAGTCACCACACCCACCACCTCAAATTCTGGATGACTCAGCAAACTGGACAAAGTAGGAACAGCAAAATCGGGAGTGCCAAAAAAAACAATTTTCATAGATTCTTAGTTAAGTATAACTGCCATAAAAAAACATAACATATTATAGGGGCGTGTTTAGCAAAAATCTATACAAGCCGGCAGTTTATAGTGAGGTGGGGGCGGGTTTTGATCGTTTGTCGATGGGTGGCAAATATTTCGGTTAATTCGCCCCATACATAGATGGTCAAATTATTGGTAAAATCTTCAATAAAACCTGTAGGGGCGGGTTCACCAACAATCTCTAATTGACATCCCAAATATCTATAAACCCGCCCCCACCCAACCAATAACTTCAGACAACTCTTATATTCCATCAATTATTTAACATCTCGGTAGGGTGGGGGCGGGTTTTTATTGTTTGTCGATGGATAGACATAATTTCGGTGAACCCGCCCCTACCGAAATTATGTCTATTTAATCGGATTTGCTATCATTTCTGAATTTTTTTTAAAGCGCTAACGCACTACCGGAAAATGAAATAGAGCAAAAAAGCAAAGAAGATTACACACAGGCAAGACAGCCCTGCGCTATCTTCTTCCTTCCAGTCCAAAGGTTCCGCTACGGCTGCTTTACGTTGAGGTACTATTGCTACTGCTTCCCGGCGCAAACGTTCGGCTTCCGCTTCCCGCTGTTGACGTTCCCTTTCTTCTGCTTCCCGGCGCAAACGTTCGGCTTCGGCTTCCGGCTGGAGAGCCAAAGCCTCCACTACACGAAAACCGCTGAGCCCGTCCGAGTAGCCCGCAGAGTAGTAGTTGCGGTTGGCAGCACGGCAAAAGACCGCATTGTAGGCCCACGAACCTCCACGCTGCACTCGGTTATAACTTCCTCCAGTTGTCCACGAACTACCGTCAGATGGTGCACCGTTATAATTGCCATGCCAAGGATCAGCACACCATTCCCAAACATTCCCGTGCATATCGTATAAGCCAAAGGCATTCGGCGGAAAACTCCCCACTGGCGTTGTTTCTTGGCGATAAAGTCCTTTGGGTGCAGAACCGTAGGGATTATTGCCATCATAATTAACTAAATCTGGGGTAATTGTTGGGCCAAAGTGAAAAGCTGTAGTCGTACCTGCCCGACAAGCATATTCCCATTCCGCCTCACTCGGCAAACGATAGTTTTTCCCGGTTTTCTCCGATAGCTTCTGACAAAAACTTACCGCATCATTCCACGATACCTTTTCTACAGGCCGCTTCGCACCCTTAAAATCAGAAGGGTTATTTCCCATCACCGCTTGCCATTGTTCTTGGGTAATGGCATATTTCCCGATATAAAATGGTTGGGCCAAAGTGACCTGATGTTGCGGGCGTTCATTATCATTACCTTCTTCCAACGGTGAACCCATCATAAAGCTACCCGCTGGGATCTGCACCATTTCCAGTTTCACCCCATTGCCTAAATCTTCCTCTTTTTGATAAGCCTTCCCCGACTTCTTACTACTTGGTTTCCCCTGCTTATCCACCGTGATGATTTCAAAAGTAAATTCTTTACCTTTACTCGCTTTTTCCTCCCGGCGCAAACGTTCGGCTTCGGCTTCCCGCTGTTGACGTTCCCTTTCTTCTGCTTCCCGGCGTTGAATTTTTACTTCTGCTTCCTGTTTTCTATTCTCTAATACACCCAAAGCCACATCGCGAATGTGCAGTACATCCGGTAAACTCGGATTGAGTTGCAAGGCCAGATTAAAATCTTTAACTGCCTGTTCTAACTGTCCTAACTTCTGATAAACTAAGCCGCGATGGTGGTAAACATCAGCGTCATTGGGATTAAGTCGCAATACCTGGTCAAAATCTGCGATCGCTCGCTGATACTCACCAATTTGATCGTAAGCCAAACCGCGCTGAAAATTCGCCTCAAAGCGAGAATCGTCTAACTGTAAAACTTGATTAAAATCAGCAATTGCCAAGGAATATTCCCCATTTTTTGCCCGTTGTAAACCCCGTTGCCAATAAGACTCAATGACGCTTAGTTGTAAATCCGCTCCCAAACCTTGCAAGCATTGATTTAGCTGGGTTACATAGGGAAAATCATCAATGGTTAAAGCTGCCGCCAAAACACTTAATAACTGACTTTGTTCTGGAATAGGCAAACCATGCAATTTTAACCAATCTTGGACAGACAAATATAACTGTGCTGCTGCCCACTGTTTGTCAGCCAAACTCAACAGAGATACAGCTAAATCTAAACGCAAATCAGGAATTAATGCCGACTCTTCTTCAGCCAAATTATCATACAATCCCTGATAATAACCCACGGCAATTTCTATAATAATCTGCTGTTCCTCAGCGGGCATTTTTTCCAACATTTCTGGGAGAAACTGCGGTAATAAAGGTGTTTTTCGCTCATCGGGAGGCAGAAACATCAGACAATATTCATCAACAATTAACCCCGCGAATACAGCATGGAGTATTCCGATAAATTCTGCCAAATCATTGTAATCATTTTTGTGCAAATGATAAGGGCGATGAATTTCGCTTAAATCTTCTCCTTCCTCTAGCGCACCGCGTTCAATTTCCGAAATTCGTAAATTTTGCTGATAGCCTTGAACTGTTTCCTCACCATAACGGCTATCGAAATCAGCCACAGGCTTACCAGAGTCAATATACGCTTGTCGTTTCCCTTGCCAATTCACAGCCCGTTCTTTAGCAAAATCATACAATACCTCAACCCAAGGTAATTGATGAATTGGGGTTTGGTAACGATATTTTTTGAAATTAATATGCCAAAAGCCAAAGCGCAAATAAAAGTCATCGGGCGTGGCGGATGAGTCTAAAATGAGTGTGGGAATTACCCGCAAACCTGCAAATAAGTTTTCCGCCGCCGCTTCTTCCCGAAAAACATTACTCCGCCAATAACCGCCCATAAATTGCACTGGCCGGCCCTCGGTGATATACTTGTCTAGGAAGTTTCGCAGATAATTGCTTAAAAATTCCTCAGATACCGGAAAGTTTTGATTTGGTTTAGCAGCATCGTGAGTCAAGACTGGTGGTGATAAGAAAACTCGTAAAATGGGTGTATCTTCAGGGTTGATGTTGGCAATAATGTTTTCAGCGGTGACGAGAATTGGGGAATTTTGTAGGTTTTGTTGCTTGACAATGGCGGCAATTGCTGTTTCGCGATTTGCCTGAGCAATTTCTCGTGCTAGGAGTGAATCTAACTGTTTTAAGTCTAGTTGGAGTTGACGCTGTTCGGCGATGCAGAATTTTTGCAATTCGGCGCGCAATACTTCTAGTTGGGCGCTGTGTTCGCGGTTGAGTTGGCCTTCATTGGCTTGAAAATCCCAATTTAATTGCGCTAATTTATCTTGTAACTCGCGGTTAAGTGTGCCTTCATTAGCTTGAAAAGCAATATTCATTTCTGCGAGGTATTGCTGTAAATCTCGGTTTGATTCACCTTGTTCCCTTGTGACATCAAGGGTGGCTTGATGTTGCAAGGCTTGGAGAATAGAAATATTTTCTTGTAGTTTTATTTGTTTATTAGCGTTTTCTGAATTAATCTTGGCAATAGAAATCGCAGTATCTGCATTGATGTTAGCAATAGAGAGAGCGGTTTCAGCTTGGATATCTGCTTGATCTTTTGTCGGAAAAAGTTTCGCATTAGCATCATCTCTAATCTGAACCAAAACACTTTTTTTGCCTGGTAATGCTTTCGTCATAAAATTTCCTCCAGTGGTTAATGGTTAAAGTTCGTTAACAATATTAAGAGAAACTTTCAAGGCTAAACTGACTAATCTGCTCAAATCCGATGGTAACTCGCCCAACTTTTTGTCAAAAACTGACTCATTAACAGTAGTAATTTTATCTGCCCTAACTAGAGATGTTTTCAACAAACCAGTCTGCGGAAAATTTGAATCTGTATCTGCAATCAATACCCAAGTTGGAAGTAAATTACCAGGGGGGATTTTCGAGAAAATTCCTAAAATAATTAATTCTTGGCGGTGTCTAGCTACAACTAAAGCTGGCCTAAGTTTACTGATACTTAAATCACTGAAAGGAAAAGAAACTAACCAGACTTCTCCGGGATTAGGTTTTTGACTCATAAATATCCTCCTCTGGATCGTACCACTCAGAGAAACCACTTTCGGCTAGCTGCATGAATTTCTCAGTTTCTATTTGTTCTTGGATTTGCTGTAGTAAGTCTTGTAATACTGAAACTGGTAGCTGTCCAATAATTTCTTTGATTTCTGCAATACTTAAACTAACGCTCATAGTTAACTATGCCTCGACAAAGGTATGTTACCATTATATATCGATCCTTTTGATTTCCTCTTTGTCTCCAAGAAACCGGGTTTTTCGGGAGTTTTTGGTTGAGAATTAAGTATTTGGGAAAAAACCCGGTTTCTCACCCTCTCGTCTACCCGACAGAAACCGGGTTTTTGGTAAATCCTGGGGTGATAACCAGATATTTGGGAAAAAACCCGGTTTCTCAGCCCCCGCGTACCCAGAATTCATCAATTAAGTTTTGGCGCCTCCTCCTACTACAAATAACAGGTGGGCTGCACCTTCCAAATTAGTATCAGCGCGTCCTATTTCTTGATGGTCTACATTATAAATGTGACCGTTCTCTATTTTACATATAAAATTATCCCCTGAGTGATAATTATATTTATAGACTTCTCCATTGTCTTTGAAGTAACCCACTTCCCACCCAGATGAATTATACATGGCATGGCCTCGAACATCACCGACATCAACGGTGTGACCGTTTAGCTGATGCAGATAAATGTGACCGTTATCCCGGATGTCAATGTGGGGGCCGTTCATGGTACGATCGCCCCCAGGAACAGTTATATACGAAGAGTTGACTGTCCAAACTTGTTGATGATGGGAATCTAGGCTTGATGTTTGATGCGAGTCATGGTTTTGGTTACTGTCTGCTTGTGCAGCTTGAAAGAAATCTGGTACAATGTCTGGTTGGTTAGTCTGGATAAAATTAGGCTGCTTAGAATAGTCCGGTAAATGATTTGGTGTTAAGTTTAGGTCTGAATGTTGCACCGTCTGCGGCTTTTCGGTGTCTAAAGATTGCAGAAAATCATTGAGTTGAGATTGCGGGTTATTGTGTCCGGGATCTGGCAGGGCATTATTCATGGCGAGTCACCAAAATAATAACTATGTACCGATTGTAGTTGGAAAATAAATAATTATCCAGGAATGACGCAAACTTTGATTGCACCAGAAAGAATTAGTTTAAAGCCTCTTCCTGTTAGGGAGAAATTAAAAGAAAACTATTGATTACGATCATCCTCTGCTTTCCAGTTAGAAGTCGCCCTCATCTGTTAATACCAATTTCATAAAGTAGCGCTAGATTTTACCCCCCCAACCCCCCCTTATTAAGGGGGGGATTCGCAATTCATCTATAGCAAATCTTTAGAAAAATGGTATAACTGTCAATAGTTGAACAACCTCTAACCATCCGCGTCCATCCGCGTTCATCTGCGGTTAAAAAAATCTTCCTCCCTGAAGGCAACTAAAAAATGATTATATCCAAAATATCCCAAACAATTAAAATGCAATTTAAACTAATTTGCTGCCTTTTTCTGGCCTTAAATTTACTCATATTAAGTGGCTGCCAAAACACTTCAAAAAACAGCGATCGAATTAAACTCACACTATGGCACGGCATCAATCCCCCGCAAAATCGGGACGTATTTAAAACTCTCACGGACAAATTCAACCAAACACATCCCCACATCCAAGTAGAACAAATTTACATCGGTCAACCCGACCAACAACTGCCAAAAATCCTCACATCAATTGTCGGAAATGCACCGCCAGATTTGCTGTGGAATACTCCCACAATGGCCGGTAAACTAGCAGAACTGCAAGCACTTAAACCCCTAGAAACCTGGCTCGACAAATCCCCCATCAAAGCCGAAATCGATCCGTCACTGTTCGAGTCAATGGAACTCGGCGGACACACTTGGTCAATTCCCCTAGCCACCAACAATACAGGAATATTTTACCGTCCCAGCTTATTTGCCGCAGCAGGAATCAAAGAAGTGCCGCACAATTGGGCGCAATTAAAGCAAGCAGCCCGATCGCTCACCAAGGACACCAACGGAGACGGACGCACAGATCAACACGGTATAGTGCTCCCCCTAGGCCAAGGAGAATGGACAGTTTTTACTTGGCTGCCATTCATGTTCAGCGCCGGCGGCGAACTCTTGGGCCAAACACCTCAAACTCCTGTACCCCAAATTGACAATCCCGGTTCTCTCGCGGCCTTGGAATTGTGGAAGGACTTATTAACAGAAGGTTCAGGAATACTGTCAGCACCCGAACGCGGTTACGAACTCGACAACTTCATCGCCGGCAAAGTTGCAATGCAAATCACCGGGCCGTGGACTCTAACACAATTGCAGCAAAGCGCGATCGACTACGCAGTGATGCCTATACCCGCCCTCAAACGCCCCGCAACCGTTGTTGGTGGTGAAAACTTATTTTTAATGAAAACCTCGCCAGAACACGAGAAAGCAGCCCTTGAATTCTTAGAATACGTTCTTGGCGAAGAATTCCAAACAGCCTGGGCGTTGGGAACCGGTTACTTGCCAATTAACTTAAAATCAAGAGAGAGCAAAGCTTATCTAAGTTTTGTCGAAAAAAACCCTGTTTTGGGAGTATTTTTAGCACAAATGAAATCAGCCCGATCGCGCCCAATCATCTCAGGTTACTCTCGCGTGTCAGAAAACCTTGGCCGCGCCATAGAAGCAACTCTTCTCGGCCGCAATCCCCAAGACGCTCTTAAAGAAGCTCAAGAGCGTTTGACACTAACTTTAGATATTGCAAAGTGAGGTACAGATTTGTCAGTGGTCAGTGGTCATTGGTCATTGGTCATTGGTCATTGTTCATTGGCAAGAGAAATGGCGATTATTCACGAAATTCGAGAATCACTCTATTGCAACAATCAAAGGGAAATAGAGAATGTTTTTTTGATGTAAATTCTCCGCTTTCACTGTATTCGAGGAAAGACTTGAAAACTCGATTAATTGGTTGAAAATCTCATGAAAATCATTCCCGCCTGCACTTCTAGTCAGAAACCGGGTTTCTTGCCACTAACTTACCTAAAATCTGAGATTTAGCTTCGCTGTTATCGGTTTATTTGGTATAGCAACCGCCCAGACAGTGAAGACGTTCTTAATTTCGGAAACATGAGTTATTATATTACTTCTTCCTTCTTCCTTCTTCCTTCTTCCTTCTTTCTTCTTTCTTCTTCCTTCTTCCTTCTTCCTTCTTCCTTCTTCCTTCTGCTATATTATTGAGAATGGTGCAAAATGTTAGGATGAATTGAGTTGCGATCGCCCGACACGAAAAGACACCCGCAGTGGCTCGGTCATAAATCTTTAACAAAAACCAAAAATTAACCCACCGAATGCTGAGCCATCACCGATATATTAGCAAAAAAGGGATGCTCCCGAAATTTATACCCAGATGCGATCGCACAGCAAAAAAACCGAACCCTCAACCGCTCCACAAAAAGTTATATCGGTTCTCAAAAAAAGTGAGGATAGCCCTATGCCCTATGCCCTATGCCCTATGCCGTTCGCGTACCTAATATGAGAGCTCGAAAGGCTAGATCTCAACAGATTCTCCCCCTACCTACCACCCATGACCTACGATCACCTAATAGAAGGATTTTCCCTACCCTGTGCCCGTCCCGTGCCACCTACTGAGACCCCAACAACCGTTAACCTTTTCCCCAAACGACAATGCAGAAAAAGTTCCTTAACGCCATCAAAGGACATTCCTGGCGGTACTTCCTCGCAGTAGGGGCGATCGCCCTAATCTACTATTTGGCATCACAATTCGCAATTTCCACCCTCACCCTGAGTTCGGAAATCTACCCCATGTGGCCAGCAGCAGGAATTGCCCAAGTCGCCCTGCTGCTGTTCGGGCGGCAACTGTGGCCGGGAATTGCGATCGGAGGCTTCCTGTTCAGCATGAGCGCACCGTCGACCAACATCGCCACGGCATTGATCTCAGCGGGCGCCAGAACCTTGCAAGCGTGGACGGGAACTTATCTGCTACAGCGAATTAACTTTAGCGCCGGACTCGATCGGCTCAAAGACGTTTTAGGAATAGTCGGACTAGCAGCCTTCGCATCTACCCTGATCAACTCCACCATCGGCAGCATCATCGTGTGCCTGACTGGTTTATCTAAGTGGAGCAATTTTGGCACAATTTGGGGGACTTGGTGGGTAGGAGACGCGATGGGAATTTTGCTCGTCGCCCCGCTGCTGCTGACCTGGCGCAAATTGCCCAAAGTCCCAACTAATCCCAAACAGATAGCTGAACGAGCGATTTGGCTGTTGCTGTTGCTAGCAATCGGCTGGCTCGTCTTCTGCTCCCGCACCCGCGCCGCCTACGCCCGCTACCCCCTGGAATACTTACCATTTCCCCTAGTAGTTTGGGCTGCCTTTCGATTCGGCCAGCGCTACACGGCCCTCTCCAACTTCATCCTCTGCGGCTTCGCCATCTGGGGCATAGCCAGAAGCAGCGGCCCCTTTTTCAAACACGCCAGCAGCATCCCCCAAGCACTGTTATCCCTGCAAGCCTTCATCGCCGTCATCGCCGTCACAGGCTTAGTCTTGGCCGCCACCGTCGCCGAACGCAACCAAGCAGAAGCCTCGCTGCGCGCCAGCGAAGCCAGCCTCGCCAACGCCCAGCGCATCGCCCAGCTAGGAAACTGGGACTTAGACCGCAACAGCCAGCATTTGCGGTGGTCAGAGGAAATTTATCGCATCCTGGGACAGCAACCGGGAACTTTTGAACCCAGCCTCGAAGCCTTCTTGAAATACGTGCACCCCGAAGACAGAGAATTGGTCAAAAGCTCGATCGAAGCCGCTTTATTTCAGCAACAGCCTTACACCATCGATTACAGGCTCCTACTCCCCGACGGCAGCAACCGCACAGTCTGCGAACAAGCAGCAGTCAACTCCCTCTACATCACCAGCACCGTCCAAGACATCACAGACAGAAAGCGGGCCGAAGTCGCCCTGCGTTCTTCAGAAGAAAGATTTTCCAAGGCTTTTCACGCCTCCCCAGTCGGCATCAGCATCTGCACCCTCACAGACGGACGCTTCCTCGATGCCAACGAAAGCTTTTTGCGCTCATTAGGCTGGCGGCAGCACGAATTTATCGGTCGCACCGCCAACGAATTAGGAATGTGGGTCAATTCAGAAGACGGGCGGCGGCTTGCCCAGATGTTGCAGGAACAAAATTCGATCGGCAACCAAGAAATCAAAATTCGCACCAAAGCCGGCGAATTGCGCGACTGGCTGCTCTCTCTAGAACTCATCGACCTCGGCAGCAGTCAGTGCGTTTTAATCATGACTAGCGACATCACCGAACGCTTGCGTTCCGAAGAATTCCGGCGGGGAAAAGAAGCCGCCGAAGCTGCAAATCGATCGAAAAGCATTTTTCTCGCCAATATGAGTCACGAACTCAGAACTCCCCTCAACGCCATCATCGGCTACAGCGAGCTCCTGCAAGAAGACGCGCGAGATATTGGTGCCGAAGAGTTCATCGACGACCTCCAAAGAATTAGCACGGCGGGCCAGCACTTACTAGCGCTAATTCAAGATATTCTCGACTTCTCTAAAATTGAAGCAGGCCGCATCGACTTGCACATCGAAACCTTCACCATTTTAAATCTGGTTGAAGAAGTAGTCGCCATGATCGCGCCGATGGCAGACAAAAATAGCAATATCTTAGAAATACAATGCCCTGAGGATATTGGCTCGATGCAGAACGACTTAACTAAACTCCGCCAGTCCCTGCTCAACCTCCTCAGCAATGCCTTGAAGTTTACCTCATCGGGCGCGATTACTTTCAGCATTACCCGCTGTGCCGAAACCCCCGCCGAGACTGCCCAGAGACGCAAAAAAATTGGAGCCTATAGAGGAATTAGCCCATCTGAAAATAGCTCCTCTTCCTTATCTTCCTCTCAAGATCGGATTGTTTTTACAGTCAAAGATAACGGCATTGGCATGAGTTCCGAACAGTTAGCCAAAATCTTCGATCCTTTCACCCAAGCCGATTCCTCAACTACTAAGAAGTATGGTGGCACTGGTTTAGGGCTGACAATTACTAAGAAATTCTGCGAAATGATGGGCGGAGACATTACCGCATTCAGCGAGTTGGAGAAAGGTTCTATTTTTACAATTCGACTGCCAGCTATGCTGGTCGAAACTTCGTTCTTCCTAGAAAAATCTGATCAATAATAATTTTTGTGAGTAGTCGGTGTCTGCCAATTTTATTAGCTTCCGCAATTTGCTAATTCTTTCGCTACCAGCTAAAAAACTCCAATCATTTTATCATACCCGAAATACTCTCGATCCATCAACCCAGTTTTTTCACTTAAATCTAGCTATCCCCAAAAGCGAGTTGTGGTGCAGAATGATTTTTTTTAGCGTCATTTAACTTGCTCTGATGATACATTTTTTGAGTGAATTCGATATTCCGATGATTGGCTTGTTAACAATCTAAATTTATTTGATAATACAGCAACCGTCAAGAGGGCTAGGATGTTATGAATTGCTAAGATTGTCATTTTTATTGATTCTTGTTCCGGGATTTTGTTATAAATAGAAGTAGCACATTTTTAAATATTTTGGATAGAAATGCTCCAGATCGCCTGATCCATAAAATTTGTGATAGAGTTCGATCGCCTACCTGTTCACTAAATATCTACCTGCGTATATATACTATTAATTTAAAAGATATACTGTAAAAAGTTGCCTTCCCAGCGCCAGAAATTATGCATCCCCACCTCCAGCGCCAACTCGAACAGCTCGGTTTAGCCGGCGAGTCCCCCCCTCCCACTGCCGAGCAGTGGCAGCTATTCTTAGAGCAGGTAAGTTGTAGCTACGATGGCGCTCCAAGTCAGCAGCAACCGCTGGCGCTACAGGATTTGACATCCTCGCCCCAATCCCCTCAAGATTCTCCAACAGCTTCAGAATTCGATCGCCTGCGATCCACTGTCAACACTTTAGGGGCGGGATTGTGTATCCTAGACGGCAACGGGTTGGTGATCTCGGTGAATCCAGAGGCTGAGCGCTTGCTGGGGTGGCGAGAGTCGGAACTTACAGGCGTGGCGCTGCTAGAGCGCATCGCCAGTCAGCAACAGCAAGGCAAGAAATCCCCAGTTTTGACGGATCGGAAACAGAAACGAAGCAAAAGTGCAGATGGGGCGATCGCACCTACACTATCTTTACAACAGGCGATCGCCCACCGTCAACCTTGCAGCAATTGGGACGACGAGTTTCTCTGTCGCGATGGCAAAATCTTACCAGTTTCCTATTTTTTCAATCCCGCAATTGATGGGAGCGAAATATCAGTTTTGGTGTTTTTTGAGATGAAAGAACACCAAGGATCACTCTCGATGCTGCCAGCAGTTCTAGAATCTACCGATGCTGGAATTCTCGCGGTTGACAACAACGGTAATGTATGCCATTATAATCAGAGATTTGTCGAAATGTGGGGTTGGTCTGAAGCAGCAGGAAAGTTGAGCCGATCGCCCACAAGCTCAATCAAAAACAACATCGCCACAGGATTCTCCTTCGCCAGAGAACCATTAAAAGACCCCCAAGCATTTATCCAAAAGGCGATCGAAGTGTCGGCAGATCCAGATACTAAAATCAGCGAAATATTAGAATTCAAAGACGGAAGATTTATCGAATTTAATTCATTGCCATCAAAAGTCGGAGCGAACATAGTCGGCAGAGTCTGGAGCTTTCGAGACGTTACCGATCGCCAAAAAGTAACACAATCTTTGCAGAATCGAGTAGAATTCGATGGGTTGATTGTCAGTTTGTCAACCGATTTGATCGGCCAGCTCGGATCGGAAATAGACAAAGGCATCGATCGCACTCTCGAAGCAATCACCCAGTTCAGCGGCTTTGATCGCAGTTACATCTACCTGTTATCTTTCGACAAAACTCGCGCCCACAAAACCTACGAGTGTTGCTGCGACGGCATTGCGTTAATAACAGATAGCACCGACAAAGAAATAGACATCGCACAAATTCCTTGGATTGCAGAAAAGCTCGATCGCGCCGAATGCCTGCACATCAGAGAAATCAGCGAACTTCCGCCCGGAGTCCAAGCCGAAATTGCCCGGTTGACAGGCAAAAATTCAGCAGAATTCCTGACTGATTCCTCATCCCAAACAGCGATCGCACATTCCCGAAAAACTAAATTAAAAAAACCGCAAGAAAATCCGCGATCGCTAATCATTATTCCGCTAATGTGCGGTAAAAATTTAGTAGGATTTCTCGGATTAGACAGTTGCAAACCCGCAGTCGATCGATCGACCGAAATATCCACTCCTCTAAAAATGGTAGGAGAAATGCTCGCCAATGTCCTAGAACGCCACCGCGCAGCAACAGTTTTAAGACAAGCCGAAACCAAATACCGCAGCATCTTTGAAAACGCAGTCGAAGGCATATTCCAGACCGCCCCAGACGGATGTTACCTCAGCGCCAACCCTGCACTAGCCGGAATTTACGGCTACGAAACAGTCGCTCAACTGCTCGCCGAACTCGCAAACCTCAACCGCCAACTTTACGTTGACCCCAACCGACGGGCGGAGTTTGTAGCCCAATTAGCCGCGCACCACCAAATTTCAAAATTTGAATCCCAAATATACCGCCGAGACGGCAGCACGATCTGGATTTCCGAAAACGCCCGCAGCATCTGTGACGAAAGTGGCAGGGTTTTGTACTATGAAGGCACAGTCATTGACATCACCCATCGCAAACTTGCAGAATCCGCCATGCAATCGGCCCTAGAAGTAGCAGAATCAGCCAACCGGGCAAAAAGCACATTTCTCGCCAACATGAGTCACGAATTGCGCACGCCCCTCAATGCCATTATCGGCTATAGCGAAATGCTTCAAGAAGAAGCCGAAGACTCTGGCGATCCAACCTTCGTCTCAGACCTCGAAAAAATCCGCACCGCCGGCAAACACCTGCTGTCGATGATCGATGACATCCTAGATATATCTAAAATTGAAGCAGGTCGAATGGATCTTTACTTAGAAAACTTCGACATTTATAACTTAATTGAAAGCGCTGTCGCCACGGCCAAGTCGCTAGTCGAAAAAAACGGCAACACGGTAGAAGTTTACTGTCCAGAAAACCTCGACACCATGCACGCCGATATGACCAAAGTCCGGCAAGTGCTACTGAACCTGCTCAGCAACGCTGCCAAGTTTACCAAAAACGGGAAAATTGCGATCGGAGTTGAAAGAATTACCAATGAACAATTAAGAATGAAAAATCAAGAGGAATCTGCCCAAATTTTAATTTCTAACTCCGAATTTTTAAGTTTCCGCGTCACCGACAGCGGCATCGGCATGACACAAGAGCAATTGCAGCGAGTTTTTCAACCTTTCACCCAAGCTGATGCCTCAACTACTAAGCAATATGGTGGCACCGGTTTGGGACTAGCTATCAGCCAGCGCTTCTGTCAGATGATGGGTGGTAACATTGAGGCAAGCAGCACCTTGGGCGAAGGCACCACTTTCACTGTACTCTTGCCCAGCGCCATCAAACAGCCGGAAATCGCCAACCAAGTCCGCGACAGCACTAGGGTAGCAGATGCACCTGCTGTCGGCACGGTACTGGTAGTTGACGACGACCCTATTTCACAGGATTTGATCAAGCGTGCCCTGGCTCGCCAAGGACTGCACATAGAAGTCGCCGGTAGCGGCGAGGAAGCCCTCATGCTCGCTAAGCAACTGCGGCCAGACGCGATTACCCTGGACGTGATCATGCCCGGAATGGACGGCTGGGCGGTGCTTTCCGCCCTGAAGGCAGATCCTGATCTTGCCGAAATTCCCGTAATCCTGCTATCCTTTGTGGGCAACAAAAGCCTCGGCTTTGCATTGGGCGCTTCGGACTACCTCACCAAACCAGTGGACGGCAAACGACTGGTTGCTTTGTTGAATAAGTACCGACGCGACAAGGACGGCGTTGTGGCTCACAGTTTGTCCTGTCAGATATTAGTTGTGGAAGATGATGATGCCACCCGCAAAATACTGCGGCGCATACTAGAAAAACAAGGCTGGGCTGTGACGGAAGCTGACTGCGGACGCACTGCTCTTGAACAGCTAGCGGTTGCTCGCCCCCACCTGATCTTGCTGGATTTGATGCTGCCAGAAATGGATGGTTTTGAGTTGATTGCTGAACTTCGCAAGTCGCATTCTGAAGATCCTATACCGATCGTCGTAATTACCGCTAAAGACCTGACTACCGCAGAAAGTCAGCAACTCAACGGTTATGTCGATCGGGTTTTACACAAGGGAGTCTACAGTTGCGATACTTTACTACGTGATGTTCGTTCTATAGTGAATGACAGGCTCGATCGCAGGTATGACTCGAAAGGCAAGGAGAACACCAATGGCTAAAATCCTGTTGGTCGAAGACAACGAAATGAATAGAGATATGCTTTCTAGGCGTCTGGCCCGCAAGGGACATGAGGTTTTTATTGCAGTTGACGGTGCTGAGGGGGTTTCGATGGCCCTCGACAAAGTACCGGATTTAATTCTGATGGATATGAGTCTGCCAGTGCTTGACGGGTGGCAAGCCACGCAGAAAATTAAGGCAGATCCTTCAACTAAAACGATTCCGGTGATTGCGCTGACAGCTCACGCAATGGCGGGCGATCGTGAAAAGTGTTTAGCGGCCGGGTGCGACGATTATGACACCAAACCGGTGGAATTTCCCCGACTTTTGAGTAAGATCGAAACGCTTCTGAAAGAGGCCATGCAATGAAAACTGGCGAAGGCAGCGTCCTGGTTGTTGACGATAATGAGGTGAACCGCGATTTGCTGGCTCGCCGACTTCAGCGTCAAGGCCACACGGTGACTGTTGCTGAAGATGGTGTGCAAGCTCTGGCACTGATGCGCAGCGAGCCGTTTGATTTGGTGCTTCTGGATATTATGATGCCGTTAATGAACGGCTATCAGGTGCTGGAAAATCTGAAAGCAGACGAGAATTTGCGCCACATCCCGGTGATTATGATTTCGGCGGTGGACGATATCGATAGTATTGTCCGCTGTATTGAGTTGGGGGCGGAGGATTATCTTTCTAAACCTTTCAATCCGGTATTGCTGAAGGCTCGGATTAGCGCTTGTCTGGAAAAGAAGCGGCTGCGGGATCAGGAACAGACGTATTTGCGGGAGTTGGCGCTGGAAAAGGAAAAGTCAGAGCGTTTGCTGCTGAATATTTTACCAGGCCCGATCGCACAACGCCTCAAACAAGGGGAAATTACGATCGCCGACAGTTTCGCTGAAGTCACAGTAATGTTTGCCGATTTGGTCGGTTTTACGAAGCTTTCGGCTCATTTGTCGCCGGCCGAGTTGGTGGAATTGCTCAACGAGATTTTTTCAGCTTTTGACGAGTTGGCCGATCGCTACGGACTTGAGAAAATTAAGACGATCGGCGATGCTTATATGGTGGTTGGCGGTTTGCCTAAAGAGACTAACGACCACGCCGAAAAGATTGCAGAAATGGCGATCGACATTCTAGCAGCAATCGCTAAGATGCGCACCAAGGGAGGACAGCCGCTGAGCATCCGCATCGGCATTCACACAGGCCCGGTAGAAGCCGGTGTCATCGGTACTAAAAAATTTACTTATGATTTGTGGGGCGACACAGTAAATACAGCTTCCCGGATGGAATCTCAAGGCGTACCGGGCGGCATTCAGGTGACAGTTGCTACCTACGAGCGCCTGCAGGACAAGTACATTTTTGAAGAGCGCGGCGTGATTTCGGTGAAGGGAAAAGGCGATATGATGACTTATCTGCTTGTCGCCAGAAAAGGCTAATTAGTCATTGGTCATCAGTCATTGGTCATTGGTCATTAGTCATTAGTCATTGGTCATTAGTCATTAGTCAACAGTCAACAGTCAACAGTTAAAAGTCAAAAAATGAACGTAAATTCTAATCTTTTAATGTACGCTCAATGGGCGGGAATTCTGACAGCGGCTTTGTTTGTTTTAACAATCATAGCATTTATATTCAAATGGGGTTTTCGCTTCCGATTGGTAGGAGTGAGCAGCTTTATGGCGGTAATTGCTGCGAGTATATTCGGTCTCGGTTTGGGATTGTTTACCCGCACAGAAATTCCCGGCGCAGTTCGCTATTCTTTAGTTTACGATACTGGCGGCGCTCAAACAGTAGTTACCGTGCCACCTTCGATCACTGAATCAGAGTTAGAAGCAACGATGCGGCAAGTAGCTGCTGATTTGTACTCTCCAGGGCGCTCTGGAAGTGGCAGAGACTACATGACAATCCGAGTTCGGACGATCGTACATCCCGAACCTGGCTTGTCGCAGCCGCTGTTTTTGGGCGAGGTGCGCCGCTCGCTCGCGACTAGGTATGATGAGAAAATGGCGATCGACATCTTCCCCGAAAAAGTCGCAACCCTGAAAAAATACCAAGCCTAAAAACAAAGGTTCGTAGTGAGGAATTTATTCCTCTCTACCTAATTAAAGTTGTAGGGTGCGTCGCCATTGACAAGCCATAAATATTGACAGACAATCTCATAGCGACGCACCAGACTCACTGTCGAGTCGAGGAATAATAAAAAAATGATTGCAACCACCAAACAAAAAGTAAGTTTTAACGAATTTATTGAAATTTGCCCGGAAGATGGTGTCTATGAATTGGTGAACGGAGAGATTGTCAAAATGGCAACTACCAGAAATCACGATGACGTTGCTGAATTTGCAGACAGACAGTTTTATCAAGAGTGCGATCGGCAAAAACTCAACTATGTCGTAAAACGAGGCATCACGATCCAAACTACCACAAAAGAAGGTACAGAGCAAGGACGAGTTCCTGATGTCAGTGTTATCGATCGCACTTTGTGGCGTGCCCAACGCAAATCCTATACCGCACTCGAATCGCCGATTCAGTTAGCTGTGGAGGTAGTATCAACTAATTGGGAAGATGATTATGTTGACAAGCTAGATGAATACGAACGTTTGGGTATTGCTGAATACTGGATTATTGATTATTTGGCAATTGGGAAAAGAGAGTATTTGGGAAACCCGAAAGTTCCGACGGTATTTGTTTTTTCGCTAAATGCTGAAGGGAAATATCGGCGCACTCTGTTTCAAGGTGACGAACAAATTGTTTCGCCGACTTTTCCAGAATTGGTTTTGACGGCGAATTTGGTATTATTAGCTTAGTGGTAGGGTGTGTCGCCATGAAAAATTCTTAACTAAATTTCGACAATCTCATAGCGACGCACCGGACAAAATAGTGATTCTTAGGTGCGTCATGGCCGAAGATTTTAACCACTTACTCAAGGATTTTCCCCTGATGCACCCTACGGTTATACTTGGAAAATTGAGAGTTTGATGAAGAGGAATAAATGATGAATATAGAAGATGAACAAACTTTAAATGCCCAACAAAAACGGGAATTGCTGAGAATTCAAGCTTTAATTGATGAAGATGGGCAAACACCAGAACAAAAAGCTAAATTGTTTTTTGAACAAGCTTTACTTTATGGCTATTCTCAACAATATGCAGAGGCGATCACCTTCTTCGACAAAGCCTTAGAAATCAAACCCGATTATCACGAAGCCTGGTATTATCGGGGCAATACACTGTATAATTTAGGAAGATTTGAAGAGGCGATCACCTTCTTCGACAAAGCCTTAGAAATCAAACCCGATTATCACGAAGCCTGGTATTGTCGGGGCAATACACTGTATAATTTAGGAAGATTTGAAGAGGCGATCGCATCCTACGACAAAGCCTTAGAAATCAAACCAGATGACCACGCAGCCTGGTACAATCGGGGCAATGCACTGGCTCAATTAGGCTTGTGGGAAGAGGCAATAGCCAATTACGACAAAGCTTTAGAAATCAAACCAGATAAAGACGAAGCCTGGAACAATCGGGGTAATGCACTGGCTAAATTAGGAAGGGTTGAAGAGGCGATAGCTTCCTATGACAAATCTTTAGAAATCAAACCAGACCACCACGCAGCCTGGTACAATCGGGGTTCTAAACTGGCTCAATTAGGCTTGTTTGAAGAGGCGATCGTCTCCTGCGACAAATCTTTAGAAATCAAACCAGATAAACACGAAGCCTGGTACTATCGGGGCAATGCACTGGCTCAATTAGGCTTGTTTGAAGAGGCGATAGCCTCCTACAACAAAGCCTTAGAAATCAAACCAGATTATCACGAATCCTGGAACTATCGGGGCAATGCACTGGCTAAATTAGGCAGATGGGAAGAGGCGATAGCCTCCTACGACAAAGCCTTAGAAATCAAACCAGATGACCCCGACATATTTTATAATAAAGCTTGCTGCTATGCGTTACATGGTGAGGTTGACTTATCTATTCAAAACTTGCAGCGGGCGATCTATCTAAATCCTGACAAATACCGAGAAATGGCAAAAACAGACTCGGATTTTGACAAAGTGCGATGGCACCCAAAATTTAAAGCGTTAATTAAAGAATAGTTCGTTAGCTAAGCCCTCGAAGAGGATCGCACCTAACGCGGAATTGGGGCGATCGAACTTCTGTTACTGGATCGATCAGCAATCAGGCTGCACTAGGTTAAACTTCTTCATCGATGTTAGATAAAATGTCTTCCAAATCCCGAGCACCATGCAAAACCCGAAGAATTTCCACCCGATCGTCCTGAATTTGGTAAAAGATTAGATAATCCTGAAAATCTTTAATTCGCCACTGACGAATTTCCCCCATGCGAGAATATACTAATCGCACGATCTTCCCCATTCCCGGTATCGTCGCTAATTGGGCAAAAGTAGCTTCAGCTAACTGTAGAAATCGCTCGGCAGTACGAGCATTTCCATTTACCAGAATATAATTTGCTTGTTGCCTGATATCTTGAGTAGCACGATTTTTGACAATTAACTGATAACTCATGTCTGTTGCGAATCGCCACCGAAAACCGATGCGCGCAACTTCTGCCAGTATGCAGCATTCACAGGTTCTCCCTCTGAGTCTAAACCCTCTTGCAACAAATTTTCTAACTTGGCTTGTGCCTGTTTTCGCTGGCGATCTTGCTGCACCAAATCTAGGAAATACTCTACCGCACTGGTGTAAGCCCCTGCCTGAATTTGAGCTTCAATATAGGTTTGCAGATCTTCTGGTATGGCAAGAATAACGTTCATCGTCACCACAGATTTAGGATATCTATCATTGTAGCAACTGGCTATAGGTATGGATATCAGTCTAAAATTTATTGCATAAATTGTCACCATCAGGTTTCTGACCTGCTGAGCAACACAACCGCTGCTACCGAATACGGTATAATTTCCTCATGACATAAAAGCATTTTATAATAAGTATGCACTCCACGCTCGACTCGATTTATGGATTCACAACTTGCAGCGGGCGATCGCCTTAAATCCTGACAAATACCGAGCAATGGCAAAAACAGACTCGGATTTTGACAACGTGCGATCGCACCCTCAGTTTCAAGCCTTGATTCTTGAATAGTGATAGCTAGCAGACGCGATCTGATAGAATAATTAATAATGAGGCAAAAGAAAGATGACTCAACTAAATGTAACTGTAATTGATGACAGATTTCCAGAACTCATCGCCAGTATTGAGGATACAGGAGAACGAATCGTTATAGAACAAGAAGGAAAGGCGATCGCTGCTATCATTAGTTATACTGACCTGAAGCGACTGGAAGCACTAGAAGCTGCCCTCATTAAGCAAGCAAAATTAGAAGAATATGAATGGCTAAAAGTTGCGATCGCAAATCCAGCCTTTGATTCCCTTAGAGACTCAGCCGAAGATATCTACACTTTAGCTGATGGCAAGCCATTCCACGACTCAGAATGGATTAAAACAGTAGCGATCGATCCTGATTTTGGTTCGATTCTTGACTCATAAAAATACATTTATACCGTAGCTGACGGTAAACCATTTAGGCCCTTCCCCCTCGTTGTGAAGGTGAAAATTTAGCTGTTTGGGGTGAGGTTTGTCATACCTCATGCCGATCGCCCTTTCTGCTCTTCTACGCAATTAGCGGAAAAAATAAGTATTAATCTATACGTTGAAACTCAATACTTGCGTGTATAACAGGCAAAGTTGAAAAGATGGCAGAGTTCTTGTAGAATTGCCATAAATAATCAATTATCGGCGATCGCTCGCCTTCAAACTCCAGCGAAACCTTAATATAAAAGCAAAAGCGACAATTTTAAATAAAATTAATGAGGTGAAAACCCTTGCAAAATGTAGTTAGCAAAGAAAAGCCCCTCGATTCCGTGGAAAAAATCAGCTCCGTCAACGCCCAAAAAGCTCAAACGCTGTACGATCGCGGTAACGCCCTAGAAGAAATGGGACGGCTATCAGCGGCGATCGCATCCTGGTCAAAGGCGATCGAACTTGAACCGAAATTTCACGAAGCTTGGTACAACAAAGGCGTAGCCCTCAGAAAATTGGGACAGCTACCCGAAGCGATCTCCGCTTACAACAAATCTTTAAAAATTAAACCAAAAAATGCAGAAGCGTGGTATAATCGCGCCAACGTTTTGCGGAAGCTCAACAGACTCTCAGACGCCATCGCCTCCTACGAACAGGCGATCGAACTCAAGCCAAACTATCACGAAGCTTGGACGAACCGCGGCAACACCCTCGTAAACTTGGGAAAATTATCAGAAGCGATCGACTCCTACGACAAAGCGATCGCCATCCAAGCAGACTACTCCGAAGCTTGGTACAACAAAGCATTCGCCCTGAAACACTCCGGCCAAAATACAGCGGCGATCGCATCCTACGACAAAGCGATCGAACTAAAACCAGACTTGTATCAAGCCTGGTACAACCGCGGGTTAGTCCTAGCCGATGAAAAACTCTACCCCGAAGCCGTCGCCTCCTACGACAAAACCCTGCAACTACGCCCGAATTCCCCCGAAGTCTGGAACAAACGCGGCACGGCGATCGCCCAAATGGGAAAATTTGAAGCAGCGATCGTATCCTGGGACAAAGCGATCGAACTCAAGCCAGACGACAGCGAAACCTGGTACAACCGCGGCCTGGCCTTGGCCAACTTACAACAGTTTGAAGAAGCCATCGCCTCTTGGGACAAAACCTTAGAGTTGCAGCCAGACAACATCGAAGCCTTATACAACCGCGCTGTCGCCCTCAAAAAAATCCAACGATTTACCGAAGCAATCGCTTCCTACGATCGCATCATAGCCATCACACCAGACGATCCAAATCTTTACTATCAAAAAGCCTGCGTCTGGGCCCTAGAAAAAGCCGTGGGCGATCGCACAAACAGCCCCGAAGCTGTAGCAACCAGCATCCAGAAAGCTATCGAAAACTTATCAAGGGCGATCGAACTAAATCCGGACAAATACCGGAAACTATGCCAAAATGACTCAAAATTGCGTACAATACGGGAAGAAGTGCGGTTTTTAGCTTGATTTCAGGGTAGCAATGATTGATGGATACCAATGCCGCACTGTAACCTTTTTAGGCAAAACAGTACCTCCAACCCCAATCATGCAAACCCTAGACAAAACTCAAGCAAAATTTGCTCAACTTGCAGCCCACCTCAGAGAAGTTACTGACATCGAATCAGCCTCGTCGCTGCTGCATTGGGATCAGGCGACTTATATGCCCGCCAAAGGTGCAACTGCCAGAGGCCGTCAATTGGCAACTCTCAAACAAATATCCCACGAAAAATTTACTGACCCCAAAATAGGCGAACTCCTAGAAGACTTGCGCTTCTACGAACAAACCCTTCCCTACGACTCCACCGCAGCCAGCCTGATCCGCATCGCCCGCAGAGACTACGATCGCGCCGCCAGAGTCCCCGCAGCCTTCATGTCCGCACTTTGCCGCCACCAAGCCGACTGCTACGAAGTTTGGGCCACAGCCAAAGCAGAAAACAACTTCGCAACCGTCGAACCCTATCTCGAAAAAACCCTAGAATTAAGCAGACAGTACGCCGACTTTTTCCCCGGATACGAACATATCGCCGATCCTTTGATCGATCGCAGCGACTACGGCATGAAAGTATCCCTACTGCGCCCACTTTTCGCCCAACTGCGTCAAGAATTAGTGCCGATAGTCGAAGCCATCACCTCCCAACCTCCCGCCGACGACTCCTGCTTGCACCAAAACTTCCCAGAAGCCCAGCAACTAGGATTCACCCGCACAGTAGTACAACGCATGGGGTACGACTTCCAACGGGGACGGCAGGACACCACCCTGCACCCATTTATGACCAACTTCTCCATAGACGATGTGCGCATCACCACCCGTGTCTACGAAGATCACCTAGATCAAGCCCTCTTCAGCAGCATCCACGAAGCCGGACACGCCCTCTACGAACTCGGCAATTCATCGGAATTTGAAGGCACACTTCTCGCCGGTGGCATTTCCTCCGGTGTGCACGAAAGCCAGTCGCGACTTTGGGAAAATTTAGTCGGGCGGAGTCGCGGTTTTTGGCAGTGTTTTTACCCGCAACTACAAAGCCTATTTTCGCAGCAGTTGGGCGACGTATCCCCAGACGCATTTTACCGGGCAATTAACAAAGTCGCGCGATCGCTCGTCCGCACCGACGCTGACGAAGTAACCTACAACCTCCACGTCGCCATCCGCTTTGACCTAGAATTGGCAATGGTAGAGGGCAAACTAGCCGTCCGTGATCTACCCGAAGCCTGGAACGAACGCTATAAAACTGACCTCGGCGTTGTCCCCGCCACCGACAGCGATGGTGCGATGCAGGACGTTCACTGGTACGTCGGGACGATCGGCGGAATGTTCCAAGGTTACACCCTCGGCAACTTGATGAGCGCTCAATTCTACGAAACCGCAGTCAAAAACAATCCCGAAATTCCCGCACAAATAGAACAGGGCAATTTCAGCGTACTCCACGACTGGCTCAAACAAAACATCTACCAGCACGGCCGCAAATACACTCCTGTCGAATTGATCGATCGCGTTACCGGTTCACCTTTAAGTATCGATCCCTTTGTCCGCTACATTCGCCACAAATACGGAGAATTTTATGTCATTTGACGGATAGCAATTTCAGATTGCAGACTTTAAAATGAGATTAAAAAAAGTAGGCGCTCGAAAAGATAGGGCGATATTCAGATAGTATCGCTCTATTTTTCAGGTCAAATAAAAAATTTCAAATAAGGGAGTATGTATGTCTGAACTCTTTCAGGCTGTTATTGCCAGCGACGAAAAAACCGACTTGCGGCAGTTTGCCAGCGATTTGCGGGCTTTGGGGAATAAATATTTACTGCGAAACGACATAGTTAGCGCTTTTGCCGCCTACTGTACCAAATACGAAAAGCCCGAACAGTTCCATCAATCTTCTCATTTGAGCAAACTGATTTATTACGTTCAGGAAATTATTCTCGAAGAGGCCAGCCTTTGCGTCCTGCTGCGGCCAAAAATTGCGACAATGGAAATAGTGCGAGTGGGAGATGACTTGACACTGGAAGCGATGACAGTGCAAGAATTGCTCGATGTGCGCGATCGCTTCGTCAACCACTTTCACCCCCAAGAAGGCGACATCCTCGAACTAGATTTCGGCCCGTTTTACGACTATTCCCCCTCCATTCGCGACCCCAAAAATATCGGCAAAGGAGTACAATTCCTCAACCGATACCTGTCCAGCAAACTGTTTCAAGACTCCAAACAGTGGCAGGAAACTCTATTTGATTTCTTGCGCATTCACCGCTACAACGGCGTACAGTTACTAATTAACGATCGCATAAAAACCCAAGAACAACTTTCAGAACAAGTCAAAAAAGCCCTCACCTTTGTCAGCGAACTTTCTGAAGACGAACCCTACGAAAGATTTCGATTTGTCCTGCAAATGATGGGTTTGGACGCAGGTTGGGGAAATACCGCAGCCCGCGTCGGAGAAACCCTAGGAATTCTCGACGAATTAATCGATTCCCCCGATCCGCAAACCCTAGAAGCATTTATTTCTCGCATCCCGATGATTTTCAAAATCGTCCTAGTTTCTCCTCACGGCTGGTTCGGCCAAGAAGGAGTTTTGGGGCGGCCGGATACGGGAGGACAAGTAGTTTATGTCCTAGATCAAGCCAAAAATTTAGAGAAACAACTGCAAGAAGACATTCATCTTGCCGGTCTCGATAGTTTAGGCGCAAAACCTAAAGTAATTATTCTCACCAGGCTAATTGCTAACAGCGACGGCACGCGCTGCAACGAACGTTTAGAAAAAGTTCACGGCACCGAAAATGCTTGGATTTTGCGGGTTCCCTTCCGGGAGTTCAATCCCAAACTAACTCAAAATTGGATTTCGCGTTTCGAGATTTGGCCTTATCTGGAAACTTACGCGATCGATGCCGAAACCGAACTGCTGGCTGAGTTTCAGGGGAAACCGGATTTAATTATTGGCAATTATTCAGACGGCAATTTGGTAGCATTTTTGCTGTCGAGAAAACTGAAGGTTACTCAGTGTAATATAGCCCACGCGCTGGAAAAATCTAAATATTTGTTCAGCAATCTTTATTGGCAAGAATCTGAAGAAAAATATCATTTCGCGATGCAATTTACTGCTGATATAATTGCGATGAATGCGGCTAATTTTATTATCAGCAGCACCTATCAAGAGATTGTGGGTAAACCCGATAGTGTCGGGCAGTACGAATCGTACAATTGTTTTACTATGCCGGATTTGTACCACGTTGTGAACGGCATTGAATTGTTCAGCCCTAAATTTAATGTTGTGCCGCCGGGAGTCAACGAAAGCGTGTATTTTCCTTACACGCGGACAGAAGACCGGGTGCAGGGCGATCGCGATCGGCTCAACGAACTGCTGTTTACCCTAGAAGACCCCGAACAGGTCTTCGGAACGCTCGACGACCCGCAAAAGCGCCCTTTATTTTCGATGGCCAGGCTCGATCGCATTAAAAACATGACAGGCTTAGCAGAATTGTTTGGTAAAAGCCAAGAATTGCAAGAAAAATGCAATTTAATTCTGGTAGCCGGCAAGCTGAGAGTCGAAGAAACCGAAGATTACGAAGAAGCAGAAGAAATTAAAAAGCTCTACACAATTATCGAGCAATACAACCTGCACGGTAAAATTCGCTGGCTGGGAGTGCGGCTTTCCAAAAGCCTGTCCGGCGAAATCTACCGGGTAATCGCCGATGGCCAAGGTATATTTGTTCAGCCAGCCTTATTTGAAGCTTTCGGTTTGACAATTCTCGAAGCAATGATTACCGGCATTCCCACTTTTGGGACACAGTTTGGCGGCCCGCTGGAAATCATTCAAGATGGGGTAAATGGGTTTTATATCAACCCGACTAACCACCAGGAAACTGCCCAAAAGATTCTCGATTTCTTCTCTAAATGCGAACAAAATCCCAACTATTGGTATGAAATTTCAACGCGAGGAATTGACCGAGTTTACAGCACCTATACCTGGAAAATTCACACTAGCAGGCTGCTGACTCTGGCCAAGACTTACGGTTTCTGGAACTACTCGTCTCAGGAAAACCGCGAAGATATGCTCCGCTACATAGAAGCGCTGTTTTATCTGATTTACAAGCCGAGAGCGAAGGCTTTATTGGCAGAACACGCGAACCGATAAGTGACGATTTTGGATTTGTAGGGGCCGGTTGAGAGAAAAAACTTGGCCTCGGAGCGATCGACTTTGTACAAGACCCGCTAGTAAAGATTTGTGAAGGAGAGCAGGTTTTGTACAATAGGACTTACGCTAAAAAATCCAGTTTCTACGACAATATTGGCTTTGGTAACGAAACATCTCCTCAAAAACCCGGTTTTTGAGGAATCGCCCGAAACGGCCCCTACTTCCAATTCGTAACTTCCAACTAGCAACTCCTGACTGCTGCTGTCCCATTGCCGAACTTCTAAAGGCTTGGAAAGATATTTCTTAGAAAGCTATCCGGGTAATACAATGAGATTGAGAAACATGAAAACAGGGAAACCTTGTCAAACTTTAGCAACAGGATCAAACTTATGCGTGTAACTACTGTTACGATTTTCAGCTTGCTCGCTCTGCTCGCTCCAGGGCTGACTAAAAAGGCAAATGCAGCCTTCGAGTCCAAACCCTTTGTGCAGGAACAACAGTATCGCAGAGACTTTACAGCTCCCGCCGATCCAGGTGCGTCGGTACAGCCCGATGCGAATTCCCAAGGAGATATGTTTAACAAGCCTTTTTATGCAGGGGAGCAAAAGCCTGTCAGAAAGGAAAAAACTATCTCAGCAGGAGCAGACGGCCCAGAAGTTGCGGCCATACAGCAGCGGTTGCAAGTTCACGGTTTTGCGATCGGGACGATCGACGGTTCCTATGGTTCTCGCACCACATCTGCTGTCAGTTCTTTTCAGAAGTCTAAAAGCTTGAACTCCGACGGGATCGTGGATAAACAAACTTGGACAGCTTTAGCAGCAGATCCGGCGCGGGCTCCTGAAAAATTGCAGAGCGATGCTCCAATTCAGAACAGCGATTCAATTCAGAGCAATGCTCCAACTCAGAACAGCGCTCCTGTTCGTGGCAATCCTGCAACTGCTCTGACTAAAGGTGCTGCTGGTTCCAAGGTGAAGACGCTACAGGTGCGTTTGGAAATACAGGGTTACGAGCCGGGCCCGATTGACGGCATTTTTGGCGCTCGCACTGCTACGGCTGTCAAGAAATTTCAGGAGTCTAAGGGTTTGACGACTGATGGCGTGGTGGACGAAATCACCTGGAAGGCGATCGGGCAAAACTAAGTGACGAGTCAGAAATTGGGAAAATTCCTGTGGCAATAACTCATCATTGAACCCGGTGTCCAAAAATGACCGGGTTTCTCGATGTTGACATATCGCTATGTTGTGTGTTAGGATAGTTGAATGTCAAAATGCGGATATGGCGAAATTGGCAGACGCGCCAGATTTAGGTTCTGGTTCCGAAAGGAGTGGAGGTTCAAGTCCTCTTATCCGCATCGCAGATGGTATTCCCAAACGAAAAACCCAACCCCTGGTTGAGCAAAATTTTTGCTGCCTTGTTAACGGCATCCCTGAATTGAAGGTTGCGACAAGCTGCCATTTTTTCAAAGGGGTTGGAAGGCTATGTCCTTGATTATATCGAACTTTTGACTCTTGTTGTCACCCCGTCAGGGCGATCGATCGTGGTTTCGTTTTGTTGCCCTAAATCTTGAAGCTTGACGGAAATTATCCTAGGTTAAGCATTGCTTAAATAATGACGGGTAGAGAAGGAAGCACAGACAATAAAGCTGGATATTGGTAGAGGCTTATTCCCTGAAATATGCAGCTTTATTTATCACTCTTTACCAATCATTTCTCTCTAAAATTGATTGGGCAAAATCTCTCGTTGCTTCACCTGAGTGGTACCACCAAGATATATTTAAGGGAAAAGCTGGCAAATGCCCTTTAGGAGCATATTTTAAGTTGAAGTTTAAATCATCATAGGATTTCCAACCAAAAACGCCACCAAATAAACCTGCTTTTCCTCGCCAGCCCATCTTTTCTCCAAAATCGCCTACTTTTTTTGACACATCCAAATAAATTTGTTTTTGCGCCTTAAAACCAAAATGTCCATTACTATTCTGTGACCAAAGTTGATTGATAGTGCGTAAATCCTCAATGGGCAAGATTCTCAAATTTTGCTCAAAATCACGGTTAGCTATCTTTACTACGATGTCACAGGTTTCTTGGTCTGCTTTTTTCCATTCTCCCACTTTTAGTAAACTACTGAGTCTAGTATAGTCTATGGTCAAAGCCGTATTGATTTCGCTAGAAATCAGAGCAACGATTCCTTCTTCGGAAGTAGCGTTATCTAAATAGTGTTGACTTTGTTCCCTAATTTTATTTATAATTGTTGGCGAAGTTAATGGGTTAATATGTTGATTAAGTTTGGCTTCATAGAACTTACAAGCTGCATTTCCTACTGCATAAATCATGAGGGCTTTAGCAGAAGCACTTATTATTTTACTGGGAATCATGCCATACTTTAGCCAGTCTATACCTGCCTCAATAGCTCTTTCTCCCAAAAAAGCTGCACCAAAGGCTGTTAAAGCTTCAATTTTTCGTTCTGGTTCTTGTAAATTAAATCCATAAATATCGGCAATCTGATAAACCATTTCTGCCGATAGTTTGCTGATTTCTGGTAAATCGTACTTAGCTATTCCCCTGATAACAGCTTCTGCTCTCGGAATTCCTCTAACTAAATCCACTCCCGCCGCTTGTAACGATTTTTGAACAATAAGAACATGAGCAATTTCATAGGGAGATTTGTCTCGGTAGCTGTGCTTTAGCCTTTTAACAGACGATTCAGATGCAGTAAAATTAATTTCACAAATAGATTCACCAATCCAATTAACTAGACTATTCCAAGCATTTGAATTAGATTCTTGCTTCAGTTGTCGTAGTTGAGGATTAGCATTGACTTCAGTATTTATCTGAAGAATTTGTTCGCTGGGTTGTGGCGATGATGTTGTATTTGTCGACGATGATGGTGCTATTTCTTCTCCTACGAATGCTGATTCTGGAAGCCATGTTCCTAGGTTTTCTCCTTCAAATTTAAAACATATTCGGCGACAATGTACATAAGTGGCTACAGCTAAAACTTCTCCGTTTTTTGGGTGACCATTAATGTAGCAAGTTGTTTGGGAAAATAGGTCTTGAGTTGAAACCATTTTTCATTAAGTAAGTAATGATTTTAGAAGTATAACAAGATAGCTATTAAAGGTAATCAGTATATTCACTGAAGCGTAGATATAACTAGGGCTTGCTGAATCAGTGGTGGAAGTAAACACGGTATGGATTTTGGCTTTTCAATAGTTAGTATGCTAAATCAACAGCTAAGCTAGGGCTTACTGAAAAAGTCCACAAATCGAATCTAGGTTTGATACTCCCCAGCCCTAAAGGGACGGGGATTCTTGAAGAGTCCACAATCGGATTTTCACTCGTGGCTATCAAGTCGCCGCTACTCACTCAGCTTGAATTTCTTCAAGTGTTGCGTATACGTTTGTTTTTCGCTTTCGTCCTGCCATCACTAGCCAACAGTTACGGTACGCTCAACATTCTGCCATTATTTGCCCTTTAGCTGTTTCGGATCAAAGCCGAATATGCCCGTTGCCGGGATTTCTCCGATACTAGAATGTCTCAACACGTAGACGGTTATTCCTACTCAATGTTCTAAATTATAACATCAATATTCATGTATTCTATTAATGTATGTAAAGAAGTATTGAAGGCGGTTGAAACCGCTACCGACTTTTCCCCATGTCTAAAGCCAGGGGCTTGCGTCTCGCTTTTCGGTCAAACAGCTTGAAAAATGGGAGATTCGGAGATGGGTTCCCAACTTTACTCCACAATTTTCCACCGAAATCCAAGGATTTTGAGCCAAAAAACGTCATAACCTTGCACTTTTTTGTGTTTAAAAATCTTGAAACCCTTGGCAGTCATAGCTTCTAGTTCTATTCAGCAAGCCCTAAATAGGAGCTAGTCGAACTTGTAAACAGGGTAGGCAATCGACGCTTTTTTTCCTACCCTTATCGCTTAAAACCAGCGCTTTTTGAGTTTCTGCAAGTGCGATCGCCTCAAATTGTCCACCAATTTCCGCAACTGAGCCAAATTTCCCGCTTCACCGCCATACTTCCAGCGCACATAAGCCTGCGAAACTTCCTCAATTACCTCAGCTTCATCAGTTGGATGATTGCCGCGCATTGCCTCAGCATACTCCAAAGGCGTTTGAGCTTTCTGCTTGGCAAATCCCCGACTTGCCAAATCCTTCAGCATTTGCTGATAAACTCCCTCCACCGGCGGCAATTTCCCTAGCCAGCGCCGGTAGCGCCATTTGCGCCAACCTTCCCAAATTAACCAGCCAATAAAGCCAAAGCCGATCGCACTAATCAACCCAGTAAACAACCCCACCCAACCCTTAGCAAACTGTCCCATAAACCAGCCCAGAATCAAACTGATCCAGCCAATCACAAAACCGATAACTGAATCGAGCCCGCTTCTGAGAGGCGTCGGTAGCCAACCCGCGATCCACTTCCAAAACGATTCGATCGCGCTAAAAGTCTGGTTGTCTTCCACCGAAGCCGGAATCAGCGGATAACCGGGAATCGGATTAAAAGCGAACCAGCCGTAATTAGGAAAATATACCTCCGTCATCAAAAAAGCGTCAGTATTTTTCACAACATACAAACCAGTAAACGGGTTGAATTCCCCCGTATCGAAACCGCCAGCCATTCGCGCCGGAATCCCGATCGATCTGAGCATAATAGTCAGTACCGTCGAAAAATGGTCGGGATATCCGCCTGTAACTTTTTTGCCGTCTTGCGTGTTTTGATAGCCAAACAGAAAACCCTCGACTAAATCTTCACTTTCCTCTAAATAAGGCAAAGCTTTTACAAGTTTGTAGTTCGGGTTTTGCTTCAAATATTGAGCTAAGTACAAAGCTTTTTCGTAAGGAGAATCGATCGCCCTGTCCGACTTAGCCACTCTTGTTCTCGCCAACAAAATTTCTTCAGTTTTTTCTCGCACCTTGGCGGCAATTTTCGGCGGCAAATCCAAATAGAACTTGCGAACATTTTTCGGGTAATTAGTACCAGTTTGCCCCAACAAAGAGCGATCGCGAAAAGGTACGTTAGAAATCACCGTATATGTCAAACCATCCGCCAATTCCACAGGCGATCGCAAACCTCCCTCCGCATCAATCGCCACTTCCGTCGTCGGAAAATAAAGTTCCTTCGGCTTGCTTAAAGCCGGAATCAAATTCGGCAACTGAGCAAGAATAGTATAACTTTGAATCACCTCTTGAGTGCGAGGTGCATTGGGAAAAGGATTCAGATAAAATTGATAAGACCAGCGAGGTCGATTCACCTTAAAAGCTTGTTCGTTGCGAGAAATTTCCCAACCCTGACCAGTGTATTTGTCAAAGCCTAACACCCGCCAAAAACCCGCCGCCTGCGATCGCACGCGCATCACCACTTGAGGTTTCATTTCCCCCCGCAAATTTTGATTGATGCGCTGGTTGAAACCGTAATAAAAAGTAGAGTCCACATCTCCTGGCCCTTTGTCTGGGTTTCTCCCCCTTCCTCCGCCAGTTCCTTTTTGATTTCCTCCCTTGACATACCCCGGATTCAGAATGCTGCGCGAGTCAAACTCCCCCTGATATTGAATGGGAGCACTCACCGGAAAAGTCCGCAATTGATAGCCCGGAAGGCGCGGCAAAAACGCAAAAATACTCAGTCCCAACCCGACAGTTATCAGCAGCAGCCAACCAAAATACTTGGGGGATAAAGTAGCAGCAAATAACGACCAGTTGTTATTTTTTCCTTTACCTTCTGTCGAATCGCGAATGCTTTCTAGCTTCGTCGATGATAGTCCCAAGCGCGATCGATAATCTAGCACCAAAGTCGGCAGCGCTAAAGCCAAAAACAACAACAGCAGCGGCCCAAAAGTCAGGGTTTGGCTGATCGTCGCTGCTACACTCAACAGAATCAGCCCGATGACGATCGAATAGCCCAAATCCTTGCGGCGGGGCAAATCGAAGCTGTGCAGGACTTGAATGTTAATTAACAGTTGCGCCAAAACTAACCGCGTATCGTTTAATTCTCCTACCAAACGGGTAAAAAAAGCGAACAGCGCCACCAGCATGGCAATAGCTATGCAGAATTTAGCAGCTATATTGCGATCGCGGCGGCGATACCAACTCCAAGTTGCTCCCACAATACTGACAGGCACAGCCCACAGGTTCAGGCTTTCTTCAGCAGCAACGTCAGTAGCTACAATTCCCACAATTACCAACAACTGAACCAGGATTCGCAGCAGTAAAGAATCCTCAATCACCGGCGGAGGCATTGCCTCAATCTGCTCCCACAGCTTACCTAAAACAGGTATCTTTCGCAGGTTATCAGTTGTCATGTGCACCCATCCAAGTCAGTCTATTTTAGATTTTGGATTTTAGATTTTAGATTTTCTCGCAGCTTTGAATCTGGGAGGGCTTTAACTAATTTCTAAAATTTTTGGCTTTCCACGACAGAAGTCGGGGGATTGCATTTGTTTTTGTGTGAGGTCAAACCGCAGAGTAAAACATACATTGTTTACTCTAATTTTACCAGAAAGAATTGGTTTAAAGCCTCTTCCTTGTAGGCAAAAATTAAAATCAGACTATTCATTACTCCAATCCTCTTCCTTCCAAATAGAGGTAGCTGTCAACTGTCAACTGTCAACTGTCAACTGTCAACTGAACTTTCTATTTGCTGTTTTGTCTTCACAAAGTTGGACGAATAGCAAACATCAGAGGTCGGCTATCGAAGTTTTGGAATCTCACTTCTAGAGCATAAGTCTTGTCAGGTTGCGGGTCAAACAACTCTACACTTAAATGCCCGGAATTCGGACGATGTGCAGTTGCTTCGGCATCTCCTCCCTTGAGTTCCAAACTTCCTCCCCCAGGAAATTCGCACTCAACTCTTAAACACGGCCTTGGTGGTTCTGTATTGCGGTTCGATAGGTATTGAGCTTGCAGAGTCAGCGAGCCCAAAGCAGTCAGCCACTCCCGCGAAACCGGGGGCTGATTTACAGGACAATTCAAAGTTAAAGACTCAATGATTTGTCGGGCGGCCAACAGCGACATGAGCATTTGTTGATCGGTAGTTGCCTCGGAGTAATTCGGTAAATCTTCTACTTCAGAAGCTGTAATTCCTCTGGCCGCACCCATGAGTACAAAACCAGCTAATTCGTTAAGTTCCTGAGACTGGCCCGGAAACAAACTATCTACAGCGCGAACTAACTTCGCACCTTCCCGCAGCGACGACATTACCAGTTCCTGACAAGGTTCTAGCAGTTGAGCAAAAACCCCTTGGGCGATCGGAATTGGCAGGCGACCCCATCTAATATTTTGTAGTTGGGGAGTCCAGATATGTAGGGGGGGAACCCATTGGGGGGCTACATCGTCTGGGTAGTCGTGTTCGTAGCTTTTGATTTCTGTTTCCCAGGGGAACAGTGGCGGGTTGGATTCAATTTCGGCTCTAAGCCTTTGTTTTAACAAGGTCTGAAAACGGTCTTGCACGGTCGGTATATCTCCAATAGTCAGCGGTTGTGCGGGTGCATTGCTGTGCGCCCCCACTTGATAATCCAGCGGGTCTGGTTCGTCCCATTCCCAGTATTCCACCCCAGAATTCTCTTCGTCGCCCCACTCTTCTGAGGGATGGGGCTGATTGAGGTTGTCATGATCTTCGCTAGAGGTATTCGCGATTGGCGCCTGCAATATCCAGTCTAAGAAATGGCGATCGAAAGCCTCTGCATCCCTGTTCGTTTCGTTATTCATCAGTAGATGCCCCTTCTCCGGAATCTGAACGATTTCGCAATTCCCAGGCAAGTTCGAGTAATTTAAACCACCGTTTCTGTACCTGGGCTACCGTGCTGCCGAGGGTTTGCGCGATCGCTGACTCTGACAGACCCTGTTGTTTCAACTTTAGCAAACGCTGTCCCTCTGGGCCAATTTGCTCACCAAAAATTTGCCACTCAGAAGGCAGTAAACCCAGATTGCGATCTAAGTCTGCTTCCAGCCACTGGTGAACCAGTTCCCAGCGGTGCGACATGGCAAACCTGAGCAAATGGTACTTGAAGCGCTGCTGCAAATAGTCCCTTTGGCGCGGAGTTATGTTTAGAAGCGACTCTATTTCATTAGTCGGCAAGTCTTGCAAGCGCAATATGAAATAATCGGCGCATTCTTGTTGGTTGCGCTCTTTCAAGTAAGCGACTAATTCGTCAATCACATTTTGGCGCAAAGATTCTGACTCGTCGCCTTGGGGGCGAATTGCCGAGGAACCCTGTCCCGCCATTGCTTCCCGCACCGAGTGCACCGAGGTGTCGTTCCAAGTTTGGTCGGAATCTGAAGCCCCACCGTCGGCGGCTTGTTCCATATCCACGGAGGTTTCTTTGGGTTGTTGCTGGGAAAAGGTTTGGGCCCGCAAAATAATTAGTTGCTGGCTCCGGTTGCGAGGCAAAGGAATGCGCCGCTTGCCGAAACGCTCTACAAAAGCCATGTACTCTGCTAGTTCTAAGCGAGTGCGGGGACTGTAGGTAGGTGGCAGTTGGGTTTCCCGCCGGAATGCCTTTAAAGCTTCCAGATAAAATCCTTGCAAGAAATCTTTGATCAGTTCTACTCGCGCCTGATAGCTAGACTGCACCTGGGGAGGGGTGATGTAGCGATAGACGATCGCGCTGAGGGTACTGTGCAATTCTACTCGCCCGGGCCCGGAGCCTAAATTTTCATAGTGGAGACATTGTTGCAAGCGGTGCCGGGCGAGGCTCTCGGCTGCACCTTCTATGTCTCCTGAGTCTTGAATCCGCTGACTTTCTGTGCATATCCTGGTGACTTCTGCTGCGAGTCGCCCTGCTACATCTTGGCAATTCTGCTCAGACGCGCGAGTGGACTTTTTGAGTTCGTCTAACAGCAGTTGAAATATGGTTTCCACGCTCTGGCAGATTTCCCGCATGATTGTTTACAGCTCACATTGAAATTAGCACACTCTGGTACGTTAAATTTGGGATTTTACATTTTATAGTGGGCAGTGCTAGGTATCACATACTTGCACCTGCACCTGTTACCGTGAAATTCTTAAACTCAAATCTCAAATTAACTGACTAATGGATTTAGATCTACAGATTCGATCGCTGATCGACAAAGCTCCGCCTGACGGTTCGACGCCACAAATCTTAGAGGCGATCGCCCCGGCGCTGGTTTTAATTGCCCAACAGCTACAGCACCTCGAATACTCGATCCTGCAATCGGTAGACGAAAGTTGGGCGATCGTGGTTTTGAGCAATCTCAAGCAACCGGGACGGGAGAAGAAGGTGATTTATGCTTTTCCTACTTTTCAAGATGCTTCCTCCGCTGCGGCGGCTGGGGGCGATCGCGTGAGGCCGGTGCCTTTGCCTGTCACTCACATTTTATTTCAGATGATCGCTCTAGAAGGTCTCGACAGCATTGTTTTTTTTGAAAATCCCGGCAATCAGGAAGTCGGGACGGAAATCCCTCGCCAGCAAGTGCAGGACTTAATTAACCTTTACTTGCAACAGTATCGATCGGCTCCACCGCCAGATATTGCATAAATATAGCCTTTCTCAAGGGCCATGAGGCACTGGACGGTAATTGGTAATTGGTAATTGGTAATCGGTAATATGTCATTGCTCGCGCTCTCCCGAATTCACTTAAGAAGCGCCATAACTCAATTTCTTATGAATTGGCAATAGGAAATTCCCCACTACCAATTCCCCATTACCAATTCCCCCTACCATGCAACTTTTTAACCTCTAATACAGCCTGCTCAAAACATAATCTGCCAAATCAATCAAGGCTTGACGGGACTCTGAATGGGGCAGCGCCGCCAAGTATTCGACGGCTTTTTGGGCGTGATTTGTGGCTAGTTCTCGCGAGCGCTCTATGCCTTGAGAATCTTCTATCAGTGCCAGGGCCTGCTCTAAATCTCCTTCTTGGGCGAACTCCCGTTCTATGAGAACTTCCAAATAAGGCTTTTCTTCTAGGGCAAATAGCGCTGGCGCTGTCAGATTACCGCTGATTAGATCCGATCCTGCGGGTTTCCCCAAAGTTTCCGTTGAAGCAGTGAAATCCAATATATCATCTACTATTTGGAAGGCTAAACCAATGTTGCGACCGTAGTTGTACAAATCGTCTGCTATTTCCGCTGAAACCTCGCTCAAACAGCCCGCTGCTTTAGAACTGTTGGCAATTAAAGACGCTGTTTTGTAATAACTTTTTTCTAAGTACGCTTCGATCGACAAACTGGTGTCAAATCCATTTAATCCCTGTTGAATTTCCCCCTCAGCTAAATCCATAATCACTTCTGAAAGCAGTTTGACTACTGGCAGGTTGTCCAGATTGGCCAAGTGCCAACTCGATTGAGCAAACAGAAAATCTCCCGCCAATACTGCCACTCGGTTGTTAAACCGACTGTGTACCGTCGGTACTCCCCGCCGCAGATCGGACTCGTCCACCACGTCGTCGTGGACTAGACTGGCTGTGTGGATCATTTCGGTGATTTCCGCGAGGCGGCGGTGTTTTTCGGTGATTTCCCGATCGGGCATTGTCGCCTTGGCCATCAACAAGACTATTGCGGGTCTCACCCGTTTTCCCTTTGTGCCGAATAAGTATTCCGCAGCCGCGTACAAGATGGGATGACGGGCACCCACTAACTGTTTCAAGTTTTCTGTCAACAGTCGCAGGTCTTCTTCAACCGAGGAAAATAGGAGAGTGCTAGAGATCATGGATACGCCGACTCAAGCCGTAAAGTAACAAAATTTTACATATCATATCTTTATTTTAAGGTAATTCTCTGCAATAGGGAAGAAGAATCTAGGCGATCGGCAGTTATTTGTTGTCTGCCACCAGCTAGGACTGGCCCAACTGCCAGAGGCGGGTAGCCGACTGTCAGAGGGATTGTCCCTATTGTATCGAATTGTTAAGGACAGTGATCAAAAATATCTAAATCCCAGAAACCCTGTGCTATTATAGTTATTAAGGATTTAAACAATTCTATACATTAAGTACAGGCTGTACTTGAACCTAGCTGGCAGGTAGTTTTCAGATGCCTGTAAGAATTTCGTAGAGCCAGCCTTGTTAGTCGATCGCAGCGAAAATTTCTGGGACAGATTTTTAGTTCCTCGCGGCTAAAAACTTTCAGGAATTAAGACTAGCGCATGAGATGTGCACGGTAGCTCAAAGCAGCTAAAGTGGATGGTTTTACGCTGTTCAAGCATTTGTAAAGCAGTAAATCATTATTGACCCCGCCCAAAAACAGGTAGAAGGCGCGACAATCGTCGTGGAGATCCCAAAATTTTAGACATTAGTTGAAGCTCCCAGATTCATCTGCCGAGTCAATCTAAAATCTAAAATCTAAAATCGACTAACCGGGAACGCCTAAGTGTTCCGGGAAGCCTGATATGGAAAAGTAGCCTTCAGAACCAAGGCATAGTCTTGCGTGCTGACTTAATGTAGTAGGTCTTGAACTTGTCCCCCTCCTCCTCCTCGTCCTTGACTTTTGGTTCTAATTATGATTTATCGCGATATTCCTCTAATTATTCCCATTCTGGCCGCCGGTTATGTAATGACTATTTATATAGTGTTGATGTTGGCCGAACGTAGCTCTAAAATAACTCGATTGGGTGAGTAGTTAACAGCTTGTTAGCCGAATCCGGCCTCGCTCGCAATGGACTACTCGCTCAGAATTCCGAATACTCAATAATAACCCTGCCTTGACTGCTTGCGCACAAAGGCAGGGTTATTGTTTACAATTGCGGGCATCGTGATGTTTAGCGGTACGAGTGACGATCGATCTCTAGTTTACCGCGGAGTGCGATCGACCGACAGCCCGCAATCTTCAAGATACTCAAGGTGGAAATCGCCGATTTTTTCCACAAATATCCCCAAAGGCTACTCGAATTTACTGACGATGCTGCCAAAATACCAGCCGCGGCTGTTTCAACCGAGAAAAACCCCAGATTAAAAGAGCTTTTGTTCGGCAGCTATCAAACAATTCTGTGGCAAATCATGAAACAGTAGCCGACACTTTAGTTGACATCGGAATTTACAACAATATCGAATCAATTTTGGAGCATCTCAATCAATGCAAAAAGCATTTTTTGACAGTGCGAGCTCGCAAGCGCTCGCGAGTCTTTTATTGATCGCGAGTTATACGAGTTCGCACTATAAATGCCAAAATGAGATAATCCCAATCAATTGGGTGCATCTCATTTTTGTCAAAAGCATTTTTTATGTTATGGAGCGTCCCCGCACGGGCTTATAGAAGCCCGTGCGAACTCGTATAACTCTCACTCTTAAAGCAAAACTGAGATGCACCCAACGACTTTTACCGCGCCAATTCCGATCGCCATTTAGCCCTATCGCACTAGAAATCATACCGATGCGCGACAAAAAATGCAACTTTAGACTGATGTCAAACCTGGATTTCGGTCAGCGTGCCATCACTGTCAAATATCAAATCTAAAATGGTATTAATTGCGGGCTCTGCCTGGATCTCTCCCCCTTGATTTACCCATGTCAACCACAGTTTCTGATACCCAAAGCTTGCTAAAACAGGCGATCGACCCCAAACTGCCGGTGCTGCCTCCAGACACATTGAAAGTTGCGATCGCCGCGATGACTCAGGCGAGCGCCAGTTGCGTTTTGATCGCGTTTGAACAGCAACTGATCGGCATTTTTACGGAGCGCGATGTTGTGAAAATAACTGCTAACGAAATACCACTAGCAGGGATGATAATTGCTGAGGTAATGACTCAAAGACCGATCGCCATTTCCCTCGATCAAGCGGAGAATATCTTCAAGGTATTGGACATATTGCGATCCTCTTCGTTGGCGTAGCCCCCGTAGGGGCGGGCTGCGCTAACGGCAAAAATCCGTCACTTGTCCCTCACAGACGCACGCGGAAACTTGCTGGGCGTCATCACCGGCGAAAGCATCCGTCAAATCCTGGAAGCGGGCGACTTGCTGCAAATGCGACGCGCCCAAGAAATTATGACCGCAGAAGTAATAGTTGCCTCAACTAGCACCTCAGTTTTAGAAGTCGCAAAACAGATGACAACTCAGCGCAAAAGCTGCATAGTCATTTGCAATGAGTGCGACAATAAAAAGCAGAAACCTGTGGGCATAATTACAGAATGGGACATTGTTAAATTCCAAGCTGCCGGACTCGATTTTGCTGGCACTCGCGCCGCCGCCGCGATGAATTTTCCGCTGATACCTTTGCAAGGAGAAGCCACATTGTGGGAGGCTCACCAGTTCATGCAGCAGCACCACATCCGGCGCTTGGTGGTGGTGGACGAGGGAGGATATTTAGCCGGAATTATCACCCAAAGTACCCTGCTGCACGCCTTAGATCCGGTCGAAATGCACGCGAATGTCGAGCTTTTGCAGGAAACAGTTGCCGAAAATATCCTGGAGTTAAAAAAAGTGAACGAACAATTGCAAAAAGAAGCGCTGCGGAGAACCGAAGTAGAAGAACAGTTGCGGCTATTAAATGAAAATCTAGAAGAACAAATTAAACAGCGAACTTTAGAATTAATTAACACGAACAGTCAGTTAAAGAAGGAAATACAAGACCGCGCCACCGCTGAAGCTGAAGTCCGCCGCCTCAACACCGAACTGGAAGAGCGAGTTCGAGAGCGCACGGTTCAACTAGCAGCCAGCAACCAAGAATTACAGCAAAAAATTTGCGATCGCAAATTGCTAGAAGAAAAACTACACTTTTCTGAAACCAAAGTCCGCGCAGTTTTTGAAGCGATGACAGACATCGTTCTCGTGCTAGACATTCAGGGCAATATAGAAGTGTTGCCGACAAATACCACGGCAGTTTATGAGCCAGATTGCGATCTAGTCAGCCTGACAATAGAACATTTTTTTGACGATGACAACCCCGATGATTGGTGGATGCTAGTTCAACAAGTGTTAGAAACGCAACAAACACTCAATTTCGACTACAGCTTAGCAGTTGGCGGTCGCGAAATTTGGTTTTCCGCCTGCATTTCTATGTTCTCAACAGATGCAGTAATTTGGGTTGCCCGCAACATCAGCGATCGCAAACTAGCAGAGTCAGCATTGTCCCAAAAAAATACAGAATTAGCTCATACGCTGGAAGAACTGAAGCGCACTCAACAAGAACTGATTCAATCTGAAAAAATGGCTGCCCTCGGACAGTTAATTGCCGGAGTTGCTCACGAAATTAATTCTCCTTTAGGGGCGATTCGCTCCTCGGTGCAGAACATCGCCGACTTCTGGGCCGAACAATTGCACCAGTTGCCAATATTTTTCAAGCAACTATCCCCGGAACGGCAGCAGGATTTTTTTGCGCTGCTGCACAAGTCAAGTCAAGAAACAGACACCTTATCTAGTAAAGAAAAACGTCAGTTGAAAAAAAGTTTACAACGGCAATTAGAAGCAGAAAAAATTGACGACGCCGACAGCCTTGCCTGTACTTTATTAGATATTGGTATCTGCAATAATGTAGAACCTTTTTTACCTTTGTTGAAAGACCGCGAAAGTCCAAATATTTTACAAATCGCCTATGAATTTGCTACGGTACAAAAAAGCACTAAAAATATTGCTACTGCGACAGATCGGGCAGCCAAAATCGTTTTTGCATTGAAAAGCTACTCTCGTTACGACCAGTCTGGTTCCAAGGCGAACGCTAATATTACCGAGGGCATTGATACTGTTTTAACGCTTTACCACTATCAAATCAAACACGGTGTGGAAGTCGTCAGAAACTATGGTACTGATTTGCCCTCTGTGCTATGCTATCCTGATGAACTAAATCAAGTTTGGACAAATTTGCTTCACAATGCTTTACAAGCGATGGGCAACAAAGGAGTGTTGAAAATTGATGTCAAACACCAAAATAACGCGATATCAGTCAGTATAACCGACAACGGCCCCGGCATTCCCCCAGAGATTATGCCGAGAATTTTTGAACCGTTTTTCACGACTAAACCTCCAGGAGAAGGCACTGGTTTGGGATTGGATATTGTCCTGAAAATTATTGAAAAACATCAAGGTAAACTGCAAGTAGAAAGCGTGCCAGGTCAAACCAAATTTACTGTATATTTGCCTATTGAAATCACTGATGGCAATTAAAAACCTGGGGTCAAATGCCCTGAAGAATTAAATAGAAGTGAAAAAAAATATGCCCAAGCCAGTAATTTTGTGTGTTGACGATGAAGTTGTAATCTTAAACAGTTTAAAAATCCAACTTAAAAAGGAATTTGGCGATGTTTACCTCTATGAAGTAGCAGAAAATGCCGATGAAGCTCTGGAAATTATCGAGGAAATTCAAGAAGAAGATGAAAGCGATATTTTGGTCATAGTATCTGACTGGTTGATGCCGGGTATTAAAGGAGATGAATTTTTGATCCTGGTTCACCAAAAATATCCCAAAATCGTGAAAGTCATGCTGACCGGGCAAGCCGACGCAGTAGCAATAAAACGGGTGAAAGAGCAGGCAAACTTGCACCGCTGTTTGTACAAGCCGTGGGATAGCCAAGAATTAGTAGAAACTATAAAATCTGGTTTGGCAAAAATATGAACAATAAACCTGTGATTATTTGCGTGGATGACGAACCTATCATCCTTGAAAGTTTGAAGATTGAGTTAAAAAAAGCCCTGGGAGAAGAACATTTATTAGAAACCGCTGAAGGCGGCGAAGAGGCTTTAGAGTTAATAGATGAATTACTGGCAGAGGGCTGCGAAATCGTGGCCCTGATTTCCGACTACCTGATGCCGAATATGAAAGGGGACGAATTGCTGAAGCAGATTCACAAAATTTTGCCCAAAACTATCAAAATTATGCTGACGGGGCAAGCAGACCTCGAAGCAGTGGCGAATACTATTAAATATGCTAAATTGTACCGCTACATATCGAAGCCTTGGCAGTCAGAAGATTTGAAGTTGACCTTAAAAGAAGCGGTCAACAGCTATTTTATGGAGAAGCAATTAGCTGAACAAAATACTCAACTCCAAAAGCTGAATCAAGAATTGGAAACTTTAGTTGAGGAGCGGACTGCACAACTGCGCTTGTCTGAGGAAAAGTTTGCTAAAGCTTTTCGTTCTTCTCCCAACCCGATTACTATTGCTAGACTTAAAGACGGTCGTTATTTAGAAGTTAATGAGGCTTTTTGCCAGACAATCGGTTATTCGGCAGCAGAAATTATCGATCGCACGGCGCTTGATTTCAATCTTTGGGAAAGCAAACCAGCCCGCGCCAAGTTGTTTGCAATGTTAGACGAACAAAAAATTGTTCGCAACTACGAATTTGATTGGCGCACTAAAACTGGAGAACTCAGAACCGGGCTGCTGTCAGCAGAAATCATTGATATTCATGGCGAAACCTGCGTGATTTCTGTGATTCAAGATATTAGCGATCGCAAATTAGCCGAACAAAAACTCCGAGCTGTAGCGGCCTCTTTAGCAGCAGCGCAAAGAATCGCCCGCCTGGGGAATTGGGAATGCGATTTCTCTGCCGATACAACTACTTGGTCGGAAGAATTATCTCATATTTTCGGTCTCGATGCAACCCAGGCTGCGCCCACACTAACTGAGTTTCCGCAATACGTGCATCCAGACGATCGCCCAAAATGGCAAACAACCATCGACGCTGCTATTGCTAGCGGGCAATCCTACACTTTAGAATATCGCATCCTGCGCCCGGAATCGACAATCGCTGCGGATCATCGCCTGTCACAAACAAGTGAAGGCGGCTTCATCCGCTACATCGAATCCAGAGGAGAAGCAATTGTCAACCAACAAGGACAAGTGACAAAACTCTTCACAACTTTGATGGATATTACCCCCCGCAAGCTAGCAGAAATAGCCCTAGCAGAGAGCGAAGAAAAATACCGTCATTTAGTTGAAACTTCCCAAGATATTATCTGGTCTTGCGATGCTGAAGGACACCTTACTTTTGTGAACCAAGCAGTCAAACAAATCTACGGTTATGATCCTGAAGAAATGCTCGGCTGTTCTTTTGGCGATTTCTTAGCTCCAGCACAAATAGACCGAAATATGGAACTTCAGCAGCGATTGCTGACGGGAGATGATGTCTTTCAGTACGAAAGTATAGTATTAGGAAAAGACGGCAGGCAGATTGATGTCAATACGAAGGCGATCGCGCGCTTGGACGCCGAAGGAAATATCACTGGCACAACAGGAACAGCCAGCGATATTACTGAGCGCAAACAAGCAGAAATAGCCCTGCAAAAAGCCAAAGAAGAAGCGGACAGAGCCAACAAGGCGAAAAGTGAATTCCTCTCGAATATGAGCCACGAATTGCGAACTCCCCTCAACGCAATTCTGGGTTTCAGCCAACTGCTGACCCGCGATACAGCCCTCGGTGCCGACCAACAGCAATACTTAGGAATTATTAGCCGCAGCGGGGAACATTTGCTCGTTCTGATCAACAATATTCTGCAAATGTCAAAAATTGAAGTTGGGCTGGTGACAGTTAATAACAGCACCTTTGACTTGCACAAAATGCTAAAAAATACTGAAGAAATGCTGAAGTTGCAAACAGATAAAAAAGGGTTGCAGTTGATTTGTGATTGTCCGCCCGACGTGCCTCAATATGTAGAAACAGACGAAAGCAAGTTGCGCCAAGTATTGATTAATGTGGTGGGAAATGCGATTAAATTTACGGCGGAAGGTGGTGTGAATTTGAGAATTAAGCATGAACTATTGGAAAATAAAAATCACGGACAGATTCCGCCAATTGACAATTGCTGCTTGCTATTTGAAGTTGAAGACACGGGGTCGGGGATTGCTGCGGCAGAAATGGATAATTTGTTTAAACCTTTTGCGCAAACAGAAAGCGGGAGAAAAGCTCAAGAAGGAACAGGTTTAGGCTTGCCGATCAGCAAACAGTTCGTGCAGTTAATGGGAGGGAAAATGACGGTGACAAGCAGTGTCGGTAACGGCAGCATTTTTAGATTTGACGTTAAGGTTTCGCTCCCTAATGCAGTGGAAATTCAGGTGGCTCAAACCGCTCGCCGCGTTGTGGGCCTGGAACCGGGACAGCCGGAATACAGGATTTTAGCTGTGGACGATCGCCTGGAAAGCCGTTTGCTGTTGTTCAGAATGTTGTCATCCCTCGGTTTTTCTGTGCGGCAGGCTGAAAATGGCCTTCAAGCTCTGTCGATGTGGTCGAGTTGGGAACCTCATTTGATTTGGATGGATATGCGGATGCCGGTGATGGATGGCTATGAAGCTACTAAACAGATTAAAGCGCATTTGAAGGGTCAAGCAACGGTGATTATTGCTCTGACGGCGAGTGCTTTTGATGAGGAGCGATCGGTTATTTTGTCTGCTGGTTGCGATGATTTTGTCGCGAAACCTTTTCGGGAGCAAGTGATTCTGGAAAAGATGGCTAAGTATCTGGGAGTTCGCTATGTTTACGATCGAGAAGCTTCACCGAGTTCTGATGCTGTGGCTTCCGGTGATGTTTCCGCGCACACTGGAACGCCTCCTTTGCCTTTTACGCTGAATGCTTCATTTTTTGAAGCTATGCCTTGTGAATGGGTTGATGAGTTGTACGCTGCTGCGGATGCGGTGGATAATGAGCGGATTTTTGCGCTGCTGTTGTTGATTCCTCCGATTCATGCTAGTTTCGGCAGTGCGATCGCCGATTTGGCGCATAACTTCCGGTGCGATCGGATTATTGATTTGATTGAGGAATTTAGAAATGTTTGAGGGAAGTTCGGCAACGGATTATATAACAGATTTAACGGATTTAACGAATGGATATTCAGTCGTAGAGTGCGTCGCCATGAAAAATTTCCAGAGAAATATCGACAATTTTATAACGACGCACCTGACAAACTCTCGTTCGTGTAAAAACAACCAACATTTGTTTCGTAGGAATAATTTTTCCAATTGGTATTACTGGCATCTATCGTCTTAAAAAAACCAGTTTCTTGGATTGGTGTGTGTAAGTGATATAAATATGAAAGTAGTTGATTTACGATCAAGTGCTATCATAACGATTTAACTGATTTTTTTCATAATTTCAGCAATTCCTAAGTTGGCAAAAAAAATACCTAGCGATGACCAGCAATCAAACAGAAGATAATAAAGGTAACATATTAATTGTTGACGACACTCCAGAAAACTTGCAAGTTTTATCGGCAACGCTGTCGGATCAGGGCTACAAAGTCCAGGGTGTAATTAATGGCAAAATGGCAATCAGAGCCGCGCGATCTAGTTCTCCCGACCTGATTTTGCTCGACATAAAAATGCCAGAAATGGACGGCTACGAAGTCTGTACGCAGCTCAGATCAGATCCGAAAACATCAGAAATTCCAATTATTTTTATCAGCGCTTTAGATGAAGTATTAGACAAAGTAACCGCCTTTAAAGTTGGATGCGTAGACTTTATCACAAAACCGTTTCATGTAGCAGAAGTTTTAGCGAGAATCGAACATCAACTGACTATCCAAAGACTGAAAAGACAATTGATCGATCGCAATATCGAACTACAACAAGAAATCATAGAACGCAAAAAAGCCGAAGAAGCCGCGGCCGCTGCATCCCTAGCAAAAAGTCAATTCGTTGCCAACATGAGCCACGAATTGCGGACTCCCTTGAACGCCATCCTAGGTTTTACCCAAGTCATGAGCCGCGACTCTTTGCTCAGCCACGAGAATATCGAAAATCTCCGAATTATCAACCGCAGCGGTCAACATTTGCTGGAACTAATTAACGATGTTTTAGACTTGTCGAAAATAGAAGCAGGGATAATTGGCTTAGATGAAAGTAGCTTTGACCTTTATCAACTCCTCGATACTCTCGAAGAGATGTTTCAAATCAAAGCTGAAACTAAAAATTTGCAACTGAGATTTTTCGTGCAGGCGGATGTTCCGCAATATATAAAAACTGACGAAAAAAAGCTGCGCGTCTGCTTGATCAATCTGCTGGGAAATGCCATAAAGTTTACGGAAAACTGCGGCAGTATTTGGCTGCGTGCGACCGTGCAAGGCAATCAGCAGTCGGGAAAATGGGAGATTTATCCTAACTCTACTTTGGCAGAGGAATGTGTAATTTGCTTTGAAATTGAAGACACGGGAGTTGGCATAGCAGAAGGAGAAATTCACAAGTTATTTGAGGCTTTTGTGCAAACAGAAGCTGGTAAAAAAGCGGCTGACGGTACGGGATTGGGTTTGACAATTACCAAAAAATACGTAGAAATAATGGGGGGAGATATTGGGGTAGACAGTGTTTTAGGTGAGCGAACCACTTTTAAATTTAATATCCGAGTATTTCCCGCTGTTTCGTCTGAAATAACAGTGGCGACGTTGCAACGGGTAATGCAATTAGAAGCAGATCAACCGGTTTATCGGATTTTAGCGGTTGACGACAATCAAGAAAATCGGCTGCTGCTGGTTAAAATGCTGCAACCAATTGGTTTTGAAGTCCGAGAAGCGGAAAACGGCCTCCAAGCTGTTGAACTTTGGGAAAGTTGGCAGCCTGATTTAATTTGGCTGGATACGCGAATGCCAGTAATGGACGGTTTTGAAGCTGTCAGACAAATTAGAGCTAAAGAGAAAGAGAAACAAAATCAGCATCAGCGGCAAACTATAATTATTGCTCTGACTGCTAGCACTTTTGAGGAAAGAAAAGGCGAAATTATCGCCGCAGGTTGCGACGATTTTATACGGAAACCTTTTCAAGAACAAATCCTGTTTGATAAGATGGCTGCCTACTTGGGAGTGCGCTATATTTATCAAGAGTTGTCCGGGCTTCCTGTCGGGGCTTTACGGCGTTATTTTGTGAGCGAAAAACCGGATTCATTTTTCTGGCCGCTGCTGGCCCAGATGCCTCGAAATTGGGTGCAGGAACTCTACGATGCAGTTAATGATGTTAATGAAGAGTTGGCGATTCAAATTGTCGATCGCATTTGGGAAAGTCATCCAACTTTAGCTGAGGCTTTAAAAGATTTGCTGGCAGATTACCGACTCGACAGGATAATGGATTTAACTCAATCGATTTTAAAATAAATGGATCATCGTGAAATTAGGCGTTACTGATTTACGGTATGAAAGGCTAAATATGCAATTCATAAAAACCAGCGTCTACAAAGCTTCTGGATTTTAAAATTATTTATTTCATACCCTGATTAAGCAACGCCCAAATTTAGTGCTGTCTTGGCAAAAGAGTTCCCGTTTTGTGACGAACTAAATAGCATGGTTCGGCAAGCAAGCGCAGAAAGAACATGGTCGGTAATTTCCCTATTTTACGACAATTGCAGAAAGAAGAATCCTGGTAAGAAAGGATTTCCACAATTTCAAAAATAGAATCGCTCAGTTGTATACAAAACTAGCGTTTGGAAATTAGCGTCAGATCGGAAATTTATCACATTCACCGACAAAAAAGGAATTGGAAAACTGAAGCTGAAAGGAACGCGCGACTTGCACTTCTATCAACCTACTCAAATCAAACGATTTAGGCTGGTAAAGATTTTGCTATGAAATTAGCTCTCCGGTGTCATCCAGTCCAACGACTGTGTAGCCTAGGTCTACTTGAGGATTAAAAAAATTGTAAAAAATCGCTGTCTAGCCAAATCAATTAACGATGCTTCTTGGTATATGTTCCGGGTCTGGATGGAATATTTCGGCAAAGTATTCGGAAGAATTACGATTACTGTAACAGCCAGTGGAACAAGGCAAAAATGTTCTAGTTGCGGAACGATTGTCAAGAAAAGTCTATCAACACGAACCTATACCTGTCGGTAGAGTGTCAATTTTCTATTCCTGTATCAAAGTGAAGTCAGTAGCCCGCAGGCAGCATTCAACAGCCATTTATACGATTTTAGATTTTCAATTTTAGATTTTCAATTTTAGATTTGAAAATTTGAAATGACTAATGGCGATCGGGATTTGGATCGCGGGACAGCAGTTGCATTCTTTTTTGAAACTGGTTTGACTGCAACTGTAAAAATCTTTATCGTTTCTTTACACAAATCCTCAAAAAGTGTAGCATATTCACTGATGACATTGAGCGAAAGATCCATCAGTATAAATTAATACGGTTTAGGTAAGACTGATCCCCGTAACACCCCTTAACAAGGGGGGACAAGAGTATTCTCTTTCGTTCCCCTTCTGAAGGGGGATGCGAGGGGGATCTCCGAAAAAAAACACTGTTAACCCAAGCGTATGGCAGTATAAATCTATTACCTCGATCCCTATACAACTTAAAATCAGCCGTGCGCGCCAGACTTGTCAGTTTGTTTCAACTGTATGCAGAGGATCTTGTTTTGGGATGCAGTAGTTTCCGTAGTAATTCGCGGACAAGCATTTCTGATGTCTTTGGTGTTTGAGGGTTCTCGGACAGACTGCCAAGTGAAACAAGTATTAGTGGTAAACCTTCGCAAATTATGCAAAAATCGTCAATTGCTGCAACACAAATTCAGTGTCGTCGGTCAGATTTGCCTGATGATGCCAACAGATGCTTTGCAGGCGATCGGAAACGGCTCCAAGTCCCGCCCACAAAATTCGTTAGTGAGGCAAAGACGTGAATTATCAAAATAAAAATGAAAATAAAAAATTTACTATTTTAATAGCAAACGATGATGAGGACACGCGCTTTTTGGTGAAGGAAGCACTGCGAGAAGTTCGATTAGCAATTAGTAGCGAATTTGTGGAAAATGGAGAACAAGTGCTAGACTATTTGTACCGTCGCGGTGAATATGCTGCTGGCAGCAATTGGCATCGACCAGATCTGATACTTTTGGATCTGAATATGCCGAGGCTTGACGGGCGAGAAACACTAACTTTGATGAGGTCTGACCCCAACTTGCAACAAATTCCGGTTGTGATTCTAACTACATCGCACCGCAGCGGAGATATCTTGCTTTGCTACCGCTTGGGTGCGAATTCTTTTATATCCAAACCAGTCACTTTTGAAGGATTGGTGGAAGTAATGAAGACTTTATGCCAGTATTGGTTTGTAATCGTTTCGCTCCCGCCCCAGGCTCTGTAAGCTTTAATTTAGGGCTAGATCGATACAGCAGTTCTCAGAAAGATGAGGTATGGCAAATTCTCCTACAATCACTAGGAAGAAGATGCACTGCGGGCGATTATTTTTACCTCCAGAAACCTCAGTCAGCTTATAGGAACTACCAATTACCCATGACCAATTACCCATGACCAATTACCCATTACTAATTACCCATTACCAGACATACCTCATCTTTCTGAAAAAGGCTATAGTTTGAGTATAAACTGAATTTTATAGACCGACATATTGCTGCAATACGATTCTATTAAGCCCGATCGCCCCTTGCCAAGGCCACGGTGTACACACAATTCCTAAAAACTTGGCTCTGTCTGACACAATCGTGAGTAGGCAAAGTTTTTAGACGATAGATTTATTTATCAATAATTTTAGCTTATTGATAATAAGTAACGGAAAATCAAGGATTAAAAAAATAAATTTCCGTTTTTTCCGTCATTTGATTTCCAACTTGACTTGTGTGCACACCGTAGCTTGCCAAGGGGGGACAAGAATCTGATCAAAGTCCCCGCAACCATTCGGGGGATGCGAGGGGGATATCCGGGGAATAAATAGCCCGATCGCAAGTAAGTAGATAGGTAAAAATAAACTGGCTGATGGGGATGGTGGGTGAGAGCAGCGCTCCACTAGCTGCTAGTAAAGATCCGGTCTTAACCCGCCTTTACAAGATATTATTGTTGTTTCGTGCCGATCGCCAGTATCGCTCTCAAAACAAAAAAGTTTCCTTCAACCTGCTCCGAACGCTATAGTTGTGTTAACACGTAACCAATCTCTGAAAATTTTGTTGGTTGAGGATGACCTCGCAGATGCGACGCTGATCGAAGATCTTTTAGGGTCATTCAGCGAGGCTCTGTTTCGCCTCCAAACTGTTACATCCCTGGAGAGGGGACTCACGTTTCTGGAAGCTGAAAAGTTTGACGCCGTACTATTAGACTTGTCCGTGTCAGACAGCTTGGGGGGAAGCGAGGCGATCGCAATTTTGAAAGCTCGATCGCCCACAGTTCCGGTTCTGGTGCTGACAGATAGCAATGATGAAAATACGGCGCTGTCGGTATTGCGAGCGGGCGCTCAAGATTGTTTGGTAAAGGGAAGATTTCAGAGAACTCTGCTGGTGCGGGCGATTCATTACGCGATCGAACGCCAGCAAGTCGAAGAACAATTGCGACAGCAGGCGATCCGACAGCGGCTGTTGGGACAAATGATCGAACATATTCGATCGTCAATAGACACCGCCAGCATTCTCCAAAATACCGTAGCAGAAGTGCGCCAATTTCTCAAAACAGACCGCGTTTTAATTTATCGCTGTCAGGATTGGGCGGAGCAATTTGACCGGGAAGAGCAAAAAGGTGCGATCGTCGCAGGTGACGGTTTACCAGACGGTTATATTGAAAACCAAAATATTAGTGCTGCTTTGGCGGTGTCATGCCTTTTTTTGGTCGAATCCCAGTCGGTACAAGCAATAGCAGATGTCAGCACTGCCGCATTGTCTGGCAGTTGCAAAGAGTTGCTGGCAGATTGTGAAATTGCAGCAGTTTTAAGCGTGCCAATTTGGCAATCTGGCGACTGGGGAACGGCAAATAAAAGACTAAAAAGCAGTGTTTGGGATGCCGGAAAAAATCAAGATACAGCAGAAGATTATATATCGCTGCTGACTGTTGGCAAACCGCAGGCGCAGGGAAAAAGTGTGCCGGATTTTAGGAGTGAAAATCGCAATAGTTTGTGGGGAATGCTGACAGCATACAATTGCAGCGGTGTCAGGGAATGGCAGCAGTGGGAAATTGATTTTTTACAGCACTTAGCGAATCAAGTGGCGATCGCGATCGAACAATCTCAACTTTACCGCCAGCTCGCAATAGCGAATCAAAAATTGCAGGAACTGGCAACTACTGACGGACTGACGGGCATTGCCAACCGCCGCCAGTTCGATCGCGTTTTGATGTTGGAGTGGCGCAGATTTGCAAGAGAGGAACTGCCGCTGTCTTTAATTATGTTGGACATCGACTTTTTTAAACTTTACAACGAGTTTTACGGCCACGTCGGCGGCGACGATTGTTTGCGCCAAGTTGCTAGGGCGATCGCCTCTTCTACCAAGCGGGCTGGGGATTTTGCCGCCCGCTACGGCGGCGAAGAATTTGCAGTAGTGCTGCCGAATACCACCGCCGAAGGGGCAAACCTTGTCGCCCGGAAAATTTGCGACGATATCGCCAGTTTGAAATTGCCTCACGCGCGATCGCCGATCGGCTTCTACGTTACCCTGAGTTGCGGCATTGCGACTGTGATTCCTTCTCCCCAGGAATCTCCAGACAGCCTAATTCGCAGCGCTGACAGCGCCCTTTTTCAAGCTAAAACTGAAGGCAGAAATCGCATTTGTCACGCTAGCAGCAAGTCGGAATCTTCCCCGATTTTGATGTAATTGGTAATTGGTAATTGATTGTTTACCACTAAGAATTGATTTAAAGCCTCTCCCTTTTAGGGACAAATTAAAAGAAGACTATTAATCAGGTTCACTTAAGCTCTGTTTGTCATTGCGCTTCGGGAAAGCAATCGCAGCGTCTGTTTGTCACATCGTTTTTCTCCGTGCACTGTCTTAACTGAACCGTATGGGACTATTAATTACTCGAATCCTCTTCCTTCCAGGTTAACTGTCAACTGTCAACTGTCAACTGTCAACTGTCAACTTGCCAATTCCTAATTTATTCGCCTACATTTGAACTCGTACCAGTTAAATTCGATCGCACTGGAATTTCAATCAAAAACTCCGCTCCCTCTCCCAGTGTCGAAATACAGCTCAATCGGCCGCCGTGGCGATCGACTACAATCGAGTGAGAAATCGACAATCCCAAGCCAGTGCCCTTGCCCACAGGCTTAGTCGTGAAAAACTGGTCAAACAGCCTCGATCGCACCGACTCCGGTATCCCCCCGCCTCGGTAATATCAAAAATCGCTCCATCGAGCCACAAAACTAACCCTTCTGGATGGTACGCCCTGCTTCTTTCCGACACCTACGGCACCCGCGCACAATCCGGTATTCTAGATGATACGGCTGTTTGGAGTCTACCGCTGCTCTGATTGTGCGATCGAGCATTTCCCTGTCTGCCTTATGTATGGATCATGCTAGCAAAACTCAAGCGGTTGTTGTGAATAAAGAAGGACTAAAGTCCTCACTACGAACCCAATTATGAACTTAATTATAGTTGTTTAATCGGACAGAATTTTACTCTGTTGAGTCGATAAAGTTTTCTGCTGTTTCGGCAGAACAACTGTAAACACGCTGCCTTGACCGACATTACTGCTAATAGCAATCTCGCCGTTAAAAGGTTTTAAAAGTTCAATACAAGTGTAAAGTCCGAGACCAGTTCCAGTCGGTTCGCCTTCGATTTTTTCCTCACCTTTAGGCGGCTTTGATGTGTAAAAAGGGTCAAAAAGTTTTGACAAATCTTCAGGTGCTATGCCGCATCCGGTATCGGCAATATCCATGTATATGTTCGAGTCGTCTTGCCGAGTCACGATAGTTAGTTCCCGCATTTTCTTTGCCCACATAGCATCCATTGCATTATTTATTAAGTTATAAAAAATTTGAGATATATAGGAATAAATTAAGGGAAGGTTGGAAATTTGTTCGTCATAAAAGTATTTTTTTCTAATCTTATTTTTAAAATACAGATTGCCTTCTAATAGCTGAATTTCTCGCTGGACTAAATCGTTGATATTTACAGGATGCAAATCTTGGTTTTGTTCTTTTCTGCTTTTCATCATCAGATTATCCATAATCTGATTGATTTTTGTGACAGCTTGAAAAATATACTTGGTATAATTGAAAAGAGAGTCTTCTTGAATTTTTGTGGCTTTTGTTTCAATCAAATCGACGCTAGTCTGGATTACTTGTAGCGGGCTTTTGAGGTTGTGCACCATGCCCTGAGTCAAACGTCCGATGATGGCTGTTTTTTCCTGGTCGATTAATTGCTTGGTTTTTTGTTCGACAAGTCTTTCTAGGTTTTGGTTGAGGTGGGCTAGTTCGAGGTTTTTTTCTTCGAGTCTTTGTTGCAAGTTGCGGATTGTCAAGTGAGTTTCAATGCGGCTCAACACTTCTTCGTGCTGGAAAGGCTTAGTGATGTAGTCAACGGCTCCTGTCTGAAAGCCTTTTACTTTATCAAGCGTCTCGGAAAGGGCGCTCATGAAGATGATGGGAATGTCTCGCGTTGACGGGTCTGCTTTCAAACGCAGGCAAGTTTCAAAACCGTCAATTCCTGGCATCATGATGTCCAAAAGAATCAAATCTGGATGAATATATTCAATTTGCTCGATCGCACTTTCGCCATCTAGAGCCACTAATACTTTAAACCCGTAGTTCCTCAACAGCTCGAAAAGTACGTCAAGATTTGTTTGGTTGTCATCGACAATTAGTATGATGCTTCTTTCGGAATTTTTATTGTTCATATTCAAGGGAAATATTCAAATTATTGAGTTGTGAGTTGTCGGCTGTGACTTGAAATCCGATTCAAAGAATTTTTTGTAGCTCTAGAAACCCGTAGCTACCGTCAATTTCAGGACAAATGTTGTTTCAAAAAATCTCGAATTTGCTTGAGCTGAAATCCTTTAGCAAGTTGGCGCAGATGATGAACGAAAGGCACCAATGTCGGGTCAGAATGTTCGAGGTTAGTAGTTTCCTCCAGAATAGCTTCAATATCGCCCATTGCAACCAATCTTAACAAACTTAAGACTGACTCTGAGGCAGGAGAGATCATCGTTTGAGATTGCTGCGAGTCAGTAGCAGCCATCTCAGGTGATGTTTTGCGAGTTTGAGGTTTCCGCTTTTTGGTTTCCGATCCGTCTTCGTAAATCCATTCTAGTCTCAAATGCAGGCGCAACAGTTCTAAAAGCTCGTTAGTTTGAATCGGCTTGGTGAGAAAATTATCGCAACCTGCAAGTATGCTCTTTTGCCTCGTAGTCTCGTAAACGCTAGCGGACAAAGCAAGGATAACCGCATCTTTTAATTCCGGCAACTGTCGCAGCCGCCTGGTAGCTTCCCAACCGTCCATGATGGGCATCAGTAAGTCCATTAAAATGATATCCGGTAAAAATTCCTGTGCTTTGTGCAAGCAGTCTTCGCCGTCTGTGGCTTGGGCAATTTCAAAACCCAAACGAGAAAGCAGCCTGTGCAGCATGGCGCGATTTACTTCGTTATCGTCCACGATCAGCACTTTGCGGTGGTGGCCGCTAAAACCGACAAGCCGGCGTTTTTCTGGCGCGGAGGGGAGTTGAGAAGACTGGGCGACTGCGGGCAAGTCTAGATCCAACGAAAATATGCTGCCTTTGCCGGGGGTACTTTGGACGCGAATTTTGCTGCTCATCATGTTGACTATTTTTTGGCTAATGGAAAGTCCCAGTCCGGTACCTTCGACGAAATTGTGACGATCGCCCACTTGATGAAAAGGCAAAAATATTTCTTCTAATTTATCCTGCTCGATACCAATGCCAGTATCTTCGATTTGAAAGCAAATTTTAGGGTTTGGGGCGCGATCGCCGATATTTGCTGCTGTTTGAGCTTCCGGCGCGAATGGTGTGAAGAACGGCGCGAGAGACACTTGCTGTGCGTCGTCTAAATTCGCAGTTAAATTGATTGTTTGAGTGGCAACTCCCGCTATCAAAGTCGAATTCGCGGCTGAATCTTCTGCATAACCGACTTTGAATGTCACGCCGCCGCTGTTAGTAAACTTAACCGCATTGCTGAGCAAATTAATCAAAACTTGGCGCAACCTTATTTCGTCAGCTAAAACGCAGTCGGGTAGCGGCGACACCTGCTCGTAATTAAAGGCAATTCCTTTTTGATGCGATCGCATTTGGAACAAGTCAACAATACTTTTTACTAAACTCGGTAAATCCACCTCTGTGGCAGACAGTTCCATTTTACTAGCTTCGATTTTTGCTAGGTCTAAAACATCGTTAATCAGCGTCAGTAAGTGGTTGCAGCACTGGTGAGCGCTATGCAAGCTTTCCTGTTGTTCGGCTGTTAAATTGCGATCGGATTTCAGCAGTTGAATGTATCCCATAATACCGTTCAAAGGCGTCCGCAATTCGTGGCTCATGTTGGCGAGAAAGTCGCTTTTGGCACTGTTGGCGGATTCTGCGGATTCTTTAGCTAATTGCAGGGCGGCTTCTGCTTGTTTGCGATCGGCAATTTCGGTTTGTGCTTGTTCAAATAGGGTCGATTGCTGAATGGCGATCGCCAACTGCACCCCCAATTGTTTCAGGCACTCTGCCTCAAATTGCTGCCAGGGACGCGGGCCCGTACAGTGGTGGGCAATTAACAGCCCCCACAATTTTTCGCCTTGCAAAATCGGTACTACCAGATTGGCTCTCACATCGAACCGAGCCAACAAACTCAAGTGGCAGTCGGCGAGGCCAGCATTGTAAACATCATCTGTGGCTCTAATTCTGCCCTCTTGGTAAAGAGTAACGTAGGTTTCTCCAAAACAAGGGTCGTAAATTTCCATTCCCACAATTGGTAGGGAATTTTCGGCAACCGACTCAACAGCGATAAAGCCGCTCCAATCAGGATTGAATTGGTAAATAACAGTGCGGTCTACTTGTAAAAAATGCCGCACTTCTTCGACAGCTTTGGTGAGAATTTCTGCTAAATTCAGAGAAGAGCGAATGCGTTCCAGCATAGCTACGGCCAACTGTTCACGCTTTAATTGCTGGCGCAAGATTGCTTCAGATTCTTTGCGTTCTGTGATGTCAGTAATCACTGCAATTAAGCCGATCGAATTGCCATTTACATCTTTAATGCTATCGGCTCGCACCAGAGCGGTAACAGCTTCGCCGCTCTTAGTTCGGAGGGCAACTTCGCCGCACCAAGAGCGACCTTGGCGAAGGTTTTTATAGATTTTCTTGTAACTTTTAGGCCGGACGTAAAGGGCGGCGCGATCGCCTAGATCGTTGAGTTCTTCCACCGTATAGCCGTAACGCTGAATGAAGGCTTGATTGTGGTAAATAGACCGCTCTTTCAAGTCGGCGATCGCGATCGCATCGCTGGTACTTTCCACGGCTTGAGTGACCCGCAGCAAAGCTAATTCTGCTGCTTTGCGATCGCTGATATCAGTCATCGAACCCACCATCCGCAGGGGGTTTCCGGCTTCGTCCCAGACTGCTTGAGCGCGGGCGAACACCCACTTGTAGCTGCCGTCTTTGCACTGCAAGCGGTATTCAGCGGCGTAATGGGGGGTTTGGCGATCGAGATAATCTTGGATCGCTGCTTGCACTCGTGAGCGATCGTCTGGATGAATGCGATCGATCCATTCGCTGTTGCAACTGTCGATTTCGCCGTCTGCGTAACCGATAATTTCTTGCCAGCGAGCCGATCGAAAAGCTTGATTTGTTTGAAGATTCAGATCCCAAATTCCGTCTTGATTGGCTTTGAGAACCAACTGCCAACGTTCTTCGCTTTTACGCAATTCTTCTTCGGCTTGTTTGCGCTGAATATGAGCAGCTAACTGAGTCGCTACCGCCTTAACCAACTCTACTATCCGCGGCTCCATAATTGATCGAGCGCGCTTGCAGAATACCAAAACTGCCAGCACTTGTCCGCTAGCGTGAATTGGCACTCCGAAACAAGCTTTCAATCCCACTGCTTCCGCCATTTGCGTCCGGGCAAAAAGATGATTTTTGGCTCTAGAAATATCTTCAATCCATTCTACATTTCGGGTTGACCAAATCCGTCCCGGCACTCCCACTCCAGAAGCGAATCTAATTTTTTTAGTTTCACAGCCGAACCTATCTAAATCGCGATCGCTAGCGTACCAAGTTTCGCTGTATTCCAAAACAGTACCGTTAGCAGCCGGTATCCAAGCTTCCGCAAAATTCCAGCCGATCGCAGTGCACAGCAACCGCAGGATATCTGGGAGGGCGCTGTGAAAATCTACCGACTGACTAATTGCTTGAGTTGCTGCCAGCAACAGCTTGATTTCATCTTCTGCTTGCTTGCTTTCTGTAATATCAGTTCCCGTGCCGAGAATTTGTTTTAACTTGCCCTCTGCTGTTTTCGCAAATACAGTATCTCGGCTCACAATCCAGCGCCAAGAACCATCCTTGTGCCTGATTCGATATTCAATTTCAAAGATATCCCCTTCCGTACCCGTTTCGACTTGCTGTAAATAATCAGGTATTTTGATTGAATCTTCCGGGTGGATTAAAGTTGACATCATCCACGGCCCGATTGCCTGAATTTCCTCAACTGTATAGCCGAGAATGTGGTATATAGAAGCGTTTGCATAAATATTTTTTTGTTCTATTAAGTCGTAAACATACAACATATTAGGACTGGCCTCAGCAATGCGATCGCCGAACCGCTTGCTATTTTCCAAATCGGCTTCTGCTTTTTTTCTCGCAGTAATATCACGAACAATACAAATTATTTCGCCATTAGGCAGAACAGTCAACGACATTTCTTGAGGGAATTGAGAGCCGTCGCGGCGGCAGCCTACTGCTTCAGTGTTGCAATAACCTTGGCGGGCTAAAGCCGGCATAATTTCCCGCTCGAACCTTTGGAATTCTGCACCTTCATAAAACATTTTCCAACTTTTCCCCAACATTTCTTCGAGGGAATTGTAACCATAGATTTTGAGTTTAGCTGCGTTGGCATAAATCACCTCTCCGCTGGCATTGATAATGCCGATACCTTCCGAAGCCGCTTCCATTGCTGCGGCTTGTCGGTGGAGTTTTGACTCGAAACGTTTCCGGCTGGTGATGTCGCGGACGATCGCGATAATTTCGTCATCAGTGCAGAATACTATTCTCGCTTCAAAATCGCACAGTGCATCCTTAATTGGCAGTTGATATTCTACAACTTGAATCTCGCCGGTGTCGATCGCTTGTTGATTGCCGGACAAAATCTTGTTAGCAAAAGCAGCAGGCAATATGTCTTGTGCTTTTTTGCCAATAAATATGTTTGCCGATACGAGAGTCTGGAGGTCTTTTGCGGGTTTAAAGTCTACCAAAGTACCGTCGGCGCGACAGCGAAAAATCATGTCGGGTATCGCGTTTAAAAGAGCGCGGTTGGTGGCTTCGCTCTTGCGTAATTCAGCTTCAGCTTGTTTGTTCAATGTCACATCGCGGCCCCCTGCATAAATTAAACCTTCTTCGGCAAAGGGCGATGCCGTCCACGACAGCCATTTATAACTACCATCACGGCAAATATAGCGGTTTTCTAAGTTAAGAACAGGGTTGCCGTTTTTTAGTGTTTCTACTGCTGCTGTAGTTATTACTCGGTCTTCGGGATGCAAGAATTCTAGAAAAGGTTTGGCTACAAGTTCGGCTATGCTGTAACCTAAGAGATTTGACCAAGCGGGGTTTAAGCGTTTGAAATAGCCATCAAAACCTGCAATGCAAAGTAAATCTAGGGAAATATTAAAGAAGCGATCGCGCTCTTGCTGGGTTTGTTTTAATTCAGTGATATCCATCACCAAACCGTCCCAAATTATATCGCCGTTGGCTTGTTTTTCCGGTTTCGCCGCGCATTGCAGCCATTTCACTCGCTCTCCCACAACTTGCCGCCACTGGTGTTGCCAAGCTTGCTGGGTTGCCGCTGAAGTTGCGATCGATCGCTGCAAGTCCAAGATGTCGTCGGGGTGAACAGTTGCAAAAGCCAAGCCAGCATTTTCTTCTATTTCTTCAGGGTGTAAATTGTAAAGCTGCCAACTCCCCGAAGAAACGTAAGTAAAAGATGTTTTACCATCTACATAAAACCGATATTGATAAATCATTCCCGGCACATTATCGGTCATGATTTGAAATCGAGCTTCGCTTTCCTGCAAAGCTATTTGCTGGCGCTTGTACTCAGTCACGTCTCGCATGATTCCGACCAACATTTTAGTGCCATCAGCTTTATTGAAGACTGTTTTTTTAGTAGAGATAATGCGTTCTTGCCCTGCGCTATCTGTAAAAGTCTCTTCCGTTTGCTCAGGAATGCTTCTTTGCAATACTTGCTCGTCTTGTTGCTCAAAAAAATCGGCTTCTGCTGGGGGCAAAAAGTCATAGCCTGAATTGCCTATTAGTTCCGAGCGCCCTGTTCCCATTAACTCGCAAAAAGCGTCGTTTAATAGGACAAACCTGTGCTGCTCGTCTTTGACAAAAATTGGGTCGGGAGTAGCATTGATCGTGTGATTCAAAAACTCTTCTGATGCTTTTAGTTCTGCTTCGTAGCGATAGCGATCGCTCACGTCTAAAATTACTTTAATCATCCGGTCGATCGAGCCGTCTCGGCCGCGAATACAGCGCAGGGAAACTCTCGTATAAACTATTTTTCCGTCTTTTTTGCGCCATCTTTTGTCTAAAACATAGCCTTCGCTCTGTCCTGCCAAAATTTTATTTAACTGCTCTAAACTGGCGGTTTTGTCTTCAGAAAAACCCGACTGATCCCAATTTGGGTGCAGAATTTCTTGGCGCTCGTATCCGAGCAAATCGCACAAAGCATCATTAACTTCCAACCACTGGCATTTTTCGGGTTCGGAGGGGGAAATTGGAGGAGCAATAATCGCAATTCCGACGAGGGAATTCTCGACTACCGAGCGATATTTTTCTTCGCTTTTTTGCAAAGCTTCTTGGTTGTGCTGCCGCTCGACTGCGTAGCGGAGCGATCGCATTAACACTTCGCTGTCGATTTTTCGCTTGATTAGGTAATCCTGAGCTCCGGCTTGGATTGACTGCACGGCGAGTTTTTCATCGTTGCGGGCCGTCAGTACGACGATCGGAGTATTTAGGCTGTATTCTTGTATTTTGACAATTGTACTTAAGTCTTGGCTATCGGGCAGCGAAAGGTCTAGTAAAATGACATCAAAATGTTCGCCGAGCAAAAGTTGCTGCGCTTTGCTGAGACGGTCTGTACAGCTTACTGACAGCCTTTGGGATTTAGCTCTGCCGACATTTGTTTCTAATAATAATTCTTCGATCAGATCGGCTTCGGCTTGATTGTCTTCTACGAGAAGAATTTTAAAGCCGTTTCGCTTTGCGGCTGGGCTCAAAACTGATATCATATACCTTCTTATTTGTCATAAGGCAGTTGAGATAACCATTATAGCATACAAAGAATTTAAGCCCTAAAAAACGAAAGCAAACACAGAAAAATTATTTGGTTAAACAATTACAATGTTCTACATCGACTGGGTTTGTGTTTTCAGTAGGTAAACCCACTCACAGGTAAAACTTTTACGGTTTTTAGAATCTCGGCTTTTTCTGGGAACCCAAGCTGCTCGGTTGTGTTTTTTGGGCGATCGCCCCGGACAACCGATCGCCCTCCTCGAACCGACCCTTTGTTGCCCGTAGATTGCGCTATCAACGCAATCCGAGCAATATCCCCGCACCACTGCGCAGCGCAAAAAATCGGTAGGAACTATGTTCAACCTGCACATTTTTACTACTTGTTTTTTTATAATAGCTTACAGAAACTCCCCGCTACCATTTCTTTACTTTTTGCAATCAAATAAATTTTCTCCACAGGTCTTGCTATTTAGCAAAAAAGTGATATTCTTGAAATAGAGGCAATCAAAAACTCTGCTGGATACAGCCTCAGAAAAAAACTCGATAATTTTTGCAACAAAACTACGTTAAGACATTGACAGGCCTTTGTTTACTGTCATTTGTTTGCTGTCATTTGTTTGCTGTCCTTTGACCGAACTGAGCTGAAGTTGAGAGGAAAAAAGCAATGCTGGAAAATTTAGCAAATCAACAAAAACAAGTTTTAATTCCCAAAGACAAAGCCTTGGTATTGTGGTTTGATGAAGTCGGCATCGCCGACATCCCATTAGTAGGCGGAAAAAATGCTTCATTGGGGGAAATGATTCAACAGTTAACCCCCAAAGGAGTCAGCGTCCCCAACGGATTTGCAACTACAGCACACGCTTACCGCGACTTCATCGAATCAGCGGGTTTAGAAGCTAAATTGCGCGCAATTTTTGCCGATTTAGACGTAGAAAATCTCCAAAACCTGCGACAAAAAGGCAAGCAAGCGCGGGCATTGATTCTGGATACACAGTTTCCGCAAGACTTGCAAACGGCGATCGCCCATGCTTACGATCAACTGTGCGATCGCTACGGCGAGAATACAGACGTAGCAGTGCGTTCCTCCGCCACCGCCGAAGACTTGCCAGACGCCAGTTTCGCCGGACAGCAAGAAACCTACCTCAACGTCCAAGCTTGCGCTGGCGTCCTCGAATGCTGTCACAAATGCTTCGCCTCCATATTCACCGATCGCGCGATTTCATACCGCCAACAGCGGGGATTCGACCACTTTGAAGTCGCCTTATCTGTCGGCGTGCAGAAAATGGTGCGATCGGACTTAGCATCCTCCGGCGTCATGTTCAGCATCGACACCGAAACCGGATTCAAAAACGCCGTATTAGTCACCGCCGCCTACGGATTAGGCGAAAACGTCGTCCAAGGCGCAGTCAACCCCGACGAATACTTCGTCTTTAAACCAACATTAAAACAAGGTTTTCGCCCGATTTTAGACAAACGCCTCGGCAGCAAAACACTCAAAATGGTGTACGATATCGGCGGTTCTAAATACACCAAAAACGTATCGGTGATCGCAGCCGAAAAAAATAAATTTGCCATACAAGATGATGAAATTCTGCAACTAGCAGAGTGGGCAGTAGTCATAGAAGAACACTACTCCAAAGTGCGCGGGACTTATACCCCGATGGACATTGAGTGGGCAAAAGACGGCAATACAGGCGAATTGTTTATCGTCCAAGCGCGACCCGAAACAGTACAATCTCAAAAGTCGGCTACAGTTTTACGCAACTACAAATTGCAAGGTATCAGTGCAGTTTTAGCAAAAGGACGCGCCGTTGGCGAAGCCATCGGACAAGGAAAAGCCCGCGTGATTTTAGATGTTCACAGAATCGCTGAATTTCAATCAGGAGAAGTTCTTGTCACCAACAAAACAGACCCGGATTGGGAACCGATTATGAAAAAAGCAAGTGCGATCGTCACCAATTCCGGCGGCCGCACTTGTCACGCCGCGATCATCGCCAGAGAAATGGGAATTCCCGCCATTGTCGGCACCGGCGACGCCACCCAAATCTTGAAAAACCATCAAGAAATCACTGTTTCTTGTTCGGAAGGAGACGAAGGCAAAGTTTATGCCGGTTTGCTTCCTTTTGAAATTCAAGAAACTGCGATCGAGAATTTGCCCCGCACCCGCACTCAAATTTTAATGAATGTGGGAAATCCAGAAGAAGCTTTTGGTTTGTCAGCAATTCCTTGCGACGGCGTAGGCTTGGCGCGGCTGGAATTCATCATTGCCAATCACATTAAAGCACACCCGCTGGCACTGATTCACTTTGACGAATTAACCGATGAATCAGTCAAGGAAGAAATTGCAGAACTGACAGCGCTTTACCAACACAAACCCGATTTCTTCACCGATAAACTAGCCCACGGAATTGCCACAATTGCCGCCGCATTTTATCCAAATCCAGTCATTGTGCGGATGAGCGATTTCAAGAGCAACGAATATGCTAATCTTTTGGGAGGGCGGCAGTTTGAACCCAAGGAAGAAAACCCGATGATCGGGTGGCGCGGCGCTTCTCGTTATTATGACCCGAATTACCGCGAAGCTTATGCTTTGGAATGCGTTGCGTTGAAGCGAGTTCGCGACGAAATGGGCTTGACAAATGTGATTCCGATGATTCCGTTTTGTCGCACGCCGGAGGAAGGGCGAAAAGTGTTGGCAGAGATGGCGAAACACGGTTTAGTTAAGGGCGAAAATGGCTTGCAGGTGTATGTGATGTGCGAATTGCCCAGCAATGTCATATTTGCTGACGAATTTGCCCAGGTTTTTGACGGATTCTCGATCGGCTCCAACGACTTAACTCAGCTAACATTAGGATTAGACCGCGATTCTGCTTTAGTCGCGCATATCTTTGACGAACGCAATGAAGCTGTCAAGCGGATGATAGAAATTGCGATTAAAGCCGCCAAGAAGTACGATCGCAAAATAGGGATTTGTGGCCAAGCCCCCAGCGATTATCCTGAGTTTGCTCGGTTCTTAGTTGAGTTGGGAATTGATTCGATTAGTTTGAATCCCGATTCGGTTTTGAAGACTTTGTTGGATGTTGCCAAGGTGGAAGGTGCGGGTTCGTTGATGGATTTAGCGGGGGAGGTTGCTAAGGTTTAACCGTTTTTGTTGTTGATAGAAACCGGGTTTTTCAAACAATAGCTGCGCCATTTTCGGGCTTGGTTGTTTTTGATTTAGACCCGGTTTCTCATATCTAAATCTCTAAAATAACCGATCTTCCGTTTGTAGTGAGGACTAAAGTTATCCGATTTTTATGATGCCTAAACTCCTGACTACAAACTTATCCAGAACACCCCTCATCGGCGCCAACAGCGATCGACCTCCTCATGGATCGCCATAGATCGCCAGCAAACGGTTAACGCACAGGCATAGTTTGAGACTTTTCCGGGAACTTTTCTGATTTAAAACCGTCTCTTCGGGGATAATTTTCTGTTGCCGATCATCTAAATTAAAAAAAATATTCTCCACAAAAGCTCTGAAAATGTGTTTACAGTTCTCCTGATTATTTTCATAGGTTTAGCTCCGTCGCTGGTGTCTTTGTGGGTGATGCGCTCTGCCCAAAGTCAAGCCAGCGCCAGAATTGCGGCGGCACAACTTGCGGTAGCAAATAGACCGCTGCGAAATGAACTAGCAATGGGCGATCGCACTTACGTAGAAGGTCTCGGTTATCCGATCGGCGATATCACTTGCGAGTATAACGCCCGCTCTAATTACATTCGCTGCGCTGTCAATCCTGCTGGGCCCTGTCAAGATTGTCGGTACTACCAAGCCAGAACTCTTGACGTTCGCGGTGAAAAGATATAGGTTGTATTGGGGCTTGTATATACGCATATTTGCGGATGTAGTCATCAATAAGTTAATATATACTTACGTGTAAGGATTGTTGCTGGAGCTTGTTCAAAACGAGCCGCGCCCAAACTCAGCAATAAAAACCTAATCGAGCAGTATTGCTGGGTTACAGTTGCCGTAACTGGGGGATTACAGTCAGTGTTTTTCTAGTTGAGGACTTACGATCCGAAACCAGGTTTAGACGATAAACCTTGGTTGGGGGGCCAGAAATCTAGGAATAAATCAGGCTTATCGTCTCCTGAGCGTAACTCCTGCCCTTAAAAAAATTAGCGAATAAAAATCGCAAATAGCTGACAGGCAAATTTGCAAGTCGATTTCTCCAAAACATCATGAAAAATTCTGCACGAACAATTGTCCTTCTTGATTTACCTCAAACAGAAACCCGCTAGACTCTAAGTGTGACAATTTGAGAAGTTGCTGGTGGGCGACAATATTCTGTTTTTGCGATCGCAGCAAAGCAGTCTCAAACCTTGATTGTTGTCTCCAGACTACAATTCATAAATTTTTAAGACGCCTCGTCGATACAGGGTATGTATATTTCAATTAAATAACACCTCGGTCACTGCCGGCCAAATTATGTTACGGCCAGCACTCCCTAGTAATTTCCTCCCTAATAAAGGTCTGGTTGCTCTTGTGAACAGGGCTGGCGCACCAGAACCAAAGAAACGGGGTTTCGACTTCGCTCAACCAGTAGGCTTTTTACTGGTAGCGAGGGCTGGAACGAATTTTTTTCGTCCATAAAACCCTGTTTCTGCATCCAGAAATGGTGAAATTTCTCTGCAATTAAAGTGCATTAGACGATCTACAGAAAACCTCATCAAGTAAATTTTTGAGCATTTCTGTGATTATCTACGGCGGGATGTAAAACATCTGCGTGTAACAGATACACTCCTTAGCCCAAAGCCGAAGGCAAAATATCACTCGATAGATAGATTGTGGGGGTTTAAACTCTCAATCCTTAACGCTTGCATCGGCGATCTTTGCAATGTTATCAAATAGCAAGATAGCACAGCTTTGTGATGGATAAAATTTGCCTATTCCTCTTTCTGGCAGTCAAGCACCAGAGCCTCAAGCTCTGCAATTAAACGTTGTAAAGAGGCGGCTTTTATTATCTTAAACTGGGCATATTATATACAATCAGTCAGGTCATTCTACCATGCGAACCATCTGTAACCAACCAATTTTCTCAACCCACAAAGCAGGTGACACCACCGCAAGCATTGCTACCAAAAAATCTCCAATGACAGCAACTGATCCTCATGAAAAACAAATAAAACAAGTAAAAGTAGAGGAGTGTTTCCTGTCCAAAAAACCCGGTAGCAGTGCGGGAATTGGGCAGCCCCACAGAGAATTTTTGCTTTTCACCGAGTCGGTGGGAGCCGGGACTGTAAAAAATTTACTGTTCATCGATTCGAGAGTAGAGAACTGCGACAGCTTGGCAAGAGGAGCAACAGCCGATACAGAGGTATTTGTACTAGATTCGACACGGGATGGAGTCGAGCAAATTACTAGAATTCTGGCTAATTGCAGAGATTTAGAAAGCCTTCAGATAGTGTCTCACGGTCGAGAAGCCCGAGTGCAACTAGGGTCGATCGAACTCAGCGGAGACAACTTAGAAACCTACAGCCATTTGTTGCAGCAGTGGGGAAAGGCCCTCAGCGAGAGAGGAGATATCTTGTTATTCGGGTGCAGCGTCGCAGCGGGAGAAAGCGGCAAAGCCTTCGTGCGGCGGCTGAACGAAATTACTGGTGCAGATATTGCAGCGAACGACGGCTTGACGGGGAGTGCGGCACTAGGCGGCGATTGGGAATTAAAATTTGCGATCGGGGAAATAAAAGCGAGCATTGCCATTGAAAAAGAAGTGCTCGAAGCATACACTTACGTGCTCGGCACATTAGTTAACGAAACTTTCAAGAACTCGACAGTGAAGGGGCCTTGGCTCTACCGAGGCACTAACGGGGTGCTGTACGATCCGACTAGCGGGATTCCAGCTAACTTGCAATCTATACCAGGCATCACTGGAGGAACAGTATCAGGCTTACTTCCGGCTTTAGGTGGGGATATTCCTGGCAATGGCGTTCTGCAATTAACTCCAGCATCACAAGACAGGCGGGAGGCTTTCGTCCTCTACAACAACCCCATTCCTTCAAGCGACGGTCTGATTGTCAGGTTTGATTTCTATTCCTACGGTTCCAATCGGCAAATTAATGAACCCGTGGGTTATTTTACTGGCAATCAGCCTGGGGACGGCATTGGTTTCTTCTTCATTAACGGTACTGCATCGCCAGACAAGCCAGGGGGTTATGGCGGTTCTCTGGGCTACGCTCAACGACTAGATGGAACCGTGGCCACACCCGGTATTGAGGGAGGTTATTTAGGCGTTGGCTTTGACGAGTTTGGCAATTATTCAGCACCGACGGAAGGGCGAGCTGGCCCGTCTCCCGATCCGGTTCCCGGCTCCTCCAATCCGCGTTTGGTGAGACCGGATTCAGTAACAATTAGAGGCAGGCAAGAGAATAATTACCCGTTTTTAACCCAAGCATTTGCTCCCTTGGGCATCGATAACATTCCTACCAGTATTGACTTCACCGAACCCAATTTTAACTTTAGCAATACGATCACGACCGATCGCACGGCAGCGAAAAGATCCGTTCAAGTTACACTGAATCCCTCTAACGATCGGGACAATCCCAATCGCCTCACCGTTGCCTTTGATACGGATCTTAACGGCAGCTACGAAACTACTCTGATCGACATTCGCAACTTGGCAATCACCAACGGAATCCCAATACCGCCTACTTTCAAATTTGGTTTTGGCAGTTCCACAGGAAGCGCCAACAACCTTCACGAACTTCAAAACCTGGTAGTTGAAACTGTCAATCCTCCTAGTATCTCGGCTGACGTTGTTACGATCAAGAATGGGCCGCAATCCGTCAAGCCTGGGGGTAGCATTACCTACACCATCACAACCACCAACAGGGGGACAGCGCCCGCTGAACAAGTCTTGGTTCTAGACCAAATACCAGAGGAATTAATTCCGTCATCATCAACAGTTCCTACTGTCATTGCCTCGAACAGCGGCACTTACTCAAACGTCACGCGGAATGTCACCTGGCCGAAAATTCCCGTTCTCAATGTCGGTCAAACCGTCACTTATACGCTGACAGTTGGTTTGCCACCTAATTTAGTTAGCGGCGGCACATTAACCAACGTTGCATCCAGCACTGCTGCGACTTTCGACCCCGATCTCAGCAACAACGACGGTTCAACGCCCATCAGTAGAGTTCTGACTACTGTCGCCGATAGAGTTGCCGACCTCGTTACTATCAAAAGTGGCCCTCTCACCAGTGCGATGGGGTCAACCGTCACCTACTCCCTGACCACCACCAACAACGGGCCTGACCCAGCCACTAACGTCACCATCAGTGACAGCATCATTCCGGGGTTAACAGGAGTGAGTATATCGGAGGGCGGTACTTACGACCCTGTTTCGGGCATTGTCACCTTCCCAGCAGTGACGACGCTGGAAAATGCAGGTACTCTCAGGCGAACCGTCAGCTTTGTCCCGCCAGTCACCCTTACCACCATCAGCAACACGGCTAAGAGTAGCTCAGCGACTCCCGACCCGATACTCACCAACAACAACGGCTCCGCAACGAACAAAGACGATACTCCAACCGGCTCGTCTGTTACCACCACACTCACTCCCAGCGCTGACATTGTTACCACCAAAAGTGGGCCCACAGCTACTAATGCTGGTGCCACAGTCAGCTACACGATCGCCACAGTCAACAATGGCCCTAGTCTCGCAGCAGGCGTCACCATCACTGACAGCATCATTCCGGGGTTAACGGGAGTCACGGCATCCGACGGGGGCATCTACGACCCAACGACAGGGATTATTAGCTTCGGCCCCGTGGCGATCGCCAACGCCCAGACAGTCACTCGGACGATCGGCTTTATCGCCCCACCCACGCTCACTGCCGTCCGCAACACGGCAAGAAGCACCTCAGTCACTCCCGACCCCACGCCGGGAAACAACGACGGTACAAACCCTAATTCCAGTGTTAACACTACGATCGGTGCTCTTGCTGACATTGTTACCACCAAAAGTGGGCCCACAGCTACTACTGCTGGTGCCACAGTCAGCTACACGATCGCCACAGTCAACAATGGCCCTAGTTCCGCAGAAGCCGTCACCATCACTGACAGCATCATTCCGGGGTTAACAGGAGTCACAGCATCCGAGGGTGGAACCTATGACTCAGTTACCGGGATTGTGACTTTCCCGGCTGTGGCGATCGCCAATGGCACTACAGTCAATCGGACGATCGGCTTTATCGCCCCAGCCAGCATCAGTGCCGTCGGCAACACGGCAAGAAGCAGCTCAGCTACTCCCGACCCCACCCCAAGCAACAACGACGGTACAAACCCTAATTCCAGTGTTAACACTACGATCGGCACAGTCCCCAGTCTTGCTAGTGCCGACATCGTTACCACTAAAAGCGGACTCACATCGGCAGAGCCTGGGCAATCTGTCACTTATACAATTACTACGGCAAACATCGGGCCCAGCGACGCGGCCAACGTCACCATCACCGACAGCATTGTTCCAGGTTTAACGGGAGTTTTGGCTTCCGAGGGGGGCACTTACGACCCAATCTCAGGAGTAGTTAATTTTCCGGCGATCGCCAGCGTGACCGTTGGTCAAAGCGTTACCCGTACCGTTACTTTAGCAGTCCCCAACAGTGGCAGCATCACCAATGTTTCCAGCAGCAAATCAACTACTCCCGACCTCAACCTCAGCAATAACGACGGCTCCTCTGCCGCCGCCAAAGTCACTACCGCCGTTGCTCTGGTTACTGTCGCTGGTAGTGCAGACTTGGTGACTACCAAGACTGGCCTCACATCTACGACCGCTGGTAGTTCAGTTACTTATACTATAACTACCACCAACAATGGACCGAATGCTGCTGAAAACGTAGTGATTACTGAAAGCATCATTCCGGGTTTAACGGGAGTCAAGGTGTCCGATAACGGCACCTACGATCCAGTTTCAGGGGTTGTCACCTTCCCAACTATTCCCAGTTTGGCTAGCGGCAGCAACACAAACCGCCAGGTAACTTTAATTGTTCCAGCGATCGGCATCACAAGTATATCCCAGAGCCGATCGACCACTTCCGACCCCAACCCCAACAACAACAACGGTTCCCAACCCGATGCCACTGTCATCACCACCGTCAGCTCGACCACTGAACCCGCCAACCTACCTCCGGTAGCGGACAACAGCAACACGACATTACCGCCCAACAGCACCATACCCATCAAGGGAATCAAAGGAACAGACCCAGACGGCACTGTGGTTTCCTTCACCATCAACACCCTGCCACCAACAAATCAAGGCGTCCTGTTCTTGGGCGACCCGGCTCAAGGAGGAGTGCCGGTCACGTCCGGTCAAGCCTTGACGCCAGATCAAATCAGCCAGTTGTTCTTCCAGTCGGCGGGCACTTTCACAGGGGCAAACTTTACCTACAGCGCCACGGACAACAGCGGTGGCATCAGTCCCGCCCCTGCGACAGTAAACCTGTTTCCGCCTAAAGTTGACCAACCGCCAGTAGCCAACAACTCCAGCGTTACTTTGTTGCCGGAAAGCAACGCCAAAATAACCGGATTGGGAGGAACAGACCCCGACGGCACGGTTGTTTCCTTCACCATCAACACCCTGTTGCCACCCAATGAAGGTACATTGTTCTTGGGCGACCCAACCCAGGGCGGAGTCCCGGTTACACCCGGTCAAGTTTTGACGCCGGATCAAATTACCCAGTTGTTTTTTCAGTCTAGTAGCAGTTTCACAGGAGCCAAGTTCACCTATAGCGCTACGGACAACCTCGGCATTACAAGTCTGGGGGTTGCCACTGTGTCCGGTATTCTGCCGACACCCGAGCAAACAGAAACGCCGACTACGACGCCGACTACGACGCCGACTACGACGCCGACTACGACGCCGACTACGACGCCTATTTTCGGCAGAGTTCCCGAACCGGATACTGGCTGCGGTTGCCAACCACTGCCCTTGCTGGCCCCGATCGCATTTATCCAACCCCAGGCAGGGCAAATACTCAACTTCGACTCCAACGCCGTAGAACTCACCGACATCCAAAACACGATCCTCGGCACTCCCGGAAATGACTATTTAAGCGGGAACGACGCTAACGAACTGTTTCTTGCCGAAGCTGGGGATGACATTGTTTTAGGTGAAGGCGGCGCCGATATCGTCTTCGGAGACCAAGGGGCAGATTTCATCGCTGCCGATCAGGACAACGATATCGTTTACGCGGGCAAAGAAAATGATGTGGTGTTCGGCGGGAAACAAAACGATCGCATTTTTGGCGATCGCGGTGCGGACTTATTGTCGGGCGATCGCGGTGAGGATACGATCGTCGGCGACAACGGCAACGACATCAACCTCACGGGCAATGACGGCGACGTAATTTTCGGTGGCGAAGCAGGGGATGCGATCGCTGGTAATCAAGGCAACGACATTGTTTTCGCCGGCAAAGGCCCAGACATCGCCTACGGGGGCAAAGAGGGAGACGTAATTTTCGGCGATAAGGGCCGTGACAGCCTCTACGGCGACAACGGGGACGATTCGCTGTTCGGCGGCGTCCTCAACTCCCTAGATAGCGACCCAGACGGGCAAGATTTGCTGTTTGGAGGCAATGGCAATGACTTACTATTCGGCCAAGAAGGCGACGATACTTTGCTCGGTGGTAACGGCCGGGATTTGGCCTATGGAGGCAAAGGGGGCGATCGCATTTTTGGCGAAACTGGTTCCGACACTCTCTACGGCAATCAAGGTTTTGATACCATCATCGGCGACTACGGTACTGCTGTTGCGACCACAATTGCCACATCTGAAGGCGACTTAATTTTCGGCAATGATAGTGGCGACATCATCGGCGGTGGTAGCGGTAACGACAGCATTTTTGCCGGCAAAGGCGATGATTTAGCTTACGGTGGCAAAGACAATGACTTGATTTGGGGCGAACTCGGTTCCGACACCCTTGTCGGCGACGAGGGAGACGATTCGCTTTACGGCGGCTTGCAAAACGAGTTAGTCAGCGATGCCAACGGCCGCGACTTGCTGTTTGGGGGCGACGGTAACGACTATCTCAACGGCGGTGAGAGTTCCGACTCTCTCGGCGGCGGTTTTGGTAACGATACTGTTCACGGCGGCAAGGATGACGATTTGGTGCACGGAGATGCCGGCGATGACTTGATGTACGGCGATGGTGGCAGCGATATTTTGTGCGGCGATGATGGCAATGATACCATTTTTGGCGATCGCGGGGAAAACGAGCGAGGCCCCGTGGGCGCAAACGGCCAGCAAGACTGCATCAACGGTGGCAGCGGCGACGACCTTTTATACGGCAATGAAGGCCAAGATACTCTCAACGGTGATGACGGTAACGACACTCTCTACGGAGGGAAAGATAGCGACATTCTCAACGGGGGTGCAGGGGATGACTGGCTATTTGGCGACGGCGGAGAGGATACTTTAATTGGAGCTAGTGGGAGCGATCGTTTTGTGTTAGATAGCAACAGTGGTATCGATACTGTCCTCAATTTTGAAGTAGGAATCGACAAGTTTGCTTTAGCTGGTGGCTTGAGTTTTGCTCAGTTGCAAATTAACTCCACGGCGAACGGCACCGTCCTGCAATTAGCCTCTACTGGTGAGGTTTTAGCTAATGTTTTTGGGGCTAACAATGCGATTACTGCTCTGGATTTTGTGACTGTTTCTCGGCAATACAAATCTCAGAAAGGTTAGTATTAAGGACTTTAGCCCTCTACTGAATGCGGGCTAAAGTTCTGACTACGCAACTAACTGCGCGATTCCAGTAATTTCCATTTAGTTGATTTTTTCATGTTAATTACTCCTGCTTCGGGCAACTACTACCAGTTTAAATTCGGGTGTTTGTGGCGAAATTATGCTAGTTTAAGGGGAAGGAAAAAAAATAATTATGAATGCGTATCTGTTGGCATTAGGTAAAATTTTTTAACTGACAATTCCGAAATTACCAGAAAGAATTGGTTTAAAGCCTCTCCCTTTGAGGGAGAAATTAAAATAAGACTATTCATTGCTTCAATCCTCTTCCTACCAGGTAAAGTGCTGTCAACTGTCAACTGTCAACTGAACAATTAATGTTAAATCTCAACTTTCACCCAGCACCCATGCAATACCAAAAATTACCGCCGAAATTTTGGGCAGACTTACAAAAATTGACTGCTAAGTGTATTTTACGCTCATGGTTCGGCTCTGTGTCGATCGCCCTGAGCATAGCAGCAGCCACCACAGTTGCGACTGTGCAAATCACACAGCAACCAGCCAATGCTTCTACAATCACCAGTTGGCAGTTCGATCCCGCCACAAATCAGCTAGAAATTACTCTCCCAGAGGGAACAACTCCCACCTATTCTCTACTCAACCCGTCTCAAATTGCTGTGGATTTGCCCAATACTACGATCGGCGTTGATGTCACTCAACTATACCCGCAAGGCAATGTGCATTCCGTGGGGGTGACTCAACTGCCATCAGGAAGCGCCAGAATTTTGGTAAATTTGGCTCCAGGAGTGGCTTTCAACGGTGAGCAAATTAAATTCCAAAGAGTCGGAGAAAATCGCTGGGTGTTGCGTCCATCGATCGAGCCTGCTTCCTATCAGGCAACTCTCGAAACGCCAGCACAGCCTGCAATACAAGTACCGCCTAATCAACCTCTGACAGATTCTAACTCAACTGCTGCGATCGCGCCTGTCCAACCTGCCTCGGCTGAGGTGATAACTTACGAGCAAAACTCTTTGCGGCAGTCAACTCCAAACGACCAAATCCGACCGATAAATGTGCCTTTAGTCAGGGTTCCGGTTAACCGACCCAAGGGGGTAGGTTCTGCCCCTGTACGCCGTCCTGCTGCGCCTGAACAGCGGATTATCGACTTTGGTGAACCGCTGCGCTAAAACTTGCTTTCAGTCGATAATCCGATCCTCGCCGTTAGAAATTTTGACCTTCTGTCGCTGGAGCTGTCGAACCCGGTTGGTTGAGGAACAAGTTTTTAGCGCCGTCGTTTTGGTAAATACAGTTAATTTCCGGTTGACCTTCCAGAGGGCCGGTGAAGCCAAAGGTGTTCATGCGATTTTTGCACTCGCGCACTTGGTTTTGGTTGATCAGTTTTCTTTGTTCGAGAATTGCCCAGTTATTGGTTCGCAGGACGCATCCGGGACGCATACTCGGCTGGGAGATGTAGACGTTGAAGGGGTTGAGGGTGACGAAGAGGCGCATATCAGTCACCATCGCACTGGCTCCAAACTGCACGCACAGTTCCGGGTTCGGGGCGCTGCGATCGATAAATTCCCTGGATGCTACGTTTTCTGGGCTAATTGTCGCTGTGGAACTGAAGGCAATCCCAATCCCAATTCCCAGAATAAACACGGCTGTTAAAATCCCTAGGGTGGCGGAATTGAGGAAAGAGGGTTTGTTAGACTGAGGTTGTCGTCGCGATTGTCCGCCAAATGAGCCGGAGTCTTCGTCTCCTCGGAATGGGTCGCCACCGAATTTGTCTCTGTCGTTGTAGGAGTTAGGTTTACGTTTCATATAATGTTCAGTCCGTTCTGGGGAGTTAACAGGTAGTAGTTTTTTATTTTTAACCGATCTTGCCTTTCTATTATTATGGCGCTAGATAGGTCGCGGCTACGAGCCCAGGACGGCCGATCTGCGTTTGGTGTGGTTCACGGCGAGCGATCGACCAGGCTACAACCTTGCTTGAATTTGAAGATTTCAATAAAATAACTGAAAGTGAGATACTCTTGCACAGCGGAGCAATCCCGGCTCAAGATTATTGACCGAAATTAATGAGATACAAGCCCTATCATAAAAAATACTCGGTAAGTGGGAAACTCAGAGTCTTTAGACCTGAGAAGAAAACGACTCGGCGGTTTCAACCGCCTTGAATCTTTCTTGCCATTACCGCCTTGGAGTTACTTGGTTTGGTGTACTTTTGTAATGCACTTTCGACGGGACAGTTATCGTCTCAAACCTTGTAACCCTGTACGCATAATGTTTGCTCGATTAGAGCCTACGAAAGCGGGGTGATGTTCGCTTGTCGGTCAATGTTATCAGGGCTTGTTAGGCTAGCAGCACTGCAAAGCGTGACCTTGAAACTGTTTAACCACTAGCGACAGGGCAGGGGACTAGCGTCGCATCCACAGGGTGTCGTGACCCAAATAACGTAGACCTCGAAGGTATACGGCTGGTCAGAATGGCTTACTTGATTTCTCTTGCAAGCCCAATCTCTTTAGAGTTGGGTTCCTGACAGTTCGACTTCTAGTGTTTTAGGTGCGAGCCTATCTGAGAAAGTTCTCTCTATGAACGAAGAATCCCCTCCCACGAACGGTAGGGGAGTGTCAAAAATTTTAACATCCTACAAGTCAGGAGGTATAGATTAGTGTCTGTCGAAATTATTCAAAAGCCTTCTACAGTCCGCAAGCTTGCACCACGCTACCGCGTGCTGCTGCACAATGATGATTTCAATCCGATGGAGTACGTGGTGCAGACTTTGATGGCGACGGTACCGAGTCTGACTCAGCCACAGGCTGTGAATGTGATGATGGAAGCCCACACTAATGGACTGGGATTGGTGATTGTTTGTGCTCTGGAACACGCTGAGTTTTATGCTGAAACGCTCAACAATCACGGATTGATCAGCAGCATCGAACCTGACGATTAAAACAGTAGAGGCACTCCCAGGGCTTCGCCCAGATTGTTTCTGACTCAAACCTCATCTTCATACCAAAAAGCCAGGGGACTAACCCCTGGCTTTTTGGTATATTTAATGCGGTCGATCGCGAGACTTAAAGAGTAAAGGTTGGGAGCAACCGGGCCGGAAATCTTTCGGACGGTGGTTCAAAGCTAGGTGGCCTCGATCCCCAATTTCAGCTCTCCAATCTCAAATCTCGATCCTCGGGAATTAATTAGGAAATTAATAACGTCCGCCGCCGCCGCCGCCGCCACCGCCGCTGCGACCAAATTTGCCTGGGCCGCCGCCGCCCCGGTTGCCGCCGCCCCGGCCGCCTTCATCTTCGCGGGGCTTGGCTTTGTTAACTTTGAGATCGCGACCCATCCACTCTGCTCCGTCGAGAGCAGCAATTGCTGCATCTTCTTCGGCATCTGTTGACATTTCTACAAAACCAAAGCCGCGGGGGCGACTGGTTTCTCTGTCGGTAGGTAGATGTACTCGCTTAACGGTTCCGTATTCGGCGAAGACGGCGGTGATGTCTTCTTGGGTAACTTGATAGGATAAGTTACCGACGTATATCGACATGAGGAATAACTCCAAAAATTAGACAGTGCAAAGATTTCAGTTTCGGAGAGTCCCCTGCCGATACAGAAGGGCAAGTTTTTAAACAATTCTGTAGCAATGAACAAAGCCTGCAACCGAATCTGATACACTTGGGATTTTAACACAGAATAGCGTCTTTTGAGTAGCTTTTAGCAGTTAATTAAGTCGTTTTAATTCAATTTCCATTTTTTAGGGTATTCAGAAACCCGATTTTGACCTGTGATGTTTGGGGCAAGGTGGCATCTGAGAGAGTTGTGGCGCCGGCCGACTACCGCAGGAAAGATACGTCTAGATTGCCGAAATTGGTACTCAAAGCTAGATTCAGGTTTTCCAGGGCTTTGACTAACCACACCACGCCTTCTCTGGTAGAAAATTCGTAGTGACCGAACAAAATTGCCAACCGCTTTTCTAGGTAGGCCTTGACTTTGCTGCAAATTAGCACGATTTTCAGCAGCAAACCTGTGGTCTGGGTGGGCCCGATGTTTGAGATTAGGTCGATGAAGACGAAGTGGTTGGGCCGCGCAGGACTCTCTACTACTAAAAAGTTCAATAACTGGCTGCAAGTTCTGATCATTAAAAATTCGTTGAAGTTCTGAGCATCGTTGTGGGGAAAGGTATTTTGTAGTTTTTTATACAGTTTTTCGTTAAATTGACGTTTGCCGTAGCGATCGTCAGTGACGGAAGAAATTAGGTATTCGTACAAGTCGTCTTTAAAGGAGCTGTAGGACACAGTTGTGCTGGTGTTCGCCATGAAGCGGCCCGCTAGCTGTCTGTAGGTATCGGCTCCTTCTACTTTTCCGACAAATTGCTTGAGGGCAAAGAACAGTTCCGGGTCGCTCAACAGTGTGGGGTTTTTTATAGTTTGTATATTCCTAACGAAGGACATTGAGGTTTCTCGGCGGGCTGTTTGGGCTTTTCTCACTTGGTGAGCGACGTATTGTGAGAGGTCTATTTCAAATTGCTGTTGCTTTTGAGTTTGGATTTTTTTAATGATTTTTTGCTGTTCGTAGGTGCTGTCGTCGCTGAGGAGGCAGTGTTTGTAGAGGTAAGGATAACGGGGAATTAAGGTTCCGAGGGCTAGGGTGGCGGGGGTTTTGCTGTTGCTGCTATCTTCATTGCTGTGAGTGATGACTTTGGCTAAGCGTTGGAGGGTGAGGTACTGTTCGCTTTCGGTAAATTGATTTACTAATTTGGGGATGGAGTGAGCCACCCGCGATCGACTGTATCCCAATATTTTGGGGGCTTCTTCAAACAGAGCGATCAATTCTGGGATGGCTGCTTGCTTGCTTGGGTATGTTTGCCAGCGGTTGATCAGGATGTGGCAGCAACGGTTGAGGATGTACTTGAATTCTTGTTGGGCGTATGGTGAGGCTGCTATTTTTTCTAGTGCTTCAGCGATGGTGCGATCGCCATATCCGTTACCGTGGATAAACAAAGTGCGAAAACGGTCGATGAGTTCGATCGGCTGTTCTACTTGTACCAACTCCAGCCAGTGGTTGTAAAGTAGCTGTTCTTCTTCCTGGATTTGTCTGTTATAGTCGTTCACTTTAGATTAACCCTCCAAGGATTAGGCAGGAGCTTTAAGCGCCATTGGCAGATGGGAATTGGCAGATGAAGCGCCTGAATTGACTCAACCGAGCTTCTCGCCTCCCCAGGCTTAGGGGTGGAAGCGGTCAGCATCTTAAGCCGATCGATCTTTTTTACTTAGTTAAACTATTTGTCAACACCAGCATGACATGAATTGTTTGCAATTAGCAAGGCCTAAAATCACCACAAACTTTGTAAATTCTTGATAAAGATTGTGGGTGTGTTCTAAATAATTTCTGGGGGGTCAGAGGATTTATTATTACCAGTATCAAGGTCAATCCTAGTCAGTAGCGCGCACTTATACCATTGGGGATGGGAATGACTGATGACTCCCAGAGTTTAGATCGCGGGGAAAGCAGTTGCATTCTTTTTGGAACTGGTGTCAGTTAAATTGGAGGTCGGGCGAGGTAGGATTAGCTGTGAAAATAATGATTTGAAATGTGAGTGCTGGTAATATGGTCTGTCGCGTAAGTGTCGCTCAACTTGCTGAAATTTTAACTGTACTTTTGCCTGCTTTGTCTGAGGACGTTCTGACAGCTTTAGGGACAGGTATTGCCACAGATACGCGCACCATTCAGGGGGGCGAAGTATTTTTAGCGCTGCGGGGAGACAATTTTGACGGGCATCAATTTGTGGCTAAAGCCCGTGATTTGGGGGCGATTGCGGCGATAGTCGATCGCGATTGGCCGCTTGAATTGCCTGATTTTCCGCTGTTGCGGGTTGAGGATACTTTAAAAGCTTACCAGGCGATCGCCCGTTGGTGGCGCGACCAATTCAGTATACCGATAATTGCGGTTACTGGTTCTGTCGGTAAAACTACTGCCAAAGAATTAATTGCGGCGGTTTTGTCAACCAGTGGAAATGTTCTTAAAACTCAATTTAACTACAACAATGAAATTGGAGTCCCCAAAACTCTGTTAGAGCTTTCGCCGACACACAATTATGCTGTAATTGAAATGGGAATGCGCGGACTAGGCGAAATTGCGCTGCTGTCGCAAATTGCGCGTCCTACTGTGGCGGTAATTACTAACGTAGGAACGGCGCATATCGGGCGATTGGGTTCGGAAGATGCGATCGCCCAAGCTAAGTGTGAATTGTTATCTGAAATGCCTGCTAATAGCATTGCTATTATCAATTACGATTCTGACAGATTAATCACAACTGCGGCGAAAGTTTGGCAGGGGAAAACGTTAAGTTACGGATTAGAAGGCGGGGATTTGTGCGGAGAATTAATTAATAATGATACCATGTCTGTAGAAGGTATAGAATTGCCGCTGCCCTTGGCTGGACGACATAATGCTGTAAATTATTTGGCGGCTTTGGCGGTAGCCAAAGTTTTAGGTATTGATTGGGAAGTTTTACAGCAAGGTTTGTCTGTGCAGTTACCGGATGGACGGGCGCGCCGCTACGATTTACCGCAGGATGTTGTGGTTCTGGATGAGACTTATAATGCTGGTTTGGAGTCGATGTTGGCGGCGCTGAGATTGTTAGCGGATACTCCGGGAAAGCGCCGGATTGCGGTGTTGGGCACGATGAAGGAGTTGGGCGAAAGGGCGATCGAATTTCATCGACAAGTGGGAAATGCGGCGCGAGATTTAAACCTTGATGCTTTGTTTATTTTTGCGGATTTTGAGGAAGCGGCGGCGATGGCTGCGGGTGCGGCGGGTTTGCCTTTTGTGCAGGTGGAAGATATTACGGGGGAGGATTCTCACGCAGATTTAGGTAGGCATTTGATGGATTTTGTCGCTGCGGGCGATCGTATTTTATTTAAAGCTTCTCATTCGGTGGAATTGAATCGAGTTGTGGAGAAGTTTCGCGCTGATTTTGGCGGTGAGTAATATTAAGGAAAATCGGCGCTTGAAATCACATTCAACCGCCCTTTTATCTAAAATATACCTCTTGCATAAATGTTTGATTGATAAATTAACCGCAGATTCAAGATAGATAAACACAGATAAACGCAGAGAATTTCAAGAGGATTGGTGACTTGTGCAAGAGGTTTAACAAGAAAAATAGGTAAAATAAATGCTTCAAGAAAACACTGCAAATAATACAGCAATTTGGCATCGACTTGTTGAGAGCGAGATTGTTTACATCGAAAGCCGTCAAAACTTTATCATAGATTGTCCAAATAAGGTAGCAATTTTTCATAAAGCTCTACATACCCCATACCCCTGCCGACAGAGGTACAGCATTGCGACTTATAGAGTATCTCAAAATAGAAGAACGCCAGCTTTTGTTCGACGATTTAATTGACTTAGCTAGCGTTTCGCACTCAGATATTGAACTTTGCCGCCAAGTTATTCTTGCTTTACCTAAATCATGGCTTATAGAAAATATTGAAACAAGTACCGCTAAAATTATGGAAAATGGAACGGATGAAGAGTACAGACGACTGTTAGAGCTATATATTAAAATTGACTTAGAACTGGCGGGAAGACTTGCTAAACAAGCATTGGATCATGCAGATCCTGACGTTGGCGAGGTTGGAGAAGATTTCGATAACTATATCAAAAGGGCAGGTAGCGAACGTATTGCTCTCAAAGTCAATTAGAGATCGTAGGCGCAAGCTGGGGCGTAGCCATCGCACTTTGATTGATGATATACTTTAAAAGTGCGATCGCTCTCTTCACCCAAGTAGTGCCATGACTGCTAAAACTCTCAGTGCCCCCGAACAAATAGTTGAGCTATCGAATATCAGTTGGCAAACTTACGAAACTTTGCTTGCCGAACTCAGTCATAGGCGACTCCGGCTAATATATAATCGTGGAAATTTGGAAATTATGACACCTTCTCCTGAACATGAACATTTAAAAGAAGTATTGGGTCGATTTGTTGAAACCTTAGCAGAAGAATTAGATGTGAGAATTGAGCCTCTTGGTTCTACTACATTCAAACGTCCTGAACTTCTTGGTGTAGAACCAGACAAATGTTTTTATATCCAGAATGTTAGTGCAATTAAAGGCAAAAAAAGACTCGATATGAGTCAAGATCCGCCGCCGGATTTAGTGGTGGAAATTGATATTACCAGCAGATCCGACAGTACGTTGCAAATTTATGCCGAGCTGGGAGTGCCGGAAGTGTGGATTTACAATGGTTCGCGGCTCAGAATTAACAGATTGGAGAGTCAAGGGTATGTGGAGTGCGATCGCAGTTTAGCATTTCCGAGTGTGGCTATTTTAGAGATTGTCAGTTTTCTGGAACAAGCGGAAACAATGGATTATTTGGAATTAGTTAAAGCATTTCGGAATTGGGTAAAGGGACAAATTAGTTAAAACCTAAATAATCTTAACTATGAATAAAGTTACTCCCCAGAGCGCTCTAACGGCTCGATTTCGATATCTGGAGCAATCTCAATGGCTGCAATTCTGGCATTCTCAACTATCGTATTTCCTATCATTGTATTGTGTACTGCCTCAAACTTAGATTCGGCTTCCGAAATTTCTTCGTAGTGTACAATCACATGATAATATTTATTAATTGGTTCTCCAAAATCTGAAATTTCCACGGCAAGCGAATCTATATTCTGAGATTCTTCGGCTTTCTCGCGATACTCGTCGGCTAAATGTTCCAGGGCGATCGCGAGCGCGTGTTCTTTTGTTTGTCCGTAAAAATTAGATTGCTCGTCGGGACGATCGCTCAAAGATGATGAAATTTGGCAAATATACTGCTCGTTTTCTTGAGGAAAAACGGCGATGGAAATTGTTCCCTCAGTGCGATCGGGCTTGATTTCAGTCATCTCAACCTCCCTAGAAAATAGACTTTGCGATTGCGACGCGAGCGCGAACATGACATCAAGGCGTTGACATACTCACGAGCCTAAAAGTGCGGTGATTATTGACGCTCGATTCGGATAATTTTTCGATTGTTGCCTCTATATTATACTAAAGTTAGGGGAGTAATTGTGAAGTAAGGGCGATCGATTATTAATCGAATCTTAGCAAAAATTAGAGCGATCCTCTACGAGGGCTTCGCTAACGCGCAAATCGATCGCCCATCTATTCCCCTTGCAGAATTTGACTCCTCACCCACTCGCGGAATAACCGCAGCAAAGCCTTTTCTTTTGTAGTCTTCCTCAATTCCAAAAACCGCAGCATTTCAGACTTTAACAGAAAAGGAAAGGTTGGAGAAACCTCGCACTCTGCGTATTCATTGCCTTCTAACTGATAAATGATTAAACGCTTGCCATCGTAGCGCCAAATTTCTGGTACACCCAAACTTGCGTAAAGTTCGAGACGATCGATCGAACTGCTGGTAATGTCAATTTCAATAGCTAAATCTGGTGGTGGATCTTCATTGAGATCGATTTGTTCTTTATTCCAGACAGCATCTTCATTCTGAATATAGTAACATTTATCAGGTTCTAACCCTCGTTCCAAATCTTGGCGCTTGCAGGTTAGTGAACCCATGCTGCAAATGTCCACATTTAATTCATCAGTTAGAACTTCCACAAAATTCCCTAATAGTTCTCCAGACTTTTCATGTGGTGCTGATGGACTCATAATTTCTAATTTACCTCGATCGTAAGTCAGGCGAATTCCTCTCTGTTGTGCTAACTCGTTTACTAGGGATTCGTAGGTTTTCCAGCTAATGTTTTTTAGGAGAATTCCGCTAGTTTGATTCTGGATTAGGGTGGCTGTCATGGCTACCTACCTGGGTTGTAGATTATTGATCGTATTTTAGCAAATATGATATTTGAGTTATTTCATAAATCTGCGATCGATCGCGAAACCGCAAATAAATGCAAATCAACGCAGATAATTTTAACCCACATTCCGCACCCTAGGGTGTCACACAGTATAATTACTCATTGAAATCGATTTTTCAAGTAATAAATTATGCCTTTCACAAAATCTTTATCCGTCAACATACGGTACGAGAGTATAATTTGTAGCTGAATTGATCGATAAAAATAAGTAAAAACCGATTGTGACAGTTGAGGGTGCGGAATGTGGGTTTTAACAGTCGTGGACGCACCAAAATCAAAGAAACCGGGTTTTTTCCCTAATCTCATCGCTGCGGCGAAGGATTTCGTGAAAAAACCCGGTTTCTGGCTACCTTTTCAGGCAGTACGTAGGCGCAAGCCGGGGCGAAGCCATCGCACTATTCGTAGGCGCAAGCCGGGGCGAAGCCATCGCACTTAACACACTACTTAGCAGCTTGACGCTCTTTCGCTTCCTTGATCACTTCCTCAGCGATATTGCTCGGACAAGGAGAATAGTGCGAGAAAGACATCGAAAACTGACCGCGCCCGGATGTCATGGTACGCAAATCGCCAATGTAGCCAAACATTTCGCTCAACGGCACGTCGGCCTTAATCCGCGCTCCTGTTTGTCCGGTTTCCTGAGATTTCATCATCCCCCGGCGGCGGTTGAGGTCGCCGATGACATCACCCATGTGATCGTCTGGGGTGAAGACATCGACATTCATGATCGGTTCGAGCAACTGAGGCCCAGCTTTCGGCACCGATTGGCGGTAGGCGGCTTTGGCTGCAATTTCAAAAGCCATTGCTGAAGAGTCAACCGGGTGGAAACCTCCATCAACTAGGGTGAATTTCAAGTCTAAGCAAGGGAAACCAGCCAAGACGCCCACATCGATGCAGCTTTGGAAGCCTTTTTGCACCGCTGGCCAATACTCTCTCGGTACGCTACCGCCAGTTACTTTTGACTCGAACACGAAGCCGCTACCGACTTCACCGGGTTCGACGATATAGCCGATTTTCGCAAATTGACCTGAACCACCAGATTGTTTCTTGTGGACGTAGTTGTCTTCGAGGCGTTTGGTGATCGACTCGCGGTAGGCTACTTGTGGTTCGCCAACTTCTACCTCGACACCGTGGGTGCGTCTGAGAATGTCCACTTTGATGTCGAGGTGCAGTTCGCCCATGCCCTTGAGAATGGTTTCGCCGCTTTCTTCGTCTGTCACCATGTGGAAGGATGGATCTTCTTGCACCATTTTCGTGAGCGCTGCTCCCATCTTTTCTTCGCCTCCTTTGAGTTTCGGTTTGACCGAAATGGAGATGACTGGTTCTGGGAAAACCATTGGCTCTAGGGTTGCGGGATTTTTGGGGTCGCAGATGGTGTGTCCGGTGCGGACGTTCTTCATGCCCACAATCGCTATAATGTCGCCTGCTTGAGCCGAGTCAATTTCTTCGCGAGAGTTGGCGTGCATTTCTACCAAACGGCTGATGCGCTCGGTCTTGCCTGTGGCGGTGTTGAGTACGGTGTCGCCTTTGGATATCTTACCGGAGTACAAGCGGGTAAAGGTTAAAGCTCCGAAGCGATCGTCCATAATTTTAAATGCCAGGGCGCGCAATGGGCCTTCTGGATCGACGATCGCGAAATTGCCTGTTTCCTCGCCATCCAGATCAACTTCTGGCTGTGGCGAGACTTCCATCGGATTCGGCAGGTAGTCAACGACTGCATTGAGCACCAACTGCACGCACTTGTTCTTAAACGACGAGCCGCAGTAAGTCGGGAAAAATGCCATGTCGCGAGTACCCTTGCGGATGCACCGCTTGAGGTCTTCGATACTCGGCTCGTTTCCTTCGAGGTACTGTTCCATCAGGTGATCGTCCTGCTCGACGGCAAGTTCGATCAACTGTTCGCGGTATTTCTCGACATCATCCACCATATCGGCTGGAACATCGGTAATTTCGTAGTTCAGCGGATCGCCAGAATCATCCCAGATCCAGGCTTTGCGGGTCAGCAAATCTACCGCGCCGCAAAACTTTTCTTCAATGCCGATCGGCAAAACCATTACCATTGGTTTAGCTGCGAGGACTTTATCGACTTGCTTGACAACTCGGTAAAAATCTGCACCCGTGCGATCGAGCTTATTGATGTAGACAATACGAGCAACTTTAGAATCGTTAGCGTAGCGCCAGTTAGTTTCAGATTGCGGTTCAACTCCACCGGAACCGCAGAATACACCGATACCACCATCGAGAACCTTCAGCGAACGGTAAACCTCGATCGTAAAATCGACGTGTCCGGGAGTATCAATGATGTTGAGCTGATGCTCATTCCAGAAGCAGGTAGTAGCAGCGGATTGAATCGTAATCCCGCGCTCTTGCTCCTGTTCCATGAAGTCAGTCGTCGCCGCGCCTTCGTGAACTTCACCGATTTTGTGGATTTTGCCTGTCAGTTTCAGGATTCTTTCAGTTGTGGTGGTCTTGCCAGCATCTACGTGGGCGAAGATGCCGATATTTCGATAACGAGTGAGATCTTTCATAATTAGCGTTGAGATTAAATGCGACGAACCGTCGGCGACCAACTGCAAGCTTGACAAGCGAGGAATTAATTCTGCCTTACCAGCGAGTACGGGCTGGATTTCCTTTTCCCTGTTTTTGGCAGGACTATCTTAATTTTGACACTTCTCCGTCATTCCTGCGAAGGATTCTTGGGTGAATAAGAAGACCGGGCGGTTGAAACCGCGTCTACACAAACAAAACCTGCCTCCGCAGGTTGAAGACCGGGCGGTTGAAACCGCGTCTACACAAACAAAACCTGCCTCCGCAGGTTGAAGAATGGGCAGTTAAAATTGCGTTATTTTATTCAGTCCGCGGAGGCGGACTTCGTTTTTGTAGAAGCGGTTTCAACCGCCGTCTAATAGAAGAGAAGACCGGGCGGTTGAAACCATAGGTCTAAGTCAAAATCGAGCCACTCATCATCCGGCGATATCTCCGATCCAATTCATCCCGAACCACCGGCCACTGATTCAAACTTTCATCACTCTCAATTACCATTTGAGCCGCCGCCCTCGCCAACTCCAAAACCTCCTGATCCTCAACCAAACTCGCCAAAGCAAAATCCGGTAAACCCGACTGCCGCATTCCCAAAACCTGACCAGGCCCGCGCAATCTCATATCCATTTCTGCAATGAAAAAGCCATCTTGAGATTGTTCTAAAACCTTCATTCTCTGCATAGCTTCCGCAGTCTTGGAACCGGGCATTAACAAACAATAAGAACGGCTTTTGCCCCGACCAACTCGACCCCGCAACTGGTGCAATTGCGACAGTCCAAAACGCTCCGAATTTTCAATCATCATTACCGTTGCATTCGGCACGTCCACTCCCACTTCAACCACAGTCGTAGATACTAAAATATCAGTTTCTTTGTCCCGAAACTTAGTAATTGCCTCATCTTTGTCAGCACTGCTCATCCTACCGTGGAGCAAACCCACCTTAAATTCAGGAAATATACTTTTTTCGAGTTTCTCTTTTTCCTCAATTGCCGATCGCACATCCAACTTTTCCGACTCCTCCACCAGAGGCAGCACCACATAAACCTGACGGCCGCTCGCCACTTCCCGGCGAATCAGATCGTAAGCTTGGATGCGTTCTTTGGCAGATAGAACAGTCGTTTGAATCGGCTGCCTGCCGGGGGGAAGTTCATCAATTTGACTCACGTCTAAATCGCCGTGGAGCGTCAGCGCCAGCGTCCGGGGAATGGGAGTTGCGGTCATCGTCAAAACGTGGGGAGATTCACCTTTTTGCTGCAATTTAGCGCGCTGCTGCACACCGAATCTGTGCTGTTCATCAATTACTGCCAAACCCAATTTATGGAAATTTACCGTATCTTGAATCAGCGCGTGAGTTCCCACTAAAACAGGTAATTCTCCGGTTTCTAACTGGCTGTGAATTTCCCGGCGCTTTGCTACCTTTGTTGAACCAGTTAACAGTTCGACAGACAAGTGCATCAAATTAAACCAACCTACCAATTTGCGGTAATGCTGTTCTGCTAAAACTTCTGTTGGTGCCATTAAAGCGGCTTGATAACCGGATTGAATTGCTGCTAGCATTGCGACTACGGCGACTACGGTTTTGCCCGCGCCGACATCGCCTTGTACTAATCTGTTCATCGGTTGCGGCGAAGCTAAATCGTTGAGGATGTCGTTAATTACTCTTTCTTGAGCATTTGTCAACGCAAAAGGCAATATTTGGTAAAAATCTGCGATTAATTTACCACTAGGAAGGATGACTGCACTAGCTTGAGCTTTTCTTTGGGTTTGGCGACGCTTTAAAAGTCCTAATTGTAGGTAGAAAAATTCGTCAAAAACTAAGCGGCGGCGGGCGGCGGATAGACAATCGCGATCGAGCGGGAAGTGAATATTTGCCACCGCATCGGCTAAACCCATTAAGCCGTAACGATCGCGCAAATCCTCAGGTAGTGATTCCGACAACAGTTTCGCGGCGGGAATTGCAGCTAAGATCGATCGTCTCACGGAACCCGCATCCACCCCTTCCGTCAGCGGATAAACTGGTATCAGGCGGCCGACTTTCATAGATTCGATCGCACCGCCGGAATCGTCTAATACTTCTAACTCAGGATTTTCTAAAGTAATCCCATATTTACCCTGTTTCACCAACCCCGAAGCAGCGACTACCGCACCAGTACAATATTCGCGTTTTTTGAATTCTTGCCAGCCGCGATTACTGTAACGAGGTCCGGCAAAAAAGCGACTAATTTTAATTTCTCCGGTACTGTCTTTTAAAATTACTTCTAATATCGTTAATTTCTTATTTTTCGGGCTAGAAAAGCAATTGCAGCGCTTTACTTCGGCGATTAAAGTGACTGTTTCCCCAGCTACTAACTCGCGAATTCGTACTTGCTTTGCATAGTCGATGTGGTTGCGGGGATAGTAGTAAAGCAAGTCGTATACGGTGTCTAAACCGAGTTTTAGCAAGCGGTTGCCGTTGGCGGGGCCGATGCCGGTCACGCGCGTTAACGGTTGGTCAAGGGTCAGGCTGGCTGCTGGGGGTGCTGTATTCAGGGGTGCGGTTCGGGGAACAGAAACGGCTGGGATGCTTGTATGAAGAGCGTTTTGTTCGATCGGGTGCTGGGTTTTTTCTTCCCAAACTTGCTCCATTTGTCTGAGAAAACTGACCGTAATCAAGAGCAAATGCTGGCGCTGTTCGAGATCCTTCTGAGGGTAGATGTCAAATTCAGCAGCTAGTTGTCTAGCTCGATCGCGCGAAGAACCCGCCACAGCGCCTGCAAGCTGTCTCAAGCTGAGGCCCAGAAACTCGCTGAAGCGGTATTGACTGCCCTGAAGGTCGTTAAATCCGCGATCGGCTTCTACTGAAAGAGCTTTTTGCAATCGCTGCCATTCTGGTCGATCGATAGTCATATCAATTTATAAAAGAAGGAAGAAGGAAGAAGAAAGAAGGAAGAAGGAATAAAAGCTTATGTTTCAGGAATTTAACAAGGTTGTTACAGTCTTGGCGGTTGTCATAACTTTTGTTTAAAAGAGCTCCTACCAAAAAAAGTATAGCACCGAGAACTGAGAAACCCAGTTTATCTAATAAACCTGGTTTCTCAACACCCTAAAAGCTTTAGGTTTTTCCCCTCAAACCTCGAACCTGCATCCGTTAAATCCCGTACATTGCTGGTTGCCGAACTTCCTTCTTCCCTCGAAGCTCTTCCTTATGTCAACTGACAACTGACAACTGACAACTGTCAACTGTCAACTGACAACTGACTAATCTTCAAACCAACTCGATCGCCAAGCCGACTCAGCCTCCACCACCGCCATTTCCCGCTGCTTTTTCTGGTAATCGCGGCCGAGGGAGTTCAATTTTACAGAGAGGTTGCGAATTTGCTGGCGCCAAGCCGAGGTTCCCGCATCAGCAAACTCTATTTCCGACAACCGCAGTTTAATCGCTGTAATGTGCAAAGCATTAGTACCCGGTCTTTTTTTCAAGTTTGGCGGTGCTGGTGAGCTATCTGTTTCAATGATTAAGTTTAATAAGTTAGGTGGGCCCGCCACGCTGTCGCCGGACAATTCAGCACCAGAAGCAGCTTCTAGAACCTGTTCTGGCAATTGACTGGGCAAGATTCCCGACTTTTGCAGCAAGCGGTTGGTATCGCGAGAAAGCAGTTTGATCATCTGGGCGATCGACTTTTCAATACTATTTTGCCAGCGCGCCAAACTTTCGGGAGAATTGGCAGTTGGCACCTGGTAATTTGCCACTGAAAATAAATATTTAATGGCGGAAAGTTGTTTGTTTTCCTCTTCTTCCTCTTCTTCCTCTTCTTCCTCTTCTTCCTCTTCTTCCTCTTCTTCCTCTTCTTCCTCTTCTTCCTCTTCTTCCTCTTCTTCTTCCTCTTTTTCCTCTTTTTCCTCTTCTTCCTCTTCTTCCTCTTCGTGTTTGTCTAAGTCCTCTTCCTCTTCCTCTGCTTCTGATGCAGTCACCAGCGATCGCAATTTTTCCTCCGACGCCGCAGCCAAAAGCCTTACAGACTGCTGCATTTTCTGCCGCCCGTCGAAGGACAACTTGAGAAACGACTCAGGCACCGCTTGAGTGCAAAGGTGATAACAAGCCAAAATTAACTGCTGCCGCACCGCTTGTCCCAACGCAGTTAAATAACCCTCGTAGGTACTGCGAAACTCTAAATTTAAGACTGCTAAGGCCTCTTCGAGTCCTGCCAAATCTTGCTCTATGCGCTCTCTTGCTCCCACCATATCTCCCGTATAAAATTAAAATAGGACGTATAAAATTAAAATAGAACGATCGGCAAAAAACCCGGTTTCTGCCACAAATTGTCTGACTCAAAGAGTGAATTCTGGTTAGAAACCGGGTTTTTAGTACGCAGTGTATGAGTTCTGCAAAAATTAAAAATTAAAAATGCAAAAAATTAGCTTTTCACATTTTTAATTTTTAGTTCTAAATTTTAATTTCCGATTAGCTAACAGCACCGATTTGGGCTGCAACTTCATCGGCAAAGTTAGCTTCTACTTTCTCAATGCCTTCGCCGAGCACAAAACGCACGAAGCGGCGCACTTCGACCTTTTCGCCGATTTGGGCGATCGTTTGTTTCACCAACTCTTCCACCGAGATATTCTGATCTCTAATAAAAGGCTGATCCATCAAAGATAACTCTTTCAAACGCTTATCAATCCGCCCTTGAACAATCTTTTCTTTGATGTTTTCTGGCTTGTTGCCCAAGTCATCCTTGCCCATTTCAATTGCCTTTTCGCGATCGACAATTTCGGCGGGGATATCTTCAACTTTCACGTATTCCACATTTGGGCAAGCTGCAATTTGCATCGCAATATTCCGCACCAAAGCTTGGAAATCTTCGCGGCGGGCGACAAAATCGGTTTCGCAGTTAACTTCCACTAAGACACCGACGCGGCCGCCAGTGTGAATGTAGCTGCCTACAATACCTTCAGAGGCAACTCTTCCACCTTTTTTGCCTGCCGAAGCCAGACCTTTTTTCCGCAGCCACTCAATTGATATTTCGACATCGCCATCGTTTTCAACGAGGGCTTTTTTGCAGTCCATCATGCCCGCGCCAGTTTTGTCGCGCAGTTCTTTAACAAGTTTTGCAGATATGTCCGCCATCTTCTTTAAGTTCCCAATCAAAATTAGTTATTAGTCATTAGTCATTAGTCATTAGTCGTTAGTCATTAGTCATTAGTCATTAGTCTTAATGTTAATGATTAGACAAGAGTTAAGAAATAGCAAGTCAGCCTTCTGGCGGATTTGGTACCTGTAGCACCTGAATTAATTTTGGCGCTAACACTGCGGAATGCTTTTGTCAGAAATCTACTAATGACCGAGACTAATGCCATTTACAATTAAAAATTAAAAATGTCCAATTAAAAATTATTATTTTTAATTTTCAATCTTTAATTTTTAATTGCCTGGTGTCAGATGCCGATCGCAATACTAGCTTTCGGTTTCTGCGCCTTCAGCGTCGGCTGCTTCGTCGGGATCTACATAATTGGGGTCATCCAATTCTTCGATTTCGACATCGTATTCAGCGCCTTCGTAACCACCTTCATAGTCGTAGTCTTCGTCACCTTCGCCGACTTGTTGACCGTGACGACCTTCGTAGATGGCATCAGCCAACTTGCCGACAATCAGTTTGATCGATCGAATAGCATCATCATTTGCTGGAATCGCAATGTCAACCAAATCTGGGTCACAGTTGGTATCCAACAGAGAGACGATCGGAATTCCCAGCTTTTGGCATTCCAACACAGCATTATACTCGCGGCGTTGGTCTACCAGCACCACTCCGTCAGGAATCTTACGCATAGTTTTGATTCCGCCCAAATACTTCTGGAGTTTTGCCATTTCTCGGCGCAACACTGAAGCTTCTTTTTTCGGCAGCAAATCTAGAGCGCCGATTTCCTCGCGGCGTTCCAAATCCTTGAGGCGTTCCACGCGGGACTTAATCGTCGTCCAGTTGGTGAGCATTCCCCCCAGCCAGCGCTGGTTGACGTAGTAAGCACCGCAGCGTTGAGCTTCTTGGGCTACAATCCCCGCAGCTTGGCGCTTTGTACCCACGAACAAAAACTTTTTACCTTTTTCCGAGGCCACTCTCATGTACTCGTAGGCTTCTTCCATAAGCTGAGCGGTTTGCACGAGGTCGATGATGTGAACCCCGTTGCGCTCTGTAAAAATGTAGGGAGCCATTTTCGGATTCCACCGACGGGTTTGGTGTCCGAAGTGAACCCCTGACTCTAACATTTGAGCCAAACTAACTACTGGCATTGTATTTTTAACTCCTGTATTCGGGTTAATCCTCCACCCGGTAGTATTTCTGAGGGTTTGCGCCCTTGAAACACCCGAAAACCCGGATGTGCGAATTTAAACAACTTTTCTAGTCTATCACAGGGCTTACCACTTTTTCTGACTATCTTAGATCCGTAGGGTTGGGCTGCCGGTGCGCGCCCGCTTGAGTGAGATGCGGGTGCGTAGATTGGGTGCGGGGGCGCACGCTACGGTTAGAGTGACTAGCAAGCGCATCTTAATAAACCCAAAATTCAGGTTTGAGGTTGTCAAAGCCTTTGTTAGCCTGTGAGACAATGGCGTTGGTGCGTGTCTTGTGCCTTATAGTTCGATCGAGCTTGTATTCATTTTGTTCGATCGGTAATTCTGCCAGCTTTACCAGAAAGAATTGGTTTAAAGCCGGAACCCTTCTAAGGAGAAATTAAAAGCAGACTATTTATTACCCCAATCCTCTTCCTTATTTTGTCAAGTGCTGTCAACCCTTATCCCTTGCGAGCGGGCAAGCTGTCAACTGTCAACTGTCAACTGTCAACTGTCAACTGAATGCCGTCCCTTCTCGATCCGCAAAAACCCTAAAGCTAAAAACGCCATGCCCATCCCCATTCTCGTCCTGCTGGAAGTTCTAATTGTGATCGCACTTTCCCGACTTGTCGGCTTAGGATTTCGAGCGATCAAACAACCTCAAGTCATTGGAGAAATTGTAGCAGGAATTATGCTAGGGCCTTCTCTTTTCGGTTTGGTCGCACCAGATTTAGCAACAGCACTTTTTCCAGCCGAAGCCGTTCCCTTCCTCAACGTGCTGTCTGAGGTGGGGCTGATATTTTTCATGTTCTTGATTGGTTTAGAACTGAATCCCAAGTATCTCAAAAACAATTTAGATATAGCGATATTAACTTCCCACGTCAGCATTTTAGTGCCGTTTTCCCTGGGCAGCATCCTAGCACTGCTGCTGTATCCGATCGTTTCAAATAATAGCGTTTCATTTACAGCCTTTGCCCTATTTTTAGGCGCTGCGATGTCAATTACTGCCTTTCCAGTGCTGGCCAGAATTATTACAGAACACAACTTGCAAAATACAAAATTAGGGACGCTAGCCCTAACTTGCGCTGCTGTAGACGATGTGACGGCGTGGTGTTTGTTAGCGGTGGCGATCGCAGTTACGCGCACTAACTCGATGATCGGCGCTTTGCCGACCATTATTGAATCTATAATTTACATCGGTTTTATGTTGACTGTAGTGCGCTGGTTCTTGCAGCGGCTTTCCAAGCACTACAACCGCACGGGCAGATTAACGCAGTTAGTGCTGGCGGGAATTTACATGGGAGTTGTAGCTTCTGCCTTAATTACTGAATTGATCGGCATTCATTTAATCTTCGGTGCATTTTTGCTTGGTGTGGCTATGCCAAAAAATGCCGGACTCACCAGAGAATTAGCTGAAAAAACCGAAGATTTTGTCCTGATATTTCTGCTGCCAATCTTTTTTGCTTACAGCGGTTTGCGTACTCAAATCGGCCTGCTCAACAGTCCCGAATTGTGGCTGCTGTGCGCCGCAGTTTTAGGAGTAGCAATTATTGGAAAATATGTCGGCACTTACGTTGCTGCTAGAGTTTGTGGCATTAGCAATCGCGAAGCTTCGGCGCTTGGTTGGATGATGAATACTCGCGGTTTGACTGAACTAATTGTGCTGAATATCGGTCTGTCTCTGGGTGTAATTTCGCCGCTATTGTTTACGATGTTGGTGATTATGGCTTTAGTCACAACTTTCATGACTTCGCCACTGTTGGAGTGGACTTATCCAAAACGATTAATTCGGTTAGATATCTCAGAAGTGAGTTCGGAGGATTCAGAATTAAAAGATTCGCCAATGGCTGGAGAAAGCGCAGAAATCAACAATAAATTGCTGCCAACTTATCGAATTTTAGTGCCTGTTGCTAATCCTAGTACGCAGAAAGGTTTGCTGCAACTGGCGATCGCCCTGGCGCAGCCTGCGGCAGGTACGGGTGGTAGTGATTTGCAGTCGGCGGCGGTTCATCCTCTGAGTTTGATTGAATTAAATGAGGATTATGCCTTTCAAAGTACGCCCGCAGAAGCCGATCGCATTATCCAGGAACGCCGCTCGAAATTATCAGAATTGATTGAGAGTTTGGAATTGCCGGATGCGAGAAAATTCGTGCATCCCATTATTCGGGTTACTAAGGATGTGGCGCGGGAAACGGCGCAAATCGCGGAAATCGATCGCGCGGATTTGATTTTGGTAGGATGGCACAGGCCTACTTTTAGCAGCAACCGTTTGGGAGGACGTGTCGGCCAAATTCTCAGCAGCGCTAAGGTGGATGTAGCAATTTTTGTGGACAGAGGCCGGGAACAGTTGAATAATTTGTTAGTGCCTTATGCGGCAAATATTCATGATGATTTGGGGTTGGAATTGGCGCTGAGACTGTTAGTTAATAGCGAAGAACGCCGTTTGACGGTGCTGCGGGTGGCGGTTGAGGGGGAAGAGGGAAATGAGCTGAGTTACGAGTTTCAGCGAGTGATGGAGCAGTTGCCGGCTGAGGTGCGATCGCGCATTGAAACTCCGATTGTGGAGGCTGCTGAGCCAATTCAAGCGGTGATTGCTGCTTCTGCTAATGCTGATTTGACGATTGCGGGTACGAGTCGGGAGTGGGGAATTGAACGCCAAACTTTGGGACAGTATACTGATGAGTTGGCGGTGCAGTGTCATTCTTCGCTGCTGATTGCACGGTGTTACGTTAAAGTGCGATCGCACTTAGCGTCGGTACTCACTCAAGGGTAGTTTGTTGACTGTTGACTGTTGACTGTTGACTGTTGACTGTGCGTAGTCAAAGCGTCGAAGGGTTATTGGTTATTTGTTATTGGTTATTTGTTATTGGTTATTTGTGAGGTGCTACAAATCCCCAATGCCCAATGCCCAATGCCCAATTCCCAATTCCCAATGCCCAATGCCCAATTCCCAATTCCCAATTCCCCATTCCCCAAATTATGATTAATTTAAATGTCAAGTTGTTATCATTTTATGGTATTTCGATCGCCTTGGTTGCCGTGCTGTTTAAGGTAGTAACTGCTTACGGAGAAACAAATTTAAAGGCTCCTCCGGCAATTGCTGGAAGTTATCGCTTTGATGCTAAAAATTTGCCCGATTGCCTGAAATCTGATGCTTTGGTATTGACAATTGAGCAATCGGGTGTTTATTTGAGCGGTCATTTGCGATCGGGTAACAGCGAGGCCGATCGGGAAAAAATAGCCGAGGAGAAACCTTCTCTAGTTGGGAAATGGGAAAATCAAGGGTTGAGTTTGTCGGGTGCGGTTCCTAATTTAGAGGGTTGCAGCGACTCCACAGCGATCGGTCAAAACAGTTCTGTTAAACTGCGAGGGATTGTGGACGGAGAAAGCCTCAAGGGAAAAATTAGTCTGACGGATCGGGCGGCGGCTAGTGATTTTACGGCTCAAAGAGAAGTGGCGGCGAAACCCCAGAAGCAGGAACATTGATCGATCGCCATCGGGAATCGAGAATCGGGAATGGGTAATTGTCAAATTCTTTGTCTCTCTCCGACTCTCCGCTTCTGGCGTGGCGAAGCAAGGAATCAAAAAGCTCCGGCGGCGGGGGCGGGGGAGTGGACGATCGAACTCCCGCCACCGGAACTCGCCTGCGACGGTCGGTTGCTGGTAGATTGATAAATATACTTAAAAGTGAATGATAAAAATAAAGTATCTCTGAGAAGTCCTTGGTTCAGAATTTGTCATGCCAAAGACCCCGCATAACCGTATAGTTTGTTTGGAATGGATGTTGCCGTGATCTTAATGCCGTCAGAAACTTCGCTTACCGAGTCAAACCCGTTGATTTTAGACAGTTTGCCAGACTTGTCGCCGAACGATGGCGGGTGTCCCCGCCGGGCTAGATTGCAAATTGATTTGATGTTGCTGGCGATCGAGGCCTTGTATCTCGGAGGTGCTGAAGAAATGCTGGCAGTGTCGAAGGAGTTGGAATTGGAGTCAATTATCAAAAATCGGGTTGCCTTTTGGCTGATGCGCAATACTAACCCGCTGAGACGCTATACCCAGCGCCGCTCCCTGACTGTTGTGGAGGCAAAGGCGCTGGTGGCGATCGCCTGTAATATGGCGCGCAAGTTAACTGCGACAATTCGGCAGTTGCTGCTAGATTCGCAGCAGTTGCGATCGAGAAATATACCCCTAAATCAGAACTTGGTGCTTTTCGAGTATTTAGAACGTTTTCGAGCTCACTTTCGATCGCGCATGAACCCCAAGCGATCAGTAGTTGTAGCTTATGATTCCGACGAAAAGCTGGACGAACTAGCTTTAAACTTGTTGAGCAAACTGCTATTTTGTACAGGAACAGCCGGAATGCAGCGCTTCTGGGTTAGCCTGTTTGATGGAGAAGTGGAGTAAAAATGACTATTAGGCGTCAGTACAGTCTGCCAAATTGCACCCTAGTTCTAGAAGGGTTGAGCGATGGATCGGCAGCCAGCCAGTTAGAGACACGGCCAGTGCTTTCCATACTAATGAGTGCTGAATGCTATGTGACAGGGATCGGAGAGCCCCTGACGGGGGGACGAGAATTTTTTGAAAGCTTAGTGAGGGCCGTCAGTAGCTACGCTCAAGAATTTATGAGCGGAGTCCATTATCCCGATCGCTACGGCCCGAATTTGAGCATGGTACAGTTCCACAGAATTGATGGGAATTCGCACCGTTTGACCGTTCTACCCGCCTCCACAGGCAGCACCACCCAAATAGATCAAAAAACAGAACTGTCGGCGGTCGTAGATTTGACGACGGTACAGCTATTTGACTTGGTAGAGGCGATCGACCAATTTTTTGCCGACACTCAGACGCTACCGGAATTGTCGCTGCAATTAACCCCCATTTCCAAGCGTTATATCAAGTCTGCCGAACCTTTGGCGCAGCGGAGTTTGCCCGCGGTGGTGGGGGTGTCGAGTTTGGCTTTAGCGGCAATGGCGTTTTTCTTGGTACCAGTCCCCGAAGTCCAGCGCCCCAGAGATCCGGTACCACAGCCCAATGCTGCCGGCCAGAATCTGGGAACGCCCAATCCGGGTGGTTCAGGTTCGCCGAATCCCAATCCCACACCTGCGGCTGACGGTTTGCTACCTGGGGATAAAACTCCGAAAGCTGAATCGAGTTCACCAACTCCGAGCACTTCGCCGCAGTCGGACACTTCACCCTTGGCCACACCGCAGTCGAGCATTTCACCCTTGTCCACACCGCAGTCGAGCATTTCACCGGAAAGCACGCCCAGTCCTGTTTCCGAAGGTTCGCCCAGCCCTGGGGCAGCAGCCGTGCCGATTACAGATGCGGCAGAAATTGAGGTGTTGAAGGGTAAACTTTCCCAACAAATTGACGGAGTTTTGAAGAATCAGCGTGCTGTTGATGCGGAGTTGGTTTATCGGGTGAGTGTGGGTAAAGACGGCGCGATTGTCGGTTATAAGTCGGAGAATTCCGCAGCAGTCGCGAGATCCGCGGATGCGCCGTTGTCGGAGTTGCTTTACAAACCGGTTGGCACCAGGCCACCTGCGGAACCGCTGGCTGATTTCCGAGTAGTTTTTGCACCGGGTGGCACTGTGGCAGTCACTCCTTGGTAATGGTTGATTGTTGACTGTTGATTGTTGACTGTTGACTGTTAACGGTTGACTGTTAACGGTTGACTGTTGACTGATACCAAATCCCGCTTAAATGCTCCCTCAATCTCTTAGTCTGCGGAGGCAGACTTGGTTTTTCTAGTAGCGATTTCAATCGCCGAATCATCTACAAACCGATTGCTGATTCAAATTCCTGTCGGTGCGATCGGCTCAATATCTGGATCAAATCCCCCGACTTGATTGGTGCGAATGATCCACAAAAATGCTCCTTGTTTCAATAAAACTTTGGCAATTTCATCTTGAGTTCGCTTGGGTAGCATTGTTCGGTAACTAATCGCAGCTTTGATCAAGTTCATGATACCAGCAAAAAAGGTTTTTTTCAGTTCCGAATCAATCCCCGCCAATCTCGTATTTTTGCGCCAATCTGGACGGACAATACCAAGGGGAATTAATACTTTTTCTAAACTCTCTCCCAAAGCTACTAACTGATGAAATCTTTCGGTTTGTGCGTGGGTAGGATTTGTTTTTAGCCAGTCTTGAATTTGAGAATTTGACTCAACTTCGGAAGTAATTTTTTTAATTGTCGCGTAAATTGCCTGACTGGAATCTTGGACGCAAGAAGTTGCTGGCGTGACTAAAGTTGCACCGGTGCCGTCTCCGCTGCGGTAGCGCGCCATCATGATATCTAGTTGCTGGTTTAATTCGGTTAAAGGCGACAAAATGATGCCGTCAAAATCGTAGTCGTAACACACGCAGTCTAATTTACAAATAATATCGCACACCGGGCGATCGCCCAACCAGCCGCGCTGCAAGTCTCCCATGTAACTTTGCCATTTGCTCGAACCAGCCACAATTCCATCGGGGTTGTGGGCATAAACTTGTTTGTATTCTATGTCAAAACGTAGTTCGCTGGTAAAGCGATCGCGCACAACTTTTGCTACTCCAAAAGCAAAATGTCCGGTAACAATTCCCAGCGGTGCCGATTCGCCTTTTTTGCCACCGATACCGCCGAAACTGTGAATCACGATGCCGATGTCTCCTTCTTCCCAAGGCGAGATTGCAGTGTTTTCTGTAGCGTCATTTGGCGATAACAATACTCTTTTTGCTTGTCCTTTTTCAGCGGTGGTATTTTGCCAGTTTTCGCTACTTAAATAAGCGAGAGATTTTTTCAGTCCGAAATGTGTTTCATCCGGTGTTAATTGGGCAATTTTGCGAGGCTCGATTGCTTGCACTACAAAAATACTGTCTTCGTCTCTTTCGCCGTAAATGTACCAGCCGTCTGGATTTAATGGCGATTGTTCGATCAGGTGATTGGTAGACCTCGCTATGCCATTTTTATCTGGCTGTACTTGCGGAATCCGAATGATTTCGGCCGCGCCGTCAAATTGTTGGGATGTTTTGCTGAAATGCCGGACAATAAATTTGTCGCTGTCGGGTTTTTGGCGCTGTAAAATTGAGACTAATGCACACAAACGTCCGATAATTTGTACTGGTTCGCGATCGATAATTAGTTCTTGCCGATCGCTGCTGCTGTCGTTGATGACAATCACTGGCCTGCGTAGCATCACAGTCACGCTGTCTTCGCGTCTGCTACCTGCTAGAGTTTCTAGAGGGCCGACATTTCGCCAACCGTTCAATCTATCTGGATGAATGTTGCCTGATTTTTGACTTTTTTGAGTTTGCTTGGTGAAACTGATATCTTGACTGACGGCGTGGACAAAAAACTGTACTTGACGATTTGTACTCCACTTCAACAATGCTATTTTCCCAATAAAATTTTGATATTTTTTTGGTGCATTTATTACTTCAAAAAATACTGATCCATAGGTCTCGCGCTGTTCGCTTAATGGTAAAATTAAGCGCCCATGCCAAAGTGCGATCGGGTTGTATAGATAGGCAACTGCTGCTGAATCTTCGCAGACGATCTCTGGCTCAAGCGGTTCTGAAATCTCGCTTTCTCCTCCCCAAAAAGCCGCCGTATAACTTGCATCATTTTCAACAAACTGCGGCTCTAAAAAAACGTTTTTACTTGCGGTAAAATTGGCATTTGAATATGGCGATTTTTTGGCTAATTTTGGTCTAAAAGAATGGCGATTTTCCTCCAGATTATTCTGCAACCAATTGATAAAAATCCGAATACAAATAAAAACTGTTAGACCGAAAACAACAGCCAAAACAGTCAGCAGCAGAGTCAAAAGAAATTGCTCGAAAAATTGACCTGCAAGTAAAAGAATTGTGGGTTTGATCGAAGAAGATGCCGCCATAATATCTAAAAACGAGTTTTAGGTTCGATCCAGTCTGTGCTGGCTTGAGTGCCGAAAACTAAGGGTTTGTCTTCGCTGACAGCTACTGTTTGGCCAGTGATATCGACTGCACAAAGAGGCCAAGATCGATCGCCCAAATTGCCGGCACGGAACAGAACTTGTCCCGGACAAACTTGACTCCAACCCAACAATACAGCATGAGTGTAAAGACTGCGAGCCGGAGCAACGGTATAAGTGTAATTATCATTTTTATCCCAAATGACCGCGTAGTCGGACATATCGGAAGAGTTGAACAGCGCTTCAAATTCGCGGGCGAGAACGCGGGAACCGTCTTGATTCCAAGAAACAGGCACTAAAATGGCGATCGTCCCGGACATATCTGTGTCATCGCTAGCATACATTCCGCTTTCCGCCAGCGGCGAAGCAGCCGCCACCGTTTGCAGTTCCCCGGTTTTGAGATTTTCCACAAACATGACGCTACTAACCCGACACTCGGCTAATTCCGGCTGTACTTGCAACTCAATTCGACTGTAAGCCGCGTATTGGCCGTTAGTTGAAACTAAGGAAGGACTGCGATAGTAACGGAGGCCCGTGCCGCTAGTTGAACTAACCTTAGCGTGAGTGTCACTAATCCATTCCCAAGGAACGGGATAGGCGCTATTTAAAGGGTCGGTCATCGGTTTTTTGTCCAGAAGGTCTACAGTATTATCTAACAGATTTAGGCTTACACGCGGGGGACTAGAAATCCGGTTTCTCAGCAGATGCTGCGCGGCTAAACCCCAGATTTCTAGAAACCGGATTTCTTTTTTAGATTAGACATCTTGCAAAAGTCCTTTTAATTAAATTTTAGGACGGGCTAGAAGCCCATCCCACAAGAAAGAAAGATTTTTGTGGGATGGGCCGGAGATCCCGTCCCAGCTACTTTTGCAATCTTGTCTATTTGAGATTGGAGAAAAAATCTCAAATCTCAAATCTCAAATCAGATAGGATAGTATCGAAATTAATCTGGTATGTGCACCGAGAGGGAGGTAACATGACGCGAACTTCTAAACAAATACCTTCAATCCCCCCGACTCGCGCCTCCAAGTCGCGGGGAAAAGGCTTGCTTGTACTGTCGCTGATATTTCGATTGCTGCTGCTGGGAGTAGGCAGCGGTTTTGCGTGGGTTTTGGGGATGACGATCGCCCAAATTTACCCCTCACGCGCCACGGAAATGCCGATCGCCGAGAGATTGCTGCGCCTAACTCAAAATTTGACCCCCAGCCCGAAACGCGCCCCAGCAAAGCAAATTCCGGCGCTTCCAACACCAACCGTTACACCCACTCCCCAGTCAAAAGTTAGCCCAGCCCAAAGAGAGAAATTGCAAGGAGATTTGAGACAGTTGCAGGGCGAGCTCAACGCGCTAATTGGGCGCACAGCGGCTTTAGAGAGTCAGTTGGGTAGCAGTCGCCCGACGGAAACTTTGGAAAAGCGGTTGCAGTTGATGTCGCGGGAATTGGCTGCAACCGCAACTGCAACCGCTTCTCCTCTGGCTTTACCCACATTAAGCCCTGGAAATGCCAACGCGCAGCCGCAGAATGCGAAAAATCCGTTTGGAGGGGATGGGCTGATGGTAACTCTCCCCAGCGATGTTTTGTTTGATACGGGCAGCATTTCTCTGCGGGCTGGAACCAGTGCGATTTTGGACAATTTGGTGGCGGAGTTGCGCAGTTCTGAGGGGGCGACGGTGCGGGTTGCGGGCCACACTGACGACGTGGGGGAAGAGGCGGAAAATCGCAATGTCTCGTTGGCGCGGGCTCAGGCTGTGGTGCAGTATTTGTCTGGTGTCCTCGGTCAGAGTTATCATTGGGTGGCGATCGGCTACGGGGAAAGTCGCCCTTCGGTGGATAATAGTTCTGATATCAATCGGCAGCGCAACCGCCGCATTGAAGTGGCAATTAGTCCTTAGTCATTGGGCATTGGGCATTGGGCATTGGGCATTGGGCATTGGGCATTGGGCATTGGGCATTAGTCATTAGTCATTAGTCATTGGTCATTAGTCATTAGTCATTGGTCATTAGGTAAGGATTCAGGTCTAAAAACTTGCGGCTCCAACGCTTGTCTGGTGAGGGTTTTAGGGCAAAATAAGGGTTTTTGTCTTTCGTGGTTAATTGTCAATAAACGAGGAAAAGTGACAGTTTTTCGCGGCTTATTGAGAATAGAGATTGATTTAGTATCAAGCTCCAGATCTAAAGTCTTTGCCCAGCAAGGAGTTCAGTCACCTGAATCCTTACGTCATTAGTTAGCGGGCTTCTAGATACTAGACTTATTTCCTAAGTCTTTGATTGATAGATCGACCGCAGATATGAGCGGATAAACACAGATCAACGCAGATGATTTCAATATAGTTTGTGAATTCTGACAATTCAAGTCTACTGTGTTGAATGTTCAAGGTGTTATAGACGGTAAGTCAGAATTATTTTTAGCTTGATTTATTGTCTCTCGATGTTCACTCCTCAGCTTCGGTTTTAAATACAAGTTCTCAACTAAAGCCGCCACTCCCGCAAACCAAGGCGGCACAATTATTGCGCCGATAATTCCCAATACTTGCACGCCTCCGAGGACGGACAACAATTGATATAAGGGATGCACGCCAACCGAGGAACCAACCAGCAAAGGATCGAGCACGTAAGTTTCCAAGTTTTGGATAAATACAAATAAGAGCAATACCCACAAAAGTATCCAGCCGCCTTTAGCTAACGCTACGATTAATGCTGGTACTGCGCCCAAAACTGGGCCGATGAAGGGAATCAGATTTGTCACACCTGCGATCGCACCTAAGCCCAAAGCAAATTCCGGCATTCCCAAAACGCTCAAACCTGTGGTAATAAATATCCCTAAAATTCCCGAAACTAACACCCGTCCCCGAATATAACTCCCCATTCTTTGACCGATGGGAGTTGCTTGGGCGGCTAATCTTTCATCCCAAGGTTTCGGGAAAAACTGCACCAAACTTTTAATTAATGTGTTGCTATCAGCAACCATATAACCTGAAATAAATAATGCCAAAATTAAGCTGAAAACACCTCCTAAAATGCCTCTAGTTAAACTGTACGATCGCAAAATCAGTTGTTGACTCGATCGAATCAGCCAATTCGTCAGCGATTGAGTGTCCACAAACTGACCAACCAAGGTTGGGGCGTCGTCGGTTAAGCGACTCAATAGATTAGTTGCTAAGGTTTTCAGGCTTTCAGTATAAACTGGTAACAGTCGCACGAGTAACTGGATTTGTTCGATGATTGTCGGGCCGATTAACACTACAGTCCCGCTGAATCCGCCAATCAGACTTAGATAAACCAGAATTACCGCCAGCCAGCGGGGGAGGCGCAGGGTTTCGGCCCAATTGACGATCGGGACGATCGAAGCGGCGAGCACGACTGATATCATCAAAATTACTAGCAGGCTGCGTAATTGCCACAGCAGCACTAGCAGCAAGGACGATGCTACAATGAGCAGCAAGTTTGGTATGGAAATTGTAATCCGCTGTTCTGACATGATTGAGTAATTATATTGTTGCCGAATCTGTTACCCTTGATGTTATAATAAACTATACGATATAAATTATAAATAAGACAATGAAAGTGCATTCAAGCAGTGGGAATGTCTTTGCTGACTTAGGGCTCCCGAATCCTGATGAACTATTGATTAAGGCAGAACTAGCTCATCAAATCAGTGAGTTAATCTCGGAACGCAAAGTAACCCAGATTGAAGCAGCAAAGATTTTAGGAATCACTCAACCCCAGATATCAGCATTGATGCGCGGCAAATTATCCGACTTCTCTATAGAAAGCCTATTTCGTTTTATCAACGCACTCGGCAGCAATGTAGAGATTCGTATTGCCCACTCGCAACCAAATGTCCAAGGTCAAACTCGCATTGTCCTAGCATAGTACATAAAAAATTAAAAGATTAATATGCAGCCCCAATATTCAACCCCACAATTATCTCCCATTTCGTCTATAAAATCACCAACGCTGTTTTACGAATGGCAAAATTATCGCTGTGCTTATGATGTTTATCAACCAACTAATGCGACAGAAGATAGCATTCCTTTGTTATTAATCCATCCCGTAGGAGTTGGATTGTCAAAAGTATTTTGGCAGAGATTTTGCGAAAATTGGTACACATCGGGGAACACAAATCCGATTTACAATCCCGATCTTTTGGGATGCGGCGATTCCGAAATGCCTGCTGTGGCTTGCTATCCTGACGATTGGGCGGCACAGTTGCAGTTTTTCTTGGAGACTGTAGTAAAAAAACCTGCGATCGTAATCGTGCAAGGTGCTTTACTGTGTGTAGCCTTGGAATTAGCCAAAATCCAGCAGGAAAGCGGTTCTAATTTGATCCACGGATTAATCCTCGCCGGGCCTCCAGCTTGGGCGGTGATGAACAAACATTCGACAGAGAGACAGCAAAGAATCGTCTGGAATTTGTTAGATTCTCCCTTGGGAAACGCTTTTTATCGCTACGCCAGACGCGCTGAATTTTTGCGATCTTTTTCTGTTAAACAACTGTTTGGCGATGCGGCAAATGTTGATAGCGAATGGTTGGAGGCTTTGCAGGCTGGGGCGGCAAATCCTGACAGCCGCCACGCAGTTTACTCGTTTTTGGCGGGGTTTTGGCGCAAGGATTACAGCGGTACAATTCAAAAATTTGAACCTCCCGTACTCGTTGTCATGGGGGAAAAAGCCTCAAGCATCAGTCAATCGGGTAAAGAGGAAAAACCGGAGGAAAGACTAGCGCAATATTTGGCTAACTTTTCCAACGCAGAGGGTTTATTAATGCCGGGGCGCAACGTTTTACCCTACGAATCAACCGCAGAATTTGTCGAGGCTGTTGCCGAATTTGCGAATAAGTTAAAGCCGATATAACTTTTCCAGGACTAAGCTAAACTTAAAGAAAAGTGTACTCAACTCGGTCTTGTCATGAGCTATCGCAACATCATTACGATCGAACCAGGTAAACGCGGTGGAAAGCCTTGCATCAGGCGAATGCGAATTACGGTATATGATGTGTTAGGTTGGCTAGCTGCGGGAATGTCTCATGCAGAGATTATCGACGACTTTCCAGAGTTGACGGAGGAAGATATTAGAGCGTGTTTAGAATTCGGCGGTTGAAACCGCTTTTTGTCAAACAAAGTCTGCCTCCGCAGACTATGAATTGAGTTTCAACCACGGTGCCAGATGGTAGTACCATCCTTTTGATCGATTAGAGTAATCCCATTATCCTTAAGTTCATCACGAAGGCGATCGCCCTCAGCGAAATTCTTAGCTTTTCGGGCATCTTTCCTCTGCTGAATCATCACCTCAATCTCCTCATCAGTTAATCCGCTAATGATTTCAAATGTATTAATACTGAAAGATGCGGAAGGGATATTGATAGTCGCACTTAGCGGGACGAGTTTGGGTTTTCTAAATCCTAAAACTTCGGATAACTTAACCAGATTCTGCCACTTTTGTTGCAACACTTCCGAAGGTATTTCCGTTTTTCCCCCATGTACAATTATATTGCTTTCGCGCCGCAATTCCTTCGCCAATTCAAACAGAACAGCTAAAGCATTAGGAGTATTGAAATCATCATCCATCGCTGCTCTAAATTGCTGTACAGCCTCACTCTCCATTATGGGCAATTTCAGAGTTTTTTCTGAATCCCAGCCCAATTGGGAACCGTGCGAATCACCAAAAGCGAGGCTTTCTTCAAGAGTATGCCAGCCATTTCGAGCGCTAGCGATCGCCTCTTCAGTAAAATCAATCTGACTGCGATACTGCGCCATCAAAACAAACAGCCTCACCGCCATCGGTTCCACCGCTTTTGACTTATCACTCTTACTCCCCCCCTTAGCAAGGGGGGGCTGGGGGGGGTCAGATTCCAAATCGCCCGACCAATTCCCCTCCAACAAATCGCGAATAGTAATAAAATTGTGCAAAGACTTTGACATCTTTCTGCCATTGACAGTCACAAAAGCATTGTGCATCCAATAATTAGCCAGAGACTTACCAGTCGCGGCTTCAGATTGAGCAATTTCGTTTTCGTGGTGCGGAAAAATTAAATCGGAACCGCCGCAGTGAATATCAATTGTTTCCCCCAAGCAATCGCGCACCATCGCCGAACATTCAATGTGCCATCCGGGGCGACCTTTTCCCCAAGATGAATCCCAAAAAGGTTCACCGGGTTTTGCACTTTTCCACAGGGCAAAATCTGATGAATCTTGCTTTTTTTGAGCTTCTATTTCGGCGGTTTCTATTCTACCGCTAGCCCCGGATTCCATTTCTTCTAACTTGCGGCCAGAAAGCTTTCCGTAGTTGTCAAACTTGCGGACGCTGTAGTAAACGTCGCCGCTGTTCGCATAAGCAAAGCCTTTGTTTTCTAACTCGTGAATCAGCCGTTTGATGCCGTCCATTGAGTGTGTGGCGCGGGGATATTCATCAGCCCTGAGAATATTTAGTTTGTCCATGTCGGCCAAATATGCCTTGATGAAGCGTTCGGCTACGGCTTCCATTGTGGAATTTGTTTCGCGGGCGCGGTTGAGAATTTTGTCGTCAATATCTGTAAAATTCTGAACGTAGCGCACATCGTATCCGCGCCACATCAAATATCGGCGCACCATATCCCAAACAATGTAGGCGCGGGCGTGGCCGACGTGGCAGTAATCGTATACCGTAACGCCGCAACAGTACATCCGCACCTTTGAGGGTTCGAGGGGCTCGAAAGGTGATTCGCGGCGGGTCAAGCTGTTGTAAAGCGTTAGGGGCATGGGATTTTGGATTTGGGATTGATGTACTACTGTAATTTATTATATTGCGGTTGGTGAATCTTTTGATGTTATTACCAAATATGATTAACTCGGTCGTTGAAACCGCGTCTACACACACTCGGCGGTTGAAACCGCGTCTACACACACAAATTAACCCGGCGGTTGAAACCGCGTCTACACATACAAAGTCTGCCTCCGCAGACTAAGAGTAAGAGATAATTATTCAGGATTTAGAAGGATTACCAAACATCTGTTAAATCTAAGACAAATCCCGGTAATACATTTTCCCCGGATAAAGTGCTGGGGTTATTTAATATTTCCACATCCTGATTTTGTCTGTATATCTCGACTTTCTGGTTTTTGCGATCGATTAACCAACCCAAACGAGCTCCATTTGCGATGTATTCTCGCATTTTTTCTCGCAATGGTTCCATGTTGTCGGACTTAGATCGCAATTCTACAACAAAGTCTGGACAAAGGGGAGCAAAGCCTTCTTGTTCTTTGGGTGTGAGAGTTTGCCACCGTTCTAATTTAACCCAGGAAGCGTCTGGGGAGCGATCGGCACCATTGGGCAGTTTAAAACCGCTAGAAGAGTTAAATGCTACTCCCAGCTTGGTTTGGCGATTCCACAGCCAGAGTTGTCCTTCAATATCTAGGTTTCGATTGCCTGTCTCACTTCCAGTGGGTGCCATAATGATTAATTCTCCTGTAGCAGTTCTCTCTAGCCTTAAGTCACGGTTGACGGCCGCAATTTGCTGGAACTGTTCGTGAGTTACTTTGAAGGTCTGGGGAATGGTAATGGTAGTTTTGAGCATACTGTGCGGCCTCGCGATCGGCTATTACCTATTCTATTATATCACAGTCTTTTTTTACTATCAAAATTTGATTAACAAACTCCGCAAATACCATATAACATTGAATTAGATGCTAATTTAATGTTATTATGATAAACCTTTCAAGAGACATACATTCTCTCACCGATTTCAAACGTAATACGACTGAGTTTGTGCAGCGCCTCAAGCAAACAAAACATCCTTTAGTTCTAACTGTCAATGGGAAAGCAGAGTTAGTTGTTCAAGATGCTGAATCCTATCAGAAACTTTTAGATGCGGTTGAGTTATTGGAGACTTTAAAGGGAATTAAACTGGGTTTGGAACAAATGGATCGAGGCCAAGGGCAAAAAGTAGAAGATTTTTTTAATCAACTGTTTGATCAGCTAGACAATCCGCAATGAATCAGAAATATCAAGCTATGCCATTTCTCTGAAGTCTTGCTACAACATAATTTTTGGGTTTGTTTATACTCGGCGGCTATGGCACTGGTGCGTCGCTACTCGAAAAGTCGATTTTTATGCAAGGGATTGTGAATGGCGACGCACCCTACAGCTACTCCCAGACTCATCAACAAACCCTTGAAACGGAACTATCCCAAAGGAAATCGCCCCCTGGGAGCATTTTGTCATGAAACCTTGACATTTTGTTCGTGATAGAGCCCTATAAGCATTCTATTGTCATCAAATTTTGACATATTGATCCCCAGATGCCCCAAAATGCGTATAAGTACCCATGATTGAGGCAAAAGACCCCTTGACCCGATCGCAAGTTGTCTGCAACATTGAGTCATGACAAAGCGATCCCAAAGAAATGCTTTGATTGAGCAACTCTGGGAGTCAAATAGCGCGTGTGCTGCCGGCACAGCGTTGCTAGCAGCACCGATCGCACTCGCAAAATCGATCTTGTCAATCAAGAATCGACAGATAAAGCTTTATTTAGATCCGACGGTGCGCGCAGAAGCCCAAAAAGTCACAAACCCCGATCGCAATTGGGGACAAGACAAGCTAAAAACCAGCAAGGCTTCAAAGGTTGGAGAGATCCAGAAGCTCGATAATATTTGCATTTAAAAGAGTTTCTAGCTCGAAAAGTCAACACATTTGTGTTGAAACGAAAAATCTAACCCGCCATCCCAAATTAGAGGAGAACAAACTCATGGCAAAAGAACGCCCACCATTAGAAGAGATGACTTTGCGACAACTCCGCAGAGTTGCTAGCGAATGTGGAGTGTCTCGCTACAGCCGGATGCGGAAATCGCAACTTCTGGCATCAATTCAAGAAATTCAGCGCAACAAATTTTCATACAGTCCATCTCGCAAACTAGAGGCACAAGAAGCAGTGGAAGCAGCAAAGTTTGAACTCGGTCAAGAAGATAGAACAGGCGGTTCCTTGTCGTCTGTAGATGAAGGTTTAGCAGATTTGCCCAACGGCTACGGCGAAAGTCGAGTTGTTTTGATGCCCCGCGATCCAGAATGGGCCTACACTTATTGGGACATCTCGAACGATCGCAAACAAGAATTGCGCCGCCAAGGCGGACAGCAACTCGCCCTGCGGATCTACGACGTGACAGATGTTAACCTCGACATCCAAAGCCCCCACAGCATTCAAGAATATCCCTGCGACGAACTGGCGCGGGAATGGTACGTGCCAATCCCAGTCAGCGATCGGGATTATGCGATCGACATCGGCTACCGCTGTGCAGACGGCCGCTGGTTGGTATTAGCGCGATCGGCCGAAGTCCGAGTCCCGCCCATCTATCCCAGCGACTGGATTGAAGACAAATTCATCACCCTCGAATGGGAAGAAGACTTAGCGGGCAAAACCTTCGCCGAACTGGTTCCCCCTGCCAAGAAAATCGCACAAACCAACGGCGCGAGTGTTGGTTACAGCACCGGCAACGCCATCTACGAACAAATCTTCGGCATGGCAGAATCGGCAGAATCCATGCGTGTAGATGGTTCCATCTTCGGTTCCATGCAGCACGTCGCCGGTTCCATGCAGCACGTCGCCGGTTCCATCCAGCAAGTCGGCATTCACGAACAAGCTTTGAGTTCCTACGTATTCCCCTCCGGCGTTGGAATGTGGGCTGGGGCGGGGATGTCCGGCCTCACCATGTCCGGTGTCGGAATGTCCGGTGTCGGAATGTCCGGCCTCACCGCGTCGGGTGTCGGTATGTCCGGTGTCGGAATGTCCGGCCTCACCATGTCCGGTGTCGGGATGTCCGGCCTCACCATGTCGGGTTTCGGTATGTCCGGTGTCGGTATGTCGGGAGTTGGCTTTGCCGCCCCGATGCGCCCCCGCCAGTTCTGGTTAGTTGCTGACGCTGAACTGATAGTTTACGGCGCTACCGAACCAGACGCCACCGTCTATGTAGGCGGACAGCCGATTAAACTCAATGCTGACGGTACTTTCCGCTTCCAGATGTCTTTCCAAGACGGCTTAATCGACTATCCGATTTTTGCAGTAGCAGCAGACGGCGAACAAAACCGCGCTGTCCACATGAAATTCGAGCGCGAAACCCCAGAACGCCACACCAATACCAAGGAAGATGCTGTTGTGGAGTGGTTGGGCTAACAGTAATGGTCGATCGCGATCCGGGTAGCTGTGCAGGTTTGTGCCAATTTTTTAACCATCACAAGGCATAGCCTGAGCAGATCATGATTTGTTAAGGTTAATCCCAGACAACAACCCATAACACCCCCTATGCACCGTTCTCCTGTTTTGAGGAGCGGTGTTTTTTGTATCCGAAGGAAGAGGGAAGAAGGAAGAAGGAAGAAGGAAGAAGAATTATTGATTTGTAGGGTGCGTGAGGGCGAGAAATCTTTAAATCCAGACCCCGATACTATCACTCACGCACCGCCCCAACGATTGAATCATGCCCATGCCAAATGCCAGCGGAAACGATATTTGATAATGCTCTCAATATCTGTCTGTAGATAGATGTTGATTCAACTCGCGAGCTATCTCGTTAAATCAAAATTTGCACTCTTCACTCAACGATTATTAAGTAAGCTAAAGTTTACTTAAATTTTTATTGAACAAACTCGCTAAATCTCGTGAAACAAAAGAAAGCAAGTTATGAAATCAATAAGGCGATCGCACAGCCACTTCTCAAAAGCCAATGCCAAAAATAAATTCTCCGCCCCAGCGAAGGCAAAAACACCCCCGTCTTTTAGCTTTATTCGCCGTCACATTAGCCGCCGTCTTGTTTGTATTCATTCTGCCCGCACTGACTAAACAGCCCGTCGTGCTCACCATGTTAATGCAAGGCCAAGACATTGTTAACTGGAAACCATTTGTCAAAGAATTTGAACAGAAAAACCCCGATATTCGCATCAATCTCGTAGAAGGGCCATTTGACACAAACCTGGTAGAAAATCTTTATACATCTGCCTTTCTTTTAGGCGACTCGCCCTACGACATTATCAACATGGATATTGTTTGGGTTCCCAAATTTGCCGCCGCAGGTTGGGTAATGGATTTAACAGACAGAATTTCCCCCGCACAACTTTCAAAGTTCATCCCAGGTAACGTCGAAGGCGGGCGGTATCGAGGCAAACTTTACCGAATTCCCCACGCTTCCGATGCCGGAATGCTTTATTACCGCAAAGACATTTTAAAACAAGCGGGAATTCCAGCGCCGAAAACCTTTGAAGAAATGGTAAAAATCTCTCAAAATTTGCAGAAACAGGGAAAAATAACTTGGGGTTATTTGTGGCAAGGCAAACAATACGAGGGAGTATCTGCGATGTTTGTCGAAGTGCTCTCCGGTTTCGGTGGCTTTTGGGCTAACCCTCAAACTTTTGAAGTTGGGTTAGATCAACCGGAGGCAATTAAAGCAGTGGAATTTCTCAAAAATACGATCGCCTCTGGCATCTCTCCACCGGGTGTTACTACCTACGGCGAAGAAGAAACTAGGCTGTTGTTTCAAAATGGGAAAGCGCTGTTTTTGCGAAATTGGCCCTATGTTTGGAAGCTAGCAAATGCTGAGGGATCTAAGGTGAGAGGCAAAATTGCGATCGAGCCAATGCTCAGCAGTATCGGTAAAACAGGCGGTTCCTGCTTGGGCGGCTGGGGCTGGGGAATCGCCAAAACTTCAAAACATCCAGAACAAGCATGGAAAGCAATTAAATACCTTACTAGCGAAGAAACCCAGCGTAAATTTATTTTAGAAACAGGTTTAGTTCCCAGTTACAAATCTCTATTTACAGACAAAGAAATAGTCGCAAAATATCCCCACTACCCGCAACTGCTAAAAGTAGTGGAACAGCCAGTTTTGCGCCCGCCCATCGCACAATACGCTCAAGCTTCTGATATTTTGCAGCGCTATTTGAGTTCTGCTTTTACCGGGAGAATGAGTGCAGAACAAGCAATGAAAGCAGCAGCTAGCGAAACTCGCAATTTATTAGGCAGTTTGAAACCAGCCAAAGCTTCGTAAGTTTGACATCTTGCCTCTGTCAGAAACAGGGAAGATGCCTGTTCCACAAAGAGTGAATTTTTTTATTGTGGGGTGGGCATCTTGCCCGCCCGAACAGGCAAGATGCCTGTTCCACAAAAAGTTAATTCAATTGTGGGGCGTTGCTCCTAGCCCGCCCAAAAATAAATTAAAGGTGAGAAATATGCAATTAGACAAGATGCGACAGCGCGAACAACAAACCGGATGGATATTAGTAGCACCAGCATTGATAATTCTGCTGCTAGTATTTGCTTACCCAATATTGCGTGCTTTTTGGCTGAGTTTATTTACCCAAAATCTCGGTACTGAATTAAAACTGGTTTTTTCTGGTTTTGCTAACTACAGTCGAATTGTAGGTGACGGGCGTTTCTGGCAAACTTTAGGGAATACCGCAGTATTTACTAGCGCTTCCGTTGTGCTGGAATTAATTCTCGGCATGGGTATTGCTTTAGTTTTGAATCAATCTTTCACAGGGCGTGGCATTGTCCGCACAATTTCCCTGCTGCCTTGGGCGCTACCAACTGCACTGATGGGAGTAGCTTGGGCGTGGATTTTTAACGACCAATACGGCGTAATTAATGATATTTTGCTACGCTTGGGATTGATTAAAAATAGTATTAGCTGGCTGGGAGATCCGACTTTGGCAATGATGGCAGTGATTACAGCGGATGTGTGGAAAACTACGCCCTTTGTCAGCTTGCTTTTGCTAGCAGGATTGCAATCGATTCCCGGTGATTTGTACGAAGCCCACGCGATTGACGGCGCGAGTAGCTGGCAGAGTTTCCGTCAAGTTACATTGCCGCTGTTGATGCCCCAAATTGTGATTGCTTTGCTGTTTCGATTTGCCCAAGCTTTCGGCATTTTTGACTTGATTCAGGTGATGACGGGAGGGGGGCCGGCGGGGGCGACGGAGACGGTTTCTATCTACATTTACAGCACGGTAATGAGGTATTTAGACTTTGGGTACGGGGCGGCTTTGGTGGTGTGTACTTTTTTGCTGTTAGTGGCCGCAGTTGCGATCGCCGCTTATCTATTATCCAGAGCCCGCGCCAGTCAATTGTAGATTTGTCGCCCGCACACCCCAAAAATTCAATCTAAATGCCGAATAGCCGATCGCTTTCCTTTCATTGGTACAAAAAATTATGTCGATCGCCCGCGAACACCCCAGAAAAAAAACATTTAACATCCGGCAATTAATCTTGCCCATCTCAGCGATATTAATTGTCGCATATTTCCTCGCACCCATCATCTGGCAGGTACTGACATCTTTCAAAGTAAATGCAGATATTTCAGCAATTCCCAACGTCTACATACCCAAACGAATTACTTTCGAGCATTACATCTCCTTGTTCCAGCGCCGCCCGTTTGCACTTTACATTTTAAATAGCGCTTTTGTTTCCATTACTTCCACATTTCTGTGTTTAGCTGTAGGCGCGCCCGCAGCTTACGCTTTAGCTCGGTTGCGGCTGTGGGGCGAGAGAATCATTTTGGCAATTGTGACGATTGTGACGCTATTTCCGGCAGTGCTGCTATTTTTGGGTTTGTTGGAAATAGTCAAAGCTTTGAGTTTAGGAAATAATTATTTAGCCTTGATTATTCCTTACACAGCTATCAATTTGCCCTTGACAATTTTGGTAATGCGGAGTTTCTTTCAACAATTACCAAAAGATTTAGAAGATGCGGCTAAAGTTGACGGATACAACACTTTTCAAATGCTGTGGCAAATCGTGCTACCGATGACATTTCCCGCCTTAGTCACAACCGGGATTTTGACATTTATTTCAGCTTGGAACGAGTTTATATTTGCCCTGACATTTATAACTCGCGAATCCATGAAAACAATTCCCGTTGCTACGGCTCAACTCAGCGGTGTGTCAGTCTTTGATATTCCCTATGGCCCGATCGCAGCAGCCACAGTTTTAGGAACCTTACCCTTGGTTTTGCTAGTTTTGGTGTTCCAGCGGCGCATAGTTCAAGGTTTAACAGCCGGGGCAGTCAAAGGATGATTTGTAACTCTAAATAATCCTAGCATCCTAAACACTTCCTCTTCCCTTCTTTCCTTCTTCCTTCTTCCTTCTTCCTTCTTCCTCTTCCCTTCTTTCCTTCTTCCTTCTTCCTTCTTCCTTCTTCCTTCTTCCTTCTTATAAAAATCATGGCAAAACTGCAACTAAAAAACCTCAATAAAACCTACAGCCCCAAAGTTGTACCAGTAAAAGACATTAGCTTAGAAGTCAGCGAGGGCGAATTTCTGACATTGCTGGGGCCCTCTGGGTGCGGCAAATCTACCACACTGCGGTTGATTGCAGGATTGGAACAGCCGACTCGCGGCGAGATTAGAATTGGCGATCGCGATGTGACATATCTCAGACCGGGCGATCGGGATATTGCAATGGTTTTTCAAAGTTACGCGCTATATCCGCACATGACAGTATACGAGAATATGGCATCGAGCCTCAAACTTCGCAAAATCTCCTCCGGCGAAATCAATCGGTTAGTGACAGAAGTTGCAGCATCCCTCGGATTGACCGAATTAGCCGATCGCAAACCAGGGAAATTATCAGGCGGACAGCGGCAAAGAGTAGCCCTAGGACGCGCCTTAGTCCGCCAACCGGAAGTATTTTTGCTCGACGAACCTTTGAGCAATCTAGACGCATTATTGCGAGAAAAAGTTAGGGCCGAACTCAAACAATTATTTTCCTCCCAAAAAGCCCCTGTAGTCTACGTTACTCACGACCAAACCGAAGCAATGACACTTTCAACAAAAGTCGCAGTTCTTAATAATGGCAGCGTGCAACAACTAGATCCGCCACACTTAATTTATAACCGTCCTGCCAATCAGTTTGTAGCGGGTTTTGTGGGCAGCCCGCAAATGAATTTGCTAGTGCTTAAATGCCAGGGCAATTTTGCAATGTTGGGCGATTCTGGGGTTCCTTTGCCAAATCTGCCCACTGTCCCACCAGAAATCGTCTTGGGAATTCGCCCCGAACACCTCAGCTTTGCAGATGCAGAGACTGGCAAGATGCCCAATCCAGAAGCAATTAAAGGTGAGGTTTATTTAGTGGAAAACTTGGGAATGCAAAATTTAGTTAGTGTCCGAGTTAAGGGTTTGGAGCCAGTAACTGTGCGGGTTTTGCTGCCAAATGACCGCCAGTGGAGTTCAGAAATTGTCGAATTGGTGTTTCCGCCTCACTTGCTGCACTGGTTTGATGTCAAAACTGGCGATCGCTTGCAATAATAATTTGCCATATATAACATGATTGATTGAAAATAGTCTAACCCTGTGCTGAAAAATAGATTTTCTGCTTCTAATTAAGTTATGACTTTAGTAAGAGGTAGAAGTGTTTTGCTGCTGTTAACGTGATACTTGTGTTTGAAAAAACTAATTGACTGACACATTGGTTGAGTGTTTACCAGATTCATCGCTTACCTATGACTCTATTGATGTGGCTAATGGCAAGTGGCAGTTAAGTTTGGCTTGCCCTGGCGCTAGCTGATTCTAGAGCGAGTCAATTAGATGAAAAAATGTTGAAAATTATCACCAATTAACTTAGGGAGTATTACCGAGATGAATTTGATTTCTACAGCTATCGCTCGCATCAGTTCCCTGCTTAAGGGCTTTCAAATCAAGAGTTTTTTGAGTGTTGTTCTAGTCGGTTTTATGCTGCTGACGGCAAATGTTGATTCTGGAAGTAACAAAGCTTATGGGACGCAACTGGGTTCAAACGCGGAGCTAAACAATCCCGAAAGACCCCAAACAACTCGGGAATGGAGGAAAGAAGCTCGCGAAACCTCTGACTCTCCGGGCGAAAGATTTCAGAAGATTGGGCAAGAGGCGGGAGCAGCCGTGAAAGAATTCGGGGAGATGTACCAAGACACTGCTGATAGAAGTATCCGCGAATTGAAGGATAATACCCCAGACGCCAGCAAGTAGACGATCGCAAATAAACTACGACTGACGCTCAAAAACCCAGTTTCTCATGAGAAACTGGGTTTTTGAGTTGGCATAATTTTATGTTAAATTATATCGCGAACGATAGCATCCGTATTGTGCGATCGTTGGGACGGTGCGTGAGCGTCAATACTCTCAGAGTAGAGATTTGAAGATTTATCGCACTCACCCACCCTACTACTTATTTGTGAAAATAATGACATGAAGAACAAACATCTTAACAGTCTTTGCTTGGCCAGCCTGCTGTTGATCGTGCCTGTTTGTCCGGGGACAATTGCCCGCGCTCAAATTCCCGAAACTTCCGATACTAACGCCAGCCCAAAAACCTTCCTCAAAGATGAACTGTATTTTGGCTTAAATAAACCCGGAGGCGAGACAATTGCTGAATCAGAGTGGCAGGATTTTGTCAAGGAAGTTATTACCCCTAGTTTTCGGGAAGGACTAACGGTATTAGACGGCTCCGGGCAGTTTCTTAACAGTTCGGGAATTCTGATTCGAGAAAAGTCTAAAATAGTTATTTTGATTCATGAAAACAGCCAGAAAAATAATCGAGCTATTCAGGAAATTATCGAAAATTATAAGCGCAGATTTCAGCAGGAGTCAGTGCTGCGGACGACCAGCGAAGTTAAGGTTTCTTTCTGATTCGCTCATCCAATCAGCGTATTTATGATATTATTCGTAGTAATCAAGGTCATACCTTCAAAGATAAGTAGGGTGCAATGAAAATCATAATTTGTGGGTATCGATCGCACACTGCAAAAAATCGCCAGAAAAACCAGCCCGGGAGAAAACAAAAATATGACCAACGATGGCAACCCAAAAGCCCAAACGCCGGATAACGAGGATTTGAAAAAAAAATTGGACGGTATAGGGAAAGCTTTGATTGTGAGCGTGGCTTGGTCTTACGCAGAGGCTTTGGAGCGAACGAAACGCGCTGAAAAAGAACAGAAATCTACGCCCGAATCTCAACCCGAATCTCAACCAGAATCTTAGACATCCGCCGCTGCGAAAACAGCGCGATTGCTTTGCTCTAAAGACAAGCAATTGCTAACGCATCGGCGAACCATCACAATCATCGCGAACGAGCAGATTGGAGGCGACTTTTTCGGCAAATCCCCCAAATTGCAGCGGTTTGTATGCAATGTTACCTAAATAAATTTTATTTCCCAAAAGGGATTCAAATTAAACAAAGTACGGTTTTACGGCTACAGTGTACAAAACAAACAACCAATTTTGATATCGGTCTCATGTCTAATTCAAAAATGATTGGTAAAGCGATCGCAGGTGGCATTTGCTTCGGCATCCTAGCCAGCTTAAACGCCACGCCAGGCCCCGCATCCGCAGCAGCACCAACAATTGCTGAAGCAGCAGCTCCGGCAGCTAGCAACCTCGACAAGCAACTCCTAGGTCAATGGCAAGGCACAGTCCCATCCGGTCAGTCTTTCACCTTCGTCTTTGCCCCAGAAGGCAAATTGTTCCTCATGGCTAAAGGCCCCGACGGAGCTGCCCGCGCCAAAGAAATGAGGTACAAAGTTAATCTCGGTGAAAAACCGATGCACTTGGATGTCGGCCTCAGCAGCACAGAAACCGTTGAAACTGTTTTTGAGTTAACTCCTGAAGGTCAAATGCGCCTTCAGTTGCAAGGCACGAATCCCGGACAGGCGCGGCCTAATTCGTTAAACGAACAGGCAACGGTGTTTAAAAAGGTCTCCGAGGCCACTGCACTGCCCGCCGACACTCAACTCATCGGTTATTGAAGGCATTCGGCAACAGGCTTGTGAAGGAAAAAGGCAGAAGGCAGAATTCAAGAATTTTCCTTGTTTGGAGTTCCAACAAAAAAGTTCCTCTTCCTTCTTCCTGACCTCCGTTACATCCCGTACACTGCTTCGTTGCCGAACTTCCTTCTTCGTTCGATCGACCCTGCTACAATCCATTTAATCTCCCTTTAATTTTTGCAGTAGACCTCATGAGTGAAACCGTCCTAGAAGTTCGCAACCTGCGGGTTGAATTTCAATCTGCGGACGCAGGCAATGCGTCCGCAACAGTCAAAGCTGTTGACGGCATTTCCTTTGAGGTGAAGCGAGGGCGAACTCTGGGAATTGTGGGAGAATCGGGGTCAGGAAAATCCGTAACATCCCTGGCTGTGATGGGTTTGCTGTCGAGTTCGTCAACAAAAATCCAGGGCGAAATTTGGTTTTCTCCGACAACAGAGGGCGCTAGCAATGGGCCGGTTAATCTGCTGGAAATGCCCGATCGGGAAAAACAAACCTACCGGGGAAGCCAGATTGCAACGATTTTTCAAGAACCGATGAGTTCGCTGAATCCTGTTTATACGATCGGATTTCAACTCACAGAAGCCATTTGTCTGCACCAAAAGGTGTCTCAGACAGCAGCGCGGCGCAAAGCTGCTTCGCTGCTGCAAGAGGTGAAGCTGCTACCGGGCGACGAAGAACTCCGGCAAACCTGTTTGGCCCGGCGGCAAGAAGCTGTTCGGGAGGACGATCGCGATTTGATGCAGCTCATCAACGGCCAAAAACAAGCTATGCTCGATCGCTATCCCCACGAACTCTCCGGCGGTCAAATCCAGCGCGTGATGATTGCAATGGCCATTTCCTGCAATCCAATTTTATTAATTGCTGACGAACCAACAACCGCCTTAGACGTAACCGTGCAGGCAACAATCTTAGCTTTGCTGCGGGAGTTGCGGGACTCTAGAGGCATGGCAATGATTTTTATTACCCACGATTTGGGTGTCATTGCGGAAATTGGCGATACCGTGGCGGTGATGTACCGAGGCAAAATTGTTGAGTGTGGTGCGATCGAACAAATTTTCAGCAATCCCCAACATCCTTACACAAAAGGTCTGCTAGCTTGCCGCCCAACTCTCGATCGGCAAATGCGCCGCTTGCCGACGGTTTCCGATTTTATGGATGTCACCACAAATGCCAGCGGCGAATTGGTAATTGTCGAGAAAAATATCGATTTAGACGGCGACAGCAGCGGCGGACTTTCCGCTTTTGTCGCCGGAAAACCGCCCCGGCTGCCGAATATTTCCCAGCCTTTGCTAGCTGTTAATAACTTGCGAGTAGGTTTTCCCATGCAGGGAATGTTTGGCGAAACTAAACGTTTGTTTATAGCGGTAAACGATATTTCTTTTGAGGTTTACCCTGGCGAAACTTTGGGTTTGGTGGGCGAATCCGGCTGCGGTAAATCAACTTTAGCGAGAGCTTTGTTGCAATTAATTCCGATCGCCAGCGGTCAAGTATTTTTTGAAGGTCAAGAAATTACTCCTCCTGCGAAAAGTAGTTCGGGATTGCAGTGGATGGCTAATTATCGAATCAAAAAAGAGTACGATCGCAAATTGCGGTGGCTACGACGCGACTTGCAAATTATCTTTCAAGACCCTTTTAGTTCTCTCGATCCGCGCCTGAGTGTTGGGGATGCGGTGATGGAACCGATGGTAATTCACAGCTTTGGTAAGAACCAGAAAGAACAGCGCGATCGCGCGGCTTATTTGTTGGATAGAGTGGGTTTGAATCCCGATATTATGCGGCGCTACCCTCACGAGTTTTCTGGCGGACAGCGGCAGCGCATTTGTATTGCTAGAGCTTTGGCTTTGAATCCTAAGTTTATTATTTGCGATGAGTCGGTTTCCGCATTAGATGTGTCGGTGCAGGCGCAAGTTTTAAATTTGCTCAAGGAGTTGCAAACAGAGTTTGGACTGACTTATATTTTTATTTCTCACGATTTGAGCGTGGTTAAGTTTATGAGCGATCGCGCGATCGTCATGAACAAAGGTAAAATCGAGGAAATTGGCACAGCCGAGCGCATTTACCGCCAACCGCAACAAGCTTACACCAAGCAACTTATAGCTGCTATTCCCGCCGGGAATTTGGAACGAATTCGGCAACAGCAATTAGGGCGCGAAGCAGCAGACAAGAGTGCCAAATCTGCGATCGCGAGGTTTACCGCCGATTAAGGCAGATTAACACAGATTAACGCAGATTATTTCAATATCTGCCTGCGATTGGCAATTTTATCGGGAATTTCTCACCCGCGTACCTCGATAAGATTTGGTTCGTAGTGCGGACTCGCATTCCGCTTTCGTAGTGCGGACTCGCATTCCGCGCTACGAACCCTTTTTGTTTTGGTAATCGACCGGACATGATATCATTTAATAATGCGCTTCTAATTTACTGTAGATAATTAATTTTTGTGTCGGGACTAGCTATATTAGGCCAAATGTCCAATGACTGACACCAATGTTTAGTGCATGATGAGAAATAAACCCTCTAGGCCTGTTGAAAAAATTATAAAATCTGTGAGTTAGCTATCAAAAATCACTAGCTAATTGCGTAAATATACTGAATTTGCTTGTTGGAGTGCTGAGATTTAGGTAAGACTTACAATGCTAAAATTCGCAATTTTAAAAAATTTTACACTATTTAAACATTTTTATTGTAAGTTTTCAACAGCCAATATTCCTCTTAATTTTGGAGTGAACAAATGACAGATTCAGTTTATATCAAAAAAACAAATAATAAATTGTTGCACTTTCTGCAAATGCGGTTGAGAGAAATCACGGCTGCGGCAGTCAACAGAAAACAAAAGACCAAATCCAGAATGCTGTATAAAAACAACATTAGCTTAGGGACGATCGCCCGCAGCAGCGCATTCTCAGTTTTGATAGTTGTACTGCTTGTACTAAATGGGTTGCTGGTAGCTGGCGGTGCCTGTGGTTTGTACGATCGCCCGATCGCCCTGGCATTTTTGGCAATAGCAAATATTGTCCTGCTGGCGGCAGCGGCGGCGGGATGGAAAGCCTCTGCTGCTAAGAAAAACGATCGCCGATCGGGCAAATCCGACGGTGGCGATCGCTTTTTTAGTCTCTCGCCAGATATGCTGTGCGTCATTGGTTTTGACGGTTATTTCAAACGCATCAACCCAGCAGCCGAAAAAATCCTCGGCTATTCCCCAGCCGAAATGGTTGGCCAACTCTTCATTGAATTCGTGCATCCAGACGATCGCGAAACTACTTTAAAACAAGCTGAAAGCATTGCTACGGGAAACAATACCGTTGGGTTTGAAAACCGCTGGCGGTGTCAAAATGGGTCTTACAAGTGGATAGCCTGGAATGCTAGCCCTTTCTGCGAGGAAGAATTGATGTATGCGATCGGTCGCGACGTTACCGATCGCCAACAAGTCCAAGAGTCGCTCCAGCAGAGCAATTCTATTTTGCGTTCCGTGATAGAAAGTACGCCGGATCTCATTTTTGTCAAGGATATTCAAGGCCGGTACGCGATCGCAAATTCTGCGGGAACTCAATTTTTAGGAAAACCGATCGAGGCAATTATAGGCAAAGACGATGCAGCATTATTTCCCGCTGAAATAGCCACTAAAATTATCGAAGAAGACCGCAGAGTGACTGCTACCGGACAATGTTTGACTTATGAAGAAGATATACCACAAAACGGGGCTGTGCGAACGTTTCTAACAGCGAAATACCCTTGGCGCGACTCTCAGGAAAATATTATCGGCCTAGTTGCCATATCTCGCGACATCAGCGATCGCAAAGAAATAGAAGCAGTGCTACTAGAGAAAAACATCCTATTTGAAAGCGTCATCGAAAGTACAGGCGACAGCATTTTTGTCAAAGATATTCAGGGCCGCCACCTATTGGTAAATTCTCAGGCAGCAGCCATTATTGGCTTGCCAAAATCGGAAATTATTGGCAAAAAAGATGCAGAATTATTTCCGCCGGAGATTACAGATATGCTGGTGGAAAATGACCGCCGGGTGCGGCAATCGGGGATTGACGAAACGATCGAGGAAGCAGGAAAAGATAGCGATGGTAACATCCTGACATTTCTTTCTACCAAAAGTCCTTTGCGCGATCGAGCCGCAAACATCATCGGTGTAGTCGGAGTTACTCGCAATATTAGCGATCGCAAACAAGCAGAACAAGCCCTGCAAGAAAGCGAGGAACGCTACCGCTGCTTAATTGAAGCCACATCCCAAATTGTTTGGGATACTACAGCCGCCGGCGAAGTTATCGGCGAACAAACAGGATTGAGTGCATTCACAGGAGCGACTTACCACGAACTTAAAGGCTGGGGGTGGCTCAATCACGTCCATCCAGACGACAGAGAATATACTGCCAGGATGTGGTCTGATGCAGTTGCCAACTGCATTTTATTCGCAATAGAACACCGCTTGCTGCGGCACGACGGCGAGTACAGGTACATGAGGGTGCGCGCTGTGCCCCTATTGAACGCAGACGGCAGCGTTCGCCAGTGGGTGGGAATACACTCGGATATTACAGAGAGCAAAATCACAGAACAAGAAATGCTGCAGCAAAAAGAATTTTTGGGCAGCATTTACGACGGCGTAGAGTACAGTATTTTCGTAATAGATATCGGCGAAGACGGAGAATTTCGCTACGCCGGTTGGAACCCAGCAGCCGACTTACTCAGCGGCATCAGCAGCGAATTCGGACGTGGCAAAACTCCCGAAGAATTTTTCGATCCATTTACAGCAGCAAGGTTCCGGCAGAATTTGATCGACTGTTTGGAAAAAGGTAGCTCGATTTCCCGCGAATATCCCGTTAGTTTTGACGGTGCAGAATTCTGGTTTATGACAACTTTGACTCCCCTGCGGGATGCCTCCGGCAAAATTTATCGCGTTGTCGGCAGTTCCACCGACATTACAGAACGCAAAAAAGTCGAAGCACAATTGTGCGAACAAGAAGAATTTTTAAACAGCATCTATAACGGCTCTAATCAACCTATTTTCGTAGTAGATGTCGGCGCAGAAGGAGAGTTTCGCTACGCTGGCTGGAATGCTGCTGCAGAAGCGTCTACAGGTATTGTGAGTGCCGATTTCAAAGGCAAAACCCCAGAAGAAATTTTTCCCCCGCAAATAGCAGCAATTTTTCGACAAAGTTACGTAGATTGTTTGACAGCCGGCAGCTCGATTGCTTACGAAACCAGCGCCGAGTTAGAAGGCGCAGAACGCTGGTATATCGTCACTCTGACACCGCTGCGGGATGCCTCTGGCAGCATCTACCGCATAATTGGTAATTCGATCGACATTACGGATCGCAAACAAGCAGAAACAGCCCTGCAAGAGAGCCAGCATTTTGTGGAGCGCATTGCTAATGCCACTCCAAATATTCTCTATGTTTACGATGATATCGAGCAGCGAAATGTCTACAGCAACCGCGAACTTGCTGGCACTCTAGGCTATAGCCTCGAAGAAGTTGCCACAATGGGCAGCAATCTGTTGCCGACCATTATCCACCCTGAAGATTTAGCTCAATTTCCCGAATATTTGCAGCAATTAAAAAATACTCCCGACGACGAGGTTGTTGAATACGAATATCGGGTGCGCGACAAACAAAATAATTGGCACTGGTTCGTCAGCCGCGAAATTATATTTAGCAGAACAGCAGAGGGAAAAATCCAGCAGCGTCTCGGTGCTGCTACGGATGTTACAGATCGCAAAAAAGCAGAACAAAGTTTAGCAGAACAATTGAAAATTTCTTTATTCACAGCAGATATTGGAATTGCTCTCACTCAAAACCAGAGTTTACCTGCAACTTTGCAAAAATGCACCGATGCAGTTGTGCGCCATTTGGATGCTGCGTTTGCTCGGATTTGGACGCTGAACGAACAGGGAAATGTCTTGGAATTGCAAGCAAGCGGGGGGATGTATACTCACATTGACGGCGCTCACAGCCGCATTGCTGTCGGCCAGTTCAAGATTGGTTTAATCGCCCGAGAGCGAAAACCTCACATCACTAATTCTGTGGAAACAGATCCCAGAGTCAGTGACAAAGAATGGGCGAAACGAGAAGGAATGGTAGCTTTTGCTGGATATCCGCTAATTGTTGACAATCAGTTGCTTGGAGTAATCGTGATGTTTGCTCGCCATGAGTTGCAGGAATCAATACTAATTGCTTTAGCATCAAGTGTTGATTCGATCGCCCTGGGAATCAAGCGCAAACAAACAGAAATGGCTCTCGCCGCCCAAAAGCAAACTATGAGGACAATTATTGACAACGCTCCGATCTGGGTGTGGATGGCAAATCCTAGCGGGCGGATGTTATTAGTCAACAAAACTTTCTGCGAAGATGTGGCTGTATCCGAAGATAAATTTTTGGCAGCCTCTCACTATTCCGAAGTTTTAGGATTAGAAGCATCTGCTAACTGCATGGAATCTGACATCCAAGCGTGGAGCCAAGATACTCCCTGTTATTCAGAAGAATTGCTCCAGTTGGCTGACGGCGAGTATCACCACTTGGAGACAATTAAAACTCAGGTAAAAGATGATTGTGGCAGGGCGATCGGCTTGATAGGTTTGGGTTTGGACGTTACAAAACAAAAAGAATCTCAAAGACAGTTGCAAGAGTCGGAAGCGAGATTTCGCAAATTAGCGGAGCAGGAAACATTGCTTAACCAACTAGCTAGCAACATCCGCCAATCTTTGGATTTAGATACTATTTTGGCAACAACCGTGCAGCAAATTCGCGACTTGCTGATGCTCGATCGCTGCGTGTTTATTTGGTATATCCCAGACACCTCGCCGCCTGTTTGGGACGTGCAATACGAAGCAAAAAATGCCTATTTATCTTCGCTGTTAGGTGCATTTCCTATTAGTGCAACTGGTTCTCAAGCCGAGCGAATTGCCAATTTAGAAATAATTCGTATCGATGATTTTGAGACTGTTCCCGATCCAGTAGAGCGGGATTTTTTCAGGTGTATAGGATTACAGTCTCTGCTGGAGATTCCCCTTCAGACATCTTCAGGTAAAATAGGGGCAATTTGCTGTAGCGCTTGTAGCGCTGTGCGGTGTTGGAGCGATGAGGAAGTGGAACTATTAGTGGCGGTGGGCAATCAATTGGCGATCGCCATTAATCAAGCGGAACTTTACACACAAAGCGTCGATTCAGCCCGGATAGCGCAAGAACAAACTACCCAACTAGAAGCAACTCTGTGCGAACTCCAGCAAGCTCAAACCCAACTCGTGCAAGCAGAAAAAATGTCGAGTCTCGGTCAGATGGTAGCAGGAATTGCCCACGAAATCAATAACCCGGTCAGCTTTATTTTCGGCAATCTTACCTACACCGAAGAATACACCGGAAGCCTGATGAAACTGTTGCAAATGTATCGAGATGAATACCCGCAACCTGGTCAAGTTATTCAGCAGGAAATAGAGGCTTTAGATCTGGATTTCTTGCTAGACGACTTGCCAAAAATGCTATCTTCGATGCAGGTAGGAGCAACTCGTATTCGGGATATCGTGCTGAGTTTGCGAAATTTCTCTCGTCTCGATGAATCTGACATGAAAAATGTTAACATTCACGAAGGCATCGACAGTACATTAATGATTTTAGAACACCGTCTGAAAGCTCAGCCCGATCGCCCAGCCATTCAACTCGTTAAAGAATACGGAGAATTGCCGCTGGTGGAGTGCTACGCCGGACTGTTGAATCAGGTATTTATGAATATTATCGCTAACGCGATCGATGCTTTACAACATCCGCCCAAAAATCCGGGAAGTATCCGCATTCGTACAGAGGTAGAAGGTAATTGCGTTGCGATTAGAATTGCTGACAACGGTTCAGGTATCGCCGATCAAATCAAGCAGCGGATATTCGACCCTTTCTATACTACAAAACCGATCGGTTCGGGAACGGGAATGGGTTTAGCAATTTCCCATTCAATTATTGTCGAAAAACACAAAGGTAAAATCAACTGTTTTTCGGCGATCGGGAAAGGTACTGAATTTGCGATCGAGATTCCGATTAAAAGGACAGAGAATTAAATTGGTTTGTCGGCAAAATTACTAAGGTGCGTCAGTTGGAAAACCCGATTTTTTGGTACTAACCTTAAAACTGACGCACCCTACAGGCTCCCAACAGATAAAAGTTATTTTACCATAAATTTGTCTGGTGCGTATTACCCACTCTCCAACTAAAATTGATATGATATTAAAAATCACAAATCAAAAATCACAAATCAGATATGGCATTACCTCCCGGCAGTTTAGGTTTACCCCTAATTGGCGATACCCTCAACTTTTTGCAAGATTCCCAATTTGCCAAAAAACGCCACCAGCAGTACGGGCCCATTTTCAAAACTAGCATTTTCGGAGAGCCTACCGTGTTTGTGCGTGGCCAAGAGGCGAATTTGTTTGTTTTAAGCAATGACAACCAATATTTTGTTGTGAGTTTTCCTCCGAGCACGAAAGCGCTTTTAGGGCCGCTTTCCTTGTCGCTGCAAACGGGTGCTAACCACCAAAATCGGCGCAAGTTGCTGTACCAAGCGTTTCAGCCACGAGCTTTAGCCGGCTACATCGGCGCGATGGAAGATATCACTCAGCGCTATTTGGAAAAATGGGTCAAAATGGAAACCATGACTTGGTATCCTGAACTGAAAAATTATACTTTTGATGTGGCGGGTAAGTTGTTAGTAGGGATAGAAAAGGGTTCGGAAACGGCGCTAGGACATTATTTTGAAACTTGGTCTAAGGGTTTATTTTCGATTCCTTTAGATCTGCCTTGGACTCTGTTTGGCAAAGCGAAAAATAGCAGAAAGTTACTGTTAGCAGAACTGGAAAAGATTATTCGCGATCGCCAACAAGGAACCCCTAGCGGCAATGATGCTTTGAGTTTGCTGATTTCGGCTCGCGATGACGAGGGAAATAGTTTGAGTTTGGATGAGTTAAAAGATCAAGTGCTGTTGCTGTTGTTTGCGGGACACGAAACTTTAACTTCGGCGATCGCCTCTTTTTGTCTTCTCGTGGCTCAAAACCCCGATGTAATGGCAAAAGTGCGGGCCGAACAGCAGCAGTTCCCCGCAACTGAACCCCTAACATTGGAACAGCTCAAACAAATGACTTATTTAGAACAGGTTATGCGAGAAGTGCTGCGTTTAGTTCCACCGGCTGGAGGTGTTTTTCGGACAGTAATTAATGCTTGTGAGTTCGGCGGCTATGAAATTCCCAAGGGTTGGAGCGTGGTTTCTGGGATTACTCAAACCCATCAGGATAGTCAACTTTATCCTGAACCCGAGCGATTCGACCCCGATCGATTTAGCTCGGAGCGATCGGCTAAACCTTTCAGTTACGTGCCCTTTGGCGGCGGTTTGCGAGAATGTTTGGGCAAAGAATTTGCCCGATTAGAGATGAAGTTGTTTGCAGCAAAGATGGTTCGGGAGTACGAGTGGGATCTGTTACCGGATCAAGATTTGAATTTGATCACAATACCGATGCCTCATCCTCGCGACGGTTTGCGAGTGAAGTTTCGGCGGAACTATTCTTAAGAACAGGCAAGATGCCTGTTCCACAATCGGGTAAATTTTCTTGTGGGGCGTTGCTCCTAGCCCGCCCTGAAAGCCTTATTGGTAATGGTGCAAGATCTCAGTCTCAATCAACATCCAATTGCATCGGCCCCAAATACTTAGTTAAATAAGGCGAAAACACCTCATAAATCAGAGTCAATGGCTTTCCGTGATGCCAAAACAAATAATGTCGCCCCCAAAAAGGCCCCGATTGTTCAAAAGCAGACTCCAAAACCGCCGAATCGCCGAAATAAATGCCTTGTACGTCGCGATACAACTCTGTCCGCAGCCGCCCTAAACTAGCCCATATTGGCAAAGATTTATTTTCTAAATATTCATCTACGTGACTCGCTTCCCACCAAGAAGTCGCGTAGGCGAGGCGCTGTCCCGAAGCTGTCCGCAGCCACACTTGGCGGCGCAGGCGGGGCCCCGGAACCGCGACAATTTGCTGGGGCGCGCCGTCTGCATCGTCACCCACCAAGGACATATCGATTACGTCTACTTCTGTCCGTTCCCCTGTCAGCAGTTGCAGGTGACGGGTGGGGGAACCGTCGCCCAGGAGCAGTATTTGCCATGCCGGCGCTAGCTTAGTGTGGGGCAAACCCTTCTGTACTGCGTCTTCTGCTCCTTTCCACAGGGGGTTGAGAGCGTGCCAGGTTTGGCTGTTTTTGGGTGTAAATGTTGCAGTCAAGGGTCTTTACAAAACTTAATTTTTTGTTTATTATAACGCTTCTGCAATTATCTCAAGTCAAATAGTTATAATAAACTTCGCGATCGCACTCCGACTCTCATAACCGGGTTTTGGACGAAAAAAACCCTTTTTAGCTACCAGTGCATATAGCGTTTCTCAGAAAGATGAGGTATGCTGAGTTATGCTACAACCCTTACAATAGCAAGCTTTTTATGTCAAAATTCGTACCTCACGAATGTGAGAAAGGCTATAATTCTTAAATACTTTTATTAGACTGATTTTAGTCTATTTTTCTACTGACAACAGACAACAGTTAACAGACAACAGTTAACAGACAACAGTTAACAGACAACAGTTAACAGTTAACAGTTAACAGACAACAGACAACTACCATATGTTACGAATAACCGAAATCAAACTTCCCTTAGATCATCCTGAAAGTGCGATCGCCAGCGCCATAGTCAAAAAGCTGCAAATTCTCCCCGAAGAATTGCTCAGCTATAGCATTTTTAAGCGCAGCTACGATGCTCGCAAAAAAGCAGAAATCCTCCTTGTCTATATTGTGGATGTAGAGGCAACACAGGAAAAACAACTTCTCCAACGCTTCAAAAAAGATCCTCATGTGATGGTAACACCAGACACGAGTTATCGCTATGTAGCGCAAGCCCCCAGCAATTTGACGATTCCCCGCCCCATTGTGATCGGTACGGGGCCCTGCGGTATCTTTGCAGGGCTGATGCTGGCACAAATGGGATTTCGCCCCATCCTTTTAGAACGCGGCAAAGCAGTGCGCGATCGCACAGTTGACACCTTTGGATTTTGGAAGAAAAAAATCGAATTTAACCCAGAATCTAACGCTCAGTTTGGCGAAGGTGGTGCGGGTACTTTTTCCGATGGAAAACTCTACAGCCAAGTTAAAGATACCCAGCATTACGGGCGCAAGGTGCTAACGGAACTCGTGAATGCGGGAGCTTCACCGGAAATTTTATATATTAATAAGCCGCATATTGGTACATTTAAGCTGGTGGGACTTGTCCAAAGTATGCGGGCAAAAATTGAATCGTTAGGCGGAGAATTTCGTTTTCAAACTCGTGTCGAAGATATCCACATCGAAAATGGCAAAGTGCAGGGAATTACCACAGCCAGCGGAGAATATATTGCGAGTAATCATATTGTTTTAGCGGTGGGACACAGCGCCCGCGATACTTTTGAAATGTTATTTTCGCGCGGTGTTTACATCGAGGCTAAACCTTTTTCTATTGGTTTTCGGGTGGAACATCCGCAGCAGTTGATCGATCGCTGTCGTTTTGGCGATCGCGCGGCCCACAAACTTTTAGGTGCCGCCGATTACAAACTGGTGCACCATTGCCAAAATGGCCGTTCTGTTTACAGTTTCTGTATGTGTCCCGGTGGTTTGGTAGTGGCGGCTGCATCGGAACCGGGGCGACTTGTCACTAACGGGATGAGTCAATATTCTCGCAATGAACGCAATGCTAACAGTGGGATTGTCGTGGGTATCACGCCGGAAGATTATCCCGGTCATCCCTTGGCGGGAATTGAGCTTCAACGTCGCCTAGAAGAACGGGCATTTGAGTTAGGAGGTGGCACTTACAACGCGCCGGGGCAGCTTGTGGGAGATTTTTTAGCGAATCGCCCTTCGATCGCGCTAGGAAGCGTGCAGCCGTCTTATACGCCGGGAGTTGTGATGACTGATTTGAGCGAAAGTTTGCCGGATTATGCGATCGCCGCCATCCGCGAAGCACTTCCGGCTTTTGACAAACAGATTAAAGGATTTGCGATGGATGATGCGGTTTTGACTGGGGTGGAAACGCGCACTTCTTCACCAATTCGGATTAAGCGCAAGGAGGATTATCAGAGTTTGAATACAGAAGGTCTTTATCCGGCTGGGGAAGGTGCGGGATATGCGGGTGGAATCCTGTCGGCGGGGATTGATGGAATTAAGGTAGCGGAGGCTGTGGCTTTGAGTATTTTGCAATCTTCAAATCACAAAATTTAGATGTAAGTTTAAATTTAAAAAACCTCAATAAAAGTGGTTCGTAGTGAGGACTTCAGTCCGCATAAAATCAGAGTTGTAGGGTGCGTCGCTTGCGATAAATCTCTGAATAAAATTCCACAATCTGATAGCGACGCACCTGATATCTGCAATCGCCCGAATAAGGTGCGTCGCCCGTGCAATTGTCGATTTAATGCGACGATTGATCGCAGGCGACACACTCTACGACTACTTATACAATTCAAGTTTAATTTGCCATCTGTAAGGTTCGTCGCCATGAGATTGTCGAGAGAATTTAGGGATTAATCATGGCGACACACCCTACGAATACTGCGAACCTTTTCAAACAGTAGCTAAGCGCGATCGAATTTCCGTATCCGTGTATTCCGGCGTCCAGCCAGTCGTAGTGGTAAAATATCGCACAGCTTTAACTTTCCGGGCCGCTGTCAAATAAAACCAGTGTTCCGTATTCGCCGGTACGTTGATAAATTCTTCCGGCTGCACAGTGAGCTCGACTTGGCTGCCATCTGGCCGCACGAAGCCGAAAATGCCCTCGCCTGCTACGATATAACGCACTTCATCGTCAGCGTGGATGTGGCACTTGTTGAATTTGGACAGCATGGTGTCGATGTTGGGAATATCTGGGTGCAGTACGATTAAGTCGCGCTCTTGATAGCCTGCGGTTTCCTGGAGTTGTTGGAAGTAGCCGTCGAGGGCTTGCAGGATTTGCTCTTTTTCGGTGTCGCTAAGCGCATCTTTCGCTAACAAATTGTGAATTTCTGGACTCTCACCCACTGGCCAGCGGTTGAGTTGAATGTTTAAGGGAGCGAGTTCGCGGGTAATGTCGCTGAGTTGAGTGTAGGTTGTACCGTTTTCGTGTCGCAGGATAGCCATTTTTGCACGTTCCAATTTTTGGCGTTGACATACTCACTGTCCTAAAGGCGCAGTGATTCTTAACGCTTCACAGACCGACGCTTGCAAGCAAGTCTTATCCAGCCTCTACGTTCGTTTTAAGTCTCCCAATGCCCTATGGCGACTATCGTTTTTGTAGCTCAAGTAAAATACTTGATTGCATCCAAGGTCGGATTCCACCGTTGCCCTTTCTGCTTCCCCTGTTTCTGATCGCAACTTTGACAGGACTTTCAACCTTGTTATTTGTTTTGAAGTATCTTAAATCCGGGCGGGTCAGTGACCATCAATATCTTAACGCAAAGCCGTCCTAAAAGGACGGGGTTTTAGACCCAATTTTCTGATAAACAGACACGGCGAAATACCTTTGTCGATCGCGCCTGCCGCTGAAAAACCATTTTAACTCTGATTTGCACAGACACCAACGGCCTGTTCGACAAGAGTTCAATTTTGTCGCGATAAGATTGATAAGTTAGGTGTCTGTCTGCACCGGGCGATCGCCATACTGACCTTTTTCATGTAATTTTTGCAACAACTATGCCTACTTATACTGGAATTTCTAGCGAAGCATTTCAGCATCCGCTCGATCGCCAAGCCGAGACAGCATTACGCAGCGTACCTGGATTTGACTTAATTGCCAGCAAATTTGTAGAATTTGTCTACGAACGACCGCAATTCGTTTACCTAATGGGAAATAGCATCCAAGTCGGCCCGCGCCAATATGCCAGCATTTATCACATTTTTCGGGAGTGCGTGCAGGACTTAGATATTTTTCCAGAACCCGGTTTGTTTGTTTCTCAAAATCCCGCCGTTAACAGCTATGCTCTCGGAAAAAATCAGCCCTACATAGTGTTAAACACAGGTCTTTTAGACTTGTTGGACGAGGCAGAAATCAAGGTAGTGCTGGCTCACGAGTTGGGACACATTAAATGCGGGCATCCAACTTTAAATCAAATGGCGATGTGGGCGATGAGCATTGCATCGACAATTGGTGAGATGACTTTTGGGCTGGGAAATATTGTCGGTAGCGGTTTAATTTTTGCTTTTTATGAGTGGCGGCGCAAGGCGGAATTGTCGGCGGATCGGGCGGCTTTGTTGGTGACGGATGATTTGAACGGGGTGATGAAGACGATGATGAAACTTGCGGGAGTTAGCAGTAAATATGCTGACCAATGCAGTTTGCAAGAGTTTATCCGCCAGTCTGACAATTATCAAGAACTCGATCGCGACAATCTCAATCAAGTGTATAAATTTTTACTTTACAACGGCGGCCAAGGTGTGATGCTGAGTCACCCTTTCCCGGTGGAACGTTTGCGGTATTTGCGAGATTGGGCGAGTTCGGAAGAATATCGCCAAATTAAGCTGGGAAACTACAAGCGGGCTGTGGCTGAGGGTGCGGTTGATGTGAAGTCCCAAACATCTAACAGTGAGACGGAGGCTTTGCGCCGTCAGATTGAAGAATTGCAGCGGGAGATCGATCGACAAAAATCTAACCAAAAATAACTTTAGTGTGTGCCGCAAGCACCTAGCGGCTATAATTAGCGCCTTCAACCACTGTTTGCGTAAGTCTGGGAAAATTTACCGGATTTGGGTGAGGGAGGAAAGTATAAGGAAGACAGGCTAGTGAGAGACTTACTCGCAACTGGCCTCCAATCTAAAAACTGTCCTCTCCTTTCTGAAATCTGTTTCTGAGGAGGTGTAGTTTAAATTAAGATCAGCTTATAACTCAACCGGGCTAAGAAAAAATGATTATTGATAAAGCCATGAATACTAACAAACCAACTTCTAATTTTTTCGGTAATGTGGGCAAAGTTGCGATCGCCCTAACTGTTCTGGCTGCTGGCATGGTATTTACAAATCCTCCGAGAGACAAATACCTAACTTATGCTTCCGGCGTGCTCGAAACCGAGTTTAAAAACACTGTGCGCAATGATTCTCGCGTACCCAAAGCTTTGAGTGGCGTTGCAGAGACTTTGCTGACTTCGCAGCGCGGATCGATCGAACACTTGCTCGACAATACAACGGAACGTCAGAACTTAGGCATTGTCAGCATTTACACAACTCAACTGGGCAAAAAAAGCTATCAAACAGTTGGAGCTTTTGGGAATTTTGTTACCCTGCCACCTAGTTCTGAAAATGCTCAAAAGTAGAGTCAAATTAAGTTCAATTGTAGAAACCGGGTTTTGGATAAAGCCCGGTTTTTACTTACGTAATTTTATGTAAGTCAATCTCAATAAATTCGGATACAGGCAGCACATATTTTTAATCAAGCCCGCTCTGAGACGCAAAATATTAAGTTTTATTAAAGATGAAAAGTTCTTGTGCCACTTAATATTAACATTGGTACTATAAAAGTTTATGTTTGACAAATAAGCAGATGGCAATGCAATTAAGTAAGGGTGAGAGATTTAATATCTCTAAAGAAGCGCCGGATTTAAAAAAAATGGCGATCGCCCTCGGTTGGCAGTTGACAGAGGCAGGAAAAAGCTACGAGATTGATGTCTCTGCGTTTATGCTAGGTGCTGACGGCAAAGTACCTAACGATAAATATTTGATATTTTACAATAATCTGCAATCCAGTGACGGTTCGGTACTGCAATCGATTCCTGAAAACAACAACCCAGGTAAAGAAAATAAGACTATTTACGGCGTTATCTTAGAAAAAGTTAATCCTGAAATTGTGGAAATAACTTTTGTTGTCACTATTCACGAAGCACAGAAAGTTAATGCAAATTTTAGCAATATCATAAATTCTTTTGTCAAGATTGTCAATTTGGATACGGGAATCGAACTTGTTCGGTATGAATTAAAAGAGAATTTTACGCGAGAAACTGCTATAGAATTTGGTCGTTTGTATAGAAAGAATGGAGAGTGGAGATTTCAGGCGGTAGGAGAAGGATATCAAGCTGGATTGCAGAGTTTTGTTGACAAGTATTGTAGCTGAAATAGCAATAACACTGCTTCAAAGCAGCGATGCCCAAATATCGCCGACAGATTCTGATAGCAGCAGCACAAAAACTCGCCGCAGGAAAAGAAGTAAAAGGTAAATTTCAGTTACGTTAGTTAATCGATGCCAAAATGTGCTGGTAAGCTTCGATGGTTTGTTGGGCGATCGCCTCCCAATTGTAGTGCTTTTTGGCATAAGCTTGCGCGTTCAAGCCCCGGCGCTGGCGTTCCTGTGGTGCCAGGAGTGCTGATTTGATCGTGGAGGCGATCGCCCCTACCTCCAGAGGCGCAACCCACCCAGCCTCTGCTTGCTGGATGTCGTCGGAGATGTGTACGCGATCGGAAATAGCAACAGGTACACCAGCCGCCATCGCTTCTGCTACAGCAATACCAAAGTTTTCATAATAGGAAGGCAACACAAATAAGTCTGCCTTTCTCAACACTTCCGCTTTTAAATCACCGCTAACAAAGCCAGTGATTATGGTAGATTTTCCTAAACTTAAACTTTGTATTTTTTGTTTAATTTTTGTTTCATAATCAGCATCTTGCGGATTGGAGCCTGCCAAAATAAAATGAAATATTATGCCATCTTCTAAAACACTTTCCAGTGCCGGGATAAGCAAATCTAATCCTTTTTTTGGTTCGATCCGCGACATAAATAATATGATTGGTATTTCAGAATTCCGCAATAGTTCAGGAGAAAAATCTGCCGTCACTCCCAATGGAATCACCAAATCTAGTGACAAAAAATCTTGTGGCACAGGCATCTTGCCTGTGCTATCCTGTGGCACAAAATCCTGTGGCACAGACATCTTGCCTGTGCTATCTTGTGGCACAAAATCCTGTGGCACAGGCATCTTGCCTGTGCTCTCCAAACCAAATCTTTCTGAAATTTTAGCTTCTTGTTTGCTAGTGAAATGAATTGCTGCCGCACCTGCCAAATTAGGGCGTTCTAAAAGTGCAGCATAAATCTGTTTCAAGCACTTTTTTTTCTGCAAATCTGCGGGATCAAGCATACCGCAGGGACGGATAATATACGGCAACTTATGATATCGGGCAATTGTAGCAGCGAAAGTAGTTACTGGCGAAAACAAAGCGTGAATGTGAGCGAGGTCAAATTGTTCGATATTTTCATTCAACCACTGTAATAAACTCAGGGAAAACTTATATCTACGAAACGGAAAACAGCGGAAATAAATAATCTGATAACCGTTTTGTTTGATTGGTTGATTTAATGGCACATCTAAGGGAGGTTGACCGATATCTCCATTAGAATCTGTGGTGATAATTGTGACATCAACGCCTTGGGAAGCTAGGGCGGCCGAAAGTTCCAATACCATTTGACTCGGGCCGCCGTAGACGAGGGAAATTGAGGGAATAATTTGGATAATTCGCATGATTACCACTTGTTATTAGTTGGGGTAGCTTGTTGTGTTATTATAGAAATAAGTGCAAGTTTTGCACCTTATACTAATTTAGGCGAGCGGAGGCACTTTATGCTGATTGGATTCAGCGTAGGTAACTACAAATCTTTTAAAGAAACTGTCACCCTCAGCATGGTAGCTTCGTCAATTACTGAGGACGATCGAGAGCTTGACGAAAACAATCTCTTTGAAATTGAGCGTAGTAAATTAAAATTGCTTAAAAGTGCTGCTATTTATGGAGCCAATGCCAGTGGCAAAAGCAATCTTGTTGCTGCCCTGCGCTTTATGAAGTGGTTTGTCCTCAACTCATCCAAAGAAACGCAAGTTTCAGAGGCGATCGATATTGAAGCATTCAGGCTAAGTACAGAGACAGAAAAAGAGCCATCCTTCTTTGAAATCGTTTTCCTGCTCAAAGGCACTACCTTTAGATATGGCTTTGAGGTAAACACTGAGCAGGTGGTTTCTGAGTGGTTGTTTCAAACTGATAACAATGCAGAAAAACTTCTTTTTGAACGGGATTTTGACAATTTTATATTAGATGATTTCCCGGAGGGGCAAGGCATTAGCGATAAAACCAGAAGTAATGCTTTATTTCTTTCTGTTGTTGCACAATTTAATGGTAAAGTTTCTGGCAAAATTCTGCTGTGGTTCAGTAAAACTTTGCAATTGATATCAGGCTTGCAAGATACACAATACCGCAAGGAAACTTTAGACTCTTTTGAGAACGATCGCCACAGGCATGATATTATTGAATTCATCAAAAAATTAGACTTGGGTATTGCTGATATCCAAATCACAAATCAACCTGGATTTATTCTTTCCAATAATAAGGTATTATATGCTAGTTACTACGGCGGTAGTTTATCTCTTAATCCTGAAAGCAAACCAACCGTAAAAACAGTTCATCGAAAATATGATGCTGACGGTAAGCAGACTGCTATAGAAATATTCGATATCGAAAAACATGAGTCTGAGGGAACAAACAAATTGTTTGCATTAGCAGGGCTGCTTCTCGATACTTTGAGGACAGGAAAAATTTTATTCATAGATGAACTTGATGCCAGACTTCATCCGCTGATTACTCGCGAATTAATCTGCTTATTCAATTCTAATGAGACTAATCCGCACAACGCACAGCTTATATTCACGACACACGACACAAACTTGCTCAGCAGCAAGACTTTTCGCAAGGATCAAATATGGTTTACCGAGAAGGACAATAAGGGGGCTACTGATTTGTACTCTTTGGTGGAGTATAAAGTAGGAAAAAATGCCTCATTTGAGCGCGATTACATTATTGGTAAGTATGGCGCTATCCCTTTTATTGGTAATTTTAAAGAACTTATAGGTGAACTTCATGGGTAAAAAAAGTTCGTCTGGAAGAAAGATTGATTACTATAACCGAAAAGTTAAAAGTAGAAAATGGTTTTTAATTGTGTGCGAAGGTGAGAAAACAGAACCAAACTATTTTAGAAGTTTTCCGGTAGACACAAAGGTAATTAAGCTGGATATCAAGGGAGAAGGGAGAAACACGAGGAGTTTAGTAGAAAAAGCTATTGAGTTGAAAAATGACTCAGAATACGACGAAACAGACAGATTTTGGTGTGTGTTCGATCGCGATATTAACGGTAAAAATTCTCACGACGCGCAAAATTTTAATACAGCTATGACTCTTGCCAAAAATAACGGCATTAAAGTAGCTTACTCTAATGATGCTTTTGAACTTTGGTATTTACTACACTTCCATTTTTATAATACTAGAATTTCTCGCAAGCATTATCAAAATATGCTAACCAAGTTATTGGAACACGAGTATCAGAAAAACAGTGAGACGATTTACGAGGAACTCAAAAGCAAACAGCAGGATGCGATTAAACACGCAAAACGGCTTTTATTGGAATACGATCGCCCCAATCCTGAAAGTGATAATCCTTTGACAACAGTGCATCTGCTAGTGGAAGAACTTAACAGTTTTATTCCTGATTGATGAATGATTTTAGCACTAGATACATCTGATTACCAAAAGACCTCACAAACCCGGTTTCTTGCGTGATTTATCGTGACTCGTCGCAAAACTCGTAGGAACCCGGGTTTAGGGAAATTGAGGGAATAATTTGGATAATTCGCATGGAGGATCGTTTTTTACATCAACATACCAACATCTCCCATTACAAATTTAATTATCTGGAAAAGGCTGCCCGTTTAGCTGTTCAGCTTCCTCTCTCTTGGTTGCTGTAATTTGGGTATTGTGAGATATTTTCTTGGAAAATTCATACATTTCACTGGCTTTGGCTTCAGCAGCTTTCACAATTTCAAGAATTTCCAGCAGTACGCTTTCATCTGGTAATTGTTTCATGACAATACCTCTAATTTTTCAATTACTTTTTCGAGCATCATTTTAGATTCAGGAGCTATACGTAGCAAGGCTGCTAAATAATCTCCTGCTTTTTGAACATCTGCATCGGGAACACCAGCCATCAATATATTGCTCACAATGTTCTCTGCTTGTAAGCGAGTACCTATTACACAGAATTGAAAATTAGTTATCGAAGAAAAGTATTGCATCAGTATTTCATTTTCTGGAAAAAGAGACATTGCTGTTCTAAGTGCAAAAAGTCCCTGCGTTGCAAGGCTCTCGGTATCGTTTAGTACCTCGTAGAGCTGCTCAACCAAAGGTCGTATTTCGGAAGGAATAGACATTTGCAACAGTTGTGATTTGATACTTGGATTATACTGCTAAAAGTTACAACAATTCTTTGTAAAAGTCTAACAACTGCTCAGCTAAGGCTTGATTTGTATAATTGGTCATGGCTCTATGATAACCCCGATCGCCCAAATCAGCCGCCAACTCCGGCAACTCCATCAATTTCTGCAAACACTCGCGCAAAACCGCTGCATTTCCCTCCGGGAAGACTAAGCCCGCATCACCGATGACGTGGGGAATTTCCCCGCAGTCGGAACCGATAACCGGGATTTTACACGCCATCGCCTCAATTAAAACGTGACCAAATTGTTCTTTCCAACCCACAGTAGTCAAAGTTTTGAATTTATAGCTGGTTTGCGAGGGTAATACCAAGCAGTTCATTAGGTTGATATATGCGGGAACCTCTTCGTGGGAAACGCTTTCTACCCAGATTATTCGGTCGCTGATGCCCCATTTAATCGATTTTTCGACAATTTGCGATCGCAATTTCCCTTGTCCTACTAACAGCCACTTCCAAGGGAGTTTTTTCAATCCCGCCAATGATTCAGCTAAAGTTAATAGTCCTTTTTCTTCGACAAATCGCCCGACAAATCCTACCACAAAATCGGTCGGTTCAATGCCTAATTTTAGCGATAAATCAGCGTCTTTACCAGTGCGGCGAAACAAAGTTTCATCTACTCCGAGTTGCGGCATTACTGCCATCGCACCTGTGTAGCCCCGCTGCCTCAAAATTTTAGATCCGTCTAGGTTGCCGACAATAATTCCGTCAGTGTGATTGAGATTGTAATTTTCTAAGACTGAAACGGGCCACTTCAATTTATAAGGCAGGTTCCACCAGGTAAATAATATATTTTTGGCTTGGAGTTTGAGTAATTTATTGAGTATAATTAATTGGGTGTAGGCTAGGGATTTTGAACCCTGTTCGACTTGGATAATCTGCGGCTGGAATTCCTGCAATAGTTTAATTATATCTGTGCCAAATGTTAGCAATCCTTGATTGTTTTGACTAAAATTGGATATGGGAACTATTTTAAATGAGCCTTTTTGATAAAATTCGGTTTCAATAGTTTGATTTTGTACGCCTCCGGGTTTCCAGCGTCGCGGCACTACAATTGTTACTTCAATGCCTGGTTCTAGGTTGGCTAATATTTTATATTTTTCCCTATTTATGTCAACTATATAGGTGTGGCTGGCAACCAAGATTCTCATTGTTCAGTCATTGGTAATTGGTAGTTGATAATTGTAATTATTTAAGGTTAATGTGATCTTGATGAGTGTAAATTTGTCCGTCGTTCCAGAGGGACTGAATTAATGTATTGATGGCGCTAATCAAGCCGAGGATATAAAAAGTAAGTCGAACAATAATTTTAATGGGCGATCGGCTTTTATGACAAGGTGGCTTCCCCAAAACGTGGCAGTCAAAGAGTTTGGCGAAAAATCGCAGGCATTCAAAGGTCGTTAAATTTTTCAATCCCATCAGAAAGTGGTTGTGATAAAATGTGACTTGATATGCGATCGATCGCGTGCTGACATCGTGACATCCGCCGCTCTCCTCCCCCAAATGAACTAAACAGGCATTGGGATCGTACCAAATTTTCATGCCAGTCGATCGCAATCTCAAACAAAAATCCGACTCCTCCCGCACCGCACTCCCTACAAACCGCTCATCAAACGTCAAACCCCACTCGGCAAAAACCTGCCTGCGAAACGACATATTACAGCCTCTAGCCGAGAGCACCTGCTGCGCTTTGACTGTATGCACCAAATCGATAAAATACCAAGCAATGCCCGCATCCATCGCTTCTGGGGGCAAAAAGTCGATCGCCAAATCACCTCCAGAAAAATCCAATTTCATTCTGTCAAATACCCTACCCGCCACACAACCCACATCCGGTTTTTCTAAATAGTTGGCAGCGTGAGCAGCTAAAAAACCATCCGGCAATTGTACATCATCATCAAGAAATAAAATAATCTCTCCAACTGCGCGTCGCACGGCATAATTTCTCGCCGCCGGCAAACTCGCCCAATTTACCCGAAACCACCGAATTTTTCCCGCATTTGCCAATTCCTCTAAATAAACTTGAGTTTCCGATTCGTGGGTACGAGTTTGATCGATTACCAACACTTCAAAATTCGGGTAATTTTGCCGAATCGTATCAGCCAATGTCTCTCGCAGGGGTTGCTCGCGATTGTAGGTAGGTATCACAACAGAAATCATCATTCGCAGTTGCCACTTTTGTTATTTCTCTAAACGCCAAAGCCACACATCGCCCGGTTTGTAAATTGGTATGATTTTATATTTTTGCACTTTTTCTAGTTCAAATTGCAATAGTTCGGTGCTTCGGTAGATAAATACATCGCTAAAACCATCCGGGATTTTGACTTGCTCTGGTTTAACTGCTAGTAAAAGCTGTGTTTGTGGCTTCAGTAAATAGCTGATAGACATTATTTTTCCGGTAAGGTTGTTGCCTCCGTGACTAATTAATAAAGGTTTTTGGGCTTGATTGACAATCGCTGCTACTTGGGGATTGTATTTAGTGCTAGAAGGATACTTGTTCCACCAAAGTTGTGATTGTGAGCTAACGGCACAAGAAACTATTTCACTTGATATTAGGGCTATTAAGCCGAGCTGCCACAGCTTTTGTTGTCGGGGATTGGTGGCGGCTACAATTTTAGCGGTAAACAGGTAAGCCACAGCTAGCTGAATTCCTAAAATATAGGGAACTAGATAGCGATCGGCGACGCCTCCTACTGCTATCAATACTATCGCTGTAATTGCGATGGCTGTCAAGACAAACAGCCAAACTCGCTTGGGAGTTGAGTAGCAAATGAAGTAGATTGAATATACGATCGACAACATTAATATAACTGCTACAATTAGTCTCGGTAAATCATTAATATTATTCGCACCTAATTTAATTATTCCGCCTGCCCAATGCGTGTCAACAAAATTACGGCAGGTGATAAGAATCAAAGATTTAAGTGAAGACATGACCGAGAGAGAAAGACGGGGCAAGCCTACTGTGGCAGCGATTTTGGGCGAGTTATAAACTAATACAAAAATCCAAGGTAAGAAAATGAGTGTTGCTGCCGCTGAAGCTAGTAAATAAGCTATTAATGTTTGGCTAACACGCCAATTTTCATTGATAATTACGTAGATACCGTGGGCTAATATTACTATAAAAAATAATAAACTACAATACAGTCCTAGCGTCAGGGCGATCGCATAAATAGACCAAACAGCCTTGCTCAATTTAGATCTTGATTTAAATGTGGCGGGATTTTTTTGTAGGGCGATCGCCCGCAGCAGCATCGCATTCGACAGCAAGACAAGGACTGCAAACATCATGTACGGTCTTGCTTCTTGCGCGTACAAGACGTGAAACGGCGACACAGCGGTGATTGTCACAGCAACCCATCCCACAGAAGTAGATCGAAATAATTCCCAGCATAGCCAATAAATGCTGGGAAAAACTAGCAAACTAATCCAAGCGGAAAGACTTCTGACAGTCGCCACTTGCGGGCCGAACAACTGCACCCAGAATCTGGCTAATATAAAATACAGCGGCGGTAATTGAGGTTCTTCTGTAGCTAAACCTTTAACAGTATCCAACCAACTTTTTTCGGAATTTATTTGCTGATATTTTTGCTGCAAATCGGCGACGCTAATTATTTTTCCTTGAAAATCTTGCTGTACCATTTCCGTCCAGGTATAGCCAGAAATTCGCAGCGACGTGATAGATTCGTCGAAAGAGTAGACTTTGTGATCGAGGTTTGTAAATCTAAAAAATATCCCAGTTATTAATATGATAACAATTAAAAGTTTTAACGAAGTTCGATGCACCAGCCCATTTTGAATTGATTTGCTGTTCATAAAATCAAAAATGAGGAAATCAAGAAAGAAGGATTTAGTTGTTTAGTCTAGAGGGAATCAGGATGAGGGAATAAGAATGAAAAATTGGTTTCAATATTCCCTATATTTCTCTAGAGGATTCTTGCCATTTGTGTCAACTTAATCTCAAGCTTAATATTAGCCTAATGTTTATTGTCGAGGCCTAGATATCCCTGGAACCCCTTAATAAGGGGGGACAAGAATATTCTCAAAGTTCCCCGACTATCCGGGGAATTTAGGGGGATCAGGCCTCGGCGATAAACGAGAAATACAAAGGATTTCCGACTTAAGTTGACACGATGAAGGCTTCTTCCCTCTTCCTTCTTCCTTCTTCCTTCTTCCATCAAATAGCTATGTGTTTCTGAACAGCTAAGACTAAATTTTCAGTCCAGAAATTAGCCAATTCGGCGTTGGCAGCTTCCACCATAACTCGGATCAGGGGTTCAGTGCCAGAAGCGCGAACCAAAATCCGTCCCTGTTCTCCCATTGCAGTGTTAGCACGATCGATCGCCTTTTGCATGGGTTCGCACTCGTGCCATCTTAGCCGTTTTTCGCGATCGTCCACCCGCACATTTACCAGCAACTGCGGATAAGTTTGGAAACTGCCGCTGACCAATTGCGCTAAAGATTCCCCGGATTGGCGCACCAGCGAAGCTATATGCAAAGCTGTCAGCAAACCATCGCCACTGATACCGAAATGCGGACAAAGAATGTGCCCCGACTGTTCGCCGCCCAACATCGCACCCGTGCGCTGCATTTCAGCATGAACGTGCTGATCTCCCACGTTCGTTCTAGTTAGTTTGCCCCCCAATTCTTCCCAAGCTCGCTCGAAGCCGAGGTTAGCCATTACAGTAGAAATAATTAAATTATCCGGTAACTGTTCGGAGTCGCGCAACTGCCGGCCCCACAGATAAAGAATGTAATCGCCATCAATCGATCGACCTTTGTTGTCAACACCCAAAACTCGATCGGCATCACCGTCAAAAGCAAATCCCAAATCAGCATTGTGTTCCAAAACCGCCGCTTGCAAACTTTCGAGATGAGTAGAACCGCAGTTAACATTAATGCGAGATCCATCTGGAGAGTTGTGCAAACAGATCACATCCGCCCCCATTTGCTCGAACACCGCCGGCGCTAAACCCGCCGCCGCCCCCCAGGCCAAATCCAAAACCACCCGCATTCCCGACAAATTCATCTGTTGCAGCGAATCAGAGACAGAAGCAGCATAATCTTTCACCAACTCCTGGCGGTGGTAGTGTTGTCCCAAAGCAAAACTAGCAACCGGAACCTTAGCCCCCCGGATTCCCGCTTCGATTTGTTCCTGCAACTGCTGCGACAGCTTAGAGCCGTTTGAGCCAAAAAACTTAATCCCGTTATCTTCTGGGGGATTGTGAGAAGCCGAAATCATCACACCGCCGACAGAATCCGAAATGCTTGCCAGATAAGCAACGCAGGGAGTCGGACACAATCCCAAATTCCACACTTCCAAACCGGCGGCTGTCAAACCCGCTGACAGTGCCATTGCCAGCATATCGCTGGAATTCCTGCTGTCTTGCCCTAAAATAACCGGGCCCTGGTTGGGGGCATTTTGGCGCATAATTTGTCCAGCCCAGAAGCCAACTTGCAGGGCTAGGGGTGCATTCAGCAATTCTCCAACTTTCCCGCGAATGCCGTCTGTGCCAAAGAGTTTAGTATTTGGTAGGGAGAGGCTATTTCCCAACAGAATACTATCGCGTTTGGCTGGCTGTACTGAGTTAGCAGCCGGAAATTCGCTACCACGATGGCGCGAAGGTGTCTGAACCATATTCACTCCTTTAGGAATATTCACACTCACACTTTGCAACTTATGTTACAACTGAAAGTCTTTATTTTCAGCGTAAACTCGATTTATTTCGGGGATTGCTCAGTTCAGTTGACAATAAGACGGCGGTTGAAACCGCGTCTACACAAACGAAGTCCGCCTCCGCGGACTGAAGATAAGACGTACGGTTTCAACCGCCCCGTCTTCTTATCGGAACCGTATTGGGCTATAGAAGGTTAATGCTGTATTGCCGTACACTTTCTGGCGGCAAATTTCTAGGCCAGGTATCGGTTGTGTCGATCGCTCCGGGCTGTGTTCGATCGCGATTTCGCCGTGTGGTGCTAACATTTCTTGGCTGGCGATCGCATTTAACACAGGTTCGTACAAGTCGCTGGCGTAGGGCGGATCGAAGTAAATGCGATCGAACTGCTGTCCCGCTAGTGCCGTCAATTTTGCGATCGCGTCTCCCCGCAATATTTGGACTTCTTGAGAAGAATCTGCTATTTTTTCCCAGTTTTCGCGGATAATTGCACAAGCTTTCGCCGACTGTTCGATACCAGTAACACTCGCTGCTTGGCGACACAAAGCCTCTGCACCCATCGAACCACTGCCGGTACAAATGTCAAGCCATCTACAATCTGCGATCGTCCCCTGCCAAATATTAAATAAAGCCTCTCTGACTCGCGCCAGTGTCGGGCGAGTTGCCAGTCCCGGCAGAGTTTTGATTTGGCGGTTGCCGCAAATTCTCAGACTCATAAGTAGAAGGAAGAAGGAAGAAGGAAGAAGGAAGAAGGAAGAAGGAAGAAGGAAGAAGGAAGACGGAAGAAGACATCAAGCTTTTTAGCGATCCGTATTTTACGTTGAATTAGGTAGATTTACTATTTCAAAATTTAGAATTATGGATGAATTACTGGATATGGGTTTGGAGCAGATTTACAGTTGCATTTTTTTTCGATCATGGTATCCTTGAAAACTCTAAAAACCCGGTTCATACCACAAACCGGGTTTTGCACAAATCGCCTAAGCAGCTACCTTTGCCCTCACCAGACTGACAAAATTTGACAGCATTTGCAATCCCGTAGTCGAAGACTTTTCCGGGTGAAATTGCACAGCCATCAGATTGCCTTTAGCGATAGCCGCCGTCACATTTTGACTACCGTGAGTCACCATTGCCGATCGCACTTCCAAATCAACCGGATCAACATAATAAGAATGCACGAAATAAACCCAAGGTTCAGAGGGTAAACCTTCCCATAGTGGCAGATTCGGCTGAGCAAATTCCAATTGATTCCATCCCATGTGTGGAATTGTCAACCCCGGTTCCGAGCGAAACCTGCGTACTTTTCCCGCAATCACGCCCAATCCCGGTTCTACGCCTTCTTCGGAACTTTCAAACAGAATTTGCAAACCCAAACAAATGCCTAAAAAAGGTTTCCCAGAGGCGATCGCACTTTTTATCGGTTCTATCAAATTGCGCGATCGTAAATTCTGCATTGCCGGGTCAAACGAACCCACTCCCGGCAAAACCACCGCATCCGCCTGCTCGATTATAGCCGGAGAATCCGTAATTTTTGGCACTGCACCCACATTTTCCAAGCCTTTACAGACCGAGTGCAGATTGCCCATGTCATAGTCTACTACTGCGATGACAGACATTGACTTACTTGCCTTATATGATCGATAGCGGTATTATTGCACAAAACGTCATCAGTAATTAGTAATTAGTCATTAGTCATTAGTCATTAGTCATTAGTCATTAGTGCTGTCCCCGCTCGCGTAGTCGAAGGGTCGAATGGTTATTTGTTACTTCCAATGCCCAATGCCCAATGCCCAATGCCCAATTCCCAATTCCCAATCATTTATGACAACCAAATTTTTATTAACATCATTTAATACTTGGCTTCCCCATCAGAAATCAAACTCTTCTGACGACTTATTAGCCAAGATTTCTCAAATTCAATCTTTGGCTGATTCCCTGACTTTTTTGAGGAAACTGCCCGTAGATTTTCAGTCAGCGCCCAATTTGGCGATCGCCCAAATCAACCAAATCCAACCCGACACCATTATCTGCTGCGGCATGGCAGAAAGCAGACAAAAATTAACCATAGAATCCTGCGCTTGCTGCGATACAGATATGCTGAAAACAGCAGTCAATCTCGAATCATTAATCGCTGATTTAGCAACCACAGAAATCAGTCACGAAGCCGGAAAATTTGTATGCGAAGCCCTATATTATGCGGTTTTAAAACACCTTGCAGATTCTCAACTTAGCACCAAATGTATTTTCGTACACGTACCAATTTTGACAGAAGAAAATGCCGACAAAATTATCGCCGATTTTTTATTAATTTTAACTCGCCTTTCTTAACAACTGACAACTGACAACTGACAACTGACAACTGCCAACTGCCAGTTACCAACTGCCAAGTCTTTAACCGCCGTAATTCCAACCAGTGGTTTCTAACTGCAACGGAGATCCCTCGCGGTGAACCCCTGCACCGATAACTTCTCCCACATAAACCGTGTGATCCCCGTGTTCCACAGCACCGACAACATTGCACTCGATGTAACCCAGAGAGTCCGAAATAATCGGACAGCCAGTTTCCGCCCCAGCATAAAATTCTACATCCTCAAATTTATTGCCAACGCGGCGCTGCGGCTTAAAGAATTTCTGGGCTAACTCTTTTTGTCCCTCTTCCAGAAAACTCAAAGCAAAGACACCGCTGGCTTTGATCATGGCGTGGGATTTGGAGTCTTGCTTGACGCAATTGACGACTAAGGGAGGGGTAAAGGAAGATTGCATCACCCAGCTAGCGGTGAAACCGTTGACTTCCTCCCCGTCTTTGACACCGCAGATGTACAATCCGTGAGGGATTTTGCGGAGGATGGTCTTTTTAGCTTGTTCGTCTAACACGGGCTTACCTGTCGATCGATAATTCTACACAGCCCAGTTTACCAATGTCCGGCTCACAAACCCAACTGTCTTAAGAGCGATCGGCAATATTACCTTTTTCTCTTCTTTCTCTAACTTCGCGCTTTTCGCGTCTTCGCGGTTCGTTAACTAAACATTTTTAAGCGAGAAGCTAGTAAATTTTAACTCACAACTCAACATTTAAAACTCTCAAACAACTCCGTGCTTCTTAAACCAATCTTGCATCCGTTTCCAAGCATCCTCAGCTTCTTTTTCCCGGTAACTGGGGCGATAGTCAGCGTTAAAACCGTGCGGCGTATCTGCATAAAGCACAATTTCGTAACCGCTGCTGCCTGTTTTGAGAACTTGCCGCATTTTCTCGACGGTATCGTTGGGAATTGACTCGTCTTTGTCGCCGTAAAGCCCCAATACAGGCACTTTCAAAGTTGCTGCAATGTCTATCGGATGTTTGGGAGTCAAAGCCGTAGAAGAGCCAACCAAACGCCCGTACCAAGCCACGCCAGCTTTGACTTTTGGGTTGTGGGCGGCATACATCCAAACAATTCGCCCTCCCCAGCAAAATCCGGTAATTCCCAACTTATCAATATTGCCCTTTCCTGACTTTTGCGCCCACTCTACGGTAGCATCTAAATCGGACATAACTTGAGCGTCGGGAACTTTGGAGACAACTGTACTAATAATTTCTTGAATGTCGGTGATTTTAGAAACATCACCTTGACGGGCAAACATTTCTGGGGCGATCGCTAAATAGCCCAATTTAGCAAAACGGCGGCAAATATCTTGAAGGTGGGCGTGAACTCCGAAGATTTCTTGAATTACTAAAATTACTGGAAAATTGCTCCCAGTAGCGGGCATGGCTCTGTAGGCTGGAATGAACTCGTCTTTCACCGGGATTTTCACTTCACCTGCAACTAAATTAGTTGTATCTGTGGTAATAGTTGCCGCAGCAATCGGATGAACTGCTAAGGCAAATCCGGCGGTTAATGCGGTGATAGTCATAAATTCTCTGCGAGTTAAATCTTTCATGGGTAATGGGTAATTGGTAATTAGTAATTGGTAATTGGTAATCGGGAATTAATCTTCCTTCTTCCCTCTTCCTTCTTCCTTCTTCCTTCTTCCTTCTTCCTTCGATCGGAAAAGCCGATCGTGCTCTGGATGGTACAAGCGCGATCGCCCTTGGGCCTCTTTACCCAAAGCCGGACTAATCACATACATCGTCGTTCTGATCAAATTATGTTCGCGAGTAGCGATCGCCATTTTGTCAAGAGGAACTAGGACAATTTTTTCATCCGGCCAGCCCAAACGATAACAAATCGCCACTGGTAAATCCGATGGGTAATGTTCCATCAACTGAGCTTGAGCTCGATCGACATGGCGCGCGCTCAAATACAGACACAAACTCGCTTGATGAGCCGCCAAACTATCTAATTCTTCACGTTCCGGCACTTCCGTGCGGCCGCTAATTCTGGTCAAAATAATTGTCTGCACAACTCCCGGAACTGTCAACTCAATTTTAAGTTTAGCTGCCGCAAGTTGGAAAGCACTAATTCCCGGAATTACCTCAAAAGCAATTCCCGCTTCAGCCAAAGCCTGCATTTGTTCACCGACTGCGCCGTAGAGACAGGGATCGCCGGAATGGAGGCGAACGACGCTTTTGCCGGCGCGCACTCGCTCCACCATCAAAGGTACAATCTCTTCGAGAGTCTTATCCGCTGTTTGGATCACTTCAGCATCCGCGCGCACTCCCTCCAAAATTTGCTCAGGGACTAGAGAATCGGCAAATAATATGACATCGGCCGCAGCCAGTAGTTTTTGAGCCTTAACAGTCAACAAATCCGGGTCTCCGGGGCCTGCACCTACAATGTATACCCCTGGAATTAGGGATGGAATCTCTGTCAAACTCATGGCTGCTAAAAAAGTTTGCTAAATTTACCGGCGCTTCCGGATGCACCTATTTTGGCTGGAAGTAAGGGATGGTAGATGCACCCTGGTTTGAACCCTAGAGACTAACCTCTCTGGGGTTTTTTATTGATCCTCTGGGGATTTGTGAGTGGAATTTGCCCGATCGCCCGTGGCTGATATCACATCTGGCAAAGGTCGATCGAGCAAATAAAGCCAAGCCAACCCACCCAATCCTAAAACAATCCCAGTCAAGCTTACCATTTGCGCCGTCCGCAGCGGCCCAAACATCAAACTATCAGTTCGCAACCCTTCAATCCAGACTCGACCGGAACTGTAAGCTGCGATGTAAACCAAAAACAAAGCACCAGTTTTTAAGCGAATTTTGCCCTGCAAATCGCGGAAAAATAAAGTTATAAGCAACCCAAATACTGTCAAATTCCACAAAGATTCGTAGAGAAATGTGGGGTGGAAGTATTCAAAATTAGCGTAGCCGATCGGGCGGCTGTTTGGCGGAATATAGAGTTTCCAAGGCAAATCCGTAGGACTGCCAAAAGCTTCGGAGTTAAAGAAATTTCCCCAGCGTCCAATCGCCTGACCAAGAATTGCCGAAGGCGCTACTAAATCTGCTAATTGCCAAAAAGAAACTCGCTGGATTTTCGCAAAAATTAAAGCTGCAATCGTGCCGCCCAAAATCGCCCCGTGAATGGCAATTCCGCCTTTCCAAATCGCCAGAATATCTTCAGGCCTCTGGGCGTATTGCTGCCACTCAAAAGCCACATAGTAAATTCGAGCGCAGGGAATAGCACCCAAAACCAACCAAATTGCTAAATCGCCCAACAATTCTGGGTTAACGCGGCGCTTTTCGGCCAAATATTGAGACAGACTGACTCCAATCAAGACGGCAGAAGCTATCAACAGCCCGTACCAACGGATAGCTACGGGGCCGAGTTGAAAGATAATCGGGCCTGGGGATGTAAATTGAAACCCTAGGGGTAGGGCGAGAATATTTAGCGCCATAGAAATTGCATTAATTGTGTTGGAAAGCTGTCAAATTTGCACACCCTTTAACAAACTACAGAGTTTATTTTAGGTGGCTGCGGTCATTTAGATGCAATATTTCGGGAATTTTGCCAAAATTTAACTTGGTTGCGGACAGATCGGACGTACGGTTGAAACCGCGTCTACACAAATGAGGACGTACGGTTGAAACCGCGTCTACACGAACGAAGTCCGAGCTCAGAGGGACTGAAGAAAGTAACGCAATTTTAACCGCCCGGTCTTCAACCCCTCTGAGATCGGGTTTTGTCTGTATAGACGCGGTTTCAACCGCCCGGTCTTCTGCATAAGTACCTTGAGGAGGATTCTCGGCAGTTTTGGTCGAGAAGTTTTAGTATATAGAGTGACAGTAAATTTTCTGATGACCTATGCCTTCTACTTCCGTTTCTCAGGTGTACTCTTCTGGTAATTCCAGGGATGCGAATCAGTCTCGCAAGACTGCTGCTTTGGCTGTTGAGTCTGGTAAAATTCCGCCTTTGCTGGGCGCGAGTTTGGCTGAGTTAACGGAGTGGGTACAGCAGCAGGGACAACCGGCTTATCGCGGAAAGCAGTTGTACCAATGGATTTATGAGAAAGGGGCGCGATCGCTCTCCGATATTTCTGTATTCTCGAAACAGTGGCGCGAGACTGTTGCTAAAATCCCGATCGGGCGATCGACTATTCATTTGCGATCGGTCGCACCGGATGCCACAGTAAAGTATCTCCTAAAATTAGCAGACGGTCAAATCATTGAAACCGTCGGCATTCCCACCGACAAACGGCTGACAGTATGCGTTTCGGCGCAAGTTGGCTGCGCGATGGGCTGCGATTTTTGCGCTACGGGTAAAGGCGGTTTCAAGCGCAATTTAGAAGTAAACGAAATTGTCGATCAAGTCCTGACAGTACAGCAAGATTTCGGCCGCCGAGTCAGCCACATCGTATTTATGGGTATGGGCGAACCGCTGCTGAATTTCGATAACGTCGTAGCTGCTGTCAAGTGTTTGAATCAAGACGTAGGAATTGGACAGCGAAACATCACCATTTCCACAGTCGGAATCCGCAATCGCATCACGCAACTAGCCGAACATCAACTGCAAGTTACCCTCGCCGTCAGCCTCCACGCTTCCAATCAAAGACTGCGCGAAGAGTTGATTCCTAGCGCCCACCCTTATCCTTTGGGTGAGTTAATGGCAGAATGCCGCGAGTATGTGCGATCGACTGGACGCAGATTAAGCTTTGAATACGTGCTGTTAGCTAATGTAAATGACTTACCGGAACACGCAGCCGAGTTAGCAAGTCAGTTGCGCGGTTTTCAGTGTCACGTCAATCTAATTCCTTACAATCCGATTCAGGAAGCTGAATATCAGCGACCAACTCCCAATCGAATCAACAATTTTGTTACGGTTTTGAAGGAGAAGAAAATTGCAGTTAGTGTGCGGTATTCTCGCGGCTTAGAAGCCGATGCAGCCTGCGGACAATTGCGGGCTTCTGAGATTGAGAATTAGATTTTTCACCTCGAAAAATTCTCGTAGGGTGCGTCAGAGTGCGTGATTTTATTAAAAATCGACAAGCTACGATCTGACGCACCCTACTACGAGCTATATCGATCGGGAACAGTTGGTGTTGGACTTTGTATAATTTGGGATGAACAATTAGGGTAGAAGAAATAATTGACTATAATAAAATACGTCATTTTTGATCTAGATGATACACTTTGTGATTATCAGAAAGCTAAAAAAAACGCAATAAGTCTTGTTAATCGAGTTATTGAATTATCTGGGATAGATGTTAATCAATTCTGGAATAGTTATAGCTTGATAGAACCTACGTTGTTCCGACAATTTATTAATGGAGTTATTTCAAGGGACGAGTATAGGTTGCGTCGCTATGCTGATGTTATACAAGGCGCTCACCAAAATCCTTTAGCGTTTTCTTCAGCACTGAATTCTATTTACATGAAAGAGGCTAATCACGCAATAACATTATTTGATGATGTGATTCCCTTACTAAAAACTTTAGAAGAAAAAGAAATTAATACTGCTATTCTTACAAATGGACCTTCGGACGGGCAAAGGGATAAAATCAAGGCTTTAAAGCTAGCTCAATATATTAAGAAAATCTATATTAGTGAAGAAATTGGCCTTTGCAAACCTAGCTGTAAAGTTTTTGAATTTGTTATGAATGATTTAAATATAGAACCATCACAAGTTTTAATGGTTGGTGACTCAATGGAAGATGATATTGAGGGAGCTGAGCAGTTGGGAATTAAAACAGTTTTAGTCGATAGAAAAGGCAAGTATTTTGACTATCAGGGCACAAAAAATTTTGATTTATCAAGTTTGAAAGAGATGCTTTAGTGCCAAAAGCATATTTAAAGAAAAACCAAAAATAAAACTAGGTAGATTAGGAAAAATTGCCGTAGGGTGCGGAGCGAGTGCGTGATTTTATCAAAAATCGACAAGCTACAATCTGACGCACCTTACTAGCTAAAATTTGTCGGATGATGCGGAGCGAGTGCGTTATTTTATCAATCATCAAGCAGCTACAATCTGACACAGGCACTACTCTCTACAACCGTTTAACCAGTATCCACCGCAACTCCAACGGCGGCGTTTCTTGCACTGGAAATAAATCGCGCCCGCTGGCCCAACTCACAAACCAAGGAGTCGGCGGCCACGCAGAATCAGCCAAATGTTTTTGTTCGTATTCAATCACCGATTCATCAGAAATAATTTCTAACGGTAAACCCTCGATTGCTGCTTGCAATTCTTGTCTGGTAATTAAATAAGACCAACACAATTCAGACATTTGTTTTGCCATCTCATCGGGTTCGTACCCATCGACGGCTAAGAAAGTGCTGAATAGTATAAAGCCGCCACTTAACACAGCATCGGACATTTTGCCGAGGAATAAGCGGACTTGTTCGGGATAGCGGAAGTGGGAGAGAACTTCGGTAGCAATCGCTAATTTATACCGATAGGTTTGCATCCTCAATAATGGATCTAAAACGTCGCCTTGGGTGACATTTATCGGCAAATTTTCGGCGGTGGCTGCGGATGATAGTTTTTCGGCAAATATGGGCGTTAGCTCGATCGCATCCACGGAATGTCCTAACCTTGCTAAAGGCAGACTATTGCGCCCTGGGCCCGCACCGACATCTAAAATAGCTGCTTTACCCGGTTGGCCTAATTCGGCGGCAATAGCGATGACTTTGGCATCAGGATGGCTACCAAATAAAGGTTCGGGACGAATATCCGGCCAGCTATGATATTTCTGGGCCATTGATTCGACTTCAATCTTGGTATTGAGAGTAATGCCGCCTGCTAAACCGGTTTGGGAATTGGCGGGAAAGTATGAGACTATGAGATTAGCGTGGGGGGAATTTTTGAATCCTTCTACTAAGGCGTTGGCGATTAATGTTCGCAAGTTTTCGGATTGAGCAGCGTCGAGGTTTTGTCCGAGGATATTTAGGAAGTCTGAGAGTAATTTAAAATAGTCGTCTAACATTGATGGCAAGCAAGGCAGATAAAATTCTCCCTTGATGCCGATGTTCTTTTTCAGCCTTTCTTTGAGTATTAATTTCAGGCGATTAGAATCAGTCAGCGGCGGGCCACTTTCGGGTGAGTCGCTGACGGGCAATTCGGGGACAGATGCAGCACTGGCAAGGTTTTTAGTCACAATGTTTTTGATGGGATTCGGCAATAAGTGCGATCGCGCCTAACATAATTTTATGCTCTTGCACCTGAATTCTCGCGTGCAGCGTTTCAGCCGTATCATCAGGCAATATCGGCACAGCAGCCTGCATTAAAATCGGCCCGCTGTCTACTTCCAAATGAGCGATGTGCACCGTACATCCGGTGATTTTCACCTTGGCGGCGAGTGCTTGTTCGACGGCGCGAATTCCTGGGAAACTCGGCAGCAAACTGGGGTGAATGTTAATAACTTTGTCTGGAAAAGCATCGAGCAAAACTTTGGTGACGATACGCATCCAACCTGCCATCACTACCCATTCTACATCATGAGATTGGAAAGTTTTAACAATTTTTGTATCCAATTCTTCGCGGCTTTTGCAATCGCGGTGATTGAGCATAATCGAGGGAATGCCGTATTTTTTGGCTCTGGCCGCGGCTTTCGCTTCGGGATTGTTGTAAATTAATACTGGGATTTGAACATTAAGTTGTCCCTTTTGGATGGCTTCGGCAATTACCTCGAAGTTGCTGCCGCTACCTGAAGCTAAAATTCCTAATTTTAAGGGCGGATGAGCCGGAGAGGTAGAAGGAAAGCTAATCTCAGGAGAAATCAGGCTAGGGAAGGAATTAGCAGATGCTTGATTAAGTGTCATAAGTAGAAGGAAGAAGGAAGAAGGAAGAAGGAAGAAGGAAGAAGGAAGAAGGAAGAAGGAAGAAGACAGACATAGAAAGCTTTTTAGCGATCCGTATTTTACCTTGAATTAGGTGGATCAACTTAAATACTATCAAAAATAATCAATTAGATTCTACAACAACATTATTAAAAAACTCTTCCCTGAGAATCGAATAAATTTTGAGATCCCAATATCTGCCCTTAACAAATAGCTGCTGTCGCAAAATCCCTTCCAATTGCATCCCCACCTTTTCCATCACCCTCGCCGAAGCAATATTGTTAACTTCACATCTACCCACAATTCGATTTAACAACATTTCCCGAAACCCGAATTCAATAATTGCATTGACAGCCTCGCTCATGTATCCTTCGCCCCAATATCTCCCAGAAAGTGCGTAGCCAATTTCCCCGCGGCTGTGCGTCATGCTCCATTCCACAAATCCGCAAGTACCGATCAATTTCTTCTCAGCTTTGTGGACAATTCCCCAATCTACAAGCTCTCGTTTTTTGTACATTTTTGTCAGAGACTTGAGAAAGTATTTAGTGTCTTCGATGGAGACATGAGTTGACCACATTGTGTATTCTGATACTTCGGGATTTGAGGCATACTCAAACATATCACTGGCATCGTTTAAGGTAATTTTTCGGAGCAGGAGCCTTTCAGTTTCTATAGTGGGTAAATTCGCCAATATATCGAGAAGATTCATTGTGAGATTGACCTATATTGTGATACCATTTAAAACTAAAAGCTAAAATTTATAAGCCAATGGTTCCGATGAAATCTGGGCGTTTTAACTGGTTGGACAATGAATCGATCGCAGCTTGGACATTTCTAGCCCCAGCTTTACTGTTTTTGGGTACTTTTTTGATTTTGCCGATCGCCTATTTATTCTACCTCAGCTTTACCAGCGGCAGCTTTACCCAGTCGGGAGTACGTTTGATTGGTTTGAACAACTACTCGCGCCTAGTCACTAACCCGGATTTTTGGCAAATTCTCCAAAACACGATCTATTTTACTACCGCCACAGTCATTCCCAGTTTAGTCATTCCGTTGGGTTTGGCAGTTTTGCTAAATCGCTCGTTTGCTTGGCGCGGAGCTCTCCGCACCGCTTATTTTATCCCTTCGATTACCTCTTTAGTTGCCGTTGGCTTGGGTTGGCGGTGGTTGTTTCAAACCGATGGGCCGGTGAATGATATGCTAAGGGCGATCGGCTTAAATCCAATTCCTTGGCTGAGTAGCACAGTTTGGGCAATGCCAGTCATAATCTTGCTCAGTGTTTGGAAACAATTAGGCTTTAATATGGTAGTATTTTTAGCAGGATTGCAAGCAATTCCGGTAAATCGTTACGAAGCAGCCGAATTGGATGGAGCTAATGCTTGGCAACAATTTTGGTACATCACTTTACCCGGTTTGCGGCCGACTTTAGTATTCGCTACGGTGACTACAGCTATTTTTACCCTGCGGAGTTTCGAGCAAGTTTACGTCATCACCGGCGGCGGCCCTTTGAACTCTACTAATTTGCTAGTTTATTATATTTACGAGCAAGCTTTTTCGCAATTTGATTTTGGCTATGCAGCCGCAGCCGCAACTTTTCTGATGGCTATAGCTTTGATATTAGTTTATGTTCAGCTAAAAGTTTGGGGCGAAGATTCTTAATTAGGTAGGGACACAGCTATTGGTGTCAAGTTAAGACTAAAATCCATCACAAATCTCGCTTTGATCTGAGTGTAGATCCCCCTAAATCCCCCGTTGTTAAGGGGGAATTTGAAGCTCTTGTCCCCCCGTTGTTAAGGGGGACTTTGAAGCTCTTGTCCCCCCCTTTTCAAGGGGGGTTAGGGGGGATCGAGAGGCTCATGTTAAGCGACAAAATATTGGTAACTTTTGATATTAATGCAAATAATACGTTCCTAGTTGGCATAAAACATACTTCTGATAGAGAGCAAAAATATCAGCGATTTGTTATTGTACAAATGGTATAATTTAAATCATTCAAGCTATGCCAAAAATTATTCGCCATCGCGCCACAAAAATCTGTCTTCTGTGTCTTGCTTGCTTGTTAGCAATTACTATTTCGCCAATTTTTACGCCAGCTCAATCGACCAGTCAATTAGACTTTCGGATTACTCAATTAGAAGGTCAAATTGCTGAACTCCGGGGACAAATCTACAGTTTGCAGTCTCAAGGTTCTGGAGTGAACCGGCCTCAGTCTCCAAACCGCCCTGGTTCGGGCAGGACAAATTCTAGAATGCTTTCGGGAGACCCGATGTTTGACAATTTAGCAACTTTGGCAATTGAAACTAAGCAGGATGTGCTCAAAATTAAAGAGCGGTTGTCTAAGTTAGAATCGTCGAGAAATCGCTAGTTATTAGTCAGAAGGAAGAGGGAAGAAGGAAGAGGGAAGAAGGAAGAGGGAAGAAGGAAGAGGGAAGAAGGAAGAATTATGAGGAAGAATTATGAGGAAGAATTATGAGGAAGAATGACGAGGGAAATAGTCAGAAGAAAAAGCGAAGAAGTAAAAAGGAAAAAGTCTCCCCCTCTCCCACTCTCCCCCTCTCCCACTCTCCCCCTCTCCCACTCTC
>NZ_JAIGNI010000029.1:4199-119093 GCF_026130175.1 Lyngbya sp. CCAP 1446/10 | reverse complement strand
CCCCCTCTCCCACTCCCCCACTTTCCCCCCGCGATGCCTTCTTTTCCCCGGCGGAAACGGTAGGAATAGACCAAGCGGTCGATCGCCTGGGAGCCGAACTCATCTGTCCCTATCCCCCAGGAATACCAGTTTTGATGCCCGGTGAAATCATTACCCCACAAGCCCTAGACTACCTGCAACAAGTCCTTGCAGCAGGCGGAAAAATCACAGGTTGCAGCGATAGAAGCCTCCAAACCCTCAAGGTTGTGCGACAGTAAATATTAAGGCTTGGGGGAAAGGGGGAGAATTTCTACTTCTTCCGCGAGTTCCAACTGCCGTCTTGCTTCAATCAAAAATCAAAAATCAAAAATATAACTATGCTTTGGCCCTACGTGACTCCTGGTATTCCCGATGACTTATTTGAACGTTTACCGGGAATTCCCATGAGTAAGCGAGAAGTCCGACTGCTGTTACTCTCCCACCTGCGGCTGCAAGCAGACTCAGTGGTGTGGGACATTGGTGCAGGTACTGGTACAATTGCTGTAGAAACAGGTTTGCTGTGCCCCAAAGGTCGGATTATCGCCGTCGAAAGGGACGAAGAAGTAGCCAGCTTGATTCGCCGAAATTGCGATCGATTCGAGCTCAAAAACGTAGAAGTCATCGAAGGTAGCGCCCCAGAATGCCTCGAAAACCTATCCCAAGCCCCCCACCGAGTCTGCATCGAAGGAGGTCGCCCCATTAAAATGATTCTCAAGGAAGTCTGGCGGTACTTGCAGCCCCGCGGTCGAGTTGTCGCCACAGCATCGAATTTAGAAAATCTTTACGCCCTTTCCGAAAGCTTCGCCGAGTTGCAAGTCCGCAACATCGAAGTAGTCCAGTCCGCCGTCAACCGCTTAGAGACTCGCGGCCTGAGTCAAACCTTTGCAGCCGTCAATCCCATCTTTATTCTCAGCGGCGAAAAGCTTGATTAGTCATTGGTCATTAGTCATTAGTCATTAGTCATTAGTCATTAGTCATCAGTCATTAGTCATCAGTCATTAGACTGACATACTTCCACACCAAATCAAAGATGATGATGTGGGCCCAGACGCTGGATGACTGAGAATCAAACACTAAATGTAATTCTTAACCTTTTTTACGTTCGCTTAACGTTCATACTTAGAGTAAGGGCGACCATAGCTGGATCGATCGCCTGAGTTGAGATTTTGGATCGCCAATTGGTGATGCGGTTGGCTGTACAAGCGAGAAACCCCTACCTTAACAATCCTTGCATCCCAAATCCCAAATCGACTAACCCCTGCCCAAAACCACAATTTTAGACTAAGGTTCAACCTCCCAGATTCATCTGCCCTTGTAAATCTCAAATCTAAAATCTAAAATCGACTGACCCGCCATCTGCTGTGAGAAATTCATTTTATGCCTTGGTCTCGTATCCTGAGTGGAATAGTTGCGATCGCCCTTGCTTTGGGAATGATTATTATGGGGGGATGGTACTTCACCCTCGGCTTTTGCGTCATCGTCTACCTAGGTCAATTGGAGTATTTTGAATTAGCCCGGGCTAAAGGGATTTTACCCGCTGCCAAAACGACCTTAGCTGTCAGTCAAGGTCTGCTAATTACTGCGGCCTTGGCCCCGCAACTCGTAGATGCCATGTTTCCCCTAGCCGGAACCTTAATCTGTTTCTACCTGTTATTCCAACCTAAATTATCGACGATTGCCGATATTGCCTCTTCAATTTTAGGATTGTTCTACGGCGGTTATTTGCCCAGCTATTGGGTACGGCTGCGAGTCGGTCTCGACCAGGCAAATATTGCTACAACCCAATTTTCCCAAACAGTAGCCAGCAATGCGCCCGTTAACATTCACCCGTCCCTGTCTTGGACAAGTCACAGCAACCTATCTTTAGGATTCACTTCGCTGCTGCTGGCTTTCTTCTGCATTTGGGCCGCTGACATTGGCGCTTACTTTGTCGGCAAATTCTTCGGTCGCACTAGCCTCTCCCACATCAGCCCCAAAAAAACCGTTGAAGGTGCCGTATTTGGTGTTTGCGGCAGCATCGCCGTGGCCGTCGCCGGGTCTTGGTATTTACAATGGCCGGGCTGGCCCTATACTGGGGCTGCTTTTGGTCTGTTGATTGGGGTTGCTAGTTTGTTGGGAGATTTAACTGAGTCGATGATGAAGCGAGACGCGGGGGTTAAGGATTCGGGACAGTTGATCCCCGGTCACGGCGGCATTCTCGATCGCACTGACAGTTATGTTTTTACCGCACCATTAGTCTACTATTTTGTGACTTTGTTATTGCCCGCGATCGAGTCTTTCTTTTGACAAGTCGGAGCGAATAAACTTGAATTGCCAAAGTCATAAACTATCTTGAAAAGCATCTGCGTTGATCTGTGTTGATCTGCCTTTCATCTGCGGTCGATCTATCAATCAAAGATTTATGCAATCCTGTCTAATCGGGTGAGATCCCGCTAAGGCAAAACTCTAATTGAACCCCGACAAACAATCTCCCCCGGACTCAAAATTAAGTCCTCAATCTCGACTTCCTGCCCAAAATCAATTTTAAAATCATTGACATCACTGCTCTTTAATTCTAGATCAACTTCGATTTCCGGTGCTTCAAACACCAATTCGCGACCACTGGCAATCCGCAAACCTGTCCGCAATACAACAGGAATTTGCGTGCCGCCAGCGCCCAAAAGAGTCGCCGAAAGCGTCAACTTCCCTGCCTCAATTGTGATCTGCGAATTTTCTAACTTCAGCGACTTTTCGCGATCGGTCAACGGCAGCATTGGTAGCAAAAACTCGCTCAAAGCATCAGCCAGCAAAGGCGCTTTCAGCGACGCATTCAAATCCGCTTGGCTGAGCCTCAAAACGCCTGTTACGGGAATGGATTCGAGCAGCCGCAGTGGTTTGCCTTTGAGAGCTTGACCGAGATTGATGCGAATGCCACAGCCCTCTAGGGCAACTTCTGTTAAGTGTAATCCTTTATACACAGCACCGCTCGCAGCCACTGTTACCTTGGGGATCGCACCGCTGAAAATTTGTCGATCGCTCCCCTCAATTTTCACCTTCAACTCGTCAACCTGCTGAACTTGCGATCGCAGCAACAACTGCACCGCCGGAGACAGCACCGAACTCGCGATCCGGCTGCCTTGGCTCGGTGGCGGTGTCCCCGGTTCCTCGCCGAGATTAGGAGTTTCAGCAGCGCCAGCAGCGCCAGCTCTATTGTCAAATAAAAGAGAGTTACGATCGACAGTCATAAACAATTTCAGAATACAAACCCTTAATATTCAAGCACAGAAACTCAACTAGGACTCGCGCATCCGGCCTCAGAAACCCGATTTCTGCACAGATATATCGCCGTCAACCTTTGATTTTGCCTGATAACCGGGTTGATGAGTGTAACCCCTAAATAACATAACCAAAGAAGCAGAAATCAGGAATCAGCAACGCCTGAAGCAGCAAAATTTTCACCCTTTCCGCCCTCAGGATCTCTCCTGAGTTGGCGAGTTATGCGATCCCCAGATAAATTTCGCGATCGAGCGTATAAAATTAACCAGCAGTACCGGTTTTATGGTAGTGTTGGTGAATAGTCGGGTCAGACCCACACATCTCAAACCAGCAACAAACTAAGGGTGCAGGCAATCGCCTGCCACGAGTCTTTTCCTCGTAGTTTTTGCACAACATTCAGGGTTATGCCATAAGGACAATCTGCACCGGGCGCAACGCCCTGTAAGGATTGATCCAGCATTAAAATTTATTCCCAACCAGGAATTGAGCATTGATAGTAAGGTTAATCCATTAACCGTGTCGTACTTCCTCCCCCCACCGCTCTCCGTTGGCGGTTTCCACACTCCCGTCATGTCTGACCAAAGGCTGCAAAAAATCCTCGCCCAGTGGGGCATTGCCTCTCGCCGTCTTGCAGAACAGATGATTGTAGCTGGACGAGTCCGAGTTAATGGCAATATTATTCATTTAGGACAAAAGGCAAATCCCGATCGCGATTTCATCGAAGTCGATGGAGTCCCAGTCAAAGCAACGGATCGACCGGCAGAGCTTTATCTGTTGCTCAACAAACCGGCAGGCGTAGTTTCTACTTGCAGCGATCCCAGAGCTCGATCGAAAGTTCTCGACCTACTGCCACCCCAACTGCGCTCAGGTCAAGGCATCCACCCCGTAGGACGCTTAGATGCAGATTCCACAGGCGCCCTCTTGCTCACCAATGATGGTAAGCTGACATTTTGTTTGACCCATCCGCGTCACTCGATCGCCAAAACTTATCAGGTTTGGGTGCTCGGCGATCCCCCGGAACCCATACTGCAAGCCTGGCGTCAGGGCATCATCTTGTCCGGTAGAAAGACTTTGCCCGCCAAAGTTAGAGTTCTCGATCGCGCGCGAGACAAAACTCTGTTAGAAGTCATTCTATCAGAAGGGAGAAACCGACAGATTCGGCGAACCGCCGAACAGTTGGGATATCCCGTAGTGCGCCTGCACCGCACAGCCATTGGCCCGATTCAATTGCAGCCGCCCGCTGGGCCAATATTGCCACCGGGCTGCTACCGACCCCTAGAAGATTCAGAAATTATTTTTTTATGGAATCTAGTCAACCTAACATCAATCAGCGTGCCACTGAATCCCCAGGAGCACAGCAGATGACAAAGAATTTATTGTTTTTATTCTTCAAAATAACTAAGCAGAAACAGCACTCCCAAGAGCCAGAACCACCCCAGAAGAAGCTAGCGGAAATTGGCGCTCAACTCCGCCAGTACCGGGAACAGCAGTCGATTTGTTTGGACAAAGTAGCCGTGGTAACCATGATTCGGCGCAATCTGCTGCAAGCCATCGAGGACGGCCAACTCGATCAACTCCCCGAACCCATTTACACTCAGGGTTTGATCAAGCGGTACGCCGAAGCAATGGGTTTGGACGCAGCTCAGTTTTCTGACTTTTTCCCGATCGAACCGCCAGCGCGATCGGCCACCCAGCTATCCTGGCAGAATGGGCCACAATTGCGGCCGATGCACCTGTACCTCTTTTACACATTTCTAATTATCTGTTCAGTCAATGTCTTATCTCAGTTAATGGGCGGTTCTCTGACAGCAAAAAACGGTGCGGGAACCAAAGAACCAGCACTTGAGCAGCAAGAACAAGCTCGTTTATTTGCTGAGACATCGAGCGCCTTAAAAAATCATAAAGCCGATAGTTACGATGCTCTGGAAGCAGCAAGAACTGGTCAAAATTTAGATAAATCTAGCAATCAACCAGTCATGGTTAGCCTCACTTTTAAGGCAGAATCCTGGATCCAGATTGAAGTTGATGGCAAACCCCAGTTTGAGGGAACTTTGCCAGTCGGCACTGTGCGCACTTGGCAGGCCACAAACAAATTGGTAGTTGTAGCTGGTAACGCCGGCGGGGTAATGATTGCTGTGAATAACGGACAAGCCGAACAACTTGGAGAACCCGGAGTTGCCAAAGAAGTTGTTGTTACCGCAGACGAATCCAAGCCTTCAGCAAAGCCCAAAAATCAAGGTTAATGGGTAATGGGTAACGGGTAACGGGTAATCGGTAATCGGTAATCGGCAATGGCTGAAACTCCATAGCTTTTAATTAGAATGTCGGTCTTTATTGACTGAGTACCAATTACCAATTACCAATTACCCATTACCAATGTTTGTTCAATTTCTCTGGGGAGCGCGCCCGGTGATGTAAGTCATGGTTTTTAGCCGATCGCGCACCTCCCAATTCAAAGCCTCGCGCCGATACCGCCAGCCCCAATTTCCCTCTGTTTTCCCCGGAAAATTCATCCGCGCGTCCGTATCCAAACCCAACAAATCCTGAAACGGCACGATCGCCAAATTAGCAATAGAAAACCAACCCATGCGAATTAAAGACCAGTGAATTCCTTGGGGATCGATGCAGCCCAAATAACGCAAAACCTCATCTCTTTCGTAGTGTTGCAGTTGATTGAACCAGCCGACAGTCGTGTCATTGTCGTGAGTACCCGTGTAAACTACGCAGTTGCGAACGTAATTGAAAGGCAAAAAAGGATCGCCAGGGCCCGCGCCGAAAGCAAACTGCAAAATCTTCATTCCCGGAAACTCGAAGCGATCGCGCAAAGCTTCCACTTCAGGAGTAATTACCCCCAAATCCTCAGCAATAATCGGCAAGTTCCCAAACTTTTCATTAATTACCTCAAACAAAGCCGTTCCCGGCGCCTTAATCCACTCTCCCTCCATCGCAGTATCCTGCCCGCGCTTCACCGCCCAGTAAGCGTCAAATCCTCGGAAGTGGTCGATCCGGCTCACATCTACATAATCGAAAAGCGCTTCAAAACGCTGCACCCACCACTCAAAATTATTTGCTTCCAAAGCCTCCCAATTGTAAACAGGATTGCCCCACAATTGACCTGTGGCGCTGAAGTAATCCGGAGGAACACCCGCCATTAAAGCTGGTTCTCCGCTTGCTTCATCCAAACAAAATAAATCAGGATGCGACCACACATCAGCGCTATCGTGAGCTACATAAATCGGAATGTCGCCAATAATTTTAATTTCGCGCAGGTTCGCATAGCGTTTCAACTCTGTCCACTGGCGGAAAAACTCGAACTGGACGTATTTGTAGTAATAAATCTCAGTATTTAGCTGCTGCCGCCACTTGTCTAGCGCCTCCGGTTTGCGTCGGGCAATTTCTGGTTCCCAAGTGTGCCAGCTAGCTCCGTTGAAGCTGTCTTTGAGTGCCATAAATAAGGCATAATCTTCCAGCCAAAACGCTTTGGTTTGGCAAAAACCCGAGAATTCTTTTTGCTCCACCGGCGATGCTTTCGCTTTGAAGTTTTCGCAGGCTTTTTTGAGCAGTGGTATTTTGTGCGCGATCGCCCAATCGAATTCTACAGTATCCAGCGGAAATTCCGGCGAACCATTTAAATCTTCATCGCTCAGCAATTGCTCGTCCCGCATAATTTCCGGGCTCAGCATCAGCGGATTTCCTGCCATTGCTGAATAGCACGAATAAGGAGAATTGCCGTATCCTGTCGGGCCCAGTGGCAATATCTGCCAGTATTGCTGGTCGCTCTCTACTAAAAAGTCAATAAAGCGATATGCTTCTATTCCCATATCCCCAACGCCAAATCGGCTGGGGAAAGATGTCGGGTGGAGTAAAATGCCGCTAGCTCGGGGAAAAAGCATAATCTATCTAAAGATATAGGAGTTAAACATTGACAATTTGACCGATATTCCCTACAGGTTAAACTTCGCAGTTGGTAGGGCGATTTTCAGACCAAATACTTTTGCGATTGTCTCATATTTTCTGCGGGAACGTGCTTGCTAAATATTTGTATCGCCATCTCATCACAAATGCTGAGCCGATCGCAAAATATCAAGCTCTCCAGTTACGCGCTTACCAGCACTGTTGCCAATTGGCTTCTCTTACCCTGGATCGCTTGCTACTAAATATTTTGGTCGATCGCACCCAGTTTCTGGACAACTTTCTTTATAACTTTTATTTGGCTTTGGCCCTATCTGTCTGGAGTCGTACATTGCGATCGAGGGCCAAACATCATACAATTTTCCAAACAGGATGCAACTGCTTGACCCTTGATCCAAACCCTGATGTAGTAAGTTATGCGCTATTTTCAAATTTCAAATTTCAAATCTCAAATGGCATCAGCCCTCCCTCTGCTGAAAGCCAATGCACAAATCAGCCGACTGTTTTTGTATCTCAACAAACAGTCGGCTACGAAATTACGCTGAAAATGCTGAGTTTAAGTTTCCTTATTCAACAATTTCTCCACTTGTTTGAGAGCTATAGTGCCGACGTTGTATGCAGCCCAGCCGCCCGCCAACAAAACGGGACTCAATACTATTAGTATGCGCCAGTCAAAATCCATGAGTTCTCCTCCTAAAGTTTTTTAACAAATTATCATAATCTATTTGTATCTCATTTTGTCGCCATTCTCCTGACTCCTTAAGCAAATATTGTCGCCGAAAAAGTTCCTCCACAGCACTCGCGATCGCGCTTGCAGGACATCGCGCCCCAGGAATTGATACCCCACCGCTCTGATTACATCAAATTATCCCAAAATCTGTTTGGCAATCCCTTCCACCACCTGAGTTAGAGGGTCCTTAGGGAAGTGCAAGGCAAACACCCCCTTGCTCGCTAACAGCATCATCTTGTCGCTGTGGGGCAGCACCCCTACAACTGGGATGTCGTAAATACTCTCTACTTGCCGCTTCAAATCGTCGAAATCCAAGGATTCTGGGGCCTTGTTAATCGTGATCAAAATCTTGGGGACTTCTAATTTGCGGGCCACATCTACCGTGACAGCCGTTCCCTGAAAATCTTGCTGATCCGGACGCAGAATCAGCAGCAGGATGTCGGAAATCGTAATGCTGAGCAGGGTTTCTTCGTTGAGTCCCGGATGCGTGTCGATAAATAGGTAGTCTAAGTTCAGAACATCGATCAGTTCTTGAAAGCCGTCGGTAAGCAGTCCCACGTCGTAGCCTTCCCGCAACACTCGCGCTATCTCCCCTGCTTTAATGCTCGAAGGAATCAGGTAGAGGCTGCCGTTACGGGCTAATTTTGGCAGCAGCGAACTCACATTGTAAGCCGTATCCGAGATCGGACACCGGCCCCACAGGTAATCATTCAGACAGCGATCCATGTTTTTATCGCTGAAACCGAACAGTACGTGAATCCCGGGCGATTGAATGTCTGTGTCCACAATGGCGACCCTATGTCCGCCGCGAGCGATAATAGATGCCAGGTTTGCGGTCATGTTAGATTTGCCAGTGCCACCCCGGTAAGAGTGGACAGAGATGATTTTAGACATGATATGCGTATTGCCAAGATTGAACAATTATCTATTTAAGTTTAGTCATTTATGGACTTTCAAGTTTTTTAGATGCTGGACTTTTATTGAGATCGGTTGTTGATGTATGTCCTCTATAGGTGGGAACCCTGCTTAGCTGCGAAGTCTGCCATCAATCAGACCCTAGAAACTAAGGAATTAATCAGAGGCGTATCAAACTGTAGTCTACAACCAAAAGTAATCTCAACAACCTGATTCGCAAGAGAGATAGAGGGCGTAGTAGTTTGCCCACTGTAACAGCGTAAAAATGGAATGCAAGTCATATTTGACGATAACTTCTGCAAGTTTGACCGGTAGAAACGGGGAGAATCAATTATTATTATGCAATTCGTGATTGCATTGAGTTCTCTATCAATTTTCCTTGTCTCTCAAATCCTCCTGGTCTGTTAAAGTATCAATCTTTTCATCTTTTATCCTCTTGTCTGCGCTCCTGCGCTGCCGCATCTGCTTTGCCCTGGCTTGCAAATCGCTGAACCCCTCATCGGGTTCGGTTTGGTCAGAACTAGCACTCACGCCAGGATCGATCGCGATTTCCGTTTTTGAGTCGCTTTCCGATGCAGTCGTGGTGGCGCGCTGCTTGTACTTTTTGGCATTTTCCTGCAACTGAGCTAAGTATTCATCTGCCTCGCTTTCAGCCTGGGGAATATCCGCAGCACCGACCGTTATTTCTTGGGTCTCCGAGGGTGCTTTTTCAGAGCTATTTTTTTTGCTAATTTTCAGTTCATCTTTCTTGATCTTCAATTCTTTAAAGAAATCTGATTCTACAATTTCTGCGACTTGCTGTTCTTTTTGGGCTTGGTCTATTTCGATTTTGAAGACTTGTTTTACTCGATCGCTAATTACTTTCCCGTATCCCGATTTACTAAATCTGTCTGCTGATACAATGCTGCCGCCAGTTAGGATTAATGCTAAGGCTGGCGCTGCCACAGGCACCCACCCTCCCAACAGAAAAATCCCAAAACCGAGCGCGCAACACCCCGACAGCATTGCCCCGAATGTCAGCGCCAACTTCCCTGGGTGAGCCATCCGTGATGCGATAGTTCCTCCCACAATTGACCATCCCGAAATCCACAAGATTTCTGCCCATTCCGGCCAAAACCAAAACATCGGTCTCTTGTCTAAAACAGCACTCAAAATTTGGCTGATTACTTGTGCGTGTACCACGATCCCCGGCATGAATTGATTTTTTTGCTGCCCCCCACTGTAAGGAGTATAAAATAAATCTTTAACGGTTTCTGTGGTGTAACCGATCAGCACTATTTTATCTTTAACTAACTTGGGATCAACTTTCCCTTCTAAAACATCCATAATTGTGACTTGGTTGGCGACCTTGCTTCTGGAGCGATAGTTAATTAGTATTTGATATCCCCTATTATCAATATTTCTGTATCCTCCGTCATTAGTTTCTAGTTTTTTTAATTTGGTTTTACCCAACCATAAAGATTGATCTGGTGCGAGTTGGGGATCAATTTTTTGCTGGTGCAGGTAGCGGAGTGATAGCTGGAGGTTGAAGGAATTTAAAACTTGAGAATTGTCATTACACAGATGTTTTTCTACCGAAGATTCGCCCTTGATTGTCGGCGGTTTCATAAATAATAAAGCCCTGCGGAGTATGCCGCCGGGATCGATGCCGAAATCTGCAAATCCCACTCGGTTTGTGGGAATTCCTGGAGGAGGCGGAGAACCGGGATTGTCCGGGCTGCCATCGGTGACTAAACATACCCCGATAATTCGATCGCTTTTTTGTAAAACTTTAGTTAATTCGTCGCGCCCGTCTCCTAAAGGTACGTCTCGCAGTACGTCTAAACCGATGACTGCCGGCTGCATTTTTTCCAGTTTTTGTAAGATTTCAGCTATTTTGCGATCGGATATCGGCCACTGTTTCAGTTTCTGAATGTCTCCTTCGGTAATCCCTACAACTAGCAAGCGCGGGTCTGGCTTTTCCTCTGGACGCCACCTCAGCATTTGGTCGTAAGCGTTTAATTCTACTGGTTCGAGTATTCCTAGGTGTTTGGCGCCGACCAACGATAATGTTACTGCCGCGCTGGCAATTAATACAGACCTAGCAAAGAAGAGTGATGGTTTATACAGTTGACTCAAGTGAGTCGCTGCCGATCGAATTGTGTTAGATATTTTACTCATTGCCACAATATAAAATTTTGACTTATTTCACCGAACAGCAGTTATTTTACTTGCAGCCAGCTACACGAGACTTCTTCCATCTTAGATCACCCGGAAACTCCGACCGCTTTGTAACAAAATTTTACAGTTCGCTATCAGCGAATGTGTATGGAATCATAGTCGCGACCTCTACCCCTGGATTGGCCGTCCCCAGAATCCAGTTGCAGATCCAATTAATTAATGTTATTGATATGTCAAGGTTCAACTTCTGTATCTGCGCTCTGAGACTAGCTTCTCAAAAATATTGGTCGCCAGCAGGGAGTGTCTATGTTTGCAATATTATAGTGAAAGGTACAAAAAAAATGAAACGTTTTCTACATGGGGCTACACTTGCGGTAGCCGTATCTGCGATCGCATCTACCGTCCCCAGTTCACTTGCGCTAGTGCCGGCACAATCCCCGCCGATGGTGCTGAGTCAGAATGTTAATTTCCAGCCTCCCGATGTCACAGCCCCCGGACGACAAGCAAGGACATATTGTGGTAGCAATCTTTGTCCGGCGGGTTGATCTATTACTCATTGAATGCCTCTAACTAATATCGGTTTAACCCTCAGAGATTATCCCACATTTTTTGTCTATCTCCCTCAAACCTCGGCAGAAATAGAGTTGACTTTGCTGACAGAAAACGAGGACAAAGTTGTCTATAAAAAAATATTTAAAGTTGACAAATCGGGTATTGTGGGAATTAGCATTCCGGTTACGGACGACAGCAAGAAATCCTTGGAAGTTGGCAAGCGTTACGTGTGGTCGTTTTCGATGGTTTGCGAACCGGACGATCGATCGGCAGATACAGTTGTGAAAGGGCTCGTGCAGCGCATAGCACCCCAGCCAACTCTCAATAGCGATTTGGCAAATCCCGACCCGATGACGAGGCTCGACGTTTATGCTAAAAATGGGTTTGGTACGAAACTCTCGCTACTTTAGCCCAAATGCGACGACAGACACCGGGGGATGCGAGGCTGATGGCCAAGTGGACGCAATTGTTGCAGTCCCAAGGACTGGAATCAGTGGCAGGTCAACCGCTGGTTTTGGCTTCTTTAAATATCGCTATTTCTTGAACTTTTGTCGGTCTTTTGATGGCGATTTAACAGTTGACAGTTGACAGTTGACAGCGAAGTTTTTAGGCAGGGGATTTAAGCCCCTGCCTAAAAACAATCCACCTCAAGGTGGGGGCTTAAATCCCCTGTGCTTTGGTGAAAAATCAAAACTTGACCAGATCGCGCTAGGAAGGTGAAAACTCCGGGCTAAAAGTAGAGCCGCGATCTATAAAATCTCTATAATTTGGTGAAAAAATGAAACGTTTTCTAAATTTTACTGCATTGGCGATCGCCGTATTGGCGATCGCACTTACTCTCCCCAGTTTGCTGCCACCGATGCAGGCTGTGCCTGCACCAATTCTGCTGAGCCAGAATGTTAATTTTAAACCTCCAGATGTAGAGGCCCCCGACAACAGGCAATCGGCGACGCATCGAGGCGATACTTGTCCGCAGGATTCATCTCCTTGCGTGTGTCCGAAAAATTTATCTATTATTCCTTTAATACCTAAAAGCAATGTTGGTTTAACCCTAGCAGAGTCGCCAACATTCTTGGCTTACGTTTCTCACCCTTTTACTCAAGTTGAGTTTACTTTACAAGCTGAAGATGGAAAAGGAACCGACGTTTACAAAACTACTTTCAAAGTTGACAAACCAGGGATAGTTGAGGTCAGTATTCCTAACCAAGATGAGCGCCAAAAAGCTCTTGAGGTTGAGAAGCGATATCAGTGGTCGTTTTCGGTGGCTTGCAATGAAGATCCGTCGGGGAATTATTTTGTTAAAGCGTTTGTGAAGCGAATTGAACCGCAGGAAACTCTCAAGAACGATTTGGCAAATGCCGACCCTATGACTAGGGCGATCGCTTATGCTAACAATGGGATTTGGTACGAGACTCTTGCTACTCTAGCCGAAATGCGGCGACAAGCTCCTGACGATGCGAGTCTGATGGCCGAGTGGAAGCAATTGTTGCAGTCCCAAAAACTAGAATCAGTTGCCGACAAACCGCTAGTTCAGTCTTTTTAAGCCTCCCTATTTGTCAAGGCTTTCTCTTGTCCTTCTTGCTACGATCCGAAGATTTATAAATTAAGCCGATCGCCCGCGCTTGATTCAAACTCCTAGTCAGGAGTACAAATGCCAACCCAACTTTTATTCTATGTGGTGTAAAAATGAAACGTTTTCTACATTTTACTGCACTGGTGATCGCTGTATTTGCGATCGCAGTTACTCTCCCCAGTTTGCTCTCACCGATGCAGGCTGTGCCTGCACCAACTCCCCTGGATCAAAATGTTAATTTCACACCCCCAGATGTCACAGCGCCCGACAATCGGCAAGGGGGGACGCATCGAGGCTGTCAGTTGCGCGAGGGTTTATTCATTACTCCCTTAATACCTGAAAGCAATATTGGCTTAACGCTAACAGAGTCGCCTACATTTTTTGTATATGTTTCTCAACCTGCGGCTCAAGTAGAGTTTGTTTTGCTAAACGAAGATGAATCGGAAGTAGTCTACGAATCTAGTTTAAAAATTGACAAAGCCGGAATTGTGGGAGTTAGCTTTTCTGACAAAGACAAGACCAAAAATATTGAGGTTGGTAAGCGATATGTCTGGTCGTTTGCACTGGCTTGCGATCCTCAGGAAAGATCGGGAGATTATATTATTAAAGGATGGATGCAGCGAATTGAACCATCGGCAAGTCTCAAGAGCGATTTGGCAAATCCCGACCCCAGGGCGAGGCTGATTGCTTATGCTAAAAATGGCATTTGGTACGAGACTCTTGCGACTCTCGCCCAAATGCGCAGCCTCGCACCCGATGATGGGCGGCTGAAGACCGAGTGGACGCAATTGTTGCAGTCCCAAAAACTAGAAGCAATCGCCGATAAACCCCTAGTTCAGTCTTTTTAAGCCTCCCTATTTCTCAAGGCTTAATTTGTTCTTCTTCCTATAAGCTGAAGATTGACAAATTAAGCCGATCGCCAGCTGACATTCAAAATCCTAGGGATTATTAACAGTTGACAGTTGACAGTTGACAGTTGACAGCGAAGTTTTTAGGCTGGGGCTTAAATCCCCAGCCTAAAAACAACCCACCTAAAGTTGGGGGCTTAAATCCCCTGTGCTTTGGTGATCAAAAAATGAAACGTTTTCTCAATGGGGTTGCACTGGCGATCGCACTTACTCTCCCTAATTTCCTGTCACCGATGCAGGCTCAGTCTCCGCCAATTCTACTGAGTGAAAATGTTAATTTTAGACCACCCGATGTCATCGCTCTTTGGAATATTATGTTGTAGGGTTCGTGGAGCGAATTGAACCGCAGGAAACTCTCAAAAAGGATTTGGCAAATCCCGACCCTATGGCTAGGGCGATCGCCTATGCTAAAAATGCGATTTGGTACGACACTCTGACTACTCTAGCCCAAATGCGGCGACAAGCTCCTGACGATCCGATGCTGAAAGCAGAGTGGACGCAATTGTTGCAGTCCCAAAAACTAGAATCAGTTGCGGATCAACCCCTAGTTCAGTCTTTTTGATCAAGACTATTCACCCAAATCCCAAATCTAAAATCGCTTGATGACTAATAACTTTCCAACAATTCTAGCCCTTGATTTTGACGGTGTAATTTGTGACGGACTAATCGAATATTTCCAAACAGCTTGGCGTAGCTACTGTCAAATCTGGAAACCAGTCGAAACAGTCCCAGATCCAGATTTAGCATTGAGTTTCTACCGAGTGCGGCCCGCCATTGAAACCGGTTGGGAAATGCCCCTGCTGATTCGCGCCCTCGTGACAGGAATTACCGAAGAGCAAATTTTGCTAGATTGGCCGAATATTGTCCCGCATTTATTGACCGAAAATAATTTAAAAGCCCAGTCTGTCGGCGCTATGTTAGACGGATTGCGCGATAATTGGATTGCTGAGGATTTAGCTGGGTGGCTGTCTTTGCACCGCTTTTATCCAGGAGTAGCCGATCGCCTGAAATCATTATTGCAGGAAAGTTCGGTAAAAGTGGCGATCGTCACAACCAAGGAAGGACGTTTTGTGCGAGAACTCTTGCAGCTAGCGGGCGTACAAATGCCGTCGGAGTTGATTTTTGGCAAGGAATACAACAAGCCAAAACACCAAATTTTGCGGGAGTTTTTGGCCACTTCTGGCAAAGATACGACTATTTGGTTTGTGGAAGACCGGTTAAAAACTTTGCTCTCTGTGAAGCAGCAGCCGGATTTATCTCAGGTGAAGTTATTTTTGGCTGATTGGGGTTACAATACTTTGGCAGAACGGCAATCTGTGGCTCAAAATCCACCCGTTCAATTGCTTTCTCTGTCGCAGTTTGCCGGAGATTTTGCCGATTGGCTGCCCGACAAAGATTGATGTTAGACTTGTTTTCAGGTAGTTTTTTTTGCTTGTAAAAAGCAAAAAAAATCCTCAAACTTTTTCATTTTTTTGTTGACTTTCTTACCATTGACATGGTATTATTTAATAATGGGATGGTTGTCAAAATATTATTTTTGCAACCATCCCATTATAAAGTAAATATAACACTAATTTCAGACAAAAGCAAGGAAGCCCCGAAAAAAAAATCGATTTTTTTTGAGATAAAATTTATCGCAGAAATAGAAAAATATCTGCGTTAATCTGCCTTAGATCTGTGGTTGAGCTGGAATCAAAAAATTAGGCAAGAAGTATACATAAACCGATTTTTTGAGGGTCGTAAGTCAGATAAATTGCCAGAAAGAATTGGTTTAAAGCCGGAACCCCGATCGGGAGAAATTAAAAGAAGACGATTGATTAATCCAATCCTTTTCCTTCCTGGAAGAGGTCGCTGTCAACTGAGGGCGGGCATTCTTGGCACCGCCCCAACTGTCAACTGTCAACTGTCAACTGTCAACTGTCAACTAAACCAATGCTCGATTTAACTAAAGCAGCGAAGGGAATGCAGGGAATGAGCCAACATTTGAATGTGGAGGCTCTGGCGGCTCGCAAACGCTTGGAAGTAGCTCAACGTTTACTGTTGCAGGCGGCTGCGGGACAGGAAAATTTGGTGGAATTGCAAGAAAGTTGGAACGATCGCACTTTATTCAATGCAGCCACGCCGATCGAGCCTTTGTCCGATCGCACTTACATCACCGCACCCCCCGCCGCTCACACAGTCTTCGCCACAGACGGATCGCAAATTTCGCCCAGCCACCACGAAATCGCCTACTGCTACCTGATCAACGTCGGTACAGTCATGCTGCACTACGGCCAAAGTCGCCACCCAGTTTTAGACAGCGTGCCCGAAGTTTTCTACAAACCCGAAGACTTGTATGCTTCGCGCCAGTGGGGCATTAGAACCGAAGAGTGGATGGGATACCGACGCGCCGTTTCCGAAGCCATTGCCCTCGCAGAAATGGGCTGCAATTGGGCAAAATTTAACGACAATCAACTGCCAGCGCCAACTTTGGCAATGGTAGATGGTTCCCTGATTTATTGGTTTTTGGAACAGTTACCTAGCGAAGCGCGCGATCGAATTTTGCAGCCAATTTTAGAAGCGTGGGACAAATTGCGCTTAGTAAAAATTCCCTTATTAGGATACTTAAGCGCCTCTCGCAGCAGCGAAAGCTTATCTTTTTTGCGATTTCAAGCTTGCACCCACGAAGTACCAGACTGCATGACAAACTGCCCCAACGTCGGATTTTCCGCCACCAGTGCTTTCGACGAAAAAGCACCTTGTCAAGAATTTGAACCCTTGCGAGATGCCATCTTGTGGGCAACAATTTTGTCCCCCGGACAAAGAAGCCCATTATGGAAATCCCACTCTCGAATTTTAGATTTATACGGCCTTAATCCCATCTATTTTTGTTACGTTCATGTTGGCACAGAAATTGCTAGAATAGAAGTGCCGGAATGGGTAGCACAAGATCGCGCACAGCTAGATTTAGCATTAGGAATGATGCTGGCTCAAGTACACAAAGGCGGCGGCTATCCGGTGACGCTAGCAGAAGCCCACAACCAAGCAGTTGTCACCGGAGGCGATCGAAGTAGCTTTTTCGCTTTGTTAGAGCAGCAAATGATTAAAGCCGGTTTAAAAAATGTTGGCATTTCTAATAAGGAAACCCGGAAACGCGGCAGTATTGCTTGAATTTAAAATTAGAGTTAAAAATGTTATATGCCCCTAGAATTAATCATCTTAATTGCTTCCTTACTTGTTTCTTGGCTGGTATTTAATTGGGCTTTTAAAGTATTGAAAGCCAGCGTGGGCACAGCGATTGCTCTAGCAGCAATTGTGCTGGCGATGCAGTTATTGTTTGGCATCGGGCCAAATCAGCTTTTCCAACATATAACTCACCTGCCCGAAACTCTGTCAAAAATCATTTTTGGCAAGTGATCCGATTTTAGATTTTAGATTTCAACTTTCAGATTTGTTCTCTCATCTAAAATCTAAAACCGCAAATTTGCCAAGTTTAGGAAAAATATTCCTTCTGTCAACTGTCAACTGTCAACTGTCAACTGTCAACTTCCCAGCATTTGCAGCTTGTACAAACTGGCATACAAACCTTCTTGCTGCAACAATTCTTCGTGGCTGCCAGACTCTACTAACTGCCCGCGTTTGAGTACCAAAATGCGATCGACATTTCGGATGGTCGAGAGCCTGTGGGCAATGATTATAGCCGTTCTGTCCACCATTAAACGCTCCAGAGCCTCTTGAATCAAAGCTTCCGTCCCTACATCCAAACTAGCAGTTGCCTCGTCTAGAACTAAAATACTGGGGTTGCGAATGGCGGCGCGCGCAAACGCTAACAATTGCTTTTGTCCCCCGGAAAGATTGGTTCCCCGTTCCCGCAATTGCGTATCATAACCTTGGGGCAACTCTTCAATTAAACGAGCAACATTCGTCTTTTCTGCTGCGGCTTGAATTTCCTCCATCGAGTAACTTTCGCCCAGGCTAATATTGCTCTTCACATCGCCAGCAAATAGAAAGCCATCTTGAATAATCACGCCGACGTGTCTGCGCAATTCTGCTTGAGGCAAATCGCGAATATCCACATGATTAACCAGAATCCGTCCTCGTGTCGGCTCATAAAGGCGGCACAGGAGACGGATGATCGAACTTTTGCCCGCACCGGTGGGGCCAACTAATGCTACTTTTTCGCCAGATTTGATGGTAAAATTAAGGTCTTGCAGAACATATTCGTCTTCTTTGTAGGCAAACCACACATTATCAAATTGGATCTCTCCTGATTCAGATTGCTTTGATTGGGCATGGGCAACTAGGGATTTTTGATTGTTACTTGATAGGCGATATTCAGAAGTTACAGGAGTTTGATTATTCTCTACCAATTCTTCCTCATTTGAAGATAAATTATAGGCAAGTGCCTCTGGATGACCTGCCATCAGCAGCGGCGAATAATATTCCCTTCTTCCCTCTTCCTTCTTACTTCTTCCCTCTTCCCTCTTCCCTCTTCCTTCTTCCTTCTTCCCTCTTCCTTCTTCCTTCTCCCCGCTAGTTGGATCTTTAATTTCGATTGGTTCATTGAGAATATCGCTAATCCGTTCGACGGCGGTAAATCCTGCTTGAATGGCGGTGAATTTCTCGGCAAATTGCCGCAGCGGATCGAAGAGACGTTGAGCAAATAAAATAAATGCTGAAAGAGTACCAAAGTTAAGAGTACCTTGCAGAACTTTTTCACCGCCCAGCCACAAAACGGCTCCAATTGCCACTAAAGCAATCCATTCTAATGTCGCAGATACGGCTGAGTCGTAAAAGATAGTTTTATCAACTGCTTTAATGTAGCGTTTGTTGGTGACACTAAATAATTCGGAGTTGAATCTTTCGCGGCGGAATAGCTGCACTACGCCAATACCAGTCAGGTTTTCTTGCAGTTGGGCGTTAAGATCGGAAAGTTCTTCTCTGGTAGTATAATTGGCGATGCGATATTGATACTGGAAATAAATTATGAGGGCGGTAATTGGTATCATCATCAGCACTAACATTAAAGCCAATTGCCACTGCATGGTAAACATGAAAATGGCAATCACTAAAATTGAAAATAAATCGCTAACAATCCCAATCGCCCCGCTTGAAAATACTTCCCCCAATGCTTCGACATCGCTAGTGAGGCGAGTCATCAATTTACCGACAGGAGTGCGATCGAAAAATCTCACTGCTAGCGATGTGACGTGGGCGAACAAATCATTTCTAATGTCAGTAGTAATAATTTGCCCTACTTTCGTGACTAAATATCCTTGGACTGATTGCAGTGCTAATCTAAATGTTATGGTTAGCATCAGCAAAACTGCTAAAATGTTTAATGCAGCAGATAAAGGCAATCCTCGCAAGAATTGATATGTAGGTTCCGCTCGAATTACCGAAATTGCCTGTCCGATCAGAATCGGTTGAATTGCTCCTGAGACTGCTAGGGGTACTAATAGTGCGATCGAAATAATCAGCAAGCGTTTGCTGCGGGTTGCGTAAGATGCCAACCTCATGAATAACCGCCAGTCTGTTTCGCGACGGGGTTCGTTTTCGGTGTCTGCTACGGGTGAGGAAATGGTCATCGATCGCAAAAATGGTACAATACATCCAAATAGTAATTGTAACAAATAGAATCAGTTAAGTTAGGCGATCGCCCTCAGCAAAGATAAAATCCTATTTGCTCTCTGCAAGCCTCAGTGCTAAGCTAGCTGCGAATCTTTATCAAGAATTACGACATTTTATAATGTTTCTGGTGCGAATTGCGCACCTTAATTAATATTTTCTAGGGTGCGAAATCCACACCTTGGATTGAATTGTTTGTGGGCTCGACCAAACATCGGAAGGGCGGGTTTTGTATTGAGATTGTTTGCCAAATGTTAATATTTGGTACTAAATCCGCCCCTACAAACATTGAATATATAAGAACTAATCAAGCCGGATATGATAACTACGAAGTCCTTTGCAATTGCTTGTTAACCTTAATAATCTTCTTGTTAAAATACTCTTTTCGGTGTCCCAATCTTTGAGCCACTTCCAACCCTTTTTGATAAGCTTCTAAAGCTTTATCGTAAGCCTTCATCTCCTGATAAACTTGACCGAGATTGTCGTAAGCACTCATCAATCCGTACCAATTATAAGCGCGTTCTTCCAGCAGCAACTGCATTTGATATATCCGCACAGTCGGTTCCCACTGTTTTTGCGATCGATAAAGCAATGCTAATTTATCCAAAGCTTCGCTAGCCTGGGCATACTGTTGAATAGGGACGGCTAAATTGTACGCTTCCTGATAGTATTGAGCTGCTAAGTTGATTTGACCTATAGTTTGGTAATCGTTGGCGATCGCAATTTTGAGCGGTGGTATAGCAGTCGGGTTTTGCAGGTTAAGATACACAGATGCTAGTTTTTCCCTAGCTGCGATCGCCTTTAGGGGTTGTTTCGACTGCTGGTAAGCGTAGGCTAACTGTTTCAGAGTATCCACCTCAGTAGGAGGAGTTACAGGCTGTGGCGGCGCACCGTTTCCCGCCGTTATAGCAGAATTTGGTACAGCAGCATTAGCCACAAATAAAGCGCGGTTTTCCTGAATTAAAGTTGCCAATTCCTCATACACGGGAGCAGCTTTATCGTAACTCAGCCAATTGATGTGAATAAGTGCGATCGCCTTTAAAATCCGACCCTCAGCCAATATATCTTGATTTTGGCGCGCATTTTCGAGAATTTGTTGGTAAACTTCTACAGTCGGGCCTTTAGCGCGCACCTGCTGAAAAGCCGCAGCCAAAGCCGGGAGCAACTCAGTATTAATTGGTACTTGGGATTTGACTTGTTTGTGAATTGCTTGCAACCGTTTAGTAATAAGCTGTAGTTCAAGGTTTTTACTGCTACTCCAAGCAATACTTCCCACCCGACTCAAAGCAGCAATTTCCGCCGCCGGGCCAAGATACCTACGCAGCCGTAATTCTCGGAACCAAATATCAAAAGCACCAGCCCCATCTCCAGCTTGCAGTTTAGCCGCTGCTTCTAAGTTTAACTGTTCCAAAGCCGCTGTCAGTTCGTCCCGCTGAGTGTTACTCAAAGATTCACTGGCGGGTTTTAGGGGATCGGGGGTGGTAATTTCTAGAGGATTAGGAGAAAATTGATCGAGGCCTGGTGGATTAGTTTGGGCGCTAGCAACAGAACCAGCACACAGCCACAAGAAAAGCAAGCACCCAATTGGTACAGAATTTCTCATTCTCAAAATTTGGTTGCCGCGATTCGGCAGCCCCGCACGAAACATCAAGTTTTGCATATTTACAAAAGGGTATAAATTATGTCACAAAGATGGCACAAAAGCAAACAATTGAACAAGAGCAACAAAATAAAACTTACCGCACTGAGCAATTATTGGGATTTAAAGGCGTTGGGCGATCGTCTTCGTTGGCGTAGCCCCCGTAGGGGCGGGCTTCGCCAACGCATTTTGCGCTTATTCAGTTTAGCCCTAATTTTGTTAACAGTTTGCACAGCTTGCGCGCCTCCCGCAGTTGCTAAAGACCGCTCTTTTCCCGAAATATCCCTAGACTTTTTGGGCGAGTACCAATTGCCCAAAATCAATTTTGAAGGAGCACCAGTCGGCGGTTTCTCAGGAATCACCTACGACGCAAAAGGTATTAGTGGAGTAACTTCCAAAGCTTATCGTTTTTACGCTCTTTCCGACGACAAAAGCGAAAACGGAGAAGCCAGATTTTACACTCTCCGACTCGATCTTACATCCAGCGATCCAGCAAATATTCGCCTGAAAAAAGTTGCAGTTGAAGGCGTTACCTCCCTCAAAAAAGCAGACGGTGAAACCTTCCCTTGGGGTTCCATCAATCCCGAAGGCATCGCCCTTTCTCCCCGGAATTCAGTATTTGTTGCCAGCGAAGGCAGCCCTCCTTTTCTAGGAGAATTTGACCTCACTACCGGGAAATTGCGAGGAAATTTGCCGATCCCAAAGCGCTACATTCCCGATCCCAGCGATGAAAAACAACAGCAAGGAGTCCAGGAAAATTTAGGTTTTGAATCTTTAAGTATCGATCCAGAAACCTTTAGTCCGGGCGGTCTCGATCCGTTTCGATTGTTTACAGCGACGGCAGCACCGTTAATTCAAGATTTAGACCCGGAACAGGCAACCAAACTCCGTCTTTTACATTATATCATCGTCGATAAAACACCGCAATTAGTCTCAGAAAATCTTTACAAACTAGACCAAGTTCCGATGACTGTTTTGAACGGATTAACAGAATTGGTAACTATTGGTGGCGGTCAATTTTTGAGTTTAGAGCGTTCTTTTGGACTGTCGGGATACGGTGCTAAAATTTATCAAGTAGCGGTTGGGGCGGCTACAGATACTTCCAGAATCCAGAGTTTTAAGGGGCAAGTGGGAATGGTCGAACCTGTGAGAAAAAAGTTACTGTTAGACTTGAGCGAGCTGGGAATTCCGCTGTACAATTTAGAGGGGATGACTCTCGGCCCGCAGTTGCCAGATGGCAGCAAAAGTGTAGTTTTGGTCAGCGATGACAATTTTGAAGAAGCGCAGAAAACTCAGTTTCTTTTGTTTAGCTTAAAAGGGAAGATTTAGGATTTTCAGCCTCAGAAACCCGGTTTCTCGAAATCTTTGGTTTGACAGCGAAGGATCTGGCAAGAAACCGGGTTTCTCACCTCATTTTTTTTGTTGGGGCGGGTTTAGCGATAAATCTCAACAACGAACAAATAATCTCCGTACAAAATCCGCCCTCTTTTTTTGGGGAAAAATATACTAAAAATTACCGCTAATCATGCCTAAACGCCACAGCTTAAAATTGCCAGATATCGAACTTTCTTACCTAGAATGGAAGTCACAAACAGGGACTGAAAAAGTTCCGCGTTTGCTGCTGCTGCACGGTTTAGCGGATAGTGCGGTTGTCTGGAATAGCTTGGGCAATTACTTGTCGAACCGCTATCATATTGTAGCGCCAGATATGCGCGGTCACGGAGAGAGCAGTAAACCGGAAATAGACTATACTTTTACAAGGGCGATCGCAGATTTGGAAGCTTTGATGGTACACCTCAACTGGCCTGATGCCCATATTGTAGGACATTCTTGGACGGGAAAACTAGCACCGATTTGGGCGCGGCAGAATGGCGATCGCTTTTCCAGTATGATTTTAGTAGACCCCATCTTCATCACCAAACTGCCCGCCGTGATCAAACTCACGCTACCAATAGTTTACCGAAAATTAGACTGCCTCAAATGTATGGGCCCGTTTGCGACTTTAGCCCAAGCAGAAGCAGCAGCCAAACAATCGGGAGAATACGCGGGTTGGAGTGAAGTGCAACAAATGATATTCCAACACCAAATCGAACAAAAGTCAGACGGAAATTGGGGCAGTAAATTTGTGATTCCCGCCAGAAATCAGATATTTGCCGAAGTGATGAAAGTTGCCGGTTTAACTGAAGATATTGATATTCCAACTTTGTTCGTACAGCCGGAAAAAGGCGTAAATCGCATGGATTGGCAAATGCAGCCCTATCAGAGATACTTGAAAAATCTAGTAATTCAAAAAGTACCGGGGAATCACTGGTGTTTTTTGACTCAACCGGATACTTTTAATCAAACTGTGGCAGATTTTTTAGAGGGCGCGAAACAGTGAATTTAGAAATTATCGCACATCGGGGATTTTCGGCGATCGCCCCTGAGAACACTTTAGCAGCATTTGAACAGGCGATCGCCCGTGGAGCCGATTCGATCGAATTTGACATCCAGCTATCCGCCGACAGCGTGCCCGTGGTTTTCCACGACGCTACCCTGGATAGAATCACCGGAGTTTCCGGTAAAGTCAGGGAAACAAACCTGTCACAATTGCAGACACTCAATGCGGGAAAATGGTTTAGCGATGAATTTTCAGCAGAAAAAATTGCTACCCTAAAAGCCGCCTTAGCTATCCTGAAAAATGTTGACAAATTTCTCTACTTTGATGTCAAACCGCACTGCGAATGGTCAGATGCAGAAGTTGCGGATTTTGTCAATACTTTGAATGGTGCAGGAATCAAAGAAAAATGCGTTATTACCTCGTTTAATGATGGATTTTTGGCACAAGTGCGGCGGGTAGATGGCGATTTGGCGATCGGGCAAATCGTTGCTAATCTAGAAGCATACAAAACTCAATTGTCTCAAGCTGTGGTGAATTGCGATAATTTGATTAGCAGCCAGTATCGCGTTTTGCTGGAAAATCCCGCACTGATTGAAGAAAGCCGGAGTCAGGGAGTTGACATTGTGGTCTGGACGGTGGACGATCCAGCAGATATGCAAAAGTTAATTGATTTGGGTATAACTCGGATTGTCACTAATTGTTTGATATAATTTGTTTAACTTAAGATCTTGCACCATTATCAAGAACGGGCAAGATGCCCGTTCCACAAAAGTCAATTAATAAATGAATTACTTTCGCAAAAGCATCCACGAAATGTCTGGTTACGTGCCGGGGGAACAGCCACCCCTAGGCACAAAAATTATTAAACTAAATTCTAATGAAAATCCCTATCCACCTTCTCCAAAAGCCTTAAAAGTGCTTCAGGAAATAGACGGAGAAATGTTGCGGCGCTATCCAGATCCCACTGGTAAAATTTTCCGCATTGCTGCTAGTCAAGTTTTGGGAGTTCCTGACGATTGGATTGCGGTAGGTAATGGCAGCGATGATTTATTAAACTTGATTGTTCGCGCTGTGGGCGAACCCGGAAAACAAATTGTTTGTCCCGCGCCAACCTATGTATTGTACCGCACTTTGGCACAAATTCAGGATGTAGAATTTGTCGAAGTTCCCTATCCCGATGACTACAAGTTACCAGTCGATTTGCTAATAGCTGCTAAAGGTGCTGTGACATTTGTAGCCTCGCCCAACAGTCCATCGGGAACAGCGATATCTGTGGCCGATTTGGAGAAACTGGCTCAAGAGTTATCGGGTATTCTTGTCATTGATGAAGCTTATGTAGATTTTGCTGAAAATAATGCTTTGGAGTTGACAAAAAAGTATAGTAATGTTATAGTTTTGAGGACGCTTTCAAAAGGTTATTCGCTCGCAGGATTGCGGTTGGGTTTTGCCATAGCAAATCCGATGTTGTTAGCTGAACTAAATAAAATAAAAGATAGCTATAATGTGGATGCTGTAGCCTATGCGGTGGCGGCGGGGGCGATCGCAGATCAAGACCACAAAACAGCTAACGCCGAAAAAGTCAAGGCTTCCAGAGCAAAACTAGCCATCATTTTCAAGGAATTAGGCTTTGAAGTTTGGCCATCGCAAACCAACTTTTTGTTAGTCAGGCCGCCCAACGGCGATGCAGAAAGGATTTATCAAACACTGAAAAAACGGGGAATATTGATTAGATACTTCAATCAGCCGCGATTGGATGATAAATTGCGAATTAGTATAGGTACCGAAGAACAAAATCAAATATTAGTTAAAACTTTAAAAGAAATTCTATAAATAACCAGCCCAGCAATCTAGGTTCGATCGTTCGGACTTCAGTCCGCATCTATCGGAGGACTCGCATTCCGAACGATCAAACCATTTGATTACGGATAATTATTAGGATTGTCAATCGCCAACCCGGCCGACTGAGCAATATTCAGCAACCTGTTATCCGCCGAAACAAAAATTAGTTGAGTTTCTGGCATTGATGCTAAAACAGATTGAACCCGCAAAGCAGCCGCCAATTGCACAGCATCATAAGCCCGCAATGGATATTGAATAATCAGTTCACCCGCCCTTTCAGTCAGTGCCTCATCAACTTCAATAACTCTATACCGACTATTGAATTCAGAGCGAAACTTTTGAATAAGTGCAGCAACTTCCGCAGCATTTATACCACCTTCACGCTGTCTTCGCGCAAAAGCACTAAGAACTTCCACCCAGGTAATGCGGACAAGAAGCAGCGAGTTAGCAGTCTGGAAATCCGTGAGAGTCTTGATCCAAGGGCTGCCAATTTCAACCACATATCTTTTGATGAGAGCGCTGCTATCCAAAAAATAAATGTTTACCACGGGCCGCGATCCTCGATAATCATTTCTGATAGAGGCTTGCCTGGTTTTGCCCCTAACCTTTTAGCCAATTCATACACATCTTCATCGGTTACAGCCTCGACATTCTGGGGAGTGTTAGGTAGTGGAGTCACTAATCCTCGATCGACTAACAACTGGATTGCCAATTCTGCCTGCTTTTTTGGATCATCAGGCCAGAGTTGAATCTGCACAGTTTCCCCATCTTGGAAAGACACAGAACTCAAGGGGCGAAAAACCCCATTTTCGTAGACAGCAGTAATAGTTTCTGGCATAACTAGCCTCTTAATTAAATGCTTACAATTATTGTACTTCTTTTATAGTTGAAAGTAGGGTGCGTCAGCTAGGATTATTTTTGGAACCAACAATCTCAAAACTGACGCACCGGACAATAAATGGTGCGTCAAAATCATACTTTCGGCGCTGATGCAAGAATCTCAAAACTGACGCACCCTACCAGTTCAATCCGTTACATCCGTTACATCCGTTATATCCGTTACATCCGTTACAAAATCCGTTGCCGAACTTCCTTCTTTTAACTACTTCGTGGCTACCACAGCCAAATTCCAAGCCAACCGCTTCATCAAAGGCAACTTCTTCAAAAACCCATCCAACCCTTCCAACCGAGAATATTCTGGTTTCAACCTTTCTTGTTCAATGATAATCTTTTTCCAGTAACGCTCCTCATTTGGATGTACTTTTTCAATCAAATAAAAGCGTAAAAAAATCCACAGCGCCGTCAGCCAAAATGTATCGTAAGTCGTCTTTGAAAACAAAGACTTGACAAAATTCACAATATTAATATCCAAAGGACTTTCATCCTCAGTCCGCACCTCAGTCGCCATCCTGCGGTAAACATTAATCACCGGATTGTGCTTCATCGGGTCCCAAAAACAAGCTTTTCCACCCGGTTTTAGCACGCGCTGCATTTCGCGAATTGCCTTTTCTGGTTCCGGCAAATGGTGCAGCAAATTAGAAGCGTAAACAATATCAAAACAGTTATCCGGGAAATCTAGCGCCATTGCATTCACCGTGCAACCTTCTATTGTGACACCGTTTTTTTCTGCCAATTTCAGGGCTACATCTACCATGCCCTGAGAATAGTCTGCGGCTACACAATTCGCACCTTTTTTAGCAAAATAAACGCTATTTTCCCCCGCGCCGCAGCCTAAATCTAACAGGCGTTTACCTGTAATATCGCCCATTTGTTTGAGGATAAATCTATTTTCCGGGGCGGTACAAGCTTCAAAGTAATCATTGACTCGAATGCCGTCAATGTCGATGGTAGATGCCCAAGCATCGTGGAATTGTCGCTCTTTTTTTAAAGTTTCTTCTTGCATTTTTTAAGGGTTTGTTATTAATGACATAATTAATTTTAAACCGCAGATGAACGCCGATTAACGCAGATTAATTGATATTTATCTGCTTTCCTCTGGGTTCGTCTGCGGTTTGTTTTAAGCAAGATGGCTGATAATCAATTTATGAGCGCTGTGCTTCTGCAACAACTTCATTTCTGATCTGAGTTGGCTTTTCGGAGAATTTTTCAGTATTAGCTTGCAAGACTTGATACAGGCGATTTAAGGCGCTGATGTATGCTTCTGCGGAGGCTACGATGATGTCGGTATTTGCTGAGTGTCCAGAAAATACTTTGCCTTCATGACGTAAGCGGATTGTTACTTCGCCGATCGCATCTATGCCCGCTGTCACCGATTGTACAGAAAACTCGATCAACTCGTTCGGTACATTTACCACGCGGTTAATGGCCCTGTAAATGGCATCCACGGGGCCAGTGCCGATCGCAGCATCGGTCAATTCTTCCCCCGCCGGATTCCGCACCGTGACGGTTGCTGTCGGGCGAGATTTGTCGCCACAGGAAACCTGCACCAATTCTAACCGGAAAAGTTCCGGCGCTTGGTGGACTTCGTTATTGGCGATCGCCTCCAAATCCCAATCAGTAATCTCTTTTTTCTTGTCCGCCAAATCCTTAAACTTGACAAAAGCCTTATTCAGCTCATCGTCGGCCATTTCAAAACCCAACTCTTTCAAGCGAGTGTGAAATGCGTGGCGGCCGGATAATTTGCCTAATACGATTTGATTTTCCGTTAAGCCGATCGACTCAGCGTCCATAATCTCGTATGTCAGCTTATTTTTCAGCACCCCGTCTTGGTGAATTCCCGACTCATGGGCGAAAGCATTTGCCCCAACAATCGCCTTATTTGGTTGCACCAACATCCCCGTTAAATTAGAAACTAAGCGGGAAGTTTTATAAATTTGGCGCGAATCAATATTCGTCAGAGGTTCGTCAGAATCCGCAGGCCGGCCCAAGAACGGATTAAAATATTGGCGGCGCACGTAAAGCGCCATTACCAACTCTTCCAAAGCCGCATTTCCCGCCCGTTCGCCAATACCATTAATCGTGCATTCTAACTGTCTGGCGCCATTTTTCACAGCTTCCAAAAAGTTAGCAACAGCCAATCCTAAGTCATTGTGACCGTGAACCGAAATAATTGCGCGATCGATATTCGGCACATTTTCCTTAATTCCCCGAATCAAAGCCCCAAACTCACTCGGAGTAGTGTAGCCCACAGTATCGGGAATATTAACAGTAGTTGCACCGGCTGCGATCGCCCGTTCCAGAACTTGATACAAAAACTCCGGTTCCGAACGACAAGCATCTTCCGGCGAAAACTCCACATCATCCACAAAAGACTTAGCGTAGGCCACCATTTCCGGCACAATTTCCAGAATCTCAGCCCGCGTCTTTTTCAGCTTATACTCCAAGTGAATATCAGACGTAGCCAGAAACGTATGAATACGCGAATTTACGGCTGGTTTCAGAGCTTCTGCTGCTGTTTTAATATCCGGCTTTCTCGCCCTTGCCAAACCGCAAATTCTCGGCCCATTTTCCGTGCCAACCGATCGGGCTATTTTTTGGACAGCCTCAAAATCTCCCGTGCTGGTGAAAGGGAAACCCGCTTCTATCACATCCACGCCCAATCTTGCTAACTGGCGAGCAATAGTCAGCTTTTCATCCACATTCAGAGATGCACCCGGAGATTGTTCTCCGTCCCGCAAAGTCGTATCGAAAATAATAATCCGGTCTTGACTTGGTTGAGTTTTCATAGCTCTAAAAAAGTGTTCTCCTGATTTTTACTTGTCCGCTGTTCTGGGCAATTAGTACCAGTCACCAGTCTTGTGTTTCGCGCCCATAACGAATAATTAATAATTAACAACCCATAACGCCTGACTGCTGACTGCTGACTGCTGACTGCTGACTAATAACTAATAACTAATGACTAATGAAATCGTACTGCTTCCCTGTCAACTGTCAACTGTCAACTGTCAACCGTCAACTGTCAACTGACTAATAATCCATCTTTTCGATATGTTCCCGAATTTCATTTAGGTCGATATACCTATCAGTAGCATTTCGCAATTCTCTAGCAATCATGCCTTCGGTGGATACCACAGTAATATGAGTATTTTTCGATCGCAGTAGCTCTATAGCCCGCTCAAAATCCCCATCTCCGCTAAACAGCACAACTTGGTCGTACTGATCCACCGTATTAAACATATCAACCACAATCTCGATGTCTAAATTAGCCTTTTGAGAATATCGGCCCGAAGCATCATCGTAATATTCCTTAAGAATCTTAGTGCGAACCGTGTAACCAAGACTAATCAAAGCATCTCGAAATCCCCTTTGATCTTGCGGGTCTTTCAAACCCGTATACCAGAAAGCATTAATCAAGATGACATTCGGCTGCGAAGTTTTGAAATATTCGAGCACCCTGCGTGGATCAAAAAACCAACCGTTCTTTTGTTGAGCGTAGAACATATTGTTCCCGTCCACAAAAATAGAAAGGCGGTTCATTAAGTTTGTCATAGAACTTAGACCTAATAATTGTAGAAAGAAATTAATCTAAATATCACATTTTAGCAATATGGAGCTAACTGAGGCAATAGATTAAACTTCAGAAAACTCTATCCCCTCAGTATTTCATATTTTCGGCTCTACCGCCAGAGGGTTCTTTGAAGGCTGCTTGGATTCCATCGACAGGCCCCGATCAAACCCGACGCCCAGTAACTCCAGGGCGACTGCGGTGTCAAGGTTAATAGGGCTTCCAACTACCGACGTACCGCCCAGCAGGCTGGGATACAGCAGCCCATTGCAGTCGATGAATGCTCCCCTGATCTGATAGCAGAGGGTCTAGGATCAAGCCTTTTTGCTTTCCAGGGCCCAGCGAGCTAACTCTGTCCGGTTGTGCAAACCTGTTTTGCCCAACATATTACTAACGTGGCTCTCTATCGTCCGCTGGCTGACATTCATCACCTCTGCGATCTGGCGGTTTGCCATACCCTGGGCTAGCAACTGTACCACCTTTAACTCCGTGGGAGTCAATTCGACATTGCGGCGCGCCTTAATTTTCGGGCCGCTCTCAATACCTGGATTTGAGTGGCGAATCAAGCGGGATGCTGCTTTCAGAGAAGATTCTACTTGGGCTACCAGTTCTTCCGGTTCAAAAGGCTTGACTATATAAACGTCAGCCCCTGTGCTCAAGCCTTTTACTCGATCGGAACTTTGACCTTTGGCGGACAAGAAAAGAACTGGAATCCAGCTCGTCCGCGGGTCTTCTCTGATGTGTTTGACTAAAGTGTACCCGTCCATTTCCGGCATCATCACATCACAGATGATCAAATCGGGGACTTCTTGTTCGAGTTTTTCTAGAGCGTGTCTGCCGTTTTCTGCTGTAAAGACGTTGTAACCCCGAAATTCTAAGTAATCTTTGACTAGCAAGATCAAGTTTGGGTCGTCGTCAACCAGCATCAGCCGTTTTTGGTCTCCTGAATTATTGTCCTTCATGCTTTTTCCCGCTAAAGTATCCCGCACAATTCCTTGTTTTCACTCCGGTTTTTGCCGTCAGTCCCCTGTCACCCCGGCTGGGGGTGGAGGACGGCGGTGGGGTGAAGGGATGGTGGCGAGGGGAAAGCGGGGCGGGTATTACCGCTTCCCAACCAGTGTTCGATGCCCGTTTGTGAATGTCTTGCGACTGGGAACGGAGCCAAAACCTGTAATGGACGATCGCCCGTCGTCACGATCGGCCTTGATTGATGGAAGACTCCTGCTAGAGAGTCCAAGTTAAATATTTAATCTCGATCGGTTCAATTACAAGTTGATGCCCCGGTTTTAAATGATACTTCTGATATAGAGAAATTTAAGCAGGCTCCCTACTTACGTATTTAACTATTTATAGTGTAGTTTGGCAAACTGCCTGATGTCCGCTACTGAGAAACTTTTGGGTAAACTTTCGCCAGAGGGCGATCGAACTACTTCGATGTACCTCCTAAAAAAAACCAAAGCGAGAAGCAGGACTACCAGACAAAGACAGGAAACTACAGTTGTTCGATCGCGACTCAGGTGCGATCGAACAACGCGCTCACGCTCTCTACTTTACCGCGTTAAAGCTAACACCTTACTTATCATGCTGTGCTTTTTCACAGCGCTATCGTTAAATATTTGCTTTCGCCTCAGCAGGCTCCGGCAAAGGATGAGTTAAAAAAGCGTATTCTTCAACCACCTTTGAGTTTAGGAGATGTTCCTGAATAATTCTCTCGATGACGGGGGGCGTAACATCGCGGTACCACACTCCGTCTGGATACACTACCATAATCGGGCCAGACGAGCACACTCGCAGGCAGTTGGCTTTAGTCCGAAAAATGCAGCTCGGCCGATCGGGATTTGGCTTGTCCAACCCCAATTCTTGCAAGCGTTTTTTTAAGTAATTCCAAGCCACCAGACTGCTTTCTCGATCGCAACACTTGGGTACGGTTTGGTCGGCGCAGATAAAAATATGTCGATCAATTCGATCGATTCCCAGGCTTTTGACACAAGCCCTCAAGCCTTGGCTGCAAGATTCATCCTGATTTTTTGTCATTATATTCATTTGTCAACACTAATTTTTCGGCGATCGAAAGTCATCACCACTCTCCCACTCTCCCACTCTCCCGCTCTCTCTGTCCCCATTTCAGCCCCTTCCACTCATTCTCGGTTCGGGAACCCGTACAGACAGATAAGTTGCGATCGCCCCTAACTAAAGCTAAATTAGCACTCAGGAGTCGAGAGTGCTAATATGTCAGTAGTAAGCAGTCGGCTGTTGCTTTCAGAGCGACTCCGAACGGCTAACTGACTAGGAACTGTAATCTGGAGATTTATTTATGGCAGCAGTATCACTGAGTGTTTCTACCGTTAAACCTTTAGGCGAGCGCGTGTTCGTGAAAGTAAGCGCTAGCGAAGAAAAAACCGCCGGCGGCATCCTTCTGCCCGACACAGCAAAGGAAAAGCCCCAAGTAGGCGAAGTCGCGGCCGTGGGCCCCGGCAAGCGCAATGACGACGGCAAGCGCGTGGAAATGGAAGTCAAAGTTGGCGACAAAGTTCTCTACTCGAAGTACGCAGGCACCGACATCAAACTCGGCACCGACGAATACGTCTTGCTAGCCGAAAAAGATATTCTGGCGATCGTTAACTAATTAATCATTAGTCATCAATCATTAGTCATCAGTCATTAGTTTAAAGCGAACGCCGCCAAACAACTAATGACACAGGACAAATGACTAACATCCACCCCCCAATCCCAAATCTCAAACCCTATCATCCCCAAAAACTATGGCTAAGCGCATCATCTATAACGAAAATGCACGTCGCGCCCTCGAACGCGGTATGGACATTCTCGCCGAAGCAGTAGCAGTAACCCTCGGCCCCAAAGGCCGTAACGTGGTTCTCGAAAAGAAATTTGGCGCTCCTCAAATCGTCAATGACGGTGTTACCATCGCCAAAGAAATCGAACTAGAAGACCATGTAGAAAATACAGGCGTTGCCTTGATCCGTCAAGCAGCCTCCAAAACCAACGACGCAGCAGGCGACGGTACCACAACAGCTACTGTTCTAGCTCACGCAATGGTCAAAGAAGGCCTGCGGAACGTAGCAGCCGGCGCAAATGCGATCGCCCTCAAGCGCGGTGTTGACAAAGCAACCGGCTTCTTGGTAGAAAAAATTGCCGAACACGCCAAACAAGTAGTAGATTCCAAATCCATCGCTCAAGTAGGCTCAATCTCTGCTGGTAACGACGATGAAGTCGGCCAAATGATTGCCAACGCAATGGACAAAGTGGGCAAGGAAGGCGTAATTTCCCTGGAAGAAGGGAAGTCTATGACCACCGAACTCGAAATCACCGAAGGGATGCGCTTCGACAAAGGCTACATTTCTCCCTACTTCGTCACCGACACCGAACGGATGGAAGCAGTTCTAGAAGAACCCTTCATCTTGCTGACCGACAAAAAAATCGGTATGGTACAGGATTTAGTACCCGTGCTCGAACAAGTAGCTCGTTCCGGCCGCCCGCTGCTGATCATTGCAGAAGACATTGAGAAAGAAGCTTTAGCTACTCTCGTTGTCAACAAGCTGCGCGGTGTGTTGAACGTGACTGCTGTGAAAGCACCTGGTTTTGGCGATCGACGCAAAGCCATGTTAGAAGATATCGCCGTATTGACCGGCGGTCAACTGATCACCGAAGACGCCGGTTTGAAACTGGAAAATACCAAGCTCGAAATGATCGGCAAAGCTCGCCGCGTCACCATCACCAAAGACAGCACCACAATTGTTGCCGAAGGTAACGAAGTCGCCGTCAAGTCGCGTTGCGAACAAATTCGTCGTCAAATGGACGAAACCGAATCTTCTTACGACAAAGAAAAGCTGCAAGAACGTTTGGCCAAATTGGCTGGCGGCGTCGCAGTCATCAAAGTCGGCGCAGCTACCGAAACCGAAATGAAGGATCGCAAATTGCGTCTTGAAGATGCAATCAACGCCACCAAAGCTGCTGTCGAAGAAGGCATCGTCCCCGGCGGCGGTACAACTTTGGCTCACCTAACTCCTCAATTGGAAGAGTGGGCGAACGCCAATCTGAAGGGCGAAGAATTGACCGGTGCTTTGATTGTGGCACGGGCTCTGGCTGCTCCTCTGAAGCGCATTGCTGAAAACGCTGGTTTGAATGGCGCTGTCATTGCTGAGCGCGTCAAAGAAAAGCCGTTCAACGTCGGTTTCAACGCAGCGACAAATGAGTTTGTCGATATGTTTGAAGCTGGTATCGTTGACCCAGCTAAGGTAACTCGTTCTGCTCTGCAAAATGCTGCATCTATTGCTGGCATGGTGTTGACAACCGAGTGCATCGTTGTTGACAAGCCCGAACCCAAAGAAGGCGCTGCTTCTGGTGGCGGCGGCGGCATGGGCGGCGGCGACTTCGATTATTAATCGATAGTCGATCATTTGATGGGGCGGGCTTTAGGGCCCGCCCTGTTATGTTGATAATTGTTACAGAACGGAACGTGATAGTTTCTCATCATTCCGCTCCTCAATTCCACATATTGAGCACCCAGGAAACTCTTGAAATTTTCAACCAGAAGTTTTAAGATCGAACCAAAGCAATAATTAAATAAAATACCCTTACCCTTAGCCGGGGCGGATAACCGCCTCGGCTTTTTGGGTTTTTACGGCTTTATAGCGAGGTTATACCCAAAAACCTAACCCTGCGTGACAGTTAATTCAGAGGATTGAAAATGCCCCAAAAAACCGTTTCCCTCTCTAAAAAATGTATTCTGGATACCGATCACGTTTCACTCATTCTCCAGAATAGTCCTCAAGTTATCGCCAACGCAGCAAAACATGAGATTTCCGTCACTATTGTCACGGTTCAAGAACTTTTCAATGGCTGGGTTGGCAGGATTAATGATCCGTCTCTGCGGCATAACCTACCTGCACTCTATTTAAAACTTGGGACAACTTTAGAATATCTCCAAACTATAGAGGTACTGAACTTTACATTAGAAGCTGATATTTGTCTCAAGAAACTATTAAAAGATTACCCGCCCTTGCGAAAAAATCGCCTGGAAAAAGATATGCGGATCGCTGCCATTGCCTTGTCTATCGGTGCTACGGTTGTCACTCGCAACCAACGAGACTTTGGGCAAGTTCCCGGACTCTCAATCGAAGATTGGACGCTGTAGTGCGTTGGGGAATCCCGCCGAAGGCATTGCTGCTTTTCCGTATGCTGCGTTGGGGGATAAACCCCAACATTCATCCATCGGGATTTAGTGTGACTTTGGGTTCATAGCGATCGCCCCTTGCCTGAAATGGTGAGGGATTTTTTTTCTGCGATACAATCAAGACAGCACTTAAAAATCGTGATTGAAACATGGTAACAAGCTTAAATGTATTGCAATCCCAACCATCTAGCCAATTGAAAGTGACACTCCTGTTAGAAACTCTCTCATCAGGACAGGTTTCTGCTTCTGTTTTCGAGTTTCCGCACTGTCGAGTTGAAGCAGCAACTCGGGAAGAAGCCATTACCCAACTTCAAACCACATTGTTAGAAAGACTTAAGCATATTGAAGCTATTTCCTGGGAAGTACCGATTCAGGCTTCAGAACCCGCCTGGATGAAATTTGCGGGTGTGTTTAAAGACGATCCAGATTTTCAGGAAATTATGGACGAGATTCGTGCCGAACGTACATCTGACGATGACTCTGAAATCGATCCCTCATACTACCTGTAGAGGTGATTTATAGGACAGTAAGCTAACATGAATCTATCATTTAAAGATTTAAGGTTTATTATAGAAGCCATTGAACATCAAATCAATGCCTATCAAGAACGTTGACAAGTCATTGAAGATACAGAGGAGGATGAGGCGGCCGGTCTAGGCAACGATATTAAGTTTTTAGAGCTTCTACACAGAGACACAACAAATACTTGAGAGCAGAATAGTTCAGTCAAAAAATTAAGTTATGATGAGAGTCTTGCGCTACGTGCGAATGATACATCTTCCGAAAATTCAAAAGACGTATCTTTTCAAACATTAGTTAAATTATCGCTAAAATTGTCAGTTAGCGACCGATTGTTCTTGGTAGATGTGATTACCGCATCTGTGCGTCAGGAACTGACAATGAGTCAATAATCGCCGAATGATGAAGAGGTCAGGCTAATGTCAGCCACCATCACAATTAGCTCCAGCGAAATTCGGCAGATATTTCAGCCACGCACGTCCAACGCTTCACGATTGTGGCTCAAAAAGCAAACACTTTAGCTGTAATAATTGAAAGAGGAAGAATTAGAATAGGAAACAGGCGAAGGTCGAGTTTCTGAATATCCTTGAATCAATTTAGTCTGTAAAATTGGTGATATTCAAAATAATACCAGTTTCCCCAAAAAATGCAACTATATGCAAGTTGCCAACCACGATCGCCATCAGTCATTCCCAATTCTCAATTTTCCAATCTACAATGGTATAATTGCTCACGCTTAATTGACATACTGAGTTGATGAGAGCGAAATCTGCTTGCGTAAAAACAGCCGGCGCGGCTGGCCAAACAGCCAATAAGTCCAATGCCAATCCACCTGTTGCAAGCGATAGCCGGCTTGATAGTACAATTGTCGCGCCGCGTGATTATTTTCCAAAACGTGGAGGTAAATCTCGGAAAATCCCCATTCTCTGGCTGTATCCTCGCAGTTGTTGAGCAATTGTTGAGCAACTCCCTGCCGCCGATACTCTGGGTGAACTGCTAAATTTGACAAGTAAGGATAGTCTGAATTCGGGATTTGCCAAGGGAATCGAGAACGCAGAGCCATTTCTATTGTTCCTGCTATAGACTGAGTTTGGTGCGATCGATAATTCTGCATTCCTGACTCCCGCGAGACTAGCTCAGCAACGAGACAAATGTAGTGTTCTGCCTTAGAACGCAGTCGATTTTTTAAATCTTCGTAAATGCCCAAACGCAACACCGGATACACCCATTCTACAAACCCCTCGCGGGAGTGAAAACTCATTGCCAAAATATCGGCTAGCTGTGTCAAGTCGTTCGACGCAGCCACCCGGATCGAAAACCCAGAAAGTCCGGGAGTTTGTTGTTGGTGAGAAGGTGAGGAAAAAAAGGAAGGATTCACAATTCCAGGTCACTATATTAATTTTTATACGCGGGTTTCTCATCTGCCCATCTGAGAAATTTCACTTCTGGTGATAACCTGCATCACAGGGGATTTAAGCCCCCACCTTTAGGTGGATTGTTTTTAGGCTGGGGATTTAAGCCCCTGCCTAAAAACTTTGCTGTCAACTGTCAACTGTCAACTGTCAACTGATATCACTTAAAAAAAAGAATGTAATTGTAGACCAACTCCCAACCATGATATTCATCAGTAATTGCTCATTTCAAATTTCAAATCTCAAATTTAAAATGGTATAACTTATAGGCATAGTTTATGAACTCGATTAAATCACATTTTTTTGTGCTTGACTTTAACTATTATCTGATGTAAATTGGAAATATTCAGCATTTTAAACTAAATTTATTGCCAATCAAACCCTATCCCCTAATACTAGATTTGTGGGTAGCGGGAAACTTATTAAAAACAATCAAAAAGGTTTTAACGTCTGATTCCCGGAAGCCTACCGCTCTCTGCTTGCGGAAATACCCGATCGAATATAATTTATCCATCCAGTGGTAATTGACCAACTCAACTATCTGCCAGACTAATACCGGGCATGATCGCAGGTGGGATGTTGGCCACCAGCCCCAGAGCCAGACAACCCAGCTTTCAGCAGTGCTAGGCAATCCCGTCCCCTCGCGAACTGGCCTTACCTGTTGCGCCGGGGGGCTAGGTCTTGTGCTGCGATACTGTGCTGCGCGCGATCGAGACCTTCAAAACTTCGATCGAGTTGATCGATCGGTTTCCACAGAGTACATCCCTAGCTAAGATTAACAGATGGATGCTCAAGAGTGCGGTGTTTCGCCGCAGTAATTGGCTTCTCGAAGGTCTGCACGAGGCCCAAAAAGTGCCAGTCTTACTAAAATGGTACAGCAATTGCGTCACTCGCACTTCCCCGCCTGTGTTGTCTGTGGGCCACCCCCGAAGATCAGTCTGGGGCACAGGCGCGGGAGAGGAAAGCCATATCCTCAGGGGAAATGTTAAAGTTGCTGTCATCTAGGCAGAAAAAACACAGGGGAAGATGTTGTTTCTCTCTTGTATCGTGCTACAGACAGTTTTCACACACCAAATACAACAGGCAAAGGAGCGAAAATAGCACATAAAATTGGCAAATCAACTCACAATCAGGACGGTTATTACTATGTATTATGAGATATCCAGACGGCAGTTAAAAGTGCCGGATTCGTGTTTCCATGATCAGGAGAGAGGTGAGGGGTCAAGGACACTTCCCGCAAGACGAGTTTATCTGAATATCATTAAATAATAAAATTGGGGTGCACGAGAGACAACTATGAATCAGAAGAATTCCAAATTGAAAACCCAGACATCGAACATCAAGGTTGATGCTTGCTTCGGCACAGTCACAACAACTTCAGATTCACTAATTATTGTGACTTCAGCAATTGAAACCCGCGAATTCTTCCTTTCATCAGACTTATTAAATCGAACTGCCCCGGGGCACAGGAGAACGGTGCATGAATTCCCAATCAAATCCTAAGCTAAAAATTCTGATCGTCGATGACGAACCGGATAACCTCGACTTGCTTTACCGCACCTTCCATCGAGACTACAAAGTGCTCAGAGCCGAATCTGGCCCCGCCGCCCTTGAAATTTTGGCAAAAGCGGGAGAAGTTGCTGTGATTATTTCCGACCAGCGAATGCCAAAAATGAGCGGTACGGAGTTTCTCAGCCTGACGGCGGCTCAATACCCCGATGTGATCCGAATTATTTTAACTGGCTATACGGATGTTGAAGATTTAGTTGAAGCGATTAATGCTGGCAAAGTATTCAAATACGTTACGAAGCCTTGGGATGCTGAAGAACTCAGGGTTCTTGTCAGTCAAGCTGTTGATACTCACAATGTCCTGAAAGCGCGCACGAATGAGCTGCGTAGGGCTCTCTCGCAAGAATCGCTGCTTTACGCCGTTACCAATACTATTCGATCGGCTCCCAATTACCAGCAAATGCTGCAAAGAATTGTGGAAAGCGTAGGACAGATGTTTGAGGTGAGTTGCTGTCTGCTGCGATCTTTCCAAGACGGGCGGGCGGCTGACGAACAGTTCGTTTACCATGCGCCGGAAGCCATACCCTTAGATGATTCTGGACTTGCGCCGGATTTGCTGGCGGATTTGGTTTGGAAAACTCTGGATGTGGAGGTGATTCAAGATGCCCAAACTGATGAGAGAGTTTTAAATTGGGACAATCAGCAGCGACAGCAGGCTTATCAAGCTGCGAATATTCGATCGAGCTTGATGGTACCCCTGTTTTATAAAATGGAACTGATGGCAGTCTTGGCGCTGCACCAATTCGATCGACCGCGCCAGTGGCAAGACCATGAGGTACAGTTGGTAATTACGGTGGCCGACCAAGCTGCTTTGGCGCTTTCTCAAGCGAGGGCTTACGAAAAGGTGCGGGCGCTGGCCAAGCGCGAGGCCTTAGTCAATACTATTACGACGGCAATTCGATCGAGCCTCGACCCCCAAAATATTTTTGCAGCCATTACTCAACAACTAGGCCAAGCTTTGCAAGTTGACGGCTGCGCCCTATCTCTGTGGACAGAAGATGATGAATACGTCCAGTGTGTGGGGCTCTACGACACAAATAGGAATACCGTGGCTGTAGAACAGAGTTTTAACAATCCAGAAATGGGGAACCAGGGGAACTCTACTGCGCCAGGGACGGATGCTGCTAGTGGTAGTGTTAACTCTGGCGCCTGGGTTTTTGCCCATCCTTCCTTGCCGCAATCTTTGGTGCCAATTCGGGGCAATCCGGTGCTGGTGCAAGTTATGGTATCAAAAGAGCCGGTGGCTATTGAAGACCTCTACGAACGCTCCGATTTAAATGTTACAGAATTGCAAGTGCGATCGCCAGCCCGCGCCCTGTTAGTCGTTCCCTTAATCTCCGAAGGCAAAATCATCGGCAGCATTTCCCTGCGCCAAAATCACACCATCCGCCACTGGAAACCCTCAGACATTGACCTGGCTCAAATAGTCGCAACTCAAGCTGCTCTAGCCGTGCAGCAGTCGCGCCTCTACCAGACTACCAGACAGCAGGCAGAACGGCTCCTAGAAGCCGATCGGCTCAAAACCGAATTTTTCCAAAATATCTCCCACGAATTCCGCACACCTCTAACACTAACCATCGGCCCCCTAGAATCAGCTTGCAGCCGCCAAGAAGACTTACCCTACGAACAAGCGGTAATCGCTTTGCGTAATTCGCGCCGTCTCCTGCGCTTGGTAAATCAACTGCTGGACTTGCAGCGACTCGATGCTGGACGGATGCAGCCAAGTTTTCGCCCCTGCGATTTAGTCAATTTCTGTTACTCTACCGCAGAGTCTTTCCGCGCCTACTGCGATAAAAAAGGACTGCAATTAATTACCCAACTGCAAGAATGTCCTTTACTTTATTTGGATATTGAAAGATTTGACAAAGTTATTTACAACTTACTATCAAATGCTGTCAAATTCACCCCAGAAGGCGGAACAATCACCCTAACAGTTCAACCCGCAGGCGCTCATTGCTTGCTGCAAGTAAAAGACACCGGCATCGGCATTCGCACCGAACAAATTCCCTATTTGTTCGAGCGCTTTCGCCAAGCCGAAGGTTCTACCAACCGTTCCTACGAAGGCAGCGGTTTAGGTTTGGCGCTTGTCAAAGAATTAGTCGAACTCCACGGCGGTCAAATTTCCGTGGAGTCAGTTTACGGCCAAGGTACTACTTTTACCGTCTGGCTACACTTCGGTTCTACTCATTTACCACCGGAACAGGTACTAGAAGTACCTGCAGAGTTTCATTCATCCAAAGCAGCGGTGGAACTGGCAGATGTGGAAGGTGATTTGTCTGATGCTGAATTTGCCAGTGAGAGTTTTGAGGCGATCCAACCGATAAATTCAGAAACAGCAGCCGGCACTGTTTTGGTTGTTGACGATAATCCAGATTTGCGCTTTTATGTGTCGGGAATTCTGCAAAATGCCGGCTTTGCAGTTTTGCTCGCTCGCAACGGCGAAGAAGGATTTGCAGCAGCCAAAAATCGCCGCCCGGATTTAATTGTTACGGATTTGATGATGCCTTTAATATCGGGTTTGGATTTGATTCGGATGATTCGACAAGATGACGAATTGAAGGGAACTCCGGTAATTTTGCTGACGGCGAAAGCTGACGAAGATACTCGGATTGAAGGAGTAGAACGGGGTTCTGATGCTTATTTGTCTAAGCCTTTTAACGATCGCGAATTGTTGGCAGAAGTGCGAAACTTGATCGCTCTCAAACAAAACGAGCGCCGAGTGCAGCAGTTGAACAGTTATTTAACTGAGTCGGTGCTGCGCCGCTTTTTGCCGCCTTCGATGGTGAAAGCGGCGGCGGCGGGGGAGTTGGGGCTAGATTTGCGCCCGGAACCGCGTTTGATTACTATTTTGTTTAGCGATATTGTGGGTTTTACTGAGATGGCAAATACGCTGCGATCGCGCCGGGTAGCTGAGTTGTTGAATGAATATTTGGCGGCAATGACTAAGGCTATTTTTGACAGCGGTGGTACGGTGGACAAGTTTGTGGGAGATGCGGTAATGGCTTTCTTTGGCGCGCCGGAGGAACTAACGCCCAATGAGCAAGTACGCCGCGCTATAACTGCTGCAAGGCAAATGCTGCGAGCCCTGAAGGAGCTTAACGAGCGGTGGGTGGAGCAGGGAATTGTGGGGGAAAATGGGGTGCCTCCGGTGCGGTTTCGCTGTGGCATTCACCAGGGTACTGCGGTGGTGGGGATGTTTGGCGGCCCGGATCGATCGGATTATACTGCGATCGGGCCAAGTGTGAATATTGCTGCCCGTTTGCAAGAGGTGGCGGAACCAAATTCTGTGCTGATTTCGGCGGCGGTTGCAGATTATGTTGAGGAGGATCGAATTGTTAAATATAAGTCGTTGAAACTTAAGGGAATTGATGAAACTGTGTTGACTTTTCTCTTGAATTGTGATTAGTGATTACTTAAGATAACTTTTTTCTGCCGATCGCACTTCAGCACCAATTAATGAAATATCCTGCATCCACTCCCAGCAACCACAGCCAAACTTCTCGCTTTGACGGCTTATCTTTGGACGATCGCAATCCCGACTTCATTCAACTTTTGCTGCCAATCTGGGAATGGCTGTACCGCTACTATTTTCGCGTACAAAGCGACGGCTGGCACCACGTCCCAGCGAGCGGAAAAATGCTCGTTGTCGGCTCTCACAACGGAGGAATCGCCGCTCCTGATATGTTTATGTTCCTATACGAATGGTTCCACAGATACGGAACCCAACGCTTGGCCTACGGATTGATGCACCCGACGGTTTGGCAGGTTTCTCCTGATATTGCTGGTATGGCGGTTCGGTGTGGCGCGATCAAAGCTCATCCGAAAATGGCGATCGCAGCTTTGCGAAAAAATGCCCCGGTTCTCGTCTATCCGGGCGGCGCAGAAGATACTTTCCGCCCCTATAACTTACGCAATAAAATCTACTTTGCTGGACGCAAGGGATTTATTAAATTAGCATTGCGAGAAGAAGTGCCAATTGTACCAATTATATCCCACGGTGCCCACGATACTTTGATAGTTTTGGCGGATTTGTACGAAGAAGTTAAGCAGTTGCATGAATGGGGGATGCCGTGGTTGTTGGGCATCGATCCAGTGGTGTTTCCGGTGTATTTGGGATTGCCTTGGGGATTGGGTATTGGGCCTTTGCCACATCTGCCTTTACCTGTGCAAATTCGGACTCGCGTGTGCAAACCGATCGTATTTGAGAGGTACGGTAAGGAGGCGGCGGGCGATCGCGATTATGTTGATGCTTGTTTCGATTTAGTTACCAATCAAATGCAGGAACAATTAGATTGTTTGGCGGGTAATTGACAATTGCAGGATTATCAAATTATCATAGGTTCGATCGCACTGATGGTCACTACTTACTTACAGTCGATCGCACTTTTTGCAATTCATCATTTTTTAGGCCTTTTACCATACCACATTCCGCGACAAAAAGCAACGCTCTAAGTCATTATAAGCGGTGATTGCGATCGCACTAATCTCCAGCTTACCAAAATATAATCCGCAGCATCAGTGCACAGCCATCTACCGCCAGATAGATTTTGCAAAAAAACCAGCGATAATCCCGTAAAATTATGCAACATCCAGCTTCAAGCAGCTACCGTCTCAGATGCTGAATGCAATCTCTTGTCAAAGAGAGATTATTTAAATTTCGGGTGCGATGTCACGGCCTCCTTCGTGGTATAGATCGAATGTGGGAATCCATGAGCAAAAATAACGAGTTTTCTGTGTTTATTTCCGCTGCAACAAAACGGTAACTAATTCTGAGCATCTTGATTGCAAAAAATCAACTGCAAGCCGATTAATCTTGACAATCCCAAACAAAACTAAATCAGGTAATCTACCATGACTAAGCAAATCCTTTTCATAGACTCCGCCGTCCAAGATTATCAAACCCTTACCAACAGCGCCAATCGCGCCCAAGTTTTCATTTTAAATGAAAATTCCAGCGCCATCGAACAAATTACCAATACCTTAGCCAATCAAAGCGATATCGAAGCAATTCATATCCTCTCACACGGCAGCCCCGGCAACTTAAACCTCGGCTCAGAAACCATAAGCAATGAGAACTTAGCCCAATTAGGTAACAAAATTCAACAGTGGGGGAAAGCCTTAACAAAAAATGCCGACATCCTCATCTATGGATGCAATGTAGCAGCCACAGAAATCGGATTGCAATTCATCCAAAAACTGCATCAACTAACAGGGGCAAACATCGCCGCATCGAAGAACAAAACCGGGAATCAAGCCGCCGGCGGAGACTGGGAACTAGAAGTCAAAATCGGGGAAATCTCTACCCCCATCCCCTTCACCAGCGCAGCAATGGCCAGCTACCAGGGCATCTTAGGCGTTACTCTCATCAAAGACATTAATCCTGGGGGCAATTCAAACCCTAACAAATTCATCAACTTCAACAACACCCTATATTTCCAAGCCTCGGACGGTACCAACGGCATAGAATTGTGGAAAAGCGATGGCACCTCCGCGGGTACGGTTCTCCTTAAAGACATTTATCCGGGGATTACCGGTTCAAGCCCTCTCGAGTTAATCAACTTCAACAACACCCTATATTTCCGAGCCTCGGACGGTACCAACGGCTCTGAATTGTGGAAAAGCGATGGCACCTCCGCGGGTACGGTTCTCCTTAAAGACATTCGTCCGGGGGCTGGCAATTCAAACCCTAGCAACTTGATCAACATCAACAACACCCTATATTTCTCAGCCGGTGACGGTACCAACGGCTTTGAATTGTGGAAAAGCGATGGCACCGCAGCCGGTACGGTTCTCCTTAAAGACATTTATCCGGGGGCTAACAGTTCAAACCCTAGCAACTTCATCAACATCAACAACACCCTATATTTCCAAGCCAATGACGGTACCAACGGCATAGAATTGTGGAAAAGCGATGGCACCGCAGCCGGTACGGTTCTCGTTAAAGACATTTATCCGGGGGCTAACAATTCAAACCTTGGCAACTTCATCAACTTAAACAACACCCTATATTTCAGAGCCTCGGACGGTACCAACGGCACTGAATTGTGGAAAAGCGATGGCACCTCCGCGGGTACGGTTCTCCTTAAAGACATTTATCCGGGGACTAACAATTCATTCCCTGACAACTTCATCAACTTCAACAACACCCTATATTTCCGAGCCGATGACGGTACCAACGGCTATGAATTGTGGAAAAGCGATGGCACCTCCGCGGGTACGGTTCTCGTTAAAGACATTAATCCGGGGGCTGCCGATTCAAACCCTTTCGACTTCATCAACTTCAACAACACCCTATATTTCCAAGCCGGTGACGGTACCAACGGCTTTGAATTGTGGAAAAGCGATGGCACCTCCGCGGGCACGGTTCTCGTTAAAGACATTAATCCGGGGGCTGCCGATTCAAACCCTAACAAATTCATCAACTTCAACAACACCCTATATTTCCAAGCCGATGACGGTACCAACGGCACTGAATTGTGGAAAAGCGATGGCACCTCCGCGGGCACGGTTCTCGTTAAAGACATTTATCCGGGGGCTGCCGGTTCAACCCCTAACAACTTCATCAACCTCAACAACACCCTATATTTCCAAGCCGATGACGGTACCAACGGCTTTGAATTGTTCGGCCTTGCACCCGCCACCATCACCAACGTCACAGCCACCACCGCCGACGGCACCTACGGCATCAACACCCCCATCAACATCACCGCCACCTTTTCCGAAGCCGTAACAGTCACCGGCACCCCTCAACTGCAACTGGCAACGGGCACAACTAACCAACTGGCCAACTACACTACTGGCAGCGGCGGCACCATCCTCACCTTCGACTACATAGTTCAACCTGGAGATACCAGCCTCAACTTACAATACCTCACCACCACCGCACTCAACAGCGGCACCATCCAAGACAGCCTTAACATCAACGCCGACTTAACTCTACCCGCCCTCGCCTCAGCGCAATCTCTCGGCGGCAGCAAAGCATTGGTGATAGATGGCATCGCCCCCACTGTTACCAGCATTGTCCGCAAAACCCCCACAACCACACTCACCAACGCTAACAGCGTCATCTACACAGTTACTTTCAGCGAACCAGTTAAAAACTTAGATATAGGTGACTTCACCCTGAATAAAACTGGCACTGTTAATGGCAATATCGCCTCAGTTTCAGCAGCGACAGGTACAACTATTGATGTCACAGTTGACACCATTACGGGGGATGGCAATTTAGGTTTAGACGTACCCACGACAGCCACAATTAATGATGTTCCCGATAACGCATTAACCGCAGCATTTACCACAGGTGAAACCTATACAGTTGACACTACTGCACCGACTGTTACTATCAATCAAGCAACAGCACAAACTGACCCAACTGCAACTTCACCGATTAATTTTACTGTCACATTTAGCGAACCAGTGACTGGTTTCGATGCTGCTGATATCGACTTAACTACAAGTACAGCAACGGGAACATTAACACCAACCATCACAGGTAGCGGCCCGGTTTACAATGTTGAAGTTAATGGCGTAACAGGTAGCGGTAATGTGGTTGCTAGCATCAAAGCTAACGGCGTTACTGATGCAGTAGGCAATAACAATACTGTTAGTACCACTACGGATAATACTGTCACTTACAACGCAGCAACACCGGAAATCCAAGTATTAGACGGCACAACGGATATTGTTGATGGTACGATAAGTGCGATTAATTTTGGCAGTGCCACAATCGGCGGTACTCTCAACAAAACCTTTACCGTAAACAATCTCGGTACAGCAGCCTTAAATCTCAGCAATCTAACTTTACCAACCGGATTTAGCTTAGTCGGAAACTTACCTGCAACTGTGGCGGGAGGCGCGAGTGCTAACTTGCAAGTTCAAGTAGATACAGCGACAGCAGGAAACTTATCAGGTACGCTGCAATTTGTCAATGATGACAGTGATGAAAATCCCTTTGATTTCCCGATTTCAGCCACAGTTACAGCTACACCATTACCGGAAATTCAAGTTTTAGACGGTACAACGGATATTGTTGATGGTACTGTAAGTGCAATTGATTTTGGTAGCGTGACAATCGGTGCAACTCTCAACAAAACCTTTACCGTAAACAATCTCGGTACAGCCGTCTTAAATCTCAGCAACCTAACTTTACCCACAGGATTTAGCGTAGTTGGAAACTTACCCGCAAGTGTGGCGGGAGGCGCGAGTGCTAACTTGCAAGTTCAAGTAGATACAGCGACAGCCGGAAATCTATCAGGTACGCTGCAATTTGTCAATGATGACAGCGATGAAAATCCCTTTGATTTCGCGATTTCAGCCACAGTTACAGCTACACCATTACCGGAAATTCAAGTTTTAGATGGGACAACGGATATTGTTGATGGTACTGTAAGTGCGATTAATTTTGGTAGTGCATTAATTGGCGGTACTCTCAACAAAACCTTTACCGTAAACAATCTCGGTACAGCCGTCTTAAATCTCAGCAACCTAACTTTACCCACAGGATTTAGCGTAGTTGGAAACTTACCCGCAAGTGTGGCGGGAGGCGCGAGTGCTAACTTGCAAGTTCAAGTAGATACAGCGACAGCCGGAAATCTATCAGGTACGCTGCAATTTGTCAATGATGACAGCGATGAAAATCCCTTTGATTTCCCGATTTCAGCCACAGTTACAGCTACACCATTACCGGAAATCCAAGTTTTAGATGGCACAACTGATATTGTTGATGGTACTGTAAGTGCGATCGACTTTGGTAGTGCAATTATTGGCGCAAGTCTCATCAAAACCTTTACCGTAAAAAATCTCGGTACAGCAGTCTTAAACCTCAGTAACCCTACCCTACCAACCGGATTTAGCTTAGTCGGAAATTTACCGACAACTCTCGCAGCAGGTGCAAGTGCTAACCTGCAAGTTCAAGTCGATACGACAGTAGCCGGAAATAAAACAGGTACGTTGCAATTTGTCAATGATGACAGCGATGAAAATCCCTTTGATTTCGCGATTTCAGCGTCAGTTACTGCAACTGCTGCACCGGAAATCCAAGTATTAGACGGAACAACAGATATAGTTGATGGTACTGCAAGTGCGATCGACTTTGGTAGTGCATTAATTGGCGGCACTCTCAACAAAACCTTTACCGTCAAAAATCTCGGTACAGCAGTTTTAAACCTCAGTAATCCTACCCTACCAACTGGATTTAGCTTAGTTGGAACCTTACCTGCAACTGTCGCCGCTGGCGGTACAACTAACCTGCAAGTTCAAGTAGATACAGCGACAGCCGGAAATAAAACAGGTACGTTGCAGTTTGTCAATAATGACAGTGATGAAAATCCCTTTGATTTCGCGATTTCGGCATCAGTTACAGCGACTCCTGCACCCGCACCAGCGCCTGCACCAGCGCCTGCACCAGCACCCGCGCCAACGCCTGCACCCGCGCCAACGCCTGCACCAGCACCTGCACCCGTACCCGCGCCTGCACCTGCACCCGTACCTGCACCTGCACCCGTACCCGTACCTGCACCTGCACCTGCACCCGTACCCGTACCTGCGCCAGCACCCGTACCCGTACCAAAACCTATACCTTTACCAGTACCAACTCCAACGCCTGCACCGGTACCAACACCTGCGCCTGCACCGACACCGACACCGACACCTGCACCTGCACCAGTACCAACCCCTGCACCCGTACCAACTCCAACCCCTGTTAACCAAGAGGATACCAATTGCATTTGCGACAAAATTGAGTATCCCAATCTCAACCAACCCAACCAACAAATTGATAATATTATCAATGGTGGTAATCAGCTAATTGGAACTCCCGCAAACGAAGCTTATTTTGGCAGCAACAACCCCAACATCTTCGATGCTAAACAAGGCAACGATAATCTATTTGGCGGTGAGTTAAAGGATATCTTCAACGGCAATCAAGGCAATGACTTCATTGATGGCAATCAGGGAGACGATATCCTGTTTGGGGGTAAAGGTGGCGATATCATTCTTGGTGGTTTTGGTGAAGATGTGATCTTCGGAAATCAGGGAAATGATTCAATTAACGGCAAAGAAGATGATGATTTAATCTTTGGCAATCAAGGCAATGATTTTATCGACGGCGGCAAAGGAGATGATTTAATTTACGGTGGCAAAGGAGATGATTTAATTCTCGGCAGCGAAGGTAATGATACTCTCTTCGGACAACTGGGAGATGATACTTTGTGCGGCGGTGATCAAGATAACGTCATTTATGGCGGTCAAGGTAACGATTTAATCGATGGCGGTAAGGGCAACGATTCGATTTATGGAGACTTTGGAAACGATACGCTTCTCGGTTGCGAAGGCGACGATATATTGTTTGGAGGTTCGGGTAATAACAGTTTAGTTGGCGGTTTGGGAAATGACACTTTTGTGTTAAATAACCGTCAGGGATTTGACTTGATTGCTGATTTTGTCAAGGGTAAAGATTCCCTCGGATTGTCGGGAGGCTTGAGTTTTAATCAGTTAGAAATAACTCAGGACAATAACAGTGCGCTGATTAAGTTAAAGGGAAGTGGAGAATTAGTTGCTTCTTTAACTGGAGTCACCGCCAGCCTAATTGGTGTTAGCGATTTCCGAGTTATTTGAATCTCAAATAATACCTGAAAGGTAGGGAGACGGCAATGCCGTTTCCTCCGGGGCCGGACACGGCAATGGCAATTAGTGTTAACAAAAATGTCAAACGTAGTGCCGGTCTTATGTGTGGCGATTAAGGCCAGATCCCCCCTAACCCTTAAGAAGGGGGGGACAAGACTCTTCTCAAAGTCCCCCTTCTTAAGGGGGATTTAGGGGGATCTCCGGGGTATAGATACTGCGATTGCTTCGTTCCTCGCAATGACAATCTTAAGTGAACTGTATTGCGTTAAAAACAAGTCTAGTTGACCAATAACACAAAACGGACATACCATAAATCTGCCTAAAGTGATAGTAGTCCGCAGACATATTTGTACACTTCCAACTGTAGGGGGATGCTTTAGCTCGTCAATAAAGCGATGCTTGCCATTGGGGGCACGAATCTAAAACTATATAATTAGTCAACTCGCGCCAACGATCGCGCGCACCCACCCTTTAACGAGGCATATACTATGTATCAAAATTTTCCAATAAATCCAGAAATGTATAACATCGGGTTCTTGCTGGCCCAAGTGCCAGTAGAACAGACTACAACTACAAACACAGTAGAAGAAACAGCACTCCTCTATTCCGGGCCGCAATTTTTTATCGCCCTAATCGCTGGAGTCGTTCTAGCCTGCGCTTTCCAACTGTTGCTAACAAATTTATCAGTAGCCGCGGGCCTTTCCTACATCGGACAATCCCACGATGACGAACACCACTCGGATAGCAGCAGCCCGCCACTGCGCCACATCGGCAGCAAAGTCGGCACTTGGACGCTAATCACCGTCACCGTCGCCCTATTCTTCGCTTGCTTGCTAGCAGTAAAGCTCAGCTTGATTAGCAGTCCCGGTTTAGGTGCGATCGTCGGTTTAGTTGTCTGGGCCACCTATTTCTCACTTCTCGTCTGGGTGAGCTCCACCACCGTCGGTTCCCTGATCGGTTCCGTCGTCAACACCGCGACATCGGGCGTTCAAGCAATTTTTGGCACCGCAGCCGCAGCCCTCGGCGCGCAAGCAGCCAGCAACCAAGTAGTGGCCACAGCCAAAGCAGCCGCCGCCGCAGTGGGACACGAACTCGGTAGCGCGATCGACCCCACAAGCTTGCGGGAAAACGTCGAAGACTACATCCAAGCCCTCAAACCGCCGGAATTAGACATCAAAGCGATGCGCGGCGAGTTTGAAAAATTGCTCAACGATCCGCAACTCAAAAGCATTGCGGGCGAAAATTTGCCGAAGATCGATCGCCAAACTCTCGTAAATTTAGTAAGTTCGCGATCGGACTTGTCAAAGCGCGATGTCAACCGGATTGTAGACCAACTCGAAGATGCTTGGAAACAAGTAGAAAAACAAGAGTCCAAATCAGACGGCATCGCCCAATTGGTAGATTATCTCAAATCTGCAAAATCGGGAGATTTGCTCTCAGAGCAACTGACAAGTAGGGTAGAACAAGCCCTCAGTAATCTAGGCGGTCAAAATTCCGGCCAAAGCCCCACCATGATGTCCCAAGCAAGGACAATGGCAATTAATGCTTTAATGGGAATAGTTTTGGGCCGCACAGATATTTCCGATTTCGATGTAGAAAAAGTAGTCGGTCAGCTCAAAACAGCTAAAGACAAAGTTAGCGCCCAAGCTGATAAAGTTACCGCTCAAGTCAAAGGCGAACCCGAAACTTACAGCCCGATCCGCACCGATGTAGAAAACTACTTGCTCAACACTTATTCGTGGCAAATGAACCCGCAGGCGATCGAGCGCGAATTTCGTGACGTGCTCTACGATCCTACGGCCGATCCTGGAACTGTACGCCGCGAATTAGAAAAACTCAAACAGTCGAATTTTGCAGAAATTTTGGCAAGTCGCGGCGTTTTTACCCAAGACAAAATTAAAGAAATTTCCCAGGAATTAGAAGGAATTAGACAGCGAGTTTTGCAAACTGTGATCTTTGCCGAGGAGCAAGAAAAAGCTCGCGATTTGCAGTGGCGGGTGGAAACTTATTTGAAGGTGACACCGAAAGAGGAACTGACAGCAGCAGGTATCGGGAGCGATTTCAAAAAAATCTTAGATGATTCCGATGCAAGTTACGAACAGTTGCGCGATCGGCTTTCTCCTTACACCCGCGACAGTTTTGTGCAAATCCTGAGAGGCCGCGAAAACTTCGGCTTCCAGGAAGTAGAACAGATTGTCAACGAGTTGGACAGGACGCGAGATGTCGCTTTAGCAGATGCTAAAGGCCTGCAAGAAGCCGCCCAAGTCCGACTAGACAATCAGTGGCAAAAAGTACAAGAATACTTGCAGTCTACGGGCCAATCAGAACTCAATCCCGAAGGCATCAAGCGCGATTTCAAAACGCTGCTGGACAACCCAGAAGCGGGAATGTGGGCGCTTAAAGCTAGAGCTTCTCGGTTCGATCGCGAAACTTTGGTAAAATTGCTATCTCAGCGGAAAGACCTTAACGAAAACCAAGTAAACGAGCTTCTCGACAGCGCCGAGGAAACTTGGCACAGCGCGCTCCAAGCACCGCAACAACTGGCAGAAAAAGCTAAGGATCAGTACGACCAAACGACCACCGCCCTGGCAGATTACCTCCGCAATACTGGCAAATCAGAACTCAATCCTGAAGGGATTCAGCGCGATTTGACGAAACTGATGGAAAATCCCAAAGAAGGGGCTTTAGCGCTGCGCGGCCGCCTGTCTCAGGTCGATCGCGATACTTTGGTAAAACTTCTTTCTCAAAGACAAGATTTGACTGAGGAACAAGTCAATCAAATTATCGACCAAGTGCAGGAAACTCTGGGATCGATCGTGAAAGCGCCGCGCCGTTTGGCGAAGCGGGTACAAACCCAAGTCCACGATTTTCAGAGCATTTTAGAGGATTATTTGCGCAATACGGGCAAGGATGAATTAAATCCCGAAGCCATCAAGCGCGACTTGCAACTGTTGCTACATGACCCAAAAGTCGGCGCTTACAGCTTGGGCGAGCGTCTGTCGCACATCGATCGAGAGACTATGATTTCTCTGCTGTCTCAGCGGCAGGATATTTCGGAAGCAGAAGCTGCTCGCATTGTCGATCAAATTTTGTCGGTGCGCGACCAATTCGCACAGCAAATCCAGAAAATTCAGGAGGGCATTCAGTCGGTAATTGACGGGATTCTCGGAAAAGTTCGGGATTACCTCAATTCGCTCGATCGCCCTGAACTAAATTATGAAGGGATTACGCGGGACGTGCGCCAATTATTTGACGATCCGCAAGCCGGATTTGATGCTTTGCGCGATCGGCTAGGTCATTTCAACCGCGATACTTTAGTAGCCCTTATTAGTTCCCGCGAGGACATTTCCGAAGCCGATGCTAACCGCTTGATCGACCAAATTGAAGTCACCCGCAATAGAGTGTTGCAAAGAGCAGAACGCTTGCAGCAAGAAGCCCAGCTTCGCCTTGAAAGCATCAAACTTCAAGCTGAAAAACAAGCAGAAGAAACCCGGAAAGCAGCGGAAGTTGCTTCTTGGTGGCTGTTTTTTACCGCTCTTACTTCGGCCGTAGCAGCAGCAGGTGCTGGTGCTTTAGCCGTGATCCGGTAACAATATTTCGGACAGTTGTTAATGGGAAACCAGAGAATATAGCGGTTCTCAAGCGTGGTGAGGTAGGCCCATAGCCCTATTATGCCCACGGAGGTCTATGCCCATAGCCCTATGCCGGATAGTACCTCAGATGAGAGATCCAAAGGCTATAAGTGTTTCAAGGCGATTCTAGAATCGAGCTACAAACGGAAAATAGAGTGTTTCAGGCTAAGAATTTTAACCTGTGTGGACTATCCTTATAGAATAATAGTCTAGACAGGTTAAAATTTTATTTTATGTACCATTTAGCGTTAGGTCGCCCGATCAATCTAGAGAGTATCGCCCACGATGCTGAAGTTGGCCTTTCTCCGCGCCATGTGATGTGGGGAATCAGCCAGCGACTAGGGGCAACTATCCATCAACCGTCAGGCCATCCGGTGTCATTGTTCGACAAAATACGATCTAAAATGTCTAGTCGCCCGGAAAATTGGGCTCTAGCCCGCCAACTGTCTGAGCAACTTGATAGCAATGATACGATCTTCTGCACTGGCGAAGATGTGGGTATTCCCATCGCAATACTTTGCGGGGCTAAGCGTAATCGACCAAAAATTGCTGTATTTTTCCATAATATAGATCGACCACGAGGCCGATTGGTGATGAAACTGTTTCGATTGGCCGACAAGATTGACTTGTTTGTAAGTAATGCCAGCCTTCAGTTAGATTTCCTCCGTAATTTGGGAGTGTCTGAAAGTCGTCTGTTGATGTTACCAGAACAGACAGATACAGCTTTTTTCACCCCTGGTGTTTCAACGTCTAATCAGCAACGCCCAATTATTGCTAGTGTGGGCCTGGAAAAGCGGGACTATCGACTCCTGGCGGAAGCGACGGCTGATCTTGATGTTGATGTGAAGATTAGCGGTTTCTCGAAGGATGCGATCGCAATGGCCAAGGCTTTCCCAGAAACTTTGCCAGCAAATATGTCACACAAATTCTATTCTTGGCCTGATTTGGTGCAACTCTACCGCGATGCCGATCTAGTTGCTGTCACCGTTACAGAGAATAAGTTCTGTGCTGGGTTGACTTCGATGTTAGAGGCGATGGCCTGTCAAAGGCCGGTGGTGGTGACGAAAACTCAAGGGTTGGTTGATTATCTTGCACATCCTGGTATCGCTACAGTGGTTAATTCAGGGGATGCTAAAGGTTTGCGCGAGGCGATCCAAAAGCTATTAAACAATCCCCAGGAAGCCCAAGCCCAAGCAAGATGCGGTTATAAATTGGCGCTCGAAGAACACAACAGCGAACATTATATTGAGGTTCTTGCAGCGCGGCTGGCTTCACTCTAGTTGCAAATTCAAAACTTAGAAGTAAACATTGGCTCGCAGATAGAAAATAGAAAATTAAGCATTTTCTATTTTCTATCTTTTTAAAAAAGCAAAAAATCTCTCCCAGCAACAGCAATAATTGGGACTCTACCCATCATCTGTAAAACCACCCGCCTGTCACGAATATACGACAGTATCAAATTTTAATTATTTTCCACTATTTTGTTGAATCTGAGAAAATATTGATATTTAGGTGATGAAGGAGAGTTTACAGGTTGTGCATAATAGATGACTAGAGCTGTGAAAATATTACACTGATGTGAGAGCGACATACCGGATACCCCGTCAGACCAAGGGCTTTTCCAAATCCGCCCACAACAGTCAAAATACGCAGGCCCTGCGATCGCCAATGCTAAACAAAACAACCTACGTCTCCAACCTCCCCAGGCTAGTTGCCTAGTAGCACCGTGAGGAGGCCGACGCCATGCAACTCCGTAAAAAAACACTATTAATCATCGGTGCAGCCCTGATCAGCCTGATTGTGGTTCTCTATGCCACTGCATCAACCATTTTGCTGCACGATTTTAACAACCTGGAGGCACAGTACGTCCGCCAGGATGTGGCGCGGGCTTTGGACGCGCTAGATGACGATTTGTCGAATTTAGACACCAGCGCTCAAGATTACGCCGAGTGGGATGACACTTACTCTTTTGTCAATACACGGAACCAGGATTTTGTCAAGTCAAATTTTGTCGATTTGACATTTGTTTACTTGAGGCTAAACTTATTGGTGCTGCTGGACTCCAACGGCAAGACCATCTTCAGCAAAGGTTTCGACCTGAAATCCCAAACCGAAATCCCGATTCCGGCAAGCTTAAAACAGCACTTGACCGAGGCGCTGCTAGAGTCACAGACAGGTTCTGCCGATCGCCCAACCGCCAAAACAGGTGTCCTGACTCTGCCAGAAGCTAGACTGCTAATTGCCTCAAAGCCGATCGTCAACAGCAACGCGATCGGCCCGCCACGGGGGACGCTGATCCTGGCACGCTACCTCGACAACACCGAAATCGGTTTGCTTTCAAAACTGACTCACCTGTCAGTGGATTTTAGATTGCCGAGTTTAGATTTTAAAGTGGGAGCCACGAACTACTCAGGCCCAGGCGCTAAAGCACTCGCTAGCTCAAGCCAGGATTTGGAAAATCTCAAACTAAAAATTTCCAACCTCAAATCAGTAGAAATTTTAGTTGAGCCGCTCAGCGACAGCGTAGTCGCAGGATACGCGCTGATTCGCGACATCCGGGGCAAGCTAGCGCTGCTGCTGCGAGTAGAAGTAGACCGAGTAATCTCTCGCCAAGGTCAGGCTACTTTAGAACTCTTTACCTTCTCGATATTGGCAGTAGGTGTAATATTTAGCGCGATCGCCCTGCTGTTGCTAGAAAAATTAGTCTTGGCGAGATTGGGGGACTTGAGCACTAGCGTCAGCAACATCGCAGCCAACGGCGATCCCGACTTGCGCGTTCAAATGCCAGGAGGCGATGAACTCAGCAGCTTGGCCGACACCATCAACCAGATGCTAGAAGCATTGGGCAATTCTCAAGTCGAACATAAGGAGAGCGAAAACCGCTATCGGTTGATGGCAGAAAACTCAACCGACATGATCACGAGACACAACCCCAAAGGCGTATTTGTTTACGTCTCGCCAGCCAGCCAAGCTTTGCTGGGATACGAACCTTCAGAACTGATCGGCCACCTCCCCAGCGATTATTTTCACCCCGACGATTTAGAAAGCATCGCCAAAGCTCACTCGCAAGTCCTGGCGCTCCCAGTTACTTACACCCTTAGCTACCGCATCCGCCACAAAGACGGCAAATACATTTGGTTTGAAACCACCAGCCGCACGATCCGCGATCCCCAAACTGGCTCCGTACAAGAAATTATCGGCGTTTCCCGCGACATCAGCCTGCGGAAGCAAACAGAGCAAGAATTGCGAGAAAGCGAAGCTGCCATTAAAACTTTGTACCAAGTGATTTCGGCTCCCCGTACAGACCCCCAGGGCATCCTTTCTACGTTTGATTTGCGCCTCCAAGAACTGCTGGGAATGGGATGCCGACAGCTAAACCTGTCCGTGGGAATTTTGTCCCGCATTCAAGGCGACAACTATCAAATAATGGCTGTTGAATGTCCCGATGAGTCGATCGCCAAATCAGAAATCTACGATTTGGAAAAAACCTTCTGCGTGGCTACGGCAATGTCAACAGAACCGATGTACTTTGAGTCGGTGAGGTTTTCGGGTTTGTCCTTAAATACGGGCGTTCCTGCCTTCAATATCGAAGCTTATATGGGCATTCCCGTCACGGTGGCAGGTGAAGTTTACGGCACTCTATGCTTCTTTGCTCAGACTCCTCTAACAGAACCATTCCGAGTTGTAGACAGAGAGTTGGTGAAACTGATGGCTCAGTGGGTAGGAAGCGAACTAGAACACCAGCAAACAGGCGTAGATTTGGCAAAAGCTCGCGACGAAGCACTGGCGGCTACCAGAGCAAAAAGTGAATTTTTAGCCACCATGAGCCACGAAATTCGCACTCCGATGAATGGAGTCATCGGCATGACTGGTTTACTGCTAGATACGAGCTTAACTCGCGAACAGTGTGATTTTGTAGAAACTATCCGCAGCAGCGGCGATGCTTTGCTGACGCTGATCAACGATATTCTAGATTTCTCGAAAATTGAGTCGGGCAAATTGGACTTGGAGGAACATCCGTTTGACATCCGCACTTGCATTGAGGAATCTCTCGACTTGGTAGCTACCAAGGCGGCAGAAAAAAAACTGGAATTGGGTTACTTGATCGATCGCTCCGTACCACCAACGGCGATCGGCGACAGCGCCCGCTTGAGGCAAATTTTAATCAACTTGCTCAGCAATGCTGTGAAATTTACCCAAGCAGGAGAAGTGGTGCTTTCGGTGACAGCCAAAAAGCTTGCATTGTCCATGATCGACGATCAAGAACCGCCCGAAATTAATGGCGAACCACTAGCAATTAACCAACTATACGAAATACAATTTGCGGTTAAAGATACTGGTATCGGCATTCCGGGCGATCGCATGGATCGACTGTTTAAATCTTTCAGCCAGGTTGATTCTTCAACGAGCCGGCACTACGGCGGCACCGGATTAGGTTTGGCAATTAGCAAGCGTTTGGCAGAAATGATGGGCGGCAGGATGTGGGTGGAAAGTATGGGTTGTATTGCGGGCAATCCTCCCGCAGATTTTCAAGCGGCAGTTTTTGATTTGGAATGGGGAGAATCTTGTGAAATTGCTGAAAAATATTGCTCTGGCAAATCTGTACTCAGCAACCAGCCGATCGACCAAAATCCCAAATCAGTAGGCTCTACCTTTTATTTCAGCACGATTGTTTCTGGCTCCAATAGTTCATTACCAGTTAACTTGAGCAATTCTCAACCAGAATTAGCTGGTAAGCGAGTCTTAATTGTCGATGACAATGCTACCAACCGCCAAATTTTGACTCTGCAAGCTCAATCTTGGGGAATGGTGCCTAGGGCTTCAGCTTCGGCTCGTTTGGCTTTAGATTGGATCGCTGCCAAAGAAGAGTTTGACTTGGCAATTTTGGATATGCAAATGCCGGGAATGGACGGGTTGGATTTAGCTGCCCAAATTCGCCAGTATCCCGATCGCCAAAAGTTGCCGTTAGTGATGCTAACTTCGATCGGCAGACAAGAAATTAACACCCCTGCGATCGAGGTAGATTTTGCTGCTTTTTTGAACAAGCCGATCAAACAATCTCAGCTTTACAATGTTTTAATCAATATTTTTGGCAAACAGGCAACTGAAATTAGAGTACAGCACACCAATAAGCCTTTCTTGCAAAGCATACCCCTACTGGCGGATAACTTACCTCTGCGGATTCTGCTGGCTGACGATCATTTGGTGAATCAGAAGGTAGCTTTGCAAATTTTGCAGCGGATGGGGTATCGCGCGGATGTGGCAGGAAACGGTATCGAAGTGCTGGAAGCTTTGCGCCGCCAACCTTACGATGTGGTGCTGATGGATGTGCAAATGCCGGAAATGGACGGTTTGGAAGCTACCCGCCGCATCCGCGAGCAATTTTTAGAGGATTTTACCTCAGAAAATCCCACGGGAGAATCAGAAGTTTCTGAAACTGACGAACAATCTAACAATCCAAAATCCAAAATCCAAAATCTAAAATCGACGAGCCCTTGGATTGTGGCGATGACGGCAAATGCGATGCAGGGCGATCGCGAAGAGTGCATGGCTGCGGGGATGGACGATTATTTGAGTAAGCCGATCGCCATTGAGGAGTTGGTACGAGCTTTGAGCGCGTGTAAATCGCGATCGAATGGGGCTGTGGCGGAAAATCAACAAGTGAAAATGCCCAATTCTCCCGCAGTTGTCGGGTGTGATGTATCAAATGTCGATCGGGCTTTACCAAAAACTGGCGATTGCCTGAATCCCAAGATTATAGAAGGACTGCGAGATGTGGAAGCTTTGGAGGAGGTGATCGACATTTACCTCGAAACAGCTCCCCAACTGCTGCGAGGCATCTCTGTGGCCCTCAGCAATGCCGATCCGCTAGCTTTAAGGCGATCGGCTCACTCCTTGAAATCGATTAGCGGAACTCTCGGTGCTTTTCGCTTGTTTGAGTTGTGCGAGGAACTCGAAATCATGGGCCGGATGGGGACAAATGCGAACCAGCCTTTATCTGGGCACTCCTGCGGGCTTTTACAACAGGTTGAGGCGGAATATCAAAGAGTCGCAGCGGCGTTAAAAATAGAACAGCAAGCTGTTGATTGTTAGCTGTTAGATCATGTCCGTTTGCATCGCAATCTCACTGTCATTGCCAGGAACGAAGCAATCTCACTGTCATTGCGAGGTCGGACACGCTTAGCTAACCCAAGCTTATTGCGCCATAGTCCAGGCGATTGGTTCGCTATACGAGAGCGCAATGACATATAGCGCTCACCCAAGTATATTGCAATACGGTTCATTTAACACTATTTATACCCCCGGAGATCCCCCTAAATCCCCCGGATAGTCGGGGGACTTTGAGGGCATTCTTGTCCCCCCCTTTTTAAGGGGGTTAGGGTGGATCTTTCTTAAGTGAACCGTATTGAAGTATATTGGGCTATATTAACTCTCATTGCTGCACTTATTTTCTAGTGACTAAAACCCAATCGTCCGCTGTTTTCACAACCTCAGCATTCTCCAAAGCTAAATGTTTTAACACAGGTTTTTCCAACAGAAAATAAGGTTGCGGGAGAGATTGCCATTTCTCTTTAAGTGTCAGCCCGTCGGCGACAATCACTTGTCTTTCACTATAAAAATTCAGCGACGGACGAGGTAATTTATGAGAGGTGAAGATTTCCTGACCGACTGGGGTTCCTTGGCGGACAATTTCGGCGATCGGCTTAACTGGATAATCCTCCGCTAGTTCCCAAACCCAGTTATCAGAAGCCACAAATACTAACAGCGTGACGTAAGTTCCCCAAATTAAAACCAATAAAAACTGTCGATCTTTGCGGTGCAGTAATACGCCAGCCAGTGTCATTGTCAAAGCTAAAAACATCATTATTAATTGCAAATCTCGCTGGGGAGACACAATTTGTCCGCCCAGCCTTAGCAAGCCGCTGAAGTACACACAACCGACGACAGCAACTACTGCTATTATTCCAAAAATCGCGGGATGAGGTAACAAAGATATAGCATTAAAATGTTCTTCTGCTTCATCTTTGATCTGCTCTTCCGGTAGCCACATTTGCTCCCAAACTTCAGCGAGATAGCTGCCAACAGCTAGAGCAAAAGCTGGATAAACTGGTAAAACATACCAAGGCAATTTGGTATTCATCACAGAAATAGCGAGCAGATATACTCCCGTCCAAACTAATACTAATTTTGGCCCAGGAAAATTGCGATTTTCCCAACTCAAATACAGCCCTTGCAGATAAAATAACTGCCACGGCCAAGCTGATTCTAAAATTTCTAAAAGATAATACCAGGGCGGGCCTTCGTGATTTCCTAATGTTTCCCAAATGCGTCGGAAAGATTGGTTAAGTAAATTAGCGTTGATGAAATCTTGGCCGTAGTGCAGCCATTGGGCAAAATACCAACCCGCTACGGGGAAAGTTCCGATCGCCAATCCGCCCCAAAGATAGCCACAAGTGAGGAGTCGCGGGGTATCCCAAACCAGGAAAATAAAGCCGATCGCGCCCAGCAACAGCCCCAACATCACGCCCTTAGTCAAACAAATGAGTCCGAACCCGATCCCCGCCCCCAAGGCGTAGCGCAAGTCACGGCGCGATCGCAGCAAACACCACATCGAGACGAGCAAAAAACACAAAACTGCTCCGTCTAACATCGCCAAACGTCCGTGCCGCACTACCGGAAGCAGCGTTAGGTAAACGAGAGCCGAAAAAATGGCGATCGAGCGCTGCGGATACAACTCCCGCCCAATGGCGTAAAGCAGGGGCACTGAAGCCGCTGTCAGCATCGCCGGTACCAACCTCGCCGTCAATTCGCTGACACCGCCGGCGCCAAAACACAGCCCGATCAGCCAGTGTACCAGCGGCGGCTTGTTCAAATAAGGCACGGAGCCGATCGTTGGATATAGCCAATTTAAATTGCCGCGCCAAATTTCCCGGCTTACCTGGGCTGCAATCCCTTCATCCCAATCCCGCAACGCCACGCCGCCCAGATTCAGCCCAAAAATTAGCACCGCAGCCAACAGCAAAGCCAGTATCCACAGTTTGTCTGTCAAGCTGTCATTGAAGCGAGTTTTCGGTTTGCGGTCTGGGAATGGAAAGATTTCTGACATAACTTAAGAGAGTTTTTAGCGTCCCAAAGAGAAGGTAAACTTAGACAGCAGTTATTTGCGATCGGGGAAATACCATGAACTTGCCTGTAATTATAGATATTATCATTGGCTTAGTGTTTATCTACCTGACATTAAGCTTGCTAGCTTCCGAAATTCAGGAATTGATTGCTACTGTTTTGCAGTGGCGGGCGGAACATTTAAAAAAGTCGATCGAAGTGCTGATTTCTGGAGGCAGCGAAGGCGCGAAAGATTCGGTGCAATTTCAGCGAGTCGGACAGTTGGCTAATTCAATTTACGCCAATCCAATCATCAAGGATTTGAATCAGGGAGCGAAAGGACTTTTACCAGAGGGATTCCGCTCTATTACGCACCGTTTGGGGCATTTTTTCCTCCAAATCACTGGGACTAAAAATATTTTTGGTAATAAATCAAGTGGGCCTTCTTATATTCCAGCAGATAGTTTTGCTGCGAGCCTTTTGGATACTTTAAAAATTTCTCGTTTGGTGGAATCGCTCTCTAAAAGTAGACTGGAAAGATTTAAAGATTTACAGTTGGCACAAATTCAAGTGATTGGAGAGGGTCTGAATCTGCCGGAGTCTACTAAACCGATTATTGAACAAGAATTTGGCTGGCTGACTGCGGAGTTCAATCGAGTTGTTGAAGATTATAAAAACGATTTGGGAAGTTTGAACAACAGTTTAGATCGGATGTCGGAAAAGTTGGGATTTTATATTAATGATTCTCAGGTTTATCTGCCAGAAACCGAGCTGGGAGGGAGAGAATTTCAGAGACAGATGGCTTTTGTTAAGGCGAGTTTTGATAGCGAATTTGAGCGGGCGGCGCTGCGGGCGCAACTGCAACCCAGTTTGAGTAATCTGTTAAATACTGTGAGGAAAGTTAGCAAAACTCAGGAGACGGTAGCACAAATTATGGATGAGAGAGAGGAGAGTCCGATTTACAAGCAAATTCAAGAAACCTTGGACAGTATGCCAGAATCTTTGAAACGCAGTCTTTATATTTTAGCTCAGCGCGCTGAAACAGGTGGCGGAGATACTCAAGACCAGTTGCAGCGGTTTCAGCAAGAAATTGAAGTTTGGTTTGACCAATCGATGGAGCGCGCTTCGGGGGTTTACAAGCGGAATTCTAGAGGGGTGGCGATTTTGCTGGGAACTGCGATCGCGATTACCGTTAATGCTGATAGCATTCATATTGTTAATCGGTTGTCGAAGGATTCGATGCTGCGATCGACTGTCAATTTGTATGCTCAGCAGTTGGTGGAAAAAAACGCTAAGACTAAATTAGATAATTTAACCGGTCTGAGCCAAGTTCAGCAGGATGTCGATCGAGCTTTGGATAATGTAGCTCTGCCTTTTGGATGGAGCGAACCGAACAGGTTAGAAATAGACGCGCAGGGTAATTTATTGTTGCCGGCTTTGATCGCAAAATTGTTTGGTTGGATATTGAGTGGCGTAGCTATTTCAATGGGAGCTAGTTTTTGGTTCGATGCCCTCAACAAGATTATTAATATTCGGAATTCTGGGAAAAAACCGCCATCTTCCACAGAATCTTGAGCGATGTTAATGCCAGGATACAGGATCGATCGGTAATTACGGGCCTGCCGGCCGTTTGGGAAAATATGCAGAACATAAATTCCGTGCGATCGCGGATGGCAGCATCCCAGAAATAGGCGAGACTAATATGTAGGTTGATAAAGATCGGCGAAACAAACCAGGTCACTACCAATTTCCGATGATCTGACTCCAGCGGTTTGAAACTCCGAATCTAATGTTTATATGTACCCACATACTTATCAAGAATATTACCTTGGCTTATGCCGATCGAGATATCGACACACTCAGCAACGACCGCACGGGCGATCGACTGTTTGCTAATTAAGGAGAGATTTAATTGAGGATGTGGAGCGTGCTGAGGGCAACTGGCTAGAGTGCAACGCTCATTAGCGGATGTAGGGGCGATCGCAATCAACGATTAAATTTGACTGAATGTGCGATCGATCAGATCAACTCCCGCTCAATAATTCTCATAACCTTTGTAGTAACTACGGCATTTCCCAAAGTACGCGCGGCAGCACAAAAACAACTTAATTGCGATCGATTAACCAACATTTAATATCAGATTAGACGGCGGTTAAAACCGCGTCTATAAAAACGCTTTAGCCTTCGGGAAGGGTATTTCACCTCCGTGGGGTAAAGAAAATAAGGTAATTTAAACCGCCCGATATTCAACCTTTCTGAAATCGGGTTTTGTTTATATAGATACGGTTTCAACCGCCCATTTTTATGACAAAATTCGGCTAGTAGAAGCTAAATTTATTTAAATGTTCCCGATAATTTTTGTTATTTACTCCCCAGTGATTGCAGTCAAAAATCCCAGTTCCTACAAGCGCTCAAAAGTAAATCCGGATCAAAAGATGTTCAAAAAAAACTTTTCAATATTGCACTAAACCAAAAATTTGTGTTAATATGTAATCAAACAAGACTGATAAGATTACTCTAGGGCTGTATCTACCAATAACGCCCATAATGGAGTATCAAATATGAGTTCTACGTTCGCTCAAGTTAACTCACAACTTTCTTTAGAAAAACTGCCACCCCGTTCCTTAGTCTTCATTGATTCTGGTGTGGAAGATTACGAGTCAATTGCCGCAGGAGTGCTGCCAGGACAGCAGGTGGTAATACTCGATCGCACTAAAAATGGCATCGAAGAAATTACCTCTGAAATTGGAAAATATGCCTCTAGTAATGGGGCGATCGATTCGGTTCACATTATTTCTCACGGGAGTTCTGGCAGCGTACAACTGGGTAATACCGCTCTGGGTTCAGATAACATCGAGCAATATAAAAGCCAGTTGGAAAAGTGGCAAACTTCACTCGCCCCACAAGCAGACATCATGCTGTACGGCTGCGATGTAGCAGCAGGTACAGGTGCTAATTTCGTTAACAAATTCAGTGAATTTACTGGAGCTGACGTTGCCGCGTCTACCAATATCACCGGCAAAGACGGCGACTGGAACTTAGAATTTGCTAAGGGTCAAATAGAATCTCCTTTAGCTTTACAGTCTTCGGCAATGGCAAATTACCAAGGTGATTTAGCTACTATCGTTGTAGCCAACAATAGCGATAGCGGAGCAGGTTCGTTAAGGGCTGCGATCGCCTCCGCTGTAGCTGGTGATACAATTACCTTCGCTCCCGGTTTGGCTGGTCAAACCATCACCCTCACCAGCGGTCAACTCGATATTCCTGCTGGCAAAAATATCACCATTGACGGCACGGCCGCCGCGGGTTTAACCATCAGCGGTAATAACGCATCCCGCGCCTTTTTTGTCAATGCAAACGTTGTGACTGCCACGAATTTTGCCGTCAAAAATCTCTCTATTGTCAACGGTAAAACGACTGGGACAGGTGGCGCGATCGGCACAACCGACGAAGTAAGCCTCACAGTAGACAACGTTCAGTTCAATAACAACGTTGCCGATCAAGGTGGTGGCGCAATTTTCGGTAATTTCAACAATACCCTGGCAGTATCGAACAGTAAATTTAACGGCAACATCGCCACCGCAGGTAATGACGAACGCGGTGCAGGTGCGATCGGCTTTTTGAGCTCCAAAACTTTTACTGTCACCAACAGCGACTTCACCAACAACAAAGGAATTAATGGTGGAGCAATTAACAGCCTTCAAGGCAAGTTAACAATTGAAAACTCCCGATTCATCGGCAACGACACCACCGCAGCCGTTTACGCAACAGGCCAAGATAATCCCTTTTTAAGGGGTTTTGGTGGCGCAGTTTACACAGACAGAGCTAGTTCTACAACTGAAGCTTCCGGCACAATTCGGATTAGTGGCAGCGTATTTCAAGACAATAAAGGTCGGGGCGAAGGAGGAGCAGCTTATCTGTTCACCGGCAGCCAAGACAAGGTAATTTTGGAAAATAGCACCTTCCAAAATAACGAAATTCTGGCGCTACCCAACGGTGGAGGTTCTGGAAACGGTGGTGCGGTAACGAATTTGAGCGACAGCACCAACCAGGGATTGACCATTACCAACACCACCTTTGCTGGCAACAAAGCCAACAATCAAGGTGGTGGTCTGTGGACAAGCAATGCCCCTGCTACGATTACTAACAGTACGTTTTCTGGCAACTCCACGGTGTTTGCTGCTGGTGATTTCAACAAACTCGGCGGTGCAATGACTCTTGGTGCACCTACAACTATTGTCAACACGACGATCGCCGATAATAGCGCCGGCTGGGTTGGTGGAGGTATCTTCGCCGATGCCAATAATGTCACCCTCAAAAACACGATTTTTTCCAACAATACAGCGGCTAACGGAGGAAACCCTTGGGGAATTCAGCAACACGTCACTGCCCAATACGCCGATCAAGGAGGGAATTTTCAATGGCCTGCAAAAAACCCCAATGACGGCAGCGATGTCAATGCTACGGCAAGTGTGACGATCGCAGACGCCAAACTCGGCCCTCTGCAAAATATCAACGGCGCTTTCGTCAGGCCTCTGCTGCTCGGAAGTCCGGCAATTGATAAAGGGGTTGCAAGTGGTGCGCCTGCTGCGGATCAGCGTGGTGTGACTCGCCCTCAAGATGGCGATACCATTCCAGGTGCGATCGTTGACAGTGGCTCTTTTGAATACAGCAGTGCAGTCGTACCCACACCGACTCCGGCGCCAACTCCCACACCCGCGCCAACTCCCACACCGACACCGACTCCCGCGCCGACTCCAACGCCCGCGCCAACTCCCACTCCCACACCGACTCCGGCGCCGACTCCCACACCCGCGCCGACTCCAACTCCGACACCGACTCCCGCGCCGACTCCAACGCCCGCGCCAACTCCCACTCCCACACCGACTCCGGCGCCGACTCCCACACCCGCGCCGACTCCAACTCCGACTCCAACACCCGCGCCAACTCCCACACCCGCGCCGACTCCAACTCCGGCTGGGGATGGTTCCCCGCTGGATGGTCTCAACCCCCCGCAACTCGACCCTGCTACGATCGCCCCCAACCCCGCCCAACAAACTCTCAACGGCGGTAACACAGACGATTTCATCATGGGCGGTGGCATCAACGAGTCGATTAACGGACTTGCCGGTAACGACACTCTCTACGGCATGGGCGGCAATGACAACATTGATGGTGGTGCGGATAATGACTTGCTCTTCGGCAATAATGGCAACGATTTTATCCAAGGTGGCGCTGGCAACGATACCGTCAGTGGCGGCAAAGATAATGACACTATTGTTGGCGGGGATGGCAACGACTCGTTAATGGGAGATCTCGGCAAAGATACTGTTGCCGGCGGTATGGGCAACGACACTATTTTTGGCGGCAAAGATGACGATATCTTGCTCGGTGAAGATGGGGACGACTACCTTTTGGGTAACTTAGGAAATGACACAATTAGTGCTGGAAACGGCAACGATCTTGTGTTCGGCAATGAAGGTGCAGACCTGATTTTTGGTGAGGCGGAAAATGACACTCTTTACGGTGGCAAAGACAACGACAGTCTCGCTGGCGGTGAGGGCAACGACTTGCTATTCGGTAACAATGAAAACGATGTGCTTGCGGGCAACGTCGGTAATGATACGCTTTACGGCGGTAAGGGTAACGATCTCCTCATTGGCGGTGCTGGTTCCGATTTCCTTTCCGGCGATGTAGGAGATGATACTTTGACTGGCGGTTCGGGAAGTGATGTGTTTTTCCTAACTAAAAGTGTGGGTAGCGACATCATTACTGATTTCCGCAAGGGCGAGGATTTAATTGGATTGGCTCCCGGTTTGAGTTTCAATCAACTCAGTATTACGTCTAGCAACAATCAAACTTTGATTAGCGTCACTGGGACTAATCAATTGTTAGCGAAACTGAACGGTTTACCCGGTACTCTCGCTGCTAGCGATTTCACTCAGGTAACAATCTAATTGCCTCTGGTAGGGTGTGAACGCGCACCTTACTACTGGCACGACATCTGTTAGTTTTTGTAGGTGCGTCAGGGCTGAATGTTTTGACGAAAGACCAAGGATTTTCTCCCTGACGCACCCTACTGTTAGTTACCTAAATTTCGGATTTTTTGGAACTTTTTGCGATCGCGCTTTCCAGGTGAGATTGACCGAGCAGGAGTGCAGATTTTATGGTTCTAGGTAAGACGAATGTATGCAGCGCTAAATCAATCCTCAGTAATTCGGAACCGCAGCATCTCTTTTCAGGATTGACATTACATCCTCTACGGTTAATTGAAATAACAGCAATTGCCACCTACCAGAATTTGAATTTTGATGCACTTCACGAATTTAAATCATCGAGGAAAACCTGGTTTTCTTCTTAATTGAAATCCCCCGATTTATCGCGGAGGTTTTAATTCGACCGAGTGAAGGCAGCATCAGAGATCCTTCTGCCTTGAAGGTGAATCTACCAGCAAATAGTAAACACGATCATAGGGTATGCAAAATGAACTCAACTTTTACCAGTATTGATTCACAGTCTGTTCTCGGCAAGTCTCGTTCTAAATCTCTTGTCTTCATTGACTCGGACTTAGATGACTATCAAACCCTGGCGGGGGGCGTGATCGGGAATGCTGAGACAATCATTTTAGATAAAAATAGCAACGGAGTCGAGCAAATTACTGCGAAACTGCAAACAATTGCTGCTGCGGGGGGAACTGTAGACCAAATTCACATTTTTTCTCACGGGAATTCTGGCAGTTTGCAGCTAGGTTCGGCGACGTTGAATTCCGATAATTTGCCGCAGTATGAAAGCCAGTTGCAAGGGTGGCGCACTGCACTGAGCGACCAAGCTGATATCATGCTTTATGGTTGCGATGTGGCTGCGGGTGATGGAAGCGATTTTGTCGATCGCCTTTCGGAGTTAACCGGGGCTGATATTGCGGCATCTAGCGATCGCACTGGCCGCGGTGGTAACTGGAATTTGGAGTTTACCAAGGGTGATATTGAAGCACCGCTAGCGTTGACTCCAGAAGCAATGGCAAATTACCAAGGGACTTTAGCGACTGTTACCGTTACCAACAGTAATGATAGCGGGCCCGGTTCCTTGAGAAGTGCGATCGCCTCCGCAGCAGCCGGCGACACCATTCAATTTGCCTCCACTCTTGCCAATCAAACAATTACTCTGACTTCCGGTCAACTTGTCATCAACAAAAACTTGACAATTGATGCAATTAGTGCTAGTAATTTAACCATCAGTGGCAACAACACTTCGCGGGTAATCCTCACCGAAGGTTCAACAAATGTTACTCTAAAAAACCTGATTGTTGCCAATGGCAAAGTTTCGGGAACCGATCCCAATAACGAGACAACTAGCAGCGGCGGCGGCATTCAAACTGGCGGTAACAGCACTTTAACTTTAGAAAATTGCCAAGTCAACAATAATGTTGCCGGTTTCGGCGGCGGAATTTACACGGGTTTTCGCAGCACCACAACAGTAATTAACAGCAAGTTTAGTGGCAATGACGGTTCTTTGGCTAGCAATACCGAACGCGGCGGCGGGGCGATCGCTACTAAAAGCGGCGGTGTTCTGAATATCAGAGATAGCGAATTTACCAACAACAAAGGCAGCTACGGCGGGGCTGTGAATAACCTGTTGGGCAGCATGACGATCGAAAACTCTAAATTCACTGGCAACCGCACAGATAAAGGCCCTGGCGGGGCGGTTTACGTCGATGGCGCTAATGCTTCGGGCCCCAATGCAACTCCGGGCCCTGTTGCTGGCAATATTATCATCCGAGGCAGCACTTTTGACGGCAATATCGGGACAGGAGAAGGAGGTGGATCCTTTTTGTTTGGTTACAACCAAGACAAAGTAGTTTTGGAAAATAGCACTTTTGTTAACAACAAGGCTATCAAAAATGCAGCAGGCCAAGGAGGTTCCGGCGGCGGAGTCCGCCACGGAAATGTTGATTTGACAGTAACAAATACCACTTTTGCCAACAACACAGCGGATGATAACGGTGGCGGTTTGTGGATAGGAGAAGATGGAAATGTCAGCATTGTAAACAGTACGTTTTCCGGCAATACCGCTGCTAAACAGGGCGGGGGAATAGTTGTCGGCAACAGAGATTCCTTTTCCACTAACATTGTCAACTCGACTTTAGCCAAGAACACTGCTGGAGAGTATTCTGGCGGTATTGCGACTTTTGGAAATCAGCCAATTACTGTCAAGAATTCGATTTTTGATAGCAATACGGCTGGCAATCCTTTTAAAGTTAAATACCAAACTGGAAGGGCACTAATTGACGGGGGAAATAATCTGCAATTTCCTGCTAAACTGACGACGGGCGATCCTAATGACAATAATGCGACGGCAAGTATTACGATCGCAGATCCGAAACTCGGCCCTTTGCAAAATATTAACGGCGCTTTCGTGCTGCCGCTGCTAGTCGGAAGTCCTGCCATTGACACAGGTACTGGTGCGGGTGCGCCAGCTAAGGATCAGCGCGGTGTGACTCGCCCGGCTGATGGTGATGGTAACGGAAGTGCGATCGTCGATATCGGCGCTTTTGAATTCACAACTACAGTCACGCCGACACCGACTCCCACACCAACTCCGACTCCAACTCCAACTCCAACTCCAACTCCAACTCCAACTCCAACTCCAACACCTGCACCGACTCCGACTCCGATACCTGCACCGACTCCGACTCCGATACCTGTACCAACTCCGACACCCACACCCGACAAAGATGATTGCCTGCTAGATGACCTGACCGCCCCAGATTTCGACTCTGCTGCCATCACCCCCAACCCCGTCCAACAAACTATCAACGGCGGCGACACTACCGATTTCATCATGGGCGGTAACATCAACGACTCAATTAACGGACAAGCCGGCAACGATACTCTCTACGGCATGGGCGGCAATGACAACATTCAAGGCGGTGCAGATAACGACTCAATCTTCGGCAATGAAGGCAGCGATTTCATCTCTGGCGACGCTGGCAACGATACCATCTACGGCGGCAAAGACAATGACACTGTTGTTGGCGGAGATGGCGACGACTTTTTGAGGGGAGATATCGGCAAAGATACTGTTGCTGGTGGCGTTGGCAACGATACCATTTTTGGCGGCAAAGATGACGATATTTTGCTGGGTGAAGATGGCGACGACTACATTTTAGGCAACTTGGGAAATGACACAATTAATGCTGGGAATGGCAACGATATTGTGTTTGGCAATGAAGGTACAGACCTGATTTTTGGCGGGTCGGGAAATGATACGCTTTACGGAGGCAAAGAAAACGACAGTCTCGATGGCGGCGAGGGCAATGATTTGCTGTTCGGCAACAATGAGAATGATGTACTCTGCGGCGACATTGGTAACGATACGCTTTACGGCGGCAAAGGTAATGATATTCTCAGCGGTGGCAGCGGTTCCGATTTCCTTTCCGGGGATGTTGGGGACGATACATTGACTGGAGGTTCGGGAAATGATGTATTTCTGCTAAATCAAGGTTTGGGTAGCGATATCATTACTGATTTCCACAAGGGCGAGGATTTAATTGGGTTGAATCCCAGTTTGAGTTTCAATCAACTCAGTATTACGTCTAGCAACAATCAAACTTTGATTAGTGTGACTGGAACTAATCAATTGTTAGCTAAGCTTAACGGTGTAGCACCCGGTACTCTCACCGCTAGCGATTTCATTACTCTGTAGTGACCCCTTTTATGCTTCGGCGTATCATGCGGCGGTTTTATACCAATTTAACGTGAAGTTGCACATATCTCGATCCCCCTAAATCCCCCGAAAGCAAGGGAGACTTTGAGAGCATTCTTGTCCCCCCCTTATTAAGGGGGGCTAGGGGGGATCGAGATATGTGCAGCCTCATAAAAAATTGGTTTTAACCGCTTCGGGTGTGAAACTCGAAGGGGGAGCATCTCAGTTTTGCTTTTGTAGTGTTCCCGTCCCCGCATAGCACAGCTTCTTTAACCTGTGCTATGCGGGGACGGGAGCATCTCAGTTGCGCGAGCACAATAAGCGATCGCCCTTTTCCACCTCCGCATTCACCCGCAAATAATCCCCCACGCGATCGCACCCATAACTCCATAAATCCAGACTCAGAATTCGCTGCACATTCCACAGAATCAGCGTGTTATCCTCACTAACGGAAGCCACAAACGTCCCATCAGAACTATAAGCCACTCCCCTAATCGCCGCACTGTGACCTCTGAGAGTTGTTAATTCCGTACCGTCAAGTTTCCAAAGCTTTACTGTATTATCCACACTGCCAGAAGCAATCATTTGACCATCAGGACTAAACGCCACTCCCCATACCGCAGCTTGATGACCTTCAATAGTTCTTAACAACTTGCCATCAATAGTCCAAAGCTTAATCGTATTATCCCCACTGCCAGAAGCGACCATCTTACCGTCAGGGCTAAATGCCACTCTCCATACCGCAGCTTGATGACCTCGGAAAGTTCTCGCTAACGTACCATCAAGCTTCCATAACTTTACAGTACCATCTCCCCCTGCGGAGGCAATTAATTGACCGTCGGGGCTAAATACTACCTGCCAAATAGGAGTATGATGTCCTATGAGGGTGATAGGGGCGCATCTATTGGTGTTGCCTAGAGATTTGGCGGCGGATGTTTCCCCCCTACAAATGCTGTTATGCCGCCAAAGCTTAATCGTATTATCTTGACTTGCGGATGCGATCGTGCGATCGTCAGGACTGAAAGCTAATCCAGTCAGTCTAGCGCTATGACCTACAAAACTTTCCCGCAAAACGCCTTTACGATCCCAGATATTCACAATATTATCGTTTTTCGCAAAAGCAATTAACTGATTGTCGTGACTCAGAGCAACTGCATAAATCGCAGCATCTTGTTCGCTCAAAGTTGCTACCAATTTACCTTGCCGACTCCAAATTTTAGTCGTGCCATCCTCGCTACCTGTGGCAATTGTAGAACTATCAGCACTAATATCTAAAGCCCAAATCCCAGCTTTATGTGCAGTAATCATCTTACGCAATGGATTTTGACTTCGCCATAATATGACGCTATTTTCTGCACCCGCCGAAGCAATAAAGCTGCCGTCAGGACTCCAAGCTATCCCCCAAATCCCAGCACTATGACCTCTAAATGTCATCAATTCTGTGCCGTCAATATTCCAAACTTTTACCGTTTTATCTCGACTTGCTGAGGCGATAATTTGACCGTCTGGACTAAACACAACGGCTGATATTACAGCAGTATGACCCTGAAAAGTTCTTAGCAAAGTGCCGTTTTTATTCCAAAGTTTTATCGTTTTGTCTCCACTGGCAGAGGCAATAGTTTGACCATCGGGACTAAACGCTACTGAGGATACCACAGCAGTATGACCCTGAAGAGTTCTTAGCAAAGTGCCGTTTTTGTGCCAAAGTTTTACCGTTTTGTCTCCACTGGCAGAGGCAATCGTTTCACCATCGGGACTAAATGCTACTGAGGATACCCCAGCAGTATGACCTTGGAGAGTTTTCAGCAAACTTCCGTCTTTTTGCCAAAGTTTTACAGTTGTGTCCACACTAGCAGAGGCAATAGTTTGACCATCGGGGCTAAATGCTACTAGCCAAATGCCAGCACTGTGACCTTGAAAAGTTTTTAACAACGTGCCGTCTTTTTGCCATAATTTCACAGTACCATCATCACTTCCAGAAGCAATTAACTGACCATCAGGGCTAAATTTAACCGATCTCACGATCGCCTGATGACCTTTGAGGGTTGCCACTTCTGTACCATCCCTCCCCCACAGTTTGATAGTTTTATCTACACTTCCAGAGGCAATTAGCTTACTGTCAGGACTAATATCGACAGTCATCACCGCCGCTTTATGTCCCGATAAACGGTTGTATTCATCGCCTTCATAAACTGCTTGCCGCAATACATTGATAACTTGATGTTCAATATTTGTGTCTGTATTGCCTAACTTTTGCAGTCTGCGTTTAGCTTTAATCGCTTCTATTAGTGCATCCAATCGGCGATTAGAGGCAAACAGTCCCTCAGAAGAAGAAACCAGCGCTTGAATTTCGCTAATTCTTGCTTCGCGTTCGCTAATAGCTGCACGTCGGTATTGAAAATAACTTGTTACTCCTAAACCACAGGCAAGCAGCAGTGCAATACTAACTGCAAATAGTAATCTTCTCTGTCGTTTGGCTGCTGTTTTCTCTTGAATTAATCGCTTATGTTCCTCTATTAGTCGTGCTTCAACTTCTTTAGTGCGTTCTGCTTCTAAAGCTTGTTGAACTTCTCGCCTGTCTAGTTCGGCACTAGCAGCTAAAAATTGATAGTCTAGGTTGCTCAAGCTTTTTTCTTGCGCCCAGATTTGGGCATCTTTTAAAGCTTGCCCGCGCAATAGCCGCGAATAATCTGTTTGTTGTGAAGCAATCCAAGCATCGAAGGTTTGCGAGTAAGGGCGCAGTTGCCATAATTGTTTCTCTACCCATTCAAGGTTAAAAACTTCAGCATAAATCCTGTTTTTTACCTGCAAATAACCATTCTCTTTAACTACTAATCCTGATAATAATAGTTCGATTTGTTCTGGAGAATCATCGGTTAAAATACCTCCTAGTACCATTGAAAATGATTCTGATTCCAAAATTTGTTGGTAGATACCGAGTAATCTACCAGCACGCTGTTCGTTACGAAGGATGCGATCGCGTATTGTTTTTAAATGCTCTGGTTCATCTTGGGATTCCCACTTAGTAACAATATTTTTTTGCACTAAATTATCCACCCAAAATGCCTCCGTTCCTGGTGGAATATTTACTAAGCCTCGCGCCGCTTCCCGGCTGGCTCTATAAGCTAAATTACACAGCTTTTGCGTTAAAAATGGCTGTCCTGAAGTCCAAAACAATATCTGTTTGATAACTGTTTGAGGATTACTCACTCTACTTACCAATCCCTCTACTAATGGCTGGGCTTCGTGCAGTTCAAAACCCCGTAAATCTATAGCACGACCAATATTAAAAGGTGTGCGTTTTTTATCAGCAATTAAATCGCTCGGTGTCGCTACGCCAAAGATTGCAAAACAAATGCGATTATATTCTGGATTAATCGCTCGTTGATTGTAGCAAAACCGGATTAAGGCAAAAAAATCATCAACGGAGAAATCTAGACCGAGAATACTGTCAATTTCATCAATAAATATAAAAATTCTATCTTGAGGAAATTTGACGAGTAGGATATCTTCAATAAAATTACTCAATCTCTGAAGCAGGGAGATATCTTCTTCGTCGCGCCACCAGGTTTTTAAGTTCATCTTTCCTAAGAGATTGAAGCTGCGCCAAAGTTCCCCAACTATGCCTTTATACCATTGTAAAGGGGTAATATTTTCGCTGCCAATGCGGGTCATGTCAATGGTGCTGCATTGGCAGCCTTCTGCTTGTAATCGGTGTTGGGTGCGGACTAATAGGGAAGATTTTCCCATTTGTCGCGAGTTGAGGACGTAACAAAACTCGCCGTTTTTTAAGGCTTGATAGAGTTCGGAATCTGCTTGTCGCACTACATAAGTAGGTGCATCATTGGCGAGACTGCCGCCAATTTGGTATGTAATTTTGGTCATGCCGTTTATAGGTTGGTTTAAAGGTGAGTATGTAATGAATCTATTGAGAGGTGAGGATGTGGTGCGATCGCTTGATTCTAATATAACTTACACAAATAAACTCTAAAACCTCGATTTAAATAAAATTGTGGGAACCAAAATACAGGCGATACAACTCGCAGCTCAGCATACAGCGGTTGTTATCGATATTAATCAGACCCATACTAACTAATTTAGAAGCTACTATCGGATCTAATTCCACGCCACGCTCAGATTTTACGACTTGTTTAAGTGCAATTGCGAGTTCGGGATCTTCTTGCAATGTCACCCAAAAACTCCGCAAGTAATCTTTATAAATTCCTCCTATTGTGGGAGCTTCTTGTAGAAGCTGATCTAGCGTTATAGCCTTTTGACAGAGGTGGTAAAAAGCGAGCCGTACCAGATAAGGATGTCCCCCCACCATTGCCATCAGTCGCTTGGCATCGGGGCTATCTGTCCAATCCAGTCCGTAACGCTGCGCTAAAGCAAGTATCTGCTCTTCTGTAAAATAGGGCAATTGCAGCGGCAAACCGACATTAAAAGGCGATTCAGTGAGCTTTAAAGGAATATAAATTTCTGTGGAATGAAGGACGATTAACCGCAGTTTTCCCAAAGTTTCAGTCCGCTTTGCTTCTTCATGCCAGCTTCGCAGCAGTGGCAAAAATTCTCTAGCAATTTTGGGATACTCAAAAATTCTATTGACTTCATTTAAAGCTAAAACCAGAGGGCTATTAATTTCAGTTAATATATATTGTTGCAAATAAATGGTACAGCTTACTTTGCTACCCATATCTTCATCCCAATAATCATCTAATAGAGGTGGCAATTCTAGGTGACGGCTGATGTTCGCACAAAACCACCGTAAAAATTTATCTAGGTTGTCTAAAACAGCTTCCTCGGCTTGCTGAAAATCCAAACTTACAGTTCGGCAGCCAAGAGAATTAGCGCGATCTAAAATCCGTAGCAGGAGGGAACTTTTACCCATCTTCCTGGGAGCTTTAATCCGCAGAACACTTCCAGGTTTGGCAATTTCTTGATACGCGAGTTTTTGAATTAGCGGGTGAGGAATATAAAATGGCGAACCGAGGGGTACGGGAGAGCCGGGATATTCTAAAGGTGTTACTAGGCATTGGCTGCGGGTGAATTCTTCAATTAATTTTTGTTCCTTCGCAGTCAAGGAACGCGATTCTAGAGAGGAGCGAAAATTTGATTTACTAATAGGTGTCTGCAAGATTTCAGAGAGAAATTGCCACAAACCGGAGGCGATGTTTCTCAGGTAATGCTCTCCGTAATGAGAGGCAGATGCGATGCTTGTATAAGTCTTTCCTTCCCAAACTTGGCGGAGTATGATTTCTTGTACGGGATGTAAGTCTTTTTGCGATCGGGCACGAGTTAGCTGTATTACCTCATCTATCGTCATAATTTGCAATTATAAGTAAGTATATCGTTGATATTATCACTTATGATTGACTGTAAAGCCGATCGCCTATTGGATTGCGACGCCAGCCTGTACCTACATTTCTCAGGGAATAACAGGTCAAATCCGTTAAATCTCACCGCGGCGCACCAATATCAATAAAGGATTTACTGGTCACTGAGCGCCCAAAGGCGTGTCAACTTAAGTATGAAACCTGAGACATCTCGCTTTTATCCTCTGGCGAGATCTCCCTAAATCCCCCTTAAGAAGGGGGACTTTGATAACTTCCGGTTCCCCCCTTCTTAAGGGGGGCTAGGGGGGATCTAGACTTAAGTTGACACCTATGCTGAGCGCCATAACCCAATTTCAAGAGGCGTTGGCTGAGTTCCCTTTCAGGTAGCAGTGCTCAGTTTTTCAAAGCGAATTCGCCAAAATGTCATGCAGGTGTCACATTTGGTCGTAAAGCAACAATTAAAAATGTGACAGTTGACCTTGCTAAAGCTTAGTGGATTGATGTTAATTTAATTAAAGGTAGTTTCAGATCGCTGTATCTACTCATCACAAGTGTTAAGTTTAAAAGCCTAATTCTTCTTTTTGTGCCAGCAGGTTTGACACTCCTCCTGTAATCCCTATACAAAATATTAGGGTAGTGCCCTAAAGGTAAGGATGGTTGAAATTCCTTGGCAGTCTGGAGTTCATTGATTTACTACCATGTAGAAAGATCCAAGTATCTGCTCAGGACAGGGTTCAAAGTGCTGATTATTTCGTTAATGTCTTGGCTTTGTAGCTGCAAATACATTAAAAAAGCCAGGATACTTCAGGTCTGTAAGGTTGGCTCCAAGCTCTGAAAGCCTTACATACAGGAAAAGAGCTATATCCATCCTTACCTAAATAGGACTACCAATATTAGCAAATAACCGAGTTGATTAGATGCAAATGGTTCATAAAATGTTCCCAAATTATTTTATTCCTCACGGTCATTGCTACTTGTGGAAGCCTGGATTAGTGGGGCTGCACATTTTGTCCGATGCCTTGATTGCCACCGCTTATTTTTTGATACCCATCACGCTGATTTATATTGTCAAGAAGCGGAAAGACGTGCCTTTTGACTGGATTTTCATGTTGTTTGGCTCTTTTATTGTCTGCTGCGGCATTACCCATATTATGGAAATATGGACGCTGTGGCATCCTAATTATTGGTTCTCTGGTTTTCTTAAAGGGATTACGGCGCTGATTTCGCTATGTACAGCAGCAGTGCTGGTGGAACTAATCCCAAAAATCTTGGCTATCCCCAGTCCCGATCAATTGGCGGCGGCCAATTTGGCTTTACAAAATGAGGTTGGCGATCGCAAACAAGCTCAGGAAGCACTCTCAGAATTAATGCTGGAATTGGAAAAACGGGTTCTGGAGAGGACGCTGGCTTTAGAATCAACCAATGAACTTTTGCTACAAGAAAATCGCGATCGCTCCTTGGCTGAAAATTCATTGCGGCACTCGGAAGCTAAACTGCTCGAACAAACTCAGCAGCTAGAAAAGACTCTGCAACAACTCAAAGGCGCCCAAACTCAACTTGTGCAAACTGAAAAAATGTCCTCTTTGGGACAAATGGTAGCTGGCGTTGCTCACGAAATCAATAACCCTGTTAACTTCATTTATGGCAATCTGATTCCGGCGGAGGAATACATTAAAGATATTTTGGAATTGATTAAGGCTTATCAAGTTTATTACCCCACTCCTGCGCCGGAAATTGCAGACAAAATTCACACTATCGAACTCGATTTTATTTTAAAAGACTTGCAAAAACTTTTTGGTTCAATCAGAATTGGAGCAGAGCGAATTAGGGAAATTGTTAAATCTTTACGAACTTTCTCCCGGTTAGACGAAGCCGACATGAAAAAGGTAAATATTCATGAAGGACTCGATAGCACTTTAATGATTTTGCAGCACCGCTTGAAAGAACAACCAAACCGTCCGCCGATTCAAGTGATTAAAGAGTATGGAGATTTGCCACTATTGGAATGCTACGCTGGGCAGCTTAACCAAGTATTTATGAATATTTGTTCTAATGCTATTGATGCTTTAGAACAGATGGCACAGCAGGGAGATTTGACCAACGGCTATTGGGAAAATAATTTATCTGACAACTTACAAAATGCCCATTGCCCACTGCTAAAAATTCGCATCCGCACGCTTTTAGTTGATGGCAAGTGGGTGCAGATTCACATTGCTGATAATGGCACTGGCATAGATTATGATGCGATCGCTAAAATTTACGATCCATTTTATACAACGAAACCTATCGGTGCTGGTACCGGGCTGGGTTTGGCGATTTCTTATCAGATTATTCAAGCCCATGAAGGTTATTTGCGCTGCACTTCCGAGGTTGGGAGAGGTACTGAGTTTATCATTGAAATTCCTTGGCGATCGCAATTTGGCGAGCGCCACCTAGTGCAGAAGCAAGCTGTTATGAACAAGCTGGGTTGAGGCGTTAATAAATAATGCTGAATCCAGCTACATACAATTTTCGGTTTATTTTATTTTTTGCCTAACTTAGGCATCATCAAATCCATATTATCTGCCAATAACAAGTATTATGTGGGAATTACTCAAAAATATTTTTTCTCCAACTCAGTATATGCCGCACGGTCACTGCTATCTGTGGCAAACGCCTTTGGTGTGGCTGCACGTAACCGGCGACTTTTTAATCGCGCTCGCCTACTATTCAATTCCGGCGATGCTAATTTATTTTATTTTGAAGCGACGCGACGTTCCCTTCTCAGGAATATTTGCTTTATTTAGTACATTTATTGTTCTTTGCGGTACTGGTCACTTGATAGACATTTGGACGCTGTGGCATTCCGCTTATTGGCTGTCGGGGATTGAAAAAGGAATTACTGGCCTCGTTTCCTGCTACACTGCTGGAACGCTGTTCGGGCTAATCCCCCAGTTTTTATCATTAAAAACCCCTCAAGAATTAGAAGTAATTAATATCAAATTACAGCGGGAAATCGCCGTGCGCGAAGAGGCAGAATTAGCTCTGCGCTGCGCCTATGAAGATTTAGAACTTAAAGTGCAAGAGCGTACCGCACAGTTGACAGAAACCAATACTTGCTTAGCAATGGAAGCTCGCGAGCGCCAGCAAGCCGAGTTAAATTTGCGCTCTGTTACCGAACGCTTGCAATATTTATTGGCTACTACTCCAGCAGTTATTTTTAGCTGCAAATTAGGGGAAAATTATGACGTAACATTTGTCAGCGAAAACATTATTTCATTGATTGGCTACGAAGCGCAAGATTTTTTTGAAGGTTCCCTTGATTGGCGCAGCCTCGTTCACCCGGAAGATCGAAAAACTGTAGATACTGCATTCGCTCAGATATTGGAAAAAGAATGGATTTCCTACGAATACCGCGAACGGCACAAAGACGGTAGTTATCGCTGGATTTACGATGAAGTTAAGTTGGTCAAAGATGCTGCTGGCATACCTGTGGAGTGTGTTGGTTATGGAGTAGATATTACTGCTCGCAAACAGGCAGAAGCAGCTTTGCAGCAGCAACTAAAAAGGGAGCGACTGGTGAATTCCATTCAAGAGCGGATTCGCTCTTCTCTTAACCTAGAAGAAGTTATGACAATGGCTGTGGAAGAAGTGCGCCAGTTTTTGTCAACTGATAGGACAGTTATTTACCAATTCAACCCAGATTGGAGCGGATTTATAGCTGTCGAATCGGTAGCAGGGGGTGTGATGCCAATTCACGGAATTGACATTAATGACCCTTGTTTTCGGGAACGTTACGTTTCTGTTTACGAGCAGGGACACATTCGCGCGATCGATAATATTTATACGGCTGGTATTTCAGAGTGCCACATTAATTTACTCAGCCAGTTTGAAATTAAAGCTAACCTCGTGGTTCCCATTTTGCAAGGTGAAAAATTATGGGGGCTACTCATTGCTCATCACTGCCGCAGTCAAAGGCAGTGGCACTCTTCTGAGATAGAATCTCTCAAGCAAATTTCCGTACAGCTAGCGATCGCCATCCAGCAATGCACCCTGTTTGAACAAGCGAAAACTGAAATTACCGAGCGCAAGTTGGCAGAAGTAGCGCTGCAAAAAGCTGTTGTGGTTGCTGATGCTGCTAACCTCGCCAAAAGTGAATTTCTTTCTTCTATGAGCCACGAATTGCGTACTCCCTTGAATGCAATTCTGGGATTTAGTCAGGTGATGGTGCGCGATTCATCTCTCAACAATCAACACCAGCAACACCTAGAAATTATTAATCGCGCTGGGGAACATTTGCTGTCGCTAATTAATGACATTTTGGAAATGTCTAAAATTGAAGCAGGCAGAAGTCAGCTTAATGAAAGCAGTTTCAATTTAATCCGCTTACTAGAAACCTTGGAAGAGATGTTCCGCTTGAAAGCAAAATCTCAAAAATTGCAGCTAATTTTTGAAGTGGCTGATGGCGTACCGCACTTTGTCAATGGAGATGAAGGCAAATTGCGCCAAGTTTTGATTAATTTATTAGGAAATGCGATCAAGTTTACAGAGACGGGTAGCGTTACCTTGCGAGTGAAAATGAAGGTAGAAGAAAGCTTGGCGGTTAAAACCGCAGAGTTTACGGGCACACAAACAAAACCCGCCGACGCGGGTTGCGATCAGTCCCCGCAGGCGGACTTTGATTGTGTAGACGCGAATTCCATTCGCCCGGTATTTTTACGCCTTCAGTTTGAAATTGAAGATACTGGGCTTGGCATTGCCGCAGAAGAAATGGATAAGTTATTTGCACCCTTTGAGCAAACAAAAACAGGTCAGCAATCTCAACAGGGGACTGGGTTAGGCTTACCAATTAGTCGCAAATTTGTAGAAATGATGGGAGGAGATATTACTGTAAACAGTATGATTGGGTTGGGCAGTAAATTTGCCTTTGATATTCAAATCAGCCTAGCCGCTCCTACCGATGTTAAAATGCTAAAACCACATAAAAAAGTAATTGGTTTAGAACCCAATCAACCAGAATATCGCATTTTGGTGGTTGACGATCGCGCCGATAATTGTCTAGTTATAGATAGATTATTGTCACCATTAGGCCTAGTCGTGCGAGAAGCTAGAAATGGTCAAGAGGCTGTTGCTATATGGGAGGATTGGCAGCCACACCTGATTTGGATGGATATGCAAATGCCGGTGATGAATGGCTATGAAGCCACCACACACATTAAATCTCATCCTCTTGGAAAAGAAACGGTGATTGTTGCTCTCACTGCGAGCGCTTTTGAAGAGGATAGAAAAACTATTTTGGCAGCAGGTTGCAATGATTTCATGCGTAAACCTTTTGAGGCAAAAATATTATTTGCAAAAATCGCAGAACTTTTAGGAGTACGCTACATTTACGAGGAACCTGTTGATACAAAACTAGAAAATGAAAGCGAAATTAGCGGAGTTTTTAGCAATCAATCTGTAGAATCACAACTCTGTCAAATGCCTGTTGAGTGGGTGGAGAAGATATATAATGCTGCTTATGAATGTTGCGATGATAAAATTTTTAGCTTGATAGAGGAAATGCCTAGAGAATTTGCTTCTGCCTCACAATATTTAACTAATTTAGCGCATAATTTCCTATTTGACGATATTATAGAGCTAGCTAAATCGGCAGTTACGGCACGTCAGTGTTAATATATTTTGTATTAAAAAAATACCGTGAACGCTCACATGAACAGCAATCAATGTCCTATAATTTCCGCCAACATTCTAATAGTTGATGATAAGCCAGATAACGTGCGGCTTTTATCTACAATTTTGACCACACAAGGGTATCAGGTTCGTAAAGCGCTGAACGGACAAAGGGCGATCGCTACAGTGCAGGAGTTTCCGCCGACTCTAATTCTGCTGGACGTGATGATGCCAGAGATGAATGGATATGAGGTGTGTGCACAGTTGAAAGCTTCACCAAAAACCAGTTCCATTCCAGTGATTTTTTTAAGCGCCTTAGATGACGTTTTAGATAAGGTGAAAGCCTTTGATGTGGGAGCAGTTGACTATATTACTAAACCTTTTCAAGATAAAGAAGTATTGGCACGAGTGGCAAGTCAGTTGACAATTCAAAGTCAGCAAAAGCTACTTCAAGAGCAAACGAAGCAATTAGAAGGACTTGTCGAACGTTTGCAAAACGAAATTAAAGAGCGGCAGGGGGTTGAGCTAGCTTTACGGCTTGCTCAAAAAAAGTCGGATCATTTATTGCTGAATATTTTACCAGCAGCGATTGTTGAAAATTTGAAAAAGGGCGAGGGTTCTCCTGCTGAGAGGTTTGAGTCAGCAACAGTCCTCTTTGCTGATATTGTCGATTTTACGTCTCTTGCTGCGAGAATTTCACCCTTAGAATTAGTGGATTTTCTCAATAAGATTTTTTCCAAGTTTGACCAATTAACTGAAAAACACGGTTTGGAGAAAATTAAAACAATTGGAGATGCTTATATGGTAGCGGGGGGGTTGCCGGTGCCGAGGGCAGATCATGCTGAGGCGATCGCAAATATGGCTTTGGATATGCAGGAGGCGATCGCAGATTTTCAAACCGACACAGGCGAACCACTTCAAATTCGGATTGGGATTCATACAGGCCCAGTAGTTGCTGGCGTAATTGGCACTAAAAAATTTATCTATGACTTGTGGGGGGATACTGTTAATGTTGCTTCTCGGATGGAATGTCAAGGATTGCCGGGGTATATTCAAGTTACTGCGGCTGTTTACGAACAGTTAAAAGATGGATATTTATTTGAGGAACGGGGCGCAATTCTGCTTAAAGGGAAAGGAGATATGATCGCCTATTGGCTCAAGGCTAAAAAAGTTATTTCAAGCTAATTGGTAAGTTAGATCGGAAGGAAGAAGGAAGAAGAAAGAAGGAAGAAGGAAGAAAAAAATGCTATAAAATTAATGGTTTGGGTAATTAAAAAATGAAAATAATTTGCAGTTTTACCTGGGATTTTTCCCGGACTATCTCAATGCGATCGATAAACTCTCGAAAATAGAACCTGCGTTCCGATTCCGACAAGTCCAGCCAAAATTGGGGAAGAGAAACAGTTTGCGCTGTTTCTCGCAAATTCACTGGCGGCAGTTGCGCTAATTTGCTTTGGAGTTCTGCAATTTCTGTGCGGATTTTGTAGGCTCTCAATTCTGCTGTTTCTGTGTCTAAAATGCCGCTTTCAATCATGGCGGGAAGTTGCTCTAAGATTTGTTGTTTCGAGCAGATAGCCCCGGCAATTCCTGCTTTAATTCCCTTCATCTCCGGCATTTGCAAGCCAGCAACAGCATTGGGCAAATCCCGACAAATTCCTGCTATGGTTGATTGCAATACTTCTTCGTAGGAAATGCCGCTGCATTTAGGCTGCTGGAGACAGTTAATCGGTCGCAAATAAAGGTATTCTTTTTCTTTGCGGTAGGCTGTGACTTTGGCAACTGTCATGGGCGATTTGCACTCGGCGCAAATTGCTAATCCTGCGAGGGAACGCGGGGCGCTGGCGCTGCGGGGAGCAAGGCTACGGTTGCGCCGCAGCAATCTGTCTATTTGGGCGGCTTCTTCTCTGGAAATTATCGGGACGTGGGTGTTAGAAATTACTTGGCCGTTTTGATATTCTAAATCGCCTCGGTAGGCGGGATTTGTCAGCCAGCGGCGGCCTGTGCTGACGGAGATTTTTTTGTTGTATTTCTTGGCTAAATGGCGCACGGAACCGCGCAGGGAACCGTAGATGAGGAAGTGTTCAAAAAAGTCTTTGACGGCGGGGGAGGCGGTTTTGTCGATCGCATATTTATCTTTGCCGCGCCGATAACCGTAGGGGGCTTTTCCGGGTGGGGGAAGGGATTTGATGCGGTTGCGGGCGTGTCCTTTGCGAATGCTGCGGCTTTGTTGGCTGCGCTGGACTTCTGCGAGGAGTTTGAGTAAGTTTGCTCTGTTTTCGGTTTGTTTTTCGTCTGTGACAATTAGTTGGATGCCGAGGGTTTCTAGTTGTTCTAGGTGGGTGCACACTTGCTGTACTGTGTCGCCGAGTTCTTCAAGGCGCTGAATTAACAGGTATTTGACTGGTTCTGTTTGGCAGTCTTTGAGGAGTTGCTGGAGTTGCTGGCGCCCTCCTAAGTCTTGATAGGTGCGATCGACCTCTTGGCCCCAAATTTCGGCTGCTGGCGTGGATTCTAGCAGCGGTTCGCTGTATGAATAGGCGATGATTTTCATCTGTTACTCGCTGAGTTCGATGATGTTACCGTCGGGATCTTGGGTAAATAATGCCGATCGACCTGACGCACTCATTTGCACCGGGCAGTTGCTGGCTCTTAATTGTTGTTTTGCCTCCTCTAAGTTTGCCACAGAAAATGCCAGATGTCGGTTGCGTCCCAATTTTTGGGAATCTATGGCATCTGGTATAATTGTTGCTGCTAAAATTAGATGAAGTTGGAAGTCGCCGATTTGATACCAGATTCCAGGAAATTTTAATTCTCGATCGATTTTTTCCAGTCCTAAAACTTTGCTATAAAATTGTTCGGATTTTTCGATATTCGAGATAACTAGGGCGGCGTGGAGGGATTGAGTAATTTTCATGGTTGGCAAACAATTAATTTTTAATTATAACTGTAGAGCGACTCCGCCAAAAGCCCAGAGTTTTTGGTGATTTGATATACTTTCAGCAGATTCAACTATCGTATTTTGTCTTGTGCTGACGATGCTGAAGCAAGGTAAACAACCCGCTAGAAGTGATTTTAACAATGGTTTCTCAAAAACGGGCGATCGCCCCCAGTAGGCGCCAAATCGGTCTCAGTCGTGTCTTGGTGGTGCCGTTTGTGTTGCAAATTGTCGCTGCTGTTGGCTGGGTTGGCTATCTCTCTTACAGAAACGGACAGAAGACAGTCAACGATCTCGCCAGTCAGTTACAGCACTCCATCAGTGCCAGAGTTTACGATCGCGTCCAAAACTACATCGAAACTCCGCCGTTAGTCAATCAACTCAATCATGATGCTGTACCTCTGGGACTGTTGGATTTCGACGATTTGGAGCGATCTAGACCTTATCTCTGGAAGCAACTTTTGCGGTTTAGTGCGATCGGTCACGCGGGAATTGCCAACGAAAAAGGCGAGTACCTGCGAATGGGTTGGGTGAACCGACTGGATGTATCTGAGAAACCTCAGCTTGCTCAGCAACTGACTCCCGGAGGTGGAGACTTAATTTACTACAACCTTGATGCTGATGGAAATCCGACCGAAATTGAAAGGTCTCAGCCCAATTATGACGTTCGCATCCGCCCCTTTTACACCGTTGTTGTCGAAAAAAAACAGGCTGCTTGGAGCGATGTTTACATTAATTTAGCCTACGGTACGCTGCAAATGAATGCCAGTCAACCCTATTATAACCCTGAAGGCAAACTGATTGGCGTGCTGACTTGCAGGATCGGGCTAGATCAAATTCGCGGCTTCCTGCAAACCTTAAGCATTGGTAAATCCGGTCAAATATTTATCATTGAGCCGGACGGCAAATTAATCGCTAGCTCGCTGAAAAATCAGGCTCTGTCCCTCGGCAAAGGCCAAGACCAAAAGCGGATCAAAGCACAGGATGACAGCAACCCGCTGATGAGCAAAAGTGTAGTTTATTTACTCGATCGCTTCAAACGCTTAGACAATATTAAAGAAACTGTTCAACTTAATTTAAACCTCAACGGTCAGCGGCAATTTCTCCAAGTTTCTCCCCTAACTGACAAGTACGGTCTCAACTGGCTAATTGTAGTTGTAGTACCAGAATCCGACTTTATGAGCCAAATTTATGCCAATACTCGCAACACCATCTTGCTTTGTATTGCGGCTCTAATTGCCTCAATAGGACTCGGCTTTCTCAGCGCCAACAAGATTACTCGCCGGATTTTACAAATTGCTAAGGCTTCCGAAAATATCGCAGGTGGCGCTCTAAATCAGAATATTAATCATAGCAAAATTTTTGAATTTGAAACATTAGCTAATTCCTTCAATAGTATGGCACAACAACTAAAAGAATCCTTTGAAACTCTCGAATATAAAGTTACCGAACGCACCTCAGAACTCGCCACAGCTAATCAAGAAATTGCAGAACTCAACAAGCGGCTGAAAGCGGAAAATCGGCGCATGAGTTCCGAACTCGATCTAATCAAACAAATGCAGCAGTTAATTTTGCCCAAACCTGCTGAACTCGCAGCAATTAAAGATTTAGATATTGCCGGATTTATGGAAGCCGCCGATGAAGTTGGTGGCGATTACTACGACGTACTTTTTAATGACGGGGTGGTTACGCTTTGCATTGGCGATGTCACCGGACACGGACTAGAAAGTGGCATTTTGATGGTGATGACTCAATCGGTTGTCCGCACTCTTCACGAAATCCGAGAATCAGATCCGGTACGCTTTTTAGATACTCTCAACCGCACTATTTATCAAAATATTCAGCGCATGAACTCAGATAAGAATCTGACACTGGCTATCCTAAATTATGCCGATGGGAAAATCAGCATCAGCGGTCAGCATGAGGAAACTATTGTCGTCAGAAAAAGCGGTAAAATCGAGCGGATCGATACAATGGATTTAGGATTTCCCATCGGCTTAGATGAGGATATTTCAGCTTTGATTGGCCATATTTTAGTAGAGTTAGAGCCAGGGGACGGCGTGGTGCTTTACACTGACGGCATTCCCGAAGCCAGAAATATCCACAAAAAATTCTACGGTATCGAAAGACTCTGTGAAGTGGTTTCTCAAAACTGGCATTTGAGCGCCGAAGAAATTAAACAAGCTGCGATCGATGATTTGCGAGAATTTATTGGAGAACAAAAGGTATTTGATGACATTACTTTGCTAGTATTGAAGCAACAGGGAAATATTGTGCATAATTTATGATTGACAGTCATCAACCCGGTTTCTAACATCGCTGTTGAATTTAGTGGCGAAGCATCGAAGCAGAAGCCGGATTTTCAGATCCGCCCGTATAAATTATAGTAATGTACGAGCGAGTCAACCACCCACCACTAATCGGAGTACCGATATAGTGGGGGCTTGAAAGAGTTCGTCTGGAAAGTTTGACTAAGTATTATGGCGTATCTTTATTAATTTCAGGAAATGTGGTAAAACGTTTGAGTCAACCTGAAAAGTATCATATTCGTTTTTTGGATCGGGCAATTGTCAAAGGTAGACAAGAAGCCATTACTGTTTGTGAGGTGTTAGATGTTGAAGTAGAACCAGTGCGATCGCTCAAAATTCAAACTTTGCCTATTTTTGAGGAAGGACTCGAACAATATTGTCAGGAAAATTTTGCTAATGCCCAAGTTTGTTTTGAACAGATAGTGGCGCTAAATCCCGCTGATGAACCCGGCAAAATTTACCTAAAACGCATCCAATCACTGTTAGAAAATAGTATTCCTGCTAACTGGAATGGCGTGTGAAAATTTACCCATAAATGATATTAATACATTAATTTAAAAGAGGTAGAAAAATAATGACATCTGGAAGTTTACAAACTATGACAGAAATTTTTGGAGAATTCATCGAACAATTTCCACCGGATCACGACTCCCTGGAACTTACATTTACGCCCAGTTCTCGCCCCATCAAGCAGCGCTGGCGCAACAATAGGGTATCTGCTCATTTTGTAGCAGATTATTTGTCTAGCTTTCTACCAGTGGATGAGCAGGATGCTAGCAGCGAGAAACGGATTAAACAAAGTAAGGGAGCCGTGAGTTACATTGCCAATGAACTATTAGAAAATGCGATCAAGTTTACTGATGATAGTTGCAATTATAAGGTAAAATTTGGGATACATTTTATAGGAGAAGCTGATGTTATTGCAGTAATTTTTGCAACTAACTATGTGCAGCAACCTGCGGCAAAAAAATTGCAGGAATTTATTGTAGAATTGCTTAATTCTGATTCTGATGAATTATATTTACAGCAGCTTGAAAAGAATGCTGAATCTGAAAGTGAAACATCGGGACTGGGATTGCTGACGATGATTAATGACTATTCAGCTAAGATCGGTTGGAAATTTGAGAGGATGTCTGATAGTTCCAATATGATCGCTATTACGACGATCGTTCAAATTAGTGTTTAGTTTTAACTTTTTCAATATTGACTTTGTTGTGCCACAATAATTCACTCAGGAAACTACAAGACAATGGACATTCAGGAAATCAAAGGTCAAGACTACAGTATTCAATACGATCCAATATCGGTGACAGTCTGTTTCCAAGGCGAACTCAGCTTAGATGGAGCGCCAGATTATAAGCCAATAGTTGATTTATTAGAGGAGGTCGCTAATCCCGAACCGCCTACTATTACTTTGAACTTAAAAAAATTGGATTTTGTTAACAGTTCTGGTATTAATATGCTGTCTAAGTTTGTGATTAGTGTGCGGAAAAAGAAAACGATTCAACTTTTGGTACTGGGTTCAAATGATGTTCCTTGGCAACAGAAATCTCTCAAAAATTTAGAAAAGTTGTTGCCAACTTTGAAGTTAGAATTGGAGTAGGTGATGTTTCATTCAGTTGACAGTTGACAATTGACAGTTGACAGTTGACAGTTGACAGTTGACAGCACTTGACAAAAGAAGGAAGAGGATTAGAGTAATGAATCGTCTGCTTTTAATTTCTCCCGATCAGGGATAGGCTTTAAACCAATTCTTTCTGGTAAATTTTAAGCACAATTATTTACACTGGCTGGACGTGGCACAATTATTTGCACAGGCGGGACGTGCCACAATTTATGCAGATAAATTTGGATGTTTATCAACTGTTTAAGTTTGTTGTATTGGCAGTTCAATGATAAACTCGGTTCCCTTCCCCGGTTCGGACTCGCACCTGAGGGTTCCTCGGTGATTTTCTACTAAGATTTTGTAGACAATAGATAATCCTAAACCTGTACCTCTACCGATCGCCTTTGTGGTAAAAAACTGCTCGAACATCCGTTTTTTTACCTCTGCTGTCATTCCCGATCCCGTGTCAGCAATCCGCACTCTGACGCGATCGCAACCAACGACTTCTGTGCGGATAGAAATTTTTAGCTGAGCATTGGGCTGATTTTCTGCTACCTCTTCCAAAGCATCGATCGCATTGCTAATTAGATTCATAAATACTTGATTAATCTGTCCAGCATAACACTCTACACCAGGCAATTTTTCATAATTTTTAACTATTTGAATTTCGCAACGGTCTTTTTTAGCATTAAGACGGTTTCTCAAAATTAAGATGGTGCTGTCAATACTGTCATGCAAATCGCACGGCGTCATGTTACTGTTGTCTGTTCGCGAAAAGCTGCCCATAGATTTGACAATTTCGCGAATGCGAATTGAACCCATTTGCATAGAAGACATAACTTTAGGCAAGTCTTCAACTAGAAATTCCAGATCCATCTCTTCGATTTGATCTTGAATTTCGGCACAGGGATTCGGATAGTATTCTCGATAGAGACGCAGCAGGTAGAGTAAATCTTGAGTATAAATTTCGGCATGGCTCAAGTTGCCGTAAATAAAACTAACTGGGTTATTAATTTCGTGGACGATACTAGCCATTAGGGCTCCCAGGGAAGACATTTTTTCGCTATGGAGAAGTTGAGCTTGAGTTTGTTTCAGTTCCCGAAGTGCGCTATCGATCTGGGCTGCTTGAGCTTCGGCTTTCGAGGTAGCTGCACAACTTTCTTGATAGAGTTCAACCTGTTTGAGGTCGATTTCAAATTGTTCGATTTCGCTTTCTTGCTGGTATTGACTCACGACGGCATCGAAAGCTGCTGGCAATTCGCCACCGGCAGCTTCGATAATGTACTGTAGATGAGGATTTTCTAGGTTGAGTTCGGTGTCGGGAACTTGCACTAATGCTTTTATGCGATCGATATATTTGCGGACTTGCTTGTCTAGATATAGCGGCGCCTCAAAATACATCGCCTTGACGGTGGGTGAAGGGGAACTCAATAAGTTGCTGCTGTCAGTATTAATTAAGTCGTGGTGAGATTTTTCCATAAGTTCGATCGCCTCTAACAAATTCCCGCGCAGTTTTGCTCTTTCTGCGGTATTCTCAGAAGCAACCAATCTCATGCAAAAAAATGCCGATCGCTGGGAAAGCATTCGCTGGCGGCCGCTGATGTTAATTACCGCAGCACTAACTTTTCTGGCTGTCGTAATTTCTTCCAGATTAAAGTAGTTGCTCAGTGCCGCCATTCGTAATACTCCAGAATCAACTAAATGTTTGTAGCTCGTGCTGACACAATATTTTATTGCCATAAAAACTTTTTTGTACAAGTACAGTCAGCAATATATTCCGTATCGATCGCATCTGTGGTATAATCAGGCACTATTGTTTCAAGTTTGTGGTTGATCGCACTTTTTCTTAATGATCCAAAAATTTAGCAATCAACTCCGCGATGATTTGAGATTGAGTTTGTGGCAACCCGTGAGTAGCATTGGGAATAATTGCTAACTCAGCCCTTGGTATCTCGTTAGCGTAGGTTTCGCAGTGCCATAGAGGAATGGTTTCGTCGCTAGCTGCTGCGATAACTAAGGCAGGAATTTGCAATTTATGAATTTCTTTTTCTACGGTATCAACTGCGTCTTCCGGCCGCATCCGGCTCATTAAAAATGACCTTGCTACGGGTTGAGACATTAACTCTCTGCGCCACCCGGCAATTTGCTGCAATTTTTCACTTTTCCCCACTAAACTAGCAAAAGGTTTGGCTAACTGTAAGGCCCAATCAACCGCTGGGGTTTCCCACAGCAGCGGCCGCAAAGCATCGTATTGACCGCAAAAACTGTCGTCCCGAATTCCCGCAGGTGCTGCTAACACTAAACTGCTGACAGAATTGGGATATTTTAGGGCGTATGCAGAGGCTACCCAACCGCCAAAAGAATGTCCGATGATGCCGCAGGGTTCGATGTTTAGTTGTTCTACAACTTGCCGCACAAAGGCAACTTCTACGGCTACGTCGTACTGGATTTTGGGTTTGCTAGATTCTCCAAAACCTAACATATCTAAACTGATGCACCGAAATTGAGATTGCAATAATTCAATTAAGGGTAGCCAGCAGGTTTTTTCTCCGAAAAAACCGTGCAACAGCAATAAGGGTGGGCCACTGCCGATGTCGAGGTAGGCGGCTGTTTGGCTGCTGCTATTGACAAATGTGGTTACTGTGTTATGTGCTACTGCTATTGACTGCACGGGCGATCGACTCCTGAGGCTTCAGAAAGATTATATGTAAATAATTGTAACAAAACAGCAGTCCAAAGGTTAAACTTCATTACGGAGTACACAATTAGAAGTAGAGCGTGATAGTCTCTATTATTATTTGAAATAACTGCAAACTCAAAGCAGGAGAACACTTTGAACTCTACTTTAAAACGGTACCCGGCTTGCTCCCTGCGCGAAGATGTCAGTGAGTACGTAGCAGACCTACAGCTTCACATGACTTTACAAGCTCGCAACTTGCTCCCTAACATTACCACTGCTAAGGACAGTCGCGAACAACTGTTGCAGCAGACTCAGGCTAATTTTGAGAAGCGTGTTTCTCGACAAGCTATTTAAACAAATTTTCGGTTTCCCAATTGTACGATCGCCCGCGATGGACTTTTCCCCACATTTCAGGGCATCGCAGAAACCCGGTATCTTCAAAAATACCGGGTTTCTTTTTGGGCGGTTGAGACGGCGGTTGAGACGGCGGTTGAGATGGCGGTTGAGATGGCGGTTGAGACGGTAGTTGAGACGGTAGTTGAGACGGCGGTTGAGATGGCGGTTGAGATGGCGGTTGAGATGGCGGTTGAGATGGCGTCTACACAGACAAAACCCGCGGAGGCGGGTTGAAGAATAGAGCGATATTAAATCCAGGTTTGGGATTAGGCATCATGACCAATTTTGGTTAATATGCGTTGAGTATGCTTTAGTTTTATGTTTATGCGAATTCCAATTATTGCATTTTTGACTTTGGCGGCGGTGGCTGGTGGTGAATTGGGGGCGCGGGCGATCGATCCGACAGTCGCACCGCGTGAGGTGGAGTTGAGAGAAGGAACCGCAGAGATTGACAGGCGAGACGCCTATCCCACAAGGGCACAGAGGGAGGAGGATGAGGTGAGTCCAATTGTGCGGGATTTGCCGGCATCTGATGAGATCGCGGTTGCTGGAGAAGTTCGATCGCCCTCAGTCAAGTTCAGCAACCATAAAGATTTTACCTCTCTGTTACCAACTGCGGGGACGATCGCCACCAAACCCGAAACCGAACCAGTAAACAGCAACGCGCAACAACTAGGCGGTACTCGACAAATCAGTCAAGCGGGCAATGCTGAGGGCGTTTACGTGGCTGAGGTGAAAATTCGCTTTGTCAATTCCAAAGGCGAAGCAGTTGATAAAAAAGGCAATCCGATTCAAGGCAGAATTTCGGAAGATTTTATTCGGGGTGAGCTCAAACTTAAGGCGGGGGATAATTACAGCCCGGAAGTTGTACGACTAGACTTGCAGCAGTTGCAGCAGTTGGGATTGTTTGACAAGGTGACGGTTTCTACTGAAGAAGTTGGGACGGATGTTAATGTAATTTACAACGTTCAAGAGCGATCGGCTCGATCGTTTGGCGTGAGTGCTAGCATTAGCGATGATGTTGGTGTTGCTGTTCCTCTTTCCTATGTCGATCGCACTTTCGGCACAAACCCGCAGCGGTTGGCGGTGGAAATTCAGCCCAGCCTCCGAGGTATCGAGTACGATGTCCAGTTTGTCAGCCCTTACGTTGCCGCCGATGACCGTTTGGGATACAGTGTGAGAGCTTTTGGCGATCGCAAAATCTCCGAAATTTTCAACAAGGATATCGATTTGCAGAATGGCGATCGAGTTCGGGAAATTCGGATCGGGGGAAATCTCGCAGTTACGCGACCTTTGGGCGATTGGCGCGGAACTTTAGGATTAAATTATACAAATATCAGCACGCGCGATCGCGATTTAAATATTGCCCGCCGCGACGAACTGGGCAATCCTCTCACATTCAGCGGTTCGGGCGTTGATGAGTTATACACTGTTTCTTTTGGCGCGGTTCGCGATCGGCGAAACAATCCCTTTAACCCCACCAGCGGCTCGATTCTCAGCCTCAGCACCGAGCAATCGATACCTCTTGGGGGAGGTAACATTGTGAGCAACCGCCTGTTGGCAAATTATATACAATATGTACCAGTAACTTTACTGGGTATCAGCGAATCCGAAGCCTTGCCAGAAATGCTGGCTTTTAATTTGCAAGGGGGCACTGTAATTGGAGATTTGCCGCCGACGGAAGCGTTTCGACTCGGCGGCCGCAATTCTGTGCGGGGTTACGATGGCGGGGATATTGGCAGCGGGCGGAGTTATTTCTTGGCTTCAGGTGAGTATCGGTTTCCGGTGGGCAGGGATGTCGGCGGCGTGATATTTGCTGATTTTGCGTCGGATTTGGGGACTGGTGACAGCGTGTTGGGAAAACCCGCTTCGGTGAGGGATAAACCGGGGACTGGGGCTGGTGTTGGTTTGGGTGTCAGAGTGCGATCGTCCTTGGGATTAATTCGCTTAGATTTGGGTGTTAGCGATGGCGGCGACATCAAATTTGTCCTCGGTACAAAGCAGCGATTTTAAATAGTTGATAGTTGGCAGTTGGCAGTTGATAGTTGGCAGTTGGCAGTTGGCAGTTGGCAGTTGGCAGTTGGCAGTTGATAGTTGATAGAAGAGGGAAGAGGGAAGAGGGAAGAGGCAAAAAATTAATCAATAAATCTTCTTCCTTGTTCCATCTTAGACAAGATGGCATTCGTTGCCAGACTATCTAGAAATTATCTGCGTTAATTTGCGTTGCATCACCTGGACAAGCACAGAAAATTTAGGGACACAACACAATTTTGTGTCCCTACGGTGTTGCAGTAACTGCTTAAGGCTTGGGTTTTTTCACATCAACAATTTTCGGTTTCACCGCCGGAGTGCGCGGATAAAACTTAAACTTATTGAGCGCAGCACTTGCCGATTTTGCCACACCGCTATCTGTATCTCGCAAAGCTCTTTGCAAGAGCGGAATCACTTTTTCAGACTTAATCATTGCTAGTGCTTCCACAGCAGCTTGCCGCACCTCCGGGTGAAAATCTTGAGCTAATTTCCCCAAAGTTTCTATTGCTCGCTGACCGTCGGCTCTCAAAGCATTAGCAGCACCCATATTACCTAAAGCAGACGCTGCAAACTTGCGGGTTTCTGTGTTCGGACTTTGAACGCATCCCATCAACTGCGCCACCGATGAGTAGTTTGGTGTTTGTATCGGAGATTCAAGCGTTTGTCCGATTTCTGGTTGTTCTAAATCAATTGATTCTGATACCGATGAGTAGTTTGGTGTTTGTATGGGAGATTCAAGCGTTTGTCCGATTTCTGGTTGTTCTAAATCAATTGATTCTGGTTCGGAAAATGCTGTGTAATTTAACTCTTGTTCAACTTCTGTTTGATTTAACTCACTTGACTGTTCTTCCCAAACTTCTTGTTGTGGTAAATCCGATCCAAATTCTGTTTGATTTAACTGACTGAACTGCTGTTCGGGGACTTCTTGTTGTACATTACTCTGGTACTGCTCTTGCAATGACTTGATAGTAGCTTGCATCTGAGCTTCGTGAGCTTGAAACTGAGCGTAAGCAGCTTGCAACTGACTATCATATTGCTGTTGCAAAGCCTCCCTAGTTAATTGCATCTCAACTTCGCTGTTCCCAGATGGCGAAGCAGTTTGTCTCAATTGAATTTCGTGTTGTTTTTGCAGGTTTTGCAAATGTTCGTCCATTTGAGCTTGATAACTGTGATGCAATTCATCAGAAACTGTGAGTAAATGATGTTCGTGTTCTGCTTGCAAAGATTGCAGATTTTCTTGCAGCCTAGCATTGTGAGCAGCCTCTAATTCCTGGCTGACTTGTCGGATCTGCTGCTCGTGAGCGCCTGCAACTTGTTGGAGCCGATCGCGTTCTACTAGAACTTGTTGGAGCCGATTTTCATATTGATCCGCAACTTGTTTGAGCTGATTTTCGTATTGGGTAGTAACTTGTCTGAGTAAATTTTCGTGTTCAACAGTAGCTTTTCTCAACCGATCTTCTCCTTCTCCGTGCTGAGATTCGGTAGTTGGTTGCATTCGAGATATCTGAGCTAGTTCTATATCCTGAGCTATTCTGCGAGTTTGCAGCAAGTGTTCTTGCTTTTGCTTGTGCAACCGCTTTTCCACTAACCAGTAAGCAACTGCTATCCCTGCCAAAAAACCTACGATCGCTCCTATAATACCCACGATGGAGTTCCTCCTGACAATATAGTGATGCTGGACTGTGTACATTTAACCATAAAGCCTCCTGTAACCGCCCAATAGCAGCAGCCAAGCTGTGACTGCGAGCCAGTGAACCGCCACCGCAGGCCAGATAGAACCGCTTTGCAGGTATGCGATGGAGCAGGCTACCCCTAAAACAGCCGCCAGTAGCAAAAACACGGGATTCATAAAGGTCGATCGACCGATCGGATAAAAAGTCAGCGCGTTCAGCGGGTGGTAAACTACAAACAGCACCAAACTCAAGCATCCCCAAAACCACAGCATTAAGCCAGAAACATTCTCAGACGGGTGCGGCAGTATTAACACCCGGAACAATAATTCCTCGGTGATACCGGGACTCAACAAACAGCCCACGAGTGCTCCAGCAATTATACGCCGAGAAGTTTGCACGTCTACTTTCAGAAATCCCGACCAAAAACCGATGGGAAGGGCGATCACACTGTAAACTAGGGCGAGCATGGCTGCAACCAGTAAATCGGTGAAATCGGGAATAGTTGAAAAAGCGTGGGTGAGGCGGCGTGGGAGTAACTCCCAGGGAAGAAGCAAGAAGCAAGAGAGAAAAGGCATTTTTTTATCGGGTTCTCGCGCAATACGCACCCTACATATTTTTTATACGTTCAGGACTGTTTATTTGAAAGCTTTTAATTTATCGAACAACTGAGCAACTTTGGTCAAATCTTTATCTCCCGGCGCTATTTCTACACCGCTAGAAAGGTCAACACCGCTGAATTTATTGCCTCTGGTGCGATCGATTGCATTTAAAATATTATCCGCTGTTAAACCGCCCGCCAGCAGCCAAGGACAAGGCGGTTTAAACTCTGCTAACATCATCCAATCTATAGTTTTGCCAGTACCGCCGAGTTGATCTCGATGGTAAGCATCCAACAGTAAAGTATCGACACAAAGGGCGTAAATTGCAGCCGTGGCTAAAGTTTCAGCAGTCTTAACTCTCAAAGCTTTGATAATTTCAATTCCCGGCAAAAACTCGCGCAGTCGATCGCAATATTCCGCTGTTTCATCTCCGTGCAACTGCACCCCGCTTAAATTTGACTCTGCCGTTACTTGACAGATATTTTCTATTGTGCTATTAGCAAACACGCCAATGCGATCGACATTTTCGGGCAACTGCTCAACAATCAAGCGAATTGTTTGAGGGCTGACATAGCGCGGGGAAGCCGACACGCAGATAAACCCCAAAGCTTGGGCTCCCAAAGCTGCGATCGCAATTCCCTGGTCTAATTTGGTAATTCCACAAATTTTAACCCGCACTCCGGCTCCTCCGTTCCTTTCTTTGTATCAAAATATCAAGGAATTGTTAACTATTAAAACAAATCTTAGTTTAATGCAAAACGCTTTTTATAATTCTGGAACTCAATATATTTCTGAAATCAGGAGCATAAGAACATGATTAACTCATCTTTGCTGTTAGCCGTACCATCTGCAACTGCCTTAACGGTGGAGTGGACACCAATGGTAGGACTGACAATGATTATATGCAATTTGCTGGCGATCGCGATCGGCTACTACGGCATAAACAAGCAAAACCGAGGCAAGGGCCCAGCCTTACCCGTTGCAGTCCCAGGAATGTTCAAAGGCTTCGGCATCCCAGAATTGCTAGCCACAACCAGCTTGGGCCACTTGATCGGGGCTGGAGTAATCTTGGGCTTGGGTAACGCCGGAGTGCTTTAAAAATCACGGGAAGGGGAAGGCAAGAGGTATAAAAAGATATAATAGAAACTCTTTCTTCCTCTCATGCGGCAGGAAAATTTCATGCAGACAGGTTGGCGAATCGGCTCATTATTTGGCATTCCGCTACTCATAGATTATTCGTGGTTTATAATTTTAGCCCTCGCAACCCGCGAATACGCCAGCAGTTACCGCTTGTGGGGGCCTGCGCTCTCCTGGAGTGCCGGGTTGGCAATAGCTTTGCTGCTGTTTGCTTCCGTGCTCTTGCACGAACTCGGACACAGCTTGGCGGCGATGTCCCAAGGCATTAAAGTTAATTCTATTACTCTATTCTTATTTGGCGGAGTAGCTTCGATCGACTCGGAATCAAAAACTCCCGGTCAAGCTTTTCAAGTAGCTATTGCGGGCCCTCTCGTCAGCTTCGCGCTGTTTTTAATCCTCGGTTTGGGTTCTCAAGTTTTCCCCCCGACAAGTTTGCTATCAATTATCACAGAAAAGGTAGCAGTAATCAATCTTGTTTTGGGATTATTTAACTTAATTCCCGGTCTGCCTTTGGACGGAGGACAAGTTTTAAAAGCAGCAATTTGGAAAATCACCGGCTCTCGATTTGCCGGCGTTCGCTGGGCGGCAAAAACAGGACAAGTTTTGGGTTGGCTGGCCGTTGCTTTCGGTGTCAGTTTATGTGTGTTAGCGCGCCAGTACGGCGGTTTGTGGATTGCGCTGATCGGCTGGTTTGCGATTCGGAATGCTAGTAGCTACAGCCGCTTTACTTCGTTGCAAGAAGCGCTGATCAAAACTAAGGCCGCCGATGCAATGAGCCGCGAGTTTCGAGTTGTCGATGCAAATTTGACTTTGCGAGAATTTGCCGATCGCTATTTATTAGAAGTCAATCCGTTTCCATTTTACATCGCTGCGACCAACGGGCGGGATTTGGGCTTAGTGTCGATCGACGATATCCGCTGCACAGAGCGCAGTCAGTGGGAAATTCAGACATTGCACAACATTTTGAAGCCCCTGGAAAAAACCCCCACAGTCTCAGAAAAAGCATCCATCGCAGACGTGATTAACAGCATGGAAGCCCGCCAACTCCCGCGAATCATTGTCCTCTCGCCCATTGGTTCAGTCGTAGGGACGATCGATCGGGGCGACGTGGTGAAAGTTTTGGCAAAATACCTCAAACCCCAGATTTCCGAAGCCGACATCAAGCGCAGCAAAGCAGAGAACAGTTATCCCCAAGGATTGCAGCTAAGTGCGATCGCTAAAACCGTACAAGAAAATTAATTAAAAATTTGGCATGAATCATCGAGATTAGTCACAACTTCAGGTGTAAATAGGTGTGCATAAATAAACTAAACGTTAAACCTAAAAATCTAATTTCCTTGCTGTCAGGAAATTATGACCGATGGAATTTCTCCGTTAATCATGACCGCCTACTTAGCAGATTTTGTCAAAGATGGTTAAAAGATTTCTCATGCCCAATCTTTTTAAGATATTTGATCATCAATTGGGAGAGAAACGTTGGAGTTGGAAAAAGTTAAGTTTCTCCTTCCCATTCGCTGACTTACAACCTCTTGCCATCACCTGCATTGTCGTGACAGGAACTCTCTTAGGAGTGCGACATTTAGGTTGGTTGCAGCCCTTGGAATTAAAATTTTTTGACCTGATGGTGCAGTTGGGCCCCGATGCAGGGCCTGACCCGAGGTTGCTGGTAGTGACAGTTACAGAAAAGGACATTCATGCTCTAAAAAAATGGCCAATTTCCGATCGCGTTTTAGCAAAAGCGATCGCCGAAATAGCGCGTCTCGAACCCACCGTGATTGGTTTGGATATAATCCGCGATATCCCCTACGAACCGGGAAACGCAGAATTGACTGCTCAATTCAAAAACCCCAAAGTCATCGCCATTACTTTCATCGGCAACTCAGAGTACGATCGAGCTCTGCCACCTCCCACCATACCCAAAAAACGCAGAGGATTTAACAATTTAATCATCGATCCAGACGGTATAATTCGCCGAAATTTGATGTTTCTTCCCGATGAAGAATTGACTACTAACTCATTTTCTATGGTACTAGCTTTTAACTATCTAACCAGCCAGAAAGTCAAGACAAAAGTCACAGAAAATAAAGAAATTCAGCTCGGAGAAACAGTCTTTCCGCTACTGCGATCGTACTCAGGAGGTTATCAGACTATTGACGATCGAGGCTATCAAATTATGCTTAATTATCGCTCTCCTGAAAATATAGCAAAAACCGTGACCCTAACTCAAGTTTTGGAGGGAAAACTTGACCCCAATTTGGTGAAGGGTAAAATAGTGCTAATCGGGATTACAGCTCCAACTGTAAAAGATGTCTTTTCTACCCCTTATAGCGCTAGTGCCAGCGACAACCGCATGATGGCTGGGGTATTGATTCATGCAACAGCAACTAGCCAAATTATCAGCGCAGTTTTAGACGGTAAAAAGCTATTTTGGTTTTGGGATGAATGGCAAGAAATGCTTTGGCTCGCTGTTTGGGTAGGAGTTGGCGGCTGTTTAGCTTGGAGGCTAGAAAATACGCTCAATTTCATGGTGAGCGCGATCGCACTTGGCGGCATATTATGGGGATTCACATTTTTTCTATTCACTCAACAAGGGTGGATATCTGTGACAGGGCCGACACTGGGATTTTTAATCACCTTAGGAGTGATCATCACATACAAGTACCAGCAGTCAAAGCAGCAGCAAGAAATTGTGATGAAATTATTAGGACAGCAAACTTCACCGGCGATCGCCAATGCGCTATGGAAAGAGCGCGTCCATCTCCTCCAGTCGGGGCTATTGCCAGGGCAAAGACTCACTGCTACAATGATCATGACTGACTTGCAGGGTTTTAGCACCATTTCCGAACAACTACCGCCAGAAGTAGTAATGCCTTGGTTAAATGAATATTTATCAGCAATGGCCCAGGAAGTGCAAAAACATCAAGGGGTGATTAATAAATTTACCGGAGATGGAATGCTGGCTGTATTCGGCGTGCCTATTCCCCGCACAACTCCCGAAGAAATTGCCGAAGATGCTCGCCTTGCCGTATCTTGCGCTGTAGCTATAAGTGCGTGCTTACCAGCCCTGAATCAAAGTTGGAGCGATCGGGGTTTGCCGCCAGCAAAAATGCGAGTCGGAATTTTTACAGGGCCTGTGATGGTGGGCAGTTTGGGCGGTAAAACCCGTTTAGAATATGGAGTAATCGGCGATAGTGTCAATATCGCTTCTCGCCTAGAAAGCTGTGAAAAAAATCGGCAAGAGGACACCTGCCGCATCTTGATTGCCGAAGAAACTTTAGTGCATCTTGAGGGAAAATTTGAGGTAGAATCTTGGGGAGCTTTACCTTTAAAAGGCAGGGATAAAAAAGTTGATGTCTACCGAGTCTTGGGAGAAAAAAGATCGAAAAAATAACAACTGACAAAATATCTTGAAACAATCATACAACTGCTAGGAAAACAATGACTAAATTCACACTAAAATGGCTGGTATTTTCTTCCCTATTGTTGATAGGAGCATTTCAGACTTGCCAATTTGTAAGTCTGGCACAAGAGCTGCCAAGTGGGTTGGGGGGCAGTGGTAAGCCGCGCCAAACTGTACCGGGAGGGCCGCGTTTCACTCAGCCCCCTGAAGATATGGATCAATCGCCCCCTCGATCGGGCAGATCGACTCGCGGTAACTGCCGCAACAGTCAGCTAAATCCAATAAATCTCACAGGCTTAGTCCCTGAAAATAAAATCGGACGGACTGTTTCTGACTATCCAACATTCTTTTTCTACTTGCCTCCAACAAAGGCGGAATCAGCCGAATTCATCCTACTAGATCCCAGCGGGAACGAGATTTATAAACAGACTCTCACAGTTACCAATTTATCAGGAGTAATCGGCGTTAGCATCCCCGCTAACAAAAATGTGCCTCCGTTGGAAGTAGGCAAAAATTACACTTGGAATTTTACAGTGATTTGCGAGGCTGAAGATAGATCGGCAGATCTGCTCGACATCGGTACTGTACGCCGAGTTGAACTCAGTGCAGATATCCGCAGTCAATTAGAAAAGGCAGATCCGCGCCGAAAAACCGCGATTTATGCTGAAAATGGGATTTGGCAAGATGCTCTCAGCAATTTAGCTGCTGCTCGCCGCGATCGCCCTTCGGATACAGTGCTGGATTCTGATTGGGAAAGCTTGCTCGATGCGGTGAAATTGGCCAAAATTGCCAAACAGCCGATCGTCCAAGTTCAAACTGATCCGAAACCATAAGCTGTAAAGCATTTCAATCTAACTTTTTGGGCTGGATTGTCTGCCCGCCCACAATAGTTTCAGCAAAAATAGCAGAAATTGTGTCTCTCGTTAACAAAGTATCTTACTCCGATCTAAAATCGTAGAATCAGAAAAAAGTAGCGATCGCCCTCATTTTAGTGGTCAAGAGTCGGCGAGCGCGATCGATACTTTTGATTTTTGAGGTAAAATTTTATGAAGATTAGTTATGATTCAGAAATTGATGCTCTCTACATTAGGCTTGTAGAAGGTAAGCATCAGTGTGATTACAGTTAACGGACAAAATTGCTTTAAATATTGGTAAAAATGAGTTATTGGTAGGGATAGAAGTTTTAGATGGTACACAGGTTTTAGGTGCAGGAAATATTCCTAATGTAGTGCTAGAAAATATATCTTTTACTGTTCGCACTACCTAGATATAGCTGGCAATGCCTACCGACAAATAGAGTTTTTTGTGTTAAATTCCGAAATATCCTGCCATTCCTCCTCCGAAAGCGGCCGCACTTCCAAGTCAATCCCAAAACACCGACAAGCCGCCGCACTCAAAACATCAATTATAGTCGGAATCGAATCATCTCCCCCTTGAAATAAAGGTAACTTCACAGGAATTAATTCCTCCCCAAAAACTTGAGAAAACAAACCAATATCCGATCGCAAACGCATCGAACCATGCTGCAAAATAGCATCACCCCGGCGCAATTGCGCGCTACCAATTAACTTGCCGCCATCAGGTGTAACCAAATCCGCACCCGTAGCAGTACCAAAACAATTCGGATTGTGAATATAACCGCGCCCAGCTTCCCCGTAGTGCAAATCCACACCCATCGCCCGCCAACCCTCAATCAAAAACTCGCAAATAGTCTGATAAGCTTTCATGCGACTGCTGCCAAATCCCGACGCCACAACTGCGTAAGTTAAATCACCCTGGTGGAGCACGGCGCGCCCACCGCTAGGCCTCCTCACCAACTCCACAGGCGTTCCCTCCCAGGACAAATGCTGCCAAAACTCAGGCCACCGCTGCTGATGGTAGCCCAAGGAAATCGCCGCCGGTGCCCAGGTGTAAAATCGCAGAGTTGGCGGATTTTTCCCCGCTAGATGCTGTTGTAGCAGCCATTGGTCGATCGCCATCTGCACACTACCAGACGCTTGCAGCAGCGGAATTAAACGCCATACAGAATTAGCCATCAGTCTCAAATCCTGAGTTTCTACTCAATAAATTCACAGAATGTTTTAAAATTAGTAACAGTTTTTGTGTCCCTCTTCTAAATTAGTGCAAATTTCAAGCCCGCCCGTGCTTTTTTATAAATAACCAACCAGGAAAAATCATCGTAAAATCATGAGCAACAGTGTAATTGTCATCAACGACGAAAAATTTGAAACAGAAGTTCTGAAAGCAGAGCAACCAGTGCTTGCCTATTTTTGGGCATCTTGGTGCGGGCCTTGCAAACTGATTGCGCCTTCGATAGACTGGGTGGCTGCCAACTACAGCGACCTGAAAGTGGTTAAAATGGAAATTGACCCTAATCCGAATACTGTCAAGCAGTATAAAGTAGAAGGAGTCCCAGCACTGAGACTGTTTAAAAATGCCGAAGTAGTCCTTTCCCATGAGGGAGCGATTACTAAACAAACTTTGATCGGTTTGCTCGACGGTCACTTATAAAATTTTGAATTGATTCGGGAGTTTCCAACTCCCAAGTCACAACTATAACAATCCCAAAGAATTTGTAAACATCTCTCTTTTCTCCTCAATCTTCCTCTCTGACTCTGCGCCCTCTGCGCTCTCTGCGGTTAAAAAACATTCTCTAAAGAACCATCAAAAAGAATCATTTTTCAGCGATTTAAAATGATTTATTAATATCGCCAAAACTTACAAAAATATGCAATTTGCCCAACGTTTAGAACCCCTCAAATTTAATGTATTTGCCGACATGGATCGGGCGAAAACTCTAGCCAGAGCCGCCGGACAAAATGTGATTGACTTGTCTCTGGGTTCTTCGGATTTGCCAGCGGCTGCTCACATTACAGATGCGATCGCCCTTTCGCTATCCGATCCTAGCACCCACGGCTATTTACTGTTTAACGGAACCCGCTCTTTCCGAGAAGCCGCAGCTTGCTGGTATGAACAAAAATTTGGAATTTCAGTCAATCCCGAAACAGAAGTGCTGCCACTAATTGGTTCCCAAGAAGGCACGGCACATATACCTTTAGCTGTACTAAACCCCGGAGATTTTGCTTTGCTGCTCGATCCGGGCTATCCTTCCCACGCGGGCGGTGTGTATTTAGCGGGCGGTCAAATTTACCCGATGCCAATATTAGCAGAAAATCAGTTTTTGCCAGTATTTGAAGATATTCCGATGCCTGTCTTGGCCCAATCGAAGATGATGGTTTTGAGCTATCCTCACAATCCTACAACTGCGATCGCCCCGCTGGCATTTTTTGAGAAAGCCGTGGCTTTTTGTCGTCAACATGATCTCGTTTTAGTGCACGATTTCCCCTATGTGGATTTGGTGTTTGACGATTCCGTAGGGGCGGTGGATGGTGCGCGCCCGCCCTCGGATATCGAGGAATTGCGTAAATTGATGGCGCCGTCGATTTTTCAGGCGGATCGAGATAAGAGTGTGGCGATCGAGTTTTTCACGCTATCCAAATCCTACAGCATGGGAGGTTTTCGAGTCGGATATGCGATCGGCAATCCCGAACTAATTGCAGCCCTGCGACAAGTTAAAGCCACAGTAGACTTCAACCAATATTTAGGGATTTTGAACGGAGCGAGTGCGGCATTAACAGGCCCCCAAGATACCGTCACCACCAGTGTACAAACCTTCAGAAAACGGCGAGATGCCTTTGTAAATGCGCTGAGCGCGATCGGCTGGGAAGTACCCGTACCCCCTGCCACCATGTACGTCTGGGCGAAACTACCAGCACCTTGGGCCTCGGATTCGGTGAAATTTTGCACTCAGCTAGTACAGAGTACAGGAGTCGCAGCTTCCCCCGGCGCCGGTTTCGGGAAATCAGGAGAAGGCTACGTGCGATTTGCCCTAGTTGAGTCACCAGAAATTTTGGAAGCAGCAGTTAGAAAAATTGCTGAGTTTCTCAATTAATTTCTCAATTACAAAGATTGCATTCCTGCACTCTCCTAAGAATGAAATTATCTGCGTTGCATCTGCGTTGATCCGCCTAGATCTGCGGTTGACTTATCAATCAAAGATTTATGCAATAAGTCTATTGAGCGATCGAAAATTACCAATTCTTAAGAGCAGCCATACTTTTCAAAATGGGTATAAGTTCAAACCACTAGCACTTACGCACGGGGATCAGAAACCGGGTTTTTAACGAAAATAATTCGTTAAATCCCATCAAAACGGTAAAAACCCGGTTTCTCGGAGTCGGAATGCGTAAGTGTTGTATCCTTATTTCTATCTAAAGGAATAGATGTTTGCACGGAGTATCTGTCACACTGTTGAGAAATGTTAACGCGAGACATCTTGAGAATTGCCAGTTCCGTTGACCCACTCTACAAACCCTTGAAATGAATTCTGTCGGGGCAGCGATTGTTCTGTAGCGGCGATCGCACATCCCAAAAATACCACGCTTCCCAAAATTGCCAGCAGCGGAAAATGCTTACCCAGCCCAAAGTCCCGCTGAAGGCGAGCTAGTGGCCTGCTCTCTCGCCTGAGCATCTTTCCTACCGTCAATTGTTTGAGACTAAAAGGATCGCGGACAAAATGGCCACTCCAGCTAATTACCATATGAGAATGGCAGTGGGGACAGGTGAATAGTCCGCTGACCATTCCGACTGGGCCCACGACGCTGGAACGATGGCAAATCGGGCAAGTGACAGAATGAGTGTTATAGGTGGGAGCGTTCATAACTGTTTTTCTTGAGTAAAAAACCAACAACTAATTTAGAGCCTGCGTTAACGCCTGGGGCATAGACCTTTATAGGCACTTTTCCTTAATTCCTAGTTTACCGCTCGAATCGGGTCGATCGGAGCTGACTGTTTGGGAAAACCTTCAAATTGCCAATCCCGCAACGAGTGCAAGTCGGGAGCGCAGGTGAGATTGTATTGCAGCGGAGTAACGGTTATCTTGTTGTGGCGAATAGCCTGTACGTCTGTAGGAATATCATGCGGCACGGCCAGATCTAGGGTTTCTTCTACATCTTCTAACAATTCCCCAGCTAGCCAATAATAAGTTTTGCCGCGCGGATCGGTGCGCTTTTGAAATATGTCGAAATAGCGGCGAATGCCTTGACGGGCGATCGCAACTCCGGTAATTTCTGCTTGTGTAACCGCTGGTATGTTGACATTCAACAGCATCGGTTTCAGCATTGGCTGTTTTTCCAACTGTCCCAGCAAGGTGACAGCGAAATCTACCGCCGGCCCAAATTCCTGGGAAGTATAGCTGGCGAGGCTGAAAGCAATGCTGGGAATGCCTTCCATGATTCCTTCCATTGCCGCCGAAACCGTGCCCGAACAGATGATGTCCGTGCCTAAATTCGGCCCGTGGTTGACGCCGGAAATCACAAAATCCGGCGGTTTGTCAAGTAAAGCCCACAAAGCTAGTTTCACGCAGTCGGCGGGAGTGCCCGAACAGGCCCAAGCTGTGACGGCGGGGTCAAAAACAGATTCGACAATTTCGGCGCGGATGGGTTGGTGTAGCGTGAGGCCGTGGCCCGTAGCGGAGCGCTCTCTGTCGGGACAGACTACACTCACGTCATGGCCTGCGGCGGCGAGAGCGTTGGCGAGGCTACGGATGCCTTGGGCAAAGATGCCATCGTCGTTGCTAATTAAAAGTTTCATTGAAATTTTTAGAGGCCTGAGAATAATCTTAAACTAGATTCAAGTAGGGCGATCGCTCTAACATCCAATTACCTATTACGAATTATCCGTAACTACCGAAAATCTAAAATCTACAATCTAAAATCTCCAAGACTGTCGAGCCAAAATTGCGCTAAACTCAGCTTGGCTCAAAACTGCCATCAATGTGACAACTCCACACACTGAACGGAAGACCGTCGAGCGTGTGGGCTTCTTAAGAAATTAGGGAGCGTGTCCCACCGTCTCAGTGGCTCGTTAAACTCTTGGTCGCTACGTTTGTTCAGAATATATAGGCACTTCAGCGTACAGGTTTGGTAAACCGTTTTCTAGCGCTGAACACTGCGGTCAGTAATTAAACATACCTCTGGAGTTAAGGGGAAAGTGTTGCTGATGAAAACCTGGACAAACATTGACGAAGAAAACCACTCCGTAAGGAGTTGAACTTAAATTAGTTCAAAGAATAATTCCCTCACTATACTTATTTAGAGTGGGGGATTCTTTTAAAAACAATAAAGAACTTATTGTGCTTTGATGTCCTCATCCACACGCTCACGGCTCAACGCTTACGGCGTAGGAGGCTCAGGGCGTCTGGAATCCTCATCTTCAGCAAGTCTTTCATCCCACACTAACCGAAGTGGTATAGTGTGGGGATTCCTGTCTGTCTAGCTAAAATCTAAAATCTAAAATCTAAAATCAAGATGACTGTCCAACTAAGCGACATTGAAACTCAACTAGAAACCCTCGCAAGCGAGTCCAAAAGTGCGATCGCCACCGCGAATACCCTCGAACAACTCGAACAGTTGCGCGTCGGCTACCTCGGCAAAAAAGGCCAACTCTCTCAAATTTTAGGCATGATGGGCAAATTGTCTGCCGATCAGCGGCCCAAAGTAGGCGCGATCGCCAATACTGTAAAAGAAGCTCTCCAAGCCGACTTAGAAGACAAACGCGCCGCCCTCCAAACCGCCCAGATTCAAGCCAAATTAGCCTCAGAAACCCTCGATGTCACCATGCCGGGGATTTTCAGTCCCCAAGGCCGAATTCACCCCTTAAATGCCGTCATAGACCGCGCTCTCGATATCTTTGTCGGGCTGGGTTACACCGTCGCCAACGGCCCGGAAATGGAAACAGATTATTACAACTTCGAGGCGCTAAATACTCCGCCCGACCACCCGGCGCGGGATATGCAAGATACATTTTACCTGCCCGGTGGCGACTTGCTAAGGACTCAGACATCATCGGTGCAAATTCGCTACATGGAACAGCACAAACCGCCGATTCGGATTGTTTCTCCCGGCCGCGTTTACCGCCGCGATACTGTGGATGCTACTCACGCAGCAGTTTTTCACCAAATCGAACTTTTAGCAATTGGTGAAAATCTGACATTTACTGACTTGAAAGGCACAATTAAAGAGTTTTTGCGGCAAATGTTCGGGCAAGATTTGCCAATTCGTTTCCGCACGAGTTACTTTCCGTTTACAGAACCTTCTGCTGAAGTTGATTTGCAGTGGAACGGCAAATGGCTGGAAGTTTTGGGCTGCGGCGCGGTAGATCCAAATGTTCTTAAAGGAGTCGGTTTAGATCCAGAAAAATATACTGGATTTGCGGCTGGTTTTGGTGTGGAGCGGTTCGCAATGGTACTTTATGAAATTGACGATATTCGCCGGGTTTATTCTAGCGATTTGCGTTTTTTGCGGCAATTTTAAATGATGGATTGCGATCGGTTTGAGGTTCGGTATAGAGGTTTCTGTCAATGCAGAGCGATGCTTTTGGTTTCGAGGAATGAGAAAAGGGCGAAAAAACACGATCTCATGTCCGAATAGTATCACCCCGATTGAATTGGTTTTGAGTGAGGATTTTAGTATTTGGGACAAGAAGGACTAAAATCCTTACTACGAACCTTTAATACTTTTGGTTTTTAGTAAGGACTTTAGTATTTGCCAAAAGAAAGACTAAAGTCCTCACTACGAACCTTTAATACTTTTGGTTTTTAGTGAGGACTTTAGTATTTTTCAAAAGAAGGACTAAAGTCCTCACTAGGAACCTGTTTGACAGTGGTGGGGAGAGTCAACACGATCTGATTGATTGTCTAGTTAAAAGCATCCTTGATGCTGTCAACAGCGCGCTCCACAGCATTCTTGGTGTTATCTACTGCTTTCTGAGTGCGAGCAGAATCTTCCTCTGCTCTTTTCTCGATTGTAGCGGCATCTTTCTTCGCTTTGCGCTCGGCCAAACTACCATCTTCTGATGCTCGATCGACTTTAGCAGCATTTGTCTTGGCTGTTTCCTTCACCTTCTCTTCTGTATCTCGGATGAAGTTCTTGGCTCTTCCAGCATCTGTGCTCGCTTTGTTTTGAACTTGATCGCCCAAATCTGCTGCTGCGATCGAGCTTACAGCAGGAGAGGCCATTGCTGCGGTGTTCGAGAACAACGAACTCTGCCAAACAAATGCCATCGCTGACACGCAAAGCACAGTTGCAGCTAGATAGCGCCCGACGGTCGAAATCCGTTTGATAAAATAATTCAGTTTCATAGAATACAAAATCAGATATGACATTCTATTTTTACTCGATTTGGGCGATCGGTTAAACCATTCTCCAGATAGAGGTTATCCGGCGACGACTTCTTATAAAAAATCAGTCTTTTGATAGATTGAAGCAAAAAAACTGAGTCAATTTGAGATTTTAGACTAGAGATTTTAGATCTAAAAATTGACTCCAAAGCCGCTCTCTGGAAGGATAAACTAAAATCAGTAAATTTTGATAATTTAGATGCAAGAATTGACTTTACAGATGAATCTGGGCGTTCTTCCACTTGCTGCCACTGTCTATTTTTCGCGGTAATTTTAAGTAAGGTGCGATCGCAGGTGACGCATTTAAACTGTTGACTGTTGACTTTCCCACTCTCTCCCACTCTCAGTCTCCCCTGCCCTGCCATAACGAGCCATCGATCGGCGTAGCAGCTTAATTTGTCCTTGCTTAACTCACCAAATATTAAGCTATATAAATCAAAATTGACTTATCCCCATAAAAATGTTATGTGAACGTGGGTATGGAATAGAAATCTATTTTTTGCTATATTGGCCTGCAATTAAGATAATGATTGTGGTTAAGTGAGGAGTTGAACGGATGAAAAATTTGAATTGCTGGAACAAACCCGCTGCATTCCTGGGCGCGATCGCGATCGTAGCCGGAAGTTTGCAGGCTCAGGCGATCGGTATTGCCGCCCTACCAACATCCACTACCAGTCAGGATGCTGAAAATATTTCCTTTGAAAACAGCGCCACCTTTCAAATAGCCCAAGCTGACACCCTTTGTCGCAAAGTCACTCCCAAAGAAGGTTTGACCGTTCGCCAGAACCCAGACCCCAAATCTCCGAGAGTTGGCGGTGTAGCAATGAATACTAAGGTAACGCTGTTCCAAGGCGCTACTTCTGTTAAAGCCTCCGACGGCCGCCTCTGGATTCAAATTACCGCTCCCGTCAAAGGGTATGTGGCTAGCGGATATCCCAAAGACGAAAGTAATTTAGTTTCGTGCACAACAGCAAGCGCAACTCCAGCGCCAGCACCAGCACCAGCACCAGCACCGGCGCCAGCACCAGCGCCAGCACCAGCACCAGCACCAGCGCCAGCGCCAGCGCCAGCACCAGCGCCAGCGCCAGCACCAGCACCAGCACCGACACCCAGTCCAAGTCCTGCACCGACACCAGCACCGGCACCGACACCCAGTCCAAGTCCTGCGCCCGCACCGACACCAGCACCGACACCAGCACCGACACCAGCACCAGCACCTGCACCGACACCAGCACCTGCACCGACACCAGCACCTGCACCTGCACCTGCAACGGGCCCTGTCAGTCTGTGCCGCCAAGTAGAACCTCGCGTAGCGCCGAAGGGTCTAGCAATCCGCACGGAGCCTTCAAAAACTGCTGCTGTTAAAGGTGGCGTAGCGGCTAACGGTCAAGTAACGCTAGTGCCGAATTTCCAGTTAGTGAAAGACAAGAATGGAGAAGACCGCAATTGGGTTGAGATTTCAGCCCCTGTACCCGGATTCATCTCGGCTGGAAACTTGATCATGTGCAAGTAGACTTCTGATTAACAGTTGACAGTTGACAGTTGACAGTTGACAGCGAAGTTTTTAGGCTGGAGCTTAAATCCCCGGCCTAAAAACAATCCACCTAAAGATGGGGGCTTAAATCCCCTGTGCTTTGGCTATTTCGGTCGAATTAATTATCGGCAATTCATCCCAGGTGATATCGTGCAGGCGATCGCGATTATTCAGAAACCATCAAACTTTTGCGGTGCGGGTTTCTAGGCGCTGATGGGTAATAAGCAAAAAGCCGATCGACCTTTCTACAGACAGCGCCCGCTTGCCCAATTTTGGTGTCCGCGATTTGGTTGACACTGAGATTGTCGGCCAATCCAGACAATTTCCCATTTATTTTGCCTGAGTCTGAGCTCGATGCGGTGCCGCATTCCGGCAACAGAATCGTCAGCTAAACCGATGACAGTTTGGACAATTACGGCGGTGTCTCGCGTGGGATATTCAACTGAAATTTGGTCGCTTTTTCTGCCTTCAGATTCTCGATCGAGAATAAAGAGTTTGGCAGCGATATCTTTGGGGTTGGAGACGGTGATTTTGCGATCGGCAATGAACTGTTTGGGGTTAATTGTTTCATAGCCCGATCGACTTGCCGGCTGTGTAAGTGCTGCGACGGGAAGTTGGATGCAGGCGAACACAGCTAGGAAAAAGAGCGATCGCACCAGAGTTAATTTATTCATTAGACTTCAGATTGTGCCAAAAAACTTTGTCTCCGAGCTGCAAAAGCTGCCATGTCTGCCTCCGTTACTTGCGTTTGCTGCCAAGAGGGACGGGCAAGCAGTGGATCGCACCAAGCTGTAATTTTAGGATAGCAGTCTCGCGTGAACACCAACCAAAGACATCCAAGGGACAACCTTGCATTTAATAGTGCGATCGGTGCAAGACTCGCCAGCGTCCCGATCGCACTATAATAAAAAATGCTTTTTTCACTAATGAGATGCTCCCAATTTATGTACTTCAAGTCGAGTTTTAGACGAGTATTGAAAATGATGGAAACGCCACAGCAGCTTGCAACTTCTGTGGCGTTTTGTTATGAGAATAGCGGACTTTCGCCGCCAATTCTAACCCTCAGAACGGAAGAGATTTGATGATAGGAAATCCAAGGAGCCGATCGCCCCATTAACCCCCACCAGATTCGCTAAAACCTGACCACTTCCTGCGACTCGCAGCAACGTACCGTCAGGAGTGGCGCTAAATTGTAACTGCTGGAAACTCACGCCGCCAGTCAAAACAAACTTATCGACGCCTACCTCGAAGTTAATCACAGTATCGATGCCACCGTCAGCACCCAACACAAATTGATCGCTCCCAAGCCCTCCAATTAAAGTATCCTCGCCTGCGCCACCAAACAGCCAGTCATCGCCAGCACCGCCGTTGAGAATGTCGCTATCTTTACCTCCGTAGAGGGTGTCGTTGCCAGCATCTCCGTTGATGTTATCTTGCCCTTCATTGCCGTAGAGCAAGTCATCGCCGTCACCGCCGTTGATGCAGTCTTGCTGGTCGTTTGCGCCCACCGCGAAACCCCGGTTATCGGAGCGATCGCCGCTTATGGTATCGTTGCCCTCGCCACCGCAGAGTTCATCACTACCGTCACCGCCGTAAATCAAGTCGTTGCCGAGATCTCCGTGTACGAGGTCATTATTTTTGCCGCCGTAAATTTTGTCGTTGCCTTCACCGCCACTGATGGTATCGTCAGCTTCATCGCCGAACAGCGCATCAGCACCATCACCACCAAAGAGCCAGTCCTGGCCGTTGACATCTTGAGCTCGACTGCGAGCGCCGCCGTACATGGTGTCATCGCCGCTGTCGCCGACAAGGGTATCAGAACCGAGTTCGCCCCAAATCAAGTCATTATCTTTGCCGCCCCAAACGCCATCGTTGCCTTTGCCAGCTTGGACGGTATCATTACCGTTGCCGCCGCCGATAATGTCGTTGCCGGTATCACCAAAGATTAAGTCTTGTTCGCCGGTATCCCCGATTGACTGGGAACTGCCGCTGTCGCCGAGCAGAGTATCGGCTCCTTCGCCGCCGTAGAGGGTATCTGAGCCTAATTGACCGTAGATCAGGTCATTGCCTTTGCCTCCGTAAGCGCGATCGTTATCTTTGCCTGCAACCAGCGTATCGTCGCCTTCTTGGCCGCTGAGGAAGTCGTTACCGAAGCCTCCGTAGAGCAAGTCGCGTCCTTGGAAGTCAACGATCCTTTTGTTGTTGGTGCCGCCGAACAAGGAGTCCTCGCCGGTGCCACCAATCAACGTATCCGAGCCGAGTTCGCCCCAGATGAGGTCATTGTCTTTGCCTCCTACGGCAATATCGTTATCTTTTCCGGCATGGATAGTATCGTTTCCCTCGTTACCGTTAATGATGTCATTGCCAGCGCATCCGAAGATCAAATCGCCATTGTCGTCAGCGCTAGCGGAGTTATCGTTGCCGTTGTCTCCCAAAATCGTATCGGCACCTTCATCTCCAAACAGGGTGTCAGAGCCTAAGTCTCCTGAAATCCAGTCGTTCTGTTTGCCAGCATGGATGATATCGTTGCCATCGCCGCCATAGGCAATATCGGTGTCAGTATCCGCAAAAATCGTGTCATTGCCTTCGTCGCCGTGAATTTCATCAGCGCCATTTTGACCTAAAAGCAGGTCATTGCCTTGCAAACCGAGGATTTTTTGGTTGCCTTTGGTGTCTGCGATCAAGTCATCGCCATTGGTTCCTTTGGTGGTTTGTCCCTCTCCAAGTTGCGAAATCGGTCGGACAAATCTCACTGCGGGCGGTTGCTGTGGCGGTGCAAAGTTAATTCCCGGTTTTTCAGGAATGGGCTGACACAGACAGTCGGTATCTGGTTCGGCGATCGGATTTGAGATACCGGGCGCGGGCGTTGGTGTGGGTGTAGGTGTGAGTGGGGGAACAGTCCCAACCGGCCTCAAGATAGCAGCAACATTAGCGCTAGCGGGGCTGACTTTGCCGAGGTTGTCCGTGGCGGTGTAGCTGAAAGTTGCTCCGTTAAAGTCGCCTGTGGATTTGAAAAATAGTTGTCCTATTTGTGCCGGAGTCAGGACTTGACCTGCTGTCACGGGTACGTCGCCGTTGACTGGATCTGATAAGAACAGGACTCCTTGGTTGGCTGGGGGGACGCTGGTGATGGTGTAAGAGACGATCGACCCATCGGGGTCACTTCCTCCCAATCCCAACACCTGCACGATGCCGTTAGTCGGAACCGTGAAGTTAACATTGTTAATCGATGGCGGTTGGTTGGAAGTCGGGGAGATAGCGGCAACTGTAGCAGTGGCGGGGCTGGTAGCGCCGCTGTTATCTGTGGCGCTGTAGCTGAAATTTGCGCCGGTAAAGTCGCCTGTGGATTTGAAAAATAGTTGCTGAATCTGTGCCGGAGTCAGGACTTGTCCGGGTGTCACCGCTACGCCACCGTTGGCTGGATCTCCTAAAAACAGGATTCCTTGGGCGGATGGGGGCAGGGTGTTGATCGTGTAAGAGGCGATCGACCCATCGGGGTCACTTCCTCCCAATCCCGGCACCCGCGCGCTGCTGTTGGGGTCTACCGTGAAGTTAGCATTGTTGGTTACTGGCGGTAAGTTTAGGGGATTTGGTGTGGGAGTTGATGCTGTTGAACCGAGAGTAGCGGTAGCCAGGGGACTGGTAGCGCCGTTGTTATCTGTGGCGCTGTAGCTGAAATTGGCGCCGGTAAAGTCGCCTGTGGATTGGAAAAATAGTTGTCCTAGCTGTGCCGGAGTCAAAACTTGACCTGGTGTCACGGCTACTCCGCCGTTGGCTGGATCTCCTAAAAACAGGATTCCTTGGGCGGATGGGGGCAGGGTGTTGATGGTGTAAGAGGCGATAGACCCATCGTCACTTTTTCCCAATCCCGGCACCCGCGCGGTGCTGTTGGGGTCTAGGGTGAGGTTAGTATTGTTGGCTGCTGGCGGTTGGTTGGGAGTCGGTGTGGGAGTTGGTGTGGGAGTTGGTGCTGGAGTCGGTATTGGTAATGGTGTGGGAGTGGGTGTTGGTACTGGTGCTGGAGTCGGTGTGGGGGTCGATCCTGTTAAACCGAGATTCGCGTTAGCTGGGGGACTAACTGCGCCGAGGTTGTCGGTGGCGCTGTAGGTAAAATTGGCACCGGTAAAGCTGCCTGTCGATTGGAAAAATAGTTGTCCTATTTGTGCCGGTGTCAAAACTTGACCTGGTGTCACGGCTACTCCGCCGTTGGCTGGATCTCCTAAAAACAGGATTCCTTGGGCGGATGGGGGCAGGGTGTTGATGGTGTAAGAGGCGATAGACCCATCGTCACTTGCTCCCAATCCCGGCACCGGCGCGCTGCTGTTTGGCCCTACCGTGAGGTTAGTATTGTCGGCTTCTGGCGGTTGGTTGGGAGTCGCTCCTGTTAAACCGAGAGTAGCGTTAGCTAGGGGACTAACTGCGCCGAGGTTATCTGTGGCGCTGTAGTTGAATGTGGCTCCGCTAAAGTCGCCGGTAGATTGGAAAAATAGTTGTCCTATTTGTGCCGGTGTCAAAACTTGACCTGGTGTCACGGCTACTCCGCCGTTGGCTGGATCTCCTAAAAATAGGACTCCTTGGGCTGCTGGTGGCAGGGTGTTGATGGTGTAAGAGGCGATAGACCCATCGTCACTTGCTCCCAATCCCGGCACCGGCGCGCTGCTGTTTG
>NZ_JAIGNI010000029.1:0-4078 GCF_026130175.1 Lyngbya sp. CCAP 1446/10 | reverse complement strand
ATGGCGTAGGAGGCGATCGAGCCGTCTGGATCAGTACCTCCCAATCCCGTCACAGGAAGAGTATTTCCAGGAAGAACCGACCCAGTGGTAGGGTTGGCAACTGGCGGTTGGTTGGCGGGTGTCAGAGTCGTGGTGAAATTAGCACCCGGAGCACTACCGTCGTTGTCAGTCGGATTGGGGTCTGGGGTAGCTGAGCTGCTGCTAGCCTTGTTGCTGACGCTGGTGCCTGCGGGTGCGATGAAGCTGACTGTGTTGTCTAGAGCATTGGCCGCACCGATGCCTAAGTTCATAGGAGGGAAGGTGACAATACCCGTAACGCTATTGTAGATGCCACCGTTGGAGGCGATGACTCCTGTTAAACCGGGAATGATGGTGTCGGTGACAGTGACGTTAGTCGCTATGCTCGGCCCGATGTTGACTGTGGAAATTGTGTAAGTAACTATATTGCCAACAGTCTCCGCCACTGGCCCGTTTTTTGTCGTACCGACATCGGCTAGAGCAACTGTAGTTGGGACTTGAGATGTTATGGAAGTACCGTTGTTGTTAGCTGGGTTGGGGTCGTAGGTGCTGGAGTTGCTAAAGGCGGTGTTGGTTATGGTAGTGCCGATCGGCCCGGTGACAGTTGCGGTTATGCTGCGGAGTTCACTAGCACCGCTAGCCAGACTGGGAATCGACGGCCAGATGACAGTCCGCGTTAAAGTGTTGTACACACCATTGCCATTAGGGTCGTTAGCACTAACGAAATCTAAGTTTGCGGGCAGTTGATCTTGAATCAGAACGTCTGCGGCAGCGGATCCACCAGCAGCATTGCTGGTGGTAATTGTGTAGGTAATGTTGCCACCGGGAGCGACGAACGCGGGGCCTGTTTTAAGCACCGAAATGTCGGCTGAAAGTGCAGGAGGGTTGATAGTTTCGACAGCGAGATTAGCAATCTCGTGAATGTTTGTATACAAGCCAGTCGAACTAGCAAAACCAAATTTGAAAGTAGGTGGTATTGTTCCGTTTACCGCCATTAGATCGGGTATGTCGATCAAAGTTACGCCCGTATCAAATACACCGTTGCCGTCAGTATCTATAGCAACTGAAAGACTGCTTGAACCTGGTAGTAATGTAATTTGGACTGTTTTTTTTACATTGGCAGTAGTGCGAGTGGTTGCCAAATTCTGATCTATGCCACCAGGAACGGGAGCGGTAGTTAAAAAGTTATAGTTTGTGGCTGCGCTGCCTCTAATTGTGATTGAATCAGGTCGATCGTTGGGAGGGTTGGGCGTGGCGTTGCCAGTACGTCCTTCATCGGAATTGGAAAAATTGCCATACTCGTCTAATCCGACACCTAAATAACCTCCTACAATCCCGGCTTGGCCGCGAGTGGTGTTGGGAGCATAGCCGAGAGAGCCGCCGAAGCCTCCCGCCGATGCTGGCGTAGCTGTTCCGTTAATTAGGAAAAAACTAATGCCATCAGCACCAGTATTGCCGTTATAGGCAAATAAATCAAAGGTAACTTTTAGCCCGTCAGTTGAAGAGATGGGGCTGTTGTAGATGACATAATTTGCTTGGTTCTCCGCGTTTGATGTTAATCTCAAAGCGCCACTGCCTGCTGGATCGAATGGCCCTCCCACTGCACCGGGAATAATGCCGGGGCCGGGGCCTGCGGTTAAGCCAGGAGGAGGTGAACCGTCGGGATTATAAATCCAAGGCCCTAGTGCTGTTGAACCTTGAAAGGTTTCGCTAACTAAAGTTGCCAGGACAGATGTGTAGTTTTCTAGGACTTCTTTTTCAAATGCTAGTTCGGTATTGATTTGTCCTGTAGTAATTTCTAATTCCCAGTCGCCACCTATTGCTGCACTCCCAGTTAGGTGCTGGGAAGCGGCAATATTGGCTCCCGTTAATTCACTGAGCTTTTGTATGAATTTAATCCCGGATTCACCGGCGGCTACGTTACAGCCGTAAATCAAAATATTGCCTTGCTCGTTAAAGGCTTTTCCCCACTGCTGCAATTGACTGCTGTAGGTTTCTAGGTTGTCAAGATTCAATTCTGCCGGGCCGATCGCGATTGCTGCTTCTCGGCCGTGAGAAACTATGTGTAGGCTGTTGATGTTTTGACGATGACGCAAAATTTCGGTGATTTGGTCGATCGCCTCCCTGGTTTGACTGAGTACAAATACTTCCGTTCCTGCTTTGATCCCACCGATCAATTGCCGGTAGTTTTCTACTCTGGAGTCAACCACCACTAGAGATTTTTTGGCTTCAGGCTCTGCTTGAGAGCTGGTTCCTGCAAAAAAAAAGTTGTTTTTAGTGACCATATTTTTAGATTTGGGTATTTTGACGGCTGACATATGCGACATTTTGGGGATCATTTTCATGATCCGTTGATTTACTTATCCGTTCTAACCTACCCCTTTAAAAAAAATCGATCAACAACAAAATATAAATTCTTAATAAATTTTATTAAACCAAAAAATCAATACTTACGTGTGTTTTGTTGAGTTTAAATTTTTAGACCAAATTGGACGGGGAATGCTATGGCACCGAAGCTAGCGCCTAATGACTACTCAACACAAAGCTTTGATGTGGAAAGGTTTTCAGGATTTTACAGCTATAGTTAAGTCTTGTTTTTTTGAGCGTAGACAGTGCCATAAAATTGAAAGCGCGATCGCCCGCCATACAAAATCCGGCTTGAATACCCCTTTTATTTTTTAGTCTCTCTGGACTCGAACCCCGGTTTATGCAAGATCGGTTTCAAGCATTAAGTTTTATAAAAGGGGGTTCTTAACCCGGATTGAATATTACTTACGCATGGCTAAAAAAGGCAGTAATGTAGGTGACGCGAGCGTACTTAGTGCGGATAAAAGTATTACTTGTTACCGAGGCTTTACCGTAAATCCACTGAAAGATATGTTTTTGAGAATTGGAAAGTTTTTAATTTTAGATTCGATTTACTCCTGTTTCCAGCTTGACATTGCCGCTAAACTAACTGAAAAAAGCATTCTCAAAAAAAATGTCAGAATGACCGCTAAAACATACAAAAATTAATATTAAGAAAAATCATGATTTGTGGGGTTGACAATTTTTCTTGATTTATGTTATGTGATAGCTGGTTTCTGCTGCGAACAGCGGTGAAATATCGCAGGATTGGGGGCAAAAATTAGACGAATAATTGCATAAATCTTTGATGAATGCGTCAACCGCAGATTTAAGCCAGATCAACGCAGATGCAACGCAGATACATTCACCCCCAATCCCGCGCTAGTTAAACGTTAATATCGAGTTCGCGCACCAAAAAAGCCCATTCATCTGCCAATTCTTCAATAACTTTAGCGGTAGGTTTGCCACCCCCATGTCCCGCTTTAGTTTCGATCCGAATTAACACTGGCTTTTCTCCCACGTGAGTTGCTTGCAAAGCCGAAGCAAACTTAAAACTGTGCGCCGGAACCACTCTGTCGTCATGATCCGCAGTTGTAATCATTGTCGCCGGATAAGCCGTTCCCGCTTTCAGATTGTGCAGCGGAGAATAGCCGTGAATGGTAGGAAATTCTGCCGGATTGTCCGCCGAACCATATTCAGGAACCCAGGCATGACCAATGGTAAATTTGTGGAAGCGCAACATATCCAGGACACCGACAGCCGGCAACGCTGCACCGAACAATTCCGGCCGCTGAGTCATGCAAGCCCCCACCAATAAACCGCCATTGCTACCACCTGCGATCGCCAATTTAGCCGGTTTGGTATACTTATTTTCGATCAACCATTCAGCAGCGCTGATAAAGTCATCAAAAACATTTTGCTTGTTCAACTTAGTGCCAGCTTGGTGCCAGGATTCGCCGTACTCGCCGCCACCGCGCAAACAGGCTGTCACATAAACTCCGCCCATCTCCAACCACACCACCCTGCTAAGAGAAAAACTTGGAGTCAGCGAGATACTAAAACCACCATAACCGTACAGATAAGTGGGCAGGGCTATTTCATTCTAAACAGATCTTTGAGTATGCTACAACTAAAGCCAGCGAGACGTTGAGCTTGAGCCATGTTTTGGAAGCCATGATCGCGATACAAATTCAAGGCAAAATTCCGTGCGATT
>NZ_JAIGNI010000028.1:68939-89120 GCF_026130175.1 Lyngbya sp. CCAP 1446/10 | reverse complement strand
TCGAAAAGTAGCTAATGGATTTAAAGAAACAATGAAAATTATTTTTGATGAATATCTACCAAAATGGAATTATCGTGCAGTGCCGACTATTTAACCAACGCTAAAGTTATTAAATTTTCATTCCTAAGAACCGTTGAAAATGTTTATCAGAACGGACAAATTGAACTAACGGATGTCCCGTCTGATGTGAGCGATCGCGCGCAGGTGCTCGTTACCTTTCTCGATCCTGGTAAAATCGTTCGTGTAAACTTGCGCGAGTCGATCGAACAACTGGAAACAATTGCAGGTATCCAGCAAGGTTTTGAAGAACTCAACGCGGGAGTTACTCGCCCTCTGAGTCAGTTTGCACGAGAAATGCAGCAAAAATATGAATTTTAAGGTTGAGATTGTGCCACTGGCTGAATCAGAGGGCGATCGCGCTGATCGGTGCTTGCGATCACGAAAATTGATGAATGGGATAGAATTAGAGCAAACGGGTAAAGAACGAACATGAGTATTACTCTGACGAGCAGCAAGCGAGCAATTCATCCAAACTAAGCTAGAAACTGGCAAATATCGATCGGCGCAAGAAGTGCTGGAAGTTGCCTTACGATTGTTGGATGAGATCAGGGCGATCGGGAATGGATCGAATCTGTACGAGTTAAAATAGATGCTGCTGTCGCCGTCTCCGAACATACTCCACCGATTGATGGCGAAACCTTTATTGTAGGGATTTTGGATCGCTTTCGGCAAGCACGCGAGAGTCAACAATGAAACGCTATCTGATCAACGTTCTCGCCACCCAGGATCTCAATGAAATTGCTGATTATTTCACTACCAATAATATCCATTGGTGTAGCTGTTATGATATAGTACCTAATAATTACGAGCTAAAATAGGAATAAACAAGCTATTTACCTATGAGTATTACAGAGATACAGACAGCGGTGAAGCAACTTTCACAAGATGAACTCGCAGAGTTTCTCGAATGGCTTGACAACTTCCAAGAGTCCCTGTGGGATAAACAAATCGAAGAGGATCTAAAAGCAGGCAAATTAGACTCTTTGATTCAACAAGCAGAAAAAGCATTTAATGAAGGAAAATGTCAGGAAATTTGACGCATTTCACAACGCCTGAATTTTGGGAACTTTACCGTCAACTGCCGATAAAAATTCAAGAACTGGCGGACAAAAACTATGAATTACTCAAGGTGGATTCAAAGCATCCATCACTGCACTTCAAGCGGATTGGTAGTTTATGGTCGGTGAGAGTAGGCAGAAACTACAGAGCGTTAGGTTTTGACAAGCCCGAAGGGGTTTTGTGGTTTTGGATAGGTTCTCATGGTAATTATGATGCGATACTCGATCGCAAATAGCGCAGACTGAATATTATCAATACTTCGGACAGAAATTGTCTTAATAAATTTAGGTATGTAGCGAGATATCTAGTCCTAAATCCGGTTTCTGGGAAGTATGCAAAGCGTCAGAAACCGGGTTTCTTACGAAATTTAGGTTGGGTGGCGAGATATCTCGGAAGAAACCCGGTTTCTGGGAATTATGCACAACGCTTGAAATATCTCCTTTCTTTAGCTTCACTAAATTGGCTCTCCATCTTCAATGGTGTAAATATCAGGCTCATCTTGCAGGGATTGAAAGGCTCCTCCGCTTTGGGCTAACTGGGTTATTTCCACAATGGAAGGATAGGGGATGTTGCTAAACAATTTTGCTTTTATTAGCAATTGCTCCTCTTCTGAAAGTGTCTGAATGATTTGTACTAAGGATTCAATGAGTTGTGTGTTCATAGCTTAAAATATGTGGCGATATTTTATTTTACTGCGATCGGGCAACCTTCGACGATTATAACAAAGACACTAAGTGCGATCGACTAAAATTCGCAAATAGCGCAGACTTACTCCTCAAAATCCACCTGCTTAACCATATCCAAGGGTAGTTCTAGCACCTCTGCAATTTGCTCAGCGCTCAAGCCAAACTGCCGTAATTTACCAATTTTTTCAAAATTAGCTCGATTATTGCCATGAAAGTCAGGTGTTTCGGGCTGACTTTTATCTGGGGTAGGAGTAGACGGTTCCGAACCCATGTTGATGCAGCCAATTATATTACTATTAATACTTTTATCACCCAAAGAAATATTCAGATTACCTTGCCGTTCTAAAACTGATTTCAGATTCTTTTTATCAACTGGTTCATCAAAGACATCAGATAACATTTGCAAAAGCTCGTAACCGACATCCTTAACATGACCTGCCGAACAACCGCAATCTTCTGCAATGTCATCATACTTTTTGCGCTTCAGCGTTCCCTCAATAATTTCGCGCTGCAAGTCATTTAGACGTTGGCCTGTCTTGGCGTAGACAGCTTTTTCTATAAATTGCAATACTTCGTGAACGTGCATCATCCGAGATGTGGGAGGACATGAGTTATTATAACCGACTTTATCCGTATTATTCCGTGTTTATCCGATGATTACAAATATTTAACAAAAATCCGCCTTTTTCCGCTTTTCAGTTTTGAGCAATCGGTTTAGCATAGGCAAAGAGTGGGAGCAGTTGCTTATTAGCGCATAGTTGGTATCTAGCTTTGCAAAATTATGAGCTGCTCTCTTTGACAGATGCAACGACAAGTCAAAAGCCCAAAAAGCATCTTTTCATTAGTTCTGAAAAAAGGAGATAAAGTATGAAAACAAAAATTGATGATAAAACGCTAAATAATCTGCCAGAAAGTCTGCAAATTGCACAAAAAGCGATTGATACTGGAGAAGTGCAAGAAATCATCAAACAACTTGCCAAATACAATCTTGGGGTATGTATGCCGCATATGCACACAGAGAACAAGGGATTTGTAGAGTTACCAAAAGATATGATTCAAGTGGAGCGGAAGTTAGTCACTTCTTTCGTTCACTCCTCAGAGGTAGATGATGAAACCATGATTCCGGTTGTTTGGAGATACATTGATGGTGTAGTTGTAAGTGCTTCAAGCTGTCGCCATTGTCAATAAATTTTCAAGGGCGATCGCCCTTACGAACAAAACTAAGTGCGATCGCCCCAATTTCTGTCAAACTCCCCTGGAAGTTGCAAATACTGCGTTGACCTGCTACCGTTAACATAGACGCATCGCAGGAAAACAACCGATGACACTAACAGAATTACTCCCTACCATCAGACAACTGTCTGCGATCGATAAACGAGAGTTGATCCGCATTCTAATGGCGGAAGAAGATATAAGTGAGGATATTTTTCCTTTGGAACCTTACAAGATTTACTACCTACCAACTCCCTACGATACCTTTGGTGCTGGTGCAGCTTTGATGCAGTCAATAAATCTGGCTAACCACAACGAAAACTGAGTATTATGCGATTCCAATACTCTACCAATGACCCCTCTCAAGATGAGTTTGACAGCCTACCGCGCATTCCCTTGATTCTGCGCCACAATAACCAGAGAGTCGAAGTTGTTGGGTTAGTAGACAGCGGTGCAACCGTGAATGTATTGCCTTACCAAATAGGAATTCAGCTTGGCTTGGTTTGGGATGACAGCAAAGCCATCATTCGACTGGCAGGTAACATTGGTAATCAACCAGCGATGCCAGTATTTTTCATGGCTGAAATAGCGGAGTTTGCTCCGGTAAGATTAGTATTTGCTTGGGCCAAAAGTGACACCGTATCATTGATTCTGGGACAGACAAATTTCTTCTTAGAATTTGATGTTCACTTTTATCGTTCTCGGCTTGAGTTCGATATTGAGCCAAAACGTTAATATCCACCTACTCGCTCATCACTCAGAATCAAAGGCGCATCAAAATCCTCAGCGATCGCCAGTGGCATCCCGCGCAGAGGATAATGCTTTTGTACCGTCAATTCAGCACTCGAAATCTCAGCAGACTCGATCGCCCCAAAACCCTCCGATTTTGACAAACGCCTCTGACGCAAAAAACTCAATAGCACCTCAAGTACATCATCTGATGTTTGCTCAATCTCGCGGATTAGTTCTTCTCGGACAGTCATAATCTGGCATTTTCCTTGCTAGACTTCTTTACCCATTGTAATTCGAGATTCGATAGTTTTGGGCGATCGCCCTTTCCCCAAAATCCACCCCAAAACCCACCCCAAAAACCTACGCCAAAAAAAGCTTATAAGCCGGATTCTGACTCTCATCCCCATACTGATAGCCCAGCGTATCCAAAAAAGCCTGCCACTCCTGCATCTCATCCGGCGGCACCTGTATCCCCACCACAATTCGCCCGTAATCAGCCCCATTATTCCGATAGTGAAAAACGCTGATATTCCAATTAGGACTCATCGAACCCACAAACTGCATCAACGCACCCGGACGTTCGGGAAATTCAAAGCGGTAAAACAGTTCATGTTTTGCCAGAAAAGAACGGCCGCCCACCATGTGCCGCAAGTGCAACTTAGTTAATTCATCATCAGTTAAATCCAAAGTTTTAAAGCCACAATCTTCAAAACTTGCCGCTATTTTAACCGCATCAGCGCGGTTTTGAATTTGCACACCGATAAAAATATGTGCTGCTTTTTCATCCGCAATTCGATAACTAAATTCAGTCAAATTGCGCTTACCTAAACACTCGCAAAATCTGCGGAGACTTCCCGGCTGTTCGGGAATTGTGACTGCAAAAATTGCTTCCCGACGTTCGCCAAACTCTGCCCTTTCTGCTACAAACCGCAGGCGATCGAAATTCATGTTCGCGCCACAAGCAACAGAAATTAATGTTTCTCCTGTGATTTGTTCCCGTTCCACGTAAGCCTTCGCACCGGCGATCGCCAAAGCGCCAGCAGGTTCTAAGATCGATCGCGTATCTTCAAAAACATCCTTAATCGCCGCACAAATATCATCCGTACCCACCAAAATAATCTCATCCACATACTGCTGACAAAGCCGAAAAGTTTCCTCCCCAACTTCCCGCACCGCAACGCCGTCAGCAAATAAACCCACCTGGGACAAACGCACCCGTTTACCAGCTTTCAGCGATTGATTCATCGCATCGGAATCCACAGGTTCCACACCAATAATCTTAATTTCCGGCCGCAACCGCTTAATATAAGCCGCAATTCCCGAAATCAATCCACCGCCGCCAATCGCCACAAAAATCGCATGAATTGGTTTTTGATGTTGCCGCAGAATTTCCATGCCGATCGTACCCTGTCCCGCAATTACGTGCGGATCGTCAAAAGGGTGAATAAAAGTTAAGTTTTTTTCCGCCTCTAATTGGCGCGCAAAAGCGTAGGCATCATCGTAAGTATCCCCCTGTAGAACCACCTCTCCACCCCGCGCTATCACCGCATTAACCTTCACCTGCGGCGTTGTTACGGGCATGACGATAATCGCGCGAGTTCCCAGGTGGCGGGCGGCGAGGGCGACTCCTTGGGCGTGATTGCCGGCGGAAGCTGCGATGACACCTTGTGCTAGCAAATCCGGCGACAGTTGCGCCATTTTGTTGTACGCGCCCCGCAGCTTAAAGGAAAACACAGACTGCATATCCTCTCGTTTCAGCAGCAGTTTATTGTTGAGCCGCGTTGATAAATTGGGGGCGACTTCTAGGGGTGTTTCTTGGGCAACATCGTAGACGCGGGCGGTGAGGATTTGTACTAGGTAATCGCAAAGCATGGGGTTAGCAGGTTGGTTGATGCCGGATGGTGGGATAATTGTAGTGTATTTGTGTTAGTATTTTGCGGGGAATGGCGATCGGCTTCGGGGAATTGGCGATCGGGCGATCGGGCAAACCGATTTAGTTTACTAATAATTTGATTATCAATTAAAAGCTTGACGTGCCGAAAGTGCGATCGCCCTAAAACCGAGATAAAGAGCGATCGTTCGGCGACGATCGAGATGATACTTAGTCCTGACACTTGCCACTTTCCCCAAACCTAATCTGGACGTGCGAAACCCGTTCTGGGGTCAGTAATAAACAAACCCAAAACCAACGAATCCATCACCGTATCCCAGACAGGAGTCAAACGTTCAGCATCATCAACCCAATAGTCAAAAGTAATCAAACACTGAACATTAGAACCCAGTCCGATACAAATTCGCGAATAAGCTTCCCGCTGTTCTGGAGGGTCGATAAACTTAAATTCAGTCCAAACAACCCGAGCCGTTTGCCGCTTCAATTGGATAATATCCCCAGGATCGATCGGATTTCTGGTATCATCTTCCACTATCTTCTGTAAGAGCGGCACCAGCGGAAATTCTCCCCAATTACCAGGAGGTAACAAATTAAACGAAACCTCCAAACAACAATCATCATCCGGCGGTTTCTTATCCGTAAACCGAAACGACTTTGTATCCGGTTCAAAATGCCAATCTTCCGGGACATCAAAACGAACTGCACCTCTTCCTGCTACAAAGATGCGAGTTCCAGGCTTTGATTTCCAATTGTGGTCTTCTTTAAGCTCTAGAGTTTCCTTGAGCCATTCTTGCTTTTTGCGCTTAGACATAAACAGAACACCAAATTACTGCTAATGTGTAGTTTGAGACTTGGCAAACACATTTTAACCTTATTTGACTCACCGTTTGCTCAAATATAAAAATCCTTACAAAAATTATAAATCCCTCTCTTCTCTATTCCTCTGCGTTCTCTGCGCCTCTGCGGTAAAAAAATCCTTTCACAATTCCCTAACTTTTATTTTTCATGCTTGGGAATCACACACCTAATGCCACCTTTATTCCCAGCCGCATCGCCCCTGTAACGCGGGATAACATGAATAGCCGCGTGACTGCGACTTTGACCAGCCTGTTTATTAATATTGATTCCCACATTAAAACCGTCAGGCTGAAACTCTTTAATTAACATTTCTTGCACCTTGTTAGCCATAAACCAACAAGCCGATTGTTCCCTGAACGGTAGCTCAAAATAATTAGCAACGTGACGCTTGGGAATAATTAAAACATGACCTTGGCTGGCAGGATAACCGTCAAACATCGCATAAGCTGTTGCTGATTCGGTGAGTAAAGTTAGATTTTTGTGCGGATTGCAGAATATGCAGTTATTAGTTGAATTTCTTTGATGGTTGTAATGCACATACTCGTATATTTCGCAAGACTCATTTAAGAGGGCAGATTTAAACGGAAGTTTGACAATGCACTGATAGGTAGGTTTTTTGTGGACGTAATGTTCTCGAAAGCCTTCTTTTTTGATATCCCTTCTCACTGCAAAATACGCTTTACCTCCGGGTTTCAACAGGTGTGAGACTTCCATCAGCACATTCGCTTGTTCTTCGGGAAACAAGACATTCAAAACATAAAAGCAAATGATAGTATCAAATTTATCTTCGGGGAATTCTGGAAAATAATAATAGTCGTAACCTGCAATATCAAAGCCTTTTTGCTGCAACAATTTAACATCGTTGCCGAAGCCACATCCAAAATCTAAGACTTTACCTTGCAGCAAATTTTGATCTAATAAAAATTTAGCTGGAAATGATAGGTAAATCCTTTCGATTGCCGTCAGGTGGCTGAATTTATTTTGTTGCTTTTTCATGGCGACATAAACTTGATTTAAATCGATATTCTTCAGTCCGCACCGGCGGACTTTGTTTGACAACAAGCGATTTCAATCGCCAAATTCTATCTAAAAATTGTATCATTATTGCAGTTTGGCGATCGCCCCTCGATCCACCAACACCTCACCAGTCACCAAATCCCGCACCGTAGCCAACAAAACCCGCCTCTCATCCACCTCAAAACCCACCGAAACCCTGTCAATCCCCAACACTCCCGGTGGATTCAAATGCGCCACACAAACCTGCTGATGGTGGCTTTCCAAAGAACGAAACTCGCTGTGTTTGTTGAGCAAACTGCTTGTCATTTGCCCTTTTTCGTTAAAAATAACCTCCGCTTGCGACACCTCCGCAACTTCCCCAATATCTAACCGAATTTCCCTTTGTCCTTCAATAGCAACTTGCAGCGTCAACTCCTCCGAACTTTGACAAGGATACTTGATTTCTTTGCTAAAAATCGGCGAATAAGCATAAGTTTTAGCGTAAGGTTCCCAGATGCGAATTGCATAGCTATGTCGCAAATAATCATCAACAGTCACTAATTGTGTCAGCGCTAAAGCACCGTGCGCCACTGCTTCAAAAGGCTTGTCAGTTTTAACTTTTTGCCGCCCGAAATAGGAAACCACTAAATTAGACACAGCCGGAATTAAAGAAGTTCCACCTACCAGTAAAATCCGTTCAATATCTGCTTTACCGATACCTTTTTCCAGCGCAATACTCAGCACTTCATCTAAAGCTTCCCGTAACTGTTCTAATAACTGCCGTGATTCCAGAATTTCCTCAAGCTGATATCGGTTTAACTGCAAGTCGTAAGACATGAAATTTTCATCGTCAAACCAACTTTCCTTAGCCTGATTAACTTGAGAAACTTGAATCTTTAACTTTTCCGCTATCTCCAATAAATTTTGCCAGCCAAGGCCACCAACTTCGGCCCGCGACGAACCAATTTGCCGCAAATAATCTTCAACAATCCAGATGTCAATATCTTCGCCACCAACATAAGCATCGGATTTTGCTAAGACTTCGGCACACATTAAATTCTGACTTTGAAATTGGCTATTTTTGACAGAGGAATGAGGCGCAGTGCGAACCAAACTTAAATCTAAAGTCCCACCGCCAAAATCGACTACTAAAACTAAAGAACCGGGGCGCTTTACGGCATATCCCAGGGCTGCCGCTGTGGATTCATCTATTAGCTGAATTTCCGACACTCCCAAATTTTCTGCTAAGTCGCGAAACCAATCTAAATATCGCTCAAAGGCTCCTACGGGTACTGTAAAAATTACTTTTTTTGGCTGTATATTTTGCTGATATAATTGTTTCCAGATAGTTTTGATAAACTGTTCTGCTACAGATTCGGCTGTGTAGGTTTCGCCGTCGAGATTGCGGGCTGGTGGCTGAAAATCGGCTGCCAAGTCGCGTTTGAAAGCTTTAAAAAAACGGTCGGGATGGGATTGTCCTAAACGTTGCGCTCGCACTTTTTCTCCCAATACCAACTCACCAGTATTTTTCACAAATACCAAAGTCGGAACTACAGGTATTTCTCGGACATCTTCACTCGATTTATTCGTTTTAAAAATCCGGGACATTTCCCCCAATCTCAAAGTTTCGGGTGTTTGCGTGTCCGGGTTGAGAATGCAGACAACCGTGTTGCTGGTGCCGAAGTCAATTGCAACTGTAGTCATGTCGATTTTAGATTATAAATTTAATTTGTTATTCCGACTGGAAGGCTGCGACTAACTTTAGCAGGAGCAAGAATTTGCTCACCATCTCGATAACCAACAAAGCGAATATAAACTAACTCTCCTTCTGTGATATCCTCAACATCTGGCTGGTGCAACTGCGGATTATAGCTCACTTGTTCCCAAGCTAAACCGATTGTTTCAAAATTCCAACTTGACAAGAGATTTTCTAAGGGAGTAAAAAGAGCAGAGAGATTTTTGGCGGGCATATTCGGCTTGGCTTCTGCCATTTTCCGGGCGGCAGGATAGCTGGTTAACAAAGTTTGTAACTGTTCAAAGGTAGCGCGACGAAAATCAGTAGTTATTTGAGTTTTTTGCTGCTGCAATTCTTCGCGCAGCCGGAAACACTGTTGTCTCAATTCTTCGATTTCGCTGGGATTAGTTGTGATTGTAGTCGATAGGGGCAGTGCGCTCAGAGTGCGATCGAATTCTGGGAAATTCAAATTCAGCACTGTTGCCAGCCGCCGCAGTTGGTCTACCGTGAGTTTTCCCACGTCTCCCTGTCGCACTAAGCGCACTCCGAAGCGACTTAAGCCGGCTTTCTCGCCTAAGTCTTGCCAATCGACGATATTTAGCTGATTCATGCGTTCCCGCAGAATTGTATCGTACTTAAACTCGATCGCATCTCCGGCATCCGATGCAGCATAAGCGTAGACTAAAATTAGAAAAATGCCCCCAACAGCTAGGGCGAGGCTGAAAGGAGACACTATTGTTACATCAACCGTTGCATCGAGGAGATAGAACATTGTTAAATTTTCTAAACTTGTTTTAAAGTCTGCGTTTGTTCAACGGTCAAATTTTCTTCACCTTGGTAGTATTCTGGCAGCAAATCTTGAGATTCTACTTTTCCGAGAGCTTTTTCAATTCCGGCAGTGGTTTCGGTGCAACTCGAACCGGTGGCATTGAGGACGGTTTCGGTAATTTTGCCGTCTTTGCCGATGCGATATTCTATTTGGCGGTACTCTGCCATAGTTCCTCTTGGCTTAATGCTTGATCATCGAATGTTGACTGTTGAGTTATATTATAGATTGTGTTTACCGATTATTCCAATGAATTTTTGTAGCGACAATGCAACCGGGGTTGCACCGGAAATTATGGCGGCGATTGCAGCGGCTAATTGCGGTGCAGTGATGTCTTACGGAGATGATGAATATACAGAGCGTTTGCAAGTTAAATTCTCCGATTTATTCGAGACATCAGTGACTGTTTTTCCTGTAGCAACCGGTTCCGCTGCTAATGCTCTAGCCCTGGCGGTGATGACTCCTCCTTACGGGGCTGTTTACTGTCACGCAGAATCTCATATTAATCTGGATGAATGCGGCGCACCGGAGTTTTTTACTGGCGGCGCAAAGTTAGTAACATTAACTGGAGATCATGCTAAGATCAAGGCAGAGACTTTAGGTGAAATAGTCGATCACGCTGGCAAAGGAATCGTCCACCACGTACAGCCCGCAGCCGTCAGTATCACTCAAGCCACAGAAGCAGGCACTGTCTACAATCCAGCGGAAATTTCCCAGATTTCGGAAGTTGCGCGCAGCCACAATTTGCACCTGCACATGGATGGTGCTCGCTTTGCCAATGCTGTTGCGAGTTTGGGCTGTGATCCTGCGGATATTACTTGGCGCGCCGGCGTGGATATCCTCTCATTTGGAGCGACAAAAAACGGGGCGATGGCTGCGGAAGCTGTGGTGTTTTTCAATCAAAAATTGGCAGAAACTTTCCCTTTTTACCGCAAGCGCAGCGGGCATCTGTTCTCCAAAATGCGGTTTTTGTCGGCGCAGTTAGAAGCATATATAACGAATGATTTATGGCTAAAAAATGCGGCTCATGCCAATAATATGGCAGCTAAGTTAGCGCAAGGTTTGGCAGGAGTTGAGAAAGTCAAGTTTTGCCATCCAGTCGAAGCTAACGAGATTTTTATGCAGCTTTCAGAATCCCTGATTGCAGCAGCTTTGAATCACGGTTTTCAGTTTTATCGATGGGATAAATCTACTGTCAGACTGGTAACAGCTTTTAATACTAAAGAAGAAGATGTTAATGCTTTCGTGGATTTTTGTAGGGGCGAGCTTTCCCATAATATTTAAAAGGATTTGTAGTGAGGACTTTAGTCCTTCTGAAAATCTAAGGACTAAAGTCCTCACTACAAACCTACAGTTTAATAGGTTCAGGAATAGGTTCTGCAACTGCGATTAATTCCGGTTCCTCTACTTCGATATGTGCTTCTAAAAGCGCCAGATTTCTCATGTTGGATTTATAAAAAGCATCGAAGATATCTCCGACTAAAGGTACTGAACCAACCACGGCTTCTAGACCGATATTGTAAATCATTTTCCCTAAAGTTTTTTGGGGGATGTTGAATTGAGTTGCTAAGTAAATTAGGTAGGCGGAAAACGCGGTATCTACGATATCCCCAGCACCCGGAACTAAACCGATAATCGGGTCTAAACCAATGCGAAATTTAGTGCCGGGGATGCCAATGGCGGTATCCATCAGGCGGCTGAGTTTGCGGATGCGGTTGAGGGTGGCGAGACGCTCTATTTTGTTCATATTATGATTGTTGAACTAGGTTGAAAATTTGAAATCTGTCGGAAGACGGAAAAAAAACATCTAGAAACCGCTCATTCTCGATCTTCGCTAATATGCTTAATTCCCCATTCGTGCATAGTATCAATAATCGGTTTGAGACTTTCGCCCAAAGGCGTTAGCGAATATTCAACTTTTGGCGGAACTTGCAGGTAAATTTCCCTGTGTACGATCGCGTCTGACTCCATTTCCCGCAGTTGCTGCGTCAGCATCTTCTGAGTAATGCCGTTGACAGCTCGTTGCAGCTCGTTAAAGCGCTTCACTCCTTGAAACAACTCCCGCAGAATCAAGACTTTCCAGCGCCCGCCAATCACCTCTAGAGTGCGTTCTACAGGGCAATTTGCTCGATCGACCTTTACTTCTTGGACTTGCATAGTATCTTTTTGGTAAGTACCGCACTTTTAAGTGCGTACTTCCCATAATAGCTTGACTCGGTTTAAAATAAAAACATCAAAGAAATACCCGATAAATTTCACTGAGGATTCAGAAAATGATTACCGTCAGAAAAAGTGAAGCAAGAGGACACGCTAATCGCGGTTGGTTGGACAGTTACCACACATTTTCGTTTGCCAACTATTACGATCCAAATTATATGAATTTTCGATCTTTGCGGGTAATTAATGAGGATGTGATTAGCCCTGGAAAAGGTTTCGGGACTCACGGGCACAGCGACATGGAAATCATTACCTATGTACTGGAAGGAGCATTAGAACACAAAGACAGTTTGGGAACCGGTGCAGCAATAAAACCCGGTGAAGTGCAGCGAATGACTGCGGGTACGGGTATCCAGCACAGCGAGTTCAATCACTCGCAAACTGAGCCAGTTCATTTGCTGCAAATCTGGCTATTACCGGATACAAAAGGATTGCAGCCAAGTTACGAACAGCGGGATTTTCCCGTAGCAGAAAGGCACGGAAAACTGCGCTTAGTGGCGGCGCGAGATGCGAGAGATGGTGCTGTGAAAGTGCATCAAGATGTCGATTTGTATGCGGCTGTTTTGGATAAAAATTCGCGAGTTTCTCATGCTTTGCAGCCAAATCGCCATGCTTGGGTGCAAGTTGCTCGCGGCTCGGTTTTGCTCAACGGTTTGCCTTTAGAAAATGGGGACGCGGCGGCGGTTAGTGATGAGGCTGAGTTGACGATTGAAGCGGCGGAAGATGCGGAATTTTTGCTGTTTGATTTGGCATAGAATTGAATGCGAAATCCCCGATTTATTGGAGTCGGGGATTTGAAATTACTCGGCGGTTGAAACCGCTACTACAAAAACAAAGTCCGCCTTCGCGGACTAATAAATTAATCAGCCATCCAAGATTTTGTCCCAAAAATACCTGCTAGAAGTTCGGGAATGCTAAAATCAATATCTAAGCTTTCCCAGTGTACGCTGCTGCCAGAAGGCGGCAGCCAAACATCAGCAAGTTGTTCTGGTGAAGCACCTTCTAAGCCTTGTGCAAGGCTTGGAGGAAAACAAAAAATAGCACCGTTTTTCAGTTTGATAACTATTAAATCTTCCGACTGGTTATACTGCACGGATTCGGCGCGGGGTTCTTTAGCCTCAGCGTTTTTCCATGCTTCTTTGGCTTTTGCTATTTGAGCTAGGAGATTTTCCTCAGTTAATTCTTTTTGCCATTTTCTAAATACCATATATTTCTTGCCATCGGTTTGGTTAATTTTGGATATTTGATTATTGCCGCATGAGATTGTGTTAAACGGACTGTGAAGAACATGATACTTAATCATGGGTTACTACTTAGGAAATAAGTAAATAGGAGGAAGACAGTAACTTTTATTTATGCTATTTTTGCTAAGGGTAAATGCTGAGGATAAATTTTTATGCAACAAAAGCCGATCGCCCGAAAGCATCTTGTTTTGAGCCTGATCACTGGTTTAGCAGTAGGCGCGATGGCGGGCGCACCCATCGGCTGGATGGCTAATGGGGCATATTCCGAGCAGCGTTTGGCTCAAATTCTGATTTGCCGAGAAAAGAATAGAGATCAGCCAGTTGCTATTGTTGAGTCTAGGTGCGGTTCCCGATTCTAAATTTTTCTGCTAGCCAGAGGGCTGTGTCAAATATTTTGAGGCTTGTGCGAATGTCGAAAGTTCGATCGCCCAAACACTCTGCCATGCTCAACCGTCAACGCGCCACAAACCGGAAAACCGATCCGTCCGTTGATATGTGGGTATGTTAAATTGACACAATCATGAACTACAGCAGAACAATTCCGGCTATTTTGAGTGCTACGATCGCCCTAAGTGCGATCGCCCTAATTCCACTCACATCACCTCAAATCGCCCTAGCCTTAACCGCCGACGCAGTAAAAACCGTCGCCAAACAAATTACCGTGCGCATCCAGGGGCCAAAAGGCGGTTCAGGAGTAATTTTAGAGAAACAAGGTAGCACATACTATATCCTCACAAACTGGCACGTTGTCGATAAAGCAGGCGATTACGAAGTTGTAACTCCCGACGGCAAAGCTCACTCTGTATCATACAATCTCATCCGGCGAATGCCCGGTGCTGATTTAGCGATCGTCCCCTTCAGCAGCCCTCAAAGCTACCGCCTCGCTCAATTGGCAAATTCCCCAGCAACTCCCGGAAAAAAGGCGATTGTCGCGGGCTGGCCGACATCCGGCGGTTCCCTGAGACAGCCGATTTTCATCGCTACCGAAGGTCAGCTTACCGGCCGCCAAACTCCCTGGAACGGTTATACTTTGGTATACAATAACTTAGTGAGAGCGGGGATGAGCGGCGGGCCAGTGCTCGACGATGCGGGGCGAGTTGTCGCAATTAACGGCATTGTTAGGTTAGAGGAAAATTCGGATAAAATCGTGGCGGCGGGGATAGAAATCAATACTTTCATGAAATGGCGATCGACTATTTCACTACCTGCACTTCCCCAATCGCCAACAGCCACAAATCCGAAAACTCCTGTTAATAATCCGCCTCGGAAGTCTGGAAGTGCGATCGCCTTTGCCGCCACAAATACCCTCAAAGCGCCTTCAGAAGTTATCAGTTCCCTTACTCTTGCTTCCGCTTATTTTACCACAGGAAATAGCAACGGTACAATCTCTGTTTGGAATTTTCCCAGCGGGCAATTAAAAACTACCCTGCAAGGACACGCAGAAGCCGTAAATGCACTGGCTGCGAGTGCGGACGGAAAAGTGTTAGCTAGCGGCAGCGATGACAAAACTGTAAAAATTTGGAATTTAGAAACAGGCGCGGTTATACGCACTTTGAGCGGGCATTCTGGGGCTGTTTCGAGTGTTGCCGTCAGTCCCGACGGTCAGTTTATCGCCAGCGGCAGTTGGGATAAAACGATTAAGATTTGGAATGCGAAAACTGGGGAATTGCTGCGGACTTTAACCGGGCATTCTGGACTGGTGAATGCTGTTGCAATCAGTCCCGATAGCAAAACTTTAGCTAGCGGCAGCAAAGATGGTTCAATTAGGTTGTGGAATTTAGCGACAGGTGCAGCAATTCGCACGATTGGCGGCAAGAATTTGTCTGTTTTGTCCCTGGCTTTTACTCCCGATGGCAAAACTTTGGCTGCGGGAAACAGCAACGGTACTGTTGGGTTATGGAATGTCGGAAATGGGCAGTTAATTCGGCGTTTGAGTGGGCATACTGACGGAGTTTGGTCTGTGGCAATCAGTCGGGATGGGAGTATATTGGTTACTGGGAGTTGGGATAAGAGCGTGAAATTGTGGGATTTGCGATCGGGCGAATTGAGGGGTAGTTTGAGCGGACATTCGGGTTATGTTACTGCTGTGGCAATTAGTGCAGATGCTAAGACTATTGTGAGTGCGGGTTGGTTGGGGGAAATTAAGATTTGGAAAAGGAGTTAAGATTTTTTAACCGCAGAGGGCGCAGAGGGCGCAGAGGAGGAGATGTAGGAGAAAGGTTTGTGTTCGATCGGTGTTATATAATAGATATTTGGCATAACAAAAAAATCATGAGCGAACTAAAGACAAAATTGCCAACAGATACCTGGGTAGTAGCTAGGTGGGAAGAATTTATCGAGATGGTAGATAACCAGGCTTACAAAAAAGCTAAATGCTACTACCGCAACGGACAAATGAGGATTGAAACTATGTCAGTAGGGCCGGATCATTCACGCGACAATGCAATTCTAGTCTTTGCTGTTAATTTATTTGGCACTATCAAAGGTATTTCTCTCAATGGTTTGGATAACTGTAGCTACCGGCAAACAGGAGTTCGAGAGTGTCAGCCAGACGTATCATACTACATTGGAGAAAGAGCTAAATTAGCACCGAGCGGAACCGCGATCGCAAGTCTTGATGTTACCCCGCCGCCAGATTTAGTCATCGAAGTTGCTGACTCAACTTTGGCTGATGATATTGGTCAAAAACGATTGCTTTACGAAGAACTAAAAGTCGCCGAATACTGGGTAATAGACGTAAAAAAAATAGAAATTCTTGCCTTTGCGATTATTGCTGATAATGGCAGTCGGCGGCTTGTGCAATCCGAAGTTTTGCCAGGATTAACTATTGCTTTGCTGGAAGAAGCCTTGCGCCGAAGTCGGACTCAAGACCAAGCACAGGTAGGGGCTTGGTTGTTGGCTCAATTTCAGCAGCAGTAATTGATGTAGCATAGTCAGCGCTCTCCCTTACTCATTGGTAAAGGAAGGGCGATCGCACTTTTTATATAATCAGGATATTAAGGCTTACTCACCTTCATCCAGTAAACTTTGAAGCATTGGAGTCAGAATGTTTACAATTGGATTCTTTGTAAATTCCATTAGCGCTGCTACTCCACCCGCTTTCAAAGCTTTAAGTACCTTTTTCTTCACGTCGGGCTGTTTTTCAATTTCTTCCATAGCTTTTGCAGCAACTGCTGATTTTTCAGCAACCGTTGTTGTTGGGTATGTCTGAGATAACTGATCTAAAAGCTGTTGGATTTCTTTGGCGGCCTCGGCAAGAGTTTGCCTTTGTTCAGGTGAGTAATAATTGTGAATCGTTCCAGCTACTTGCTGAGAGTTAACAGTATTGCTGATTCCCACCCCAAATGAGGATTGGCTTTGATCGGTTTTGCGTTCTGACATAATATTTCCGTACTAATCACCAACTATTGTTGTCTGTTCTCTATTGTAACACCTATTTGCTGAGCAGTCGTGATTTCAGAATAGCCAACACCAAATGAGGATCTACTTTGGTCAATTGTGATAGATTTATCTTCGATATTAACTACGTAAGTTCTCTCGTCATTACTATCTAAAACTTTATACAATTTTGAAACTACATCTTCCAAAAATTTATCATCGCTGGCAACTTTTTTGTGATTCAATAGTAAAATATTTGCTTTGTCTCCTGAAACAAAAGATACTTCAATCACATATTCTATAGTGAGTATTTCGTAAGTTTTTGGTCTGACCGCATTATATATCAAAGACAGTATTATTAGTATAATTATTCCGATTACCCATGTTAAACTAGAGTCTCTAGAAAGCAAAAATAATCCCACTAGACACATGAAAATTATAAATTCAAATGGCACTAAATTCTTATTTCTTATGGTGGTGATACTGTCAGCCTCAGTAACTCTAAAGCCAGTAATATTACGAACCAGATAGACAGCATTTCCCAATCTAACTGCTCTTCTACTAAAATATAATTTAGATCCTTTGAGTCTAATAGTTTTTCGTTGAGGCTGAGTCGAAGCCATAATTTAAGCCTTTTCATTCACTTATTAACTAATGTAGATTTTGCAAATGATTAAGTAAAATCTTATGTGTGTTTAAGAATTATATCACTACCTTCAAAACTCTACATAGCAAATTTAGATTTCAAGTAATTTTTAGTTTAATTTTGAATCCGAACCCACTTGTTTAAGTGTTTTTACAGAAGCATCAGAAATTGGTGATTTTGTCAACTCCTGGTTAAATTTTTTAGCACTTAGCTAAAATTATCAAAATGATAAAAGCAGACTCAACATTAAAAAACGACAGAGTACCAGCGGAAAACTTGCAGCCAGTTTCTCTGGTACGATCGACACTTATGATAGATTTGGTTACGGTCGGACTACACTAAAAGAAAAAATCAAATTAAAATTTGCGCCATAAATTCGATAGACCCGCACTGCTCGCGTGCTAAGACGTAGAGCGCGCAAGCGGTTGAGTCACATCTAAAATCTAAAATCTAAAATCGACTGGCTTCGGAAAAAATGATTGAAGTAGAACACTTAAGCAAAACTTACGGTTCGACCGCAGCGATCGCGGACGTGTCCTTTTCGGTCGAATCAGGAGAAATTCTCGGTTTTTTGGGGCCAAACGGCGCTGGCAAAACCACAACCATGCGGATTTTGGCGGGATATTTGCCCGCATCCAGCGGTACTGCCCGCATCGCCGGCCTCGATGTTCACGAAAACTCGATGGCTGTCAGACAACGCATCGGCTATCTACCGGAAAACCCGCCGCTTTATCCAGAAATGACTGTGGAAGGGTTTCTGTTTTTTGTGGCGCGGATTAAGCAAGTACCTGCGGGCGATCGCGCGCGACGAGTTACTTCCGCGATCGAACGCTGCGGCCTCGTTGAAAAACGCAAAATCTTAATCCGCAAACTTTCCAAAGGATTTAAGCAAAGAGTTGGTATCGCGCAGGCGATCGTCCACGATCCACCAGTTATTATCTTAGATGAACCAACCGTCGGCCTCGACCCGCGACAAATTATCGAAGTCCGCAATTTAATCAAAAGCCTCGGCGGCCAACACACAATCATCCTTTCGACCCACATTCTGCCGGAAGTCAGCATGACTTGTAACCGCGTCACCATCATCAATCGCGGTAGAATCGTCGCTGCGGGGACTCCCGAAAATTTGATGGGAGAGTTGGCCGCCGGAGAAGGTTACGATCTCGAAGTTGAAGGCGAAGCGGAATTGGTAAACAGTCTGCTGTTGCCTTCTTTGGAAAATGTGCCGGGAGTTCGATCGATCGAATTGATTCCCAGCCAGCAATTTTTAGCCAGTCGCTACTGCCTGCGGGCATTGTGCGAATCTGACATAGAACCGGGACGAGAAATTGCTACAGCTATTATCGCCTCTGGATTCGGACTATGTGAAATGCGTCGCTCTCGCGCTACTCTGGAAGATGTGTTTTTAAGGCTGACAGCGGCTGAAAAAAAACCGGAAGAAAATCTTCTGGTGCACAGCGAACCGGAGGTCGATCGAAATCTCCAAGAAGTCACAGAAATTCAAGATTCGATTGCGGATTCTCATCAATCGGAATCACAACCGATTGCGGATTCTCATCAATCGGAATCACAACCGATTGCGGATTCTCATCAATCGGAATCACAACCGACGATCATCGCGGAAAATCTGCCAGTTTCAGATAAACAAGAGTCTTTCTATGATTCTCATTCAGCATCGGAACCAGTTACAGAAACTGAAGAGTTGCTTTATGATTCTGCACCCGAATTAGAACCAGTTGCAGAAACCGTACAGCCGATAGAACATCCTCAACCAGAATTAGAACCAGTTGCAGAAACCGTAGAGTTGAGAGAAGATCCTCAACCAGAATCAGAACCAGTTGCAGAAACCGTACAGCCGATAAAAGGGAACCATCTCAGTTTGGGTGTCACAGAAACCCGATCATCTGACTCGCTACAGATATCTAAACAAGCAAGCAGGATGTTCACTTTTATAAAAAACATTTTTTACAAAAGTGAGAGACCCCCGATAGAACCTTCTCCACCAGCACCAGTTGTCGAAAATCTAGAAGTTGTAGAAACAGAAGAGTCGATCGCACTTTCTCAACCAGAATCCGAACCAGTTGTCGAAACCGTAGAGTCGATCGACTATTCTCAACCAGAACCGATTGTCCAAAATCTAGAAGTTTCAGAAACCGTAGAGTCGATCGACTATTCTCAACCAGAACCGATTGTCCAAAATCTAGAAGTTTCAGAAACCGTAGAGTCGATCGACTATTCTCAACCAGAATCGGAACCAATTACAGAAACACCAGAGGAAATAAGCGATTTAGAACCAGGAATGCAGCCAGTGGTAGATTTTCTGGAAAATGTAGAAAGACAAGAATCGATCGAGCCTTATCAACCAGAACCGATTGTCGAAAATCTGCTCATTGTCGAAACGGTAGAGTCGATCGAGCCTTATCAACCAGAACCGATTGTCGAAAATCTGCTCATTGTCGAAACGGTAGAGTCGATCGAGCCTTCTCAATCAGAACCGATTGTCGAAAATCTGCTCATTGTCGAAACGGTAGAGTCGATCGAGCCTTCTCAATCAGAACCGATTGTCGAAAATCTGCTCATTGTCGAAACGGTAGAGTCGATCGAGCCTTCTCAATCAGAACCGATTGTCGAAAATCTGCTC
>NZ_JAIGNI010000028.1:0-68866 GCF_026130175.1 Lyngbya sp. CCAP 1446/10 | reverse complement strand
TGATTTTAGATACACCAAAGTCGATCGAGCCTTCTCAACCAGAACCGATTGTCGAAAATCTGCTCATTGTTCAAATGGTAGAGTCGATCGAACCTTCTCAACCAGAACCCGAACTGATTTTAGATACACCAAAGTCGATCGAGCCTTCTCAACCAGAACCGATTGTCGAAAATCTGCTCATTGTTCAAATGGTAGAGTCGATCGATCCTTCTCAACCAGAACCCGAACTGATTTTAGATACACCAAAGTCGATCGAACATTCTCAACCAGAATCCCAACCAGTTGTAAAAAATCGGCCAATTAAAAAAAAGCCACAACCGACTAGCGATTCTCAACCAGAACCACCACCCCTTACCAGAAAGCGACAAATAGAAACAAATCCCCAAAATACCAACGACAGCGAACCACACCCACCCGCCGACAAAACAGAATGAACCAATTACCAACTACTCAATCCCAAATCCCCAATTCCCAGGTTAGTAATGATTAGTAATATCATCGCCATTTATCGCAAAGAACTGCAAAGCTATTTTGCATCGCCATTAGCATACGCCATCGCCGCCGTCTTTTGGCTGATCACCGGCTACTTTTTAATCGCCATTCTTCTCGCCCCCGACGGCTTAATTCCCCAAATCAGCCAGCGAGACCAAGCAGGAATTACTGAACCTCCCATCGATGTAGCCTACGAATTTCTGCAACTATTTCTACGAATCATGGGTTCCCTTTCACTGTTCGTGCTACCCGCACTATCAATGGGACTTTACGCAGAAGAACGCAAACGCGGAACCCTAGAACTTTTAGCCACATCGCCCTTAACAAACTGGGCAGTTGCTACGGGCAAACTCCTCGGCGTTTTAACATTTTATACCACAATGTTGTTGCCCCTGCTGTTCTGCGAGGCGATCGCCCTCAGTTCCTCAACCCCACCCGTACCCGCCGGTGTCCTCCTACTAGGACACGGCGGCTTAATCTTACTAGCAGCCGCAGTATTATCCCTCGGAATGTTTATTTCCTCCCTCACAGACAGCACAATTTTATCAGCCATTCTCACCTTCGCTCTAGTATTATTTCTGTGGGTAATCGATGCAGCCGCCGTCAGTATCGGCGGTCCCTTCGGATCAGCATTAGGACAGTTGTCACTCCTCACAAATTATACTAATCTTGTCAAGGGAGTTTTTGATACCAGCAGTTTAATTATGTTGGCCAGTTACACCATTCTGGGAGTATTTCTCACCGCCCAATCCATCGATGCGCTGCGATATCAGCGTTCTTAAAAGCATCAGGCAAGGCTTCGGGGAATAAAGAGGAAAGAGTGGAAAAATAGGAGATTTGGAGAGTTGCACATTAAAGAAGACACCACCAATGCCCAATGCCCAATCCCTCCGCTTCGCTTCGCCCAATGCCCCATTCCCAATGCCCAATGCCCAATGCCCAATGCCCCATTTCCAATTAATGTTAGTTATTCCACTAATTGCTTAAAACAATGAGATTTATCAATCCAAAAATCGACTGTGCGTTCAAAAAAATATTCGGTTCCTGCGACAGCAAAGATATCCTAATTAATTTTTTAAACGCCATCCTTTATGAAGCACAGCCAGTCATCGAAGACTTAGAAATAATCGACTCCCCACCTGGAAATCAAACTTTCGGAGTCCCAGACACACACCTAGATGTCAAAGCCACTATTAACTGCGGCAGAATAGCCCTCATTGAAATCCAACTGCTCAACGTGCCTTCCTTCGAGAACAGAGTGTTGTACAATGCTGCCAAAACCTACAGCCTGCAATTAACAGGAGAAGAACGCTATGAAAGACTAAAAACAGTAATTTCCTTGAAAATTGCCGACTTTGAAATGTTGGAAAATCAGCCAGAATTTATGACGACGTTTGTTTTCAAAGAAAAAGATAAAAAGTTTGAGAGTCCAGATACTGAAATAGAATTAGTATTTGTCGAATTGCCAAAATTTAGCAAAGAATTAGCACAATTAGAAACAGCAGCCGACCAATGGATTTACTTTCTCAAAAATACCAGCAGCCTGGAGACAGTACCAGAAACACTCAGTGCAGTTCCCGAAATACACAAAGCTTTTAGAATTGCCAGCGAGGACAACTTTAGTCAGGAAGAATTAAATGAATTGCAGAACGAAGAAGAGTGGATTCAAGACCAGCGGATTGCCCTAGATTTAGCAAAAGAACAGGTGACAAAAACCGCTCAACAGTCGTTAATATTGCGTCAAATCGTGCGGCGTTTAGGCACAATACAACCGGAAACAGAAAACAGCATTCGTCAATTAGGCGTACAGGAATTAGAAGAATTAGGAGATGCCGTCCTGGATTTCAACAGTCTGTCAGATTTGACAGCCTGGTTGCAGCAGGCTAATAGGATATAGAATAACATTCTCTAACCGGAATTTGGTCACATAATATTTACGTTATGAAAATTAGCAAAACAAATTGGAAATACGTTTTTTGGCTGGGCCCCATCCTCACCGCAGCCGGGTTAACAGCAAGACTTGTATCCGCAGCGTGGGAACCCCTCACAGTTGGTCTAGTGATTGCCGGAATAGTGACGATCGCACTTTGGCTGCTATATTTGACTAACGAACAAGGCTTTTGGGGGCGACGTTCCACTCAAGCGAGTACCAACGCCCTGATTGCTACCATCGCCGTCTTTGTGATTCTGGGAGTAATTAACTTCATAGCATTTCGCTATCCCGTCCGCATCGACTTAACCGAAAGCCAACAATTTACTCTCGCCCCCCAGACTCAACAAATATTGCGAAACCTGCAACAACCAGTCAAAGTTTGGGTATTTGACCCCATCCAAAACCCGCAAATTAAAGAATTACTACAAACCTACAAACGCGAGGGAGGCGAAAAGTTTCAATATGAGTTTGTTGACCCCCAGACTCAACCCGGAAAAATCCGGGAATTTAGCATTACCAGCATCGGAGAAGTTTACTTGCAATCTGGTGACAAAAAACAGGTGCTGCAAAAAGGTGGTACGGCTTTTGGTAGCGACCCGAATCAAGGTCTTTCGGAGATCAAACTTACCAATGGCTTAGAAGAAATTCTGAGCACTCGTACTCCTACAGTATACTTTTTGCAAGGTAAAGGAGAACGCCCGCTGAAAGAAGGTCAAGGCGGAATTCAGCAAGCTGAAAAAGCTCTGAAAGACAAGTATTATAAAGCCCAAACGCTGAATTTTACCGAACGTAAAGAAGTCCCGGAAGATGCAGATGCTTTAATTATTGCTGGGTTGGAAAAACCGTTTGTAGATACAGAAATTAAAGCACTAAAAGCTTATCTCGATCGCGGCGGCAGTTTATTGCTAATGGTAGACCCGGCAATTAATACGGGATTGGACAAATTTCTGCAAGAATGGGGCGTAAAACTAGACACCCGTTTGGCTATCGATTATTCCGATAATGGTAAAAGATTCGGGCTCGGCGTCACGGTTCCCACAGTTAGGCGCTACGGCGAACATCCGATTACTCAAAGTTTTGGCAACGGTATTTCATTTTATCCGTTTGCGCGTGCTTTGGAAATCTCGACAGTAGAAGGGATAGAGGAAAAACCGCTGATTTGGACGAGTGAGGAAAGTTGGGCCGAAAGCGATTTGACGACTAAGAAATTGGAGTTCGATCAGAAGACCGATCGACAAGGCCCGTTATTATTAGGTGTGGCTTTAGTGCGATCGGGTTCTGACACCACTCCCTTAAACCCCTCACCCTCACCAACACCCGTCACGCCTTCACCCCAAGCATCCCCGACAACTTCGCCAACAACATCACCATCGCCGACAACATCACCATCGCCGAAAACTTCGCCATCGCCAACAACTTCACCATCGCCAACAACTTCGCCAACAACTTCGCCATCGCCAACAACATCACCATCGCCGACAACATCACCATCGCCGACAACATCACCATCGCCGACAACTTCGCCATCGCCAACAACTTCGCCATCGCCAACAACATCACCATCGCCAACAACATCACCATCGCCGACAACTTCGCCATCGCCAACAACTTCGCCCGTAGCTTCCCCCATCAGCTACTCAGTGATTGTTTCCCAAGAAGCTACGCCTCCAGCATTACCGACGATTTCGCCAATACCCACAGCATCTCCGACACAAGACCCGGAAAGTTTGCCAACACCAACACCAACAGCCACAATATCTCCCGGAAGTTCGCCCACACCAACAGCCACACCAACAGCCACAGCATCTCCCAGTCCAATAGCAACTCCTTCTGTACCTTCAATTCCTAAAAAAACAGCGAGAATGGTAGTCATAGGTACATCTCAATTTATTACCAACGGTTGGTTCGACCAACAACTCAATAGCGACGTGTTTCTCAACTCGGTCAGTTGGTTGAGTAAACCAGACCAACAGAGCTTTTCTATTAGTCCGAAAAAAGCTACCAACCGCCGGATTAACATGACTGTCGTTCAAGTAGGATTGCTGGTTTTAGCTTGGCTAATTTGGCCTTTACTCGGACTGGCAATTGGTGGCGCTATCTGGTGGAAGAGAAGATAATTACGAAGGAAGAAGGAAGAAGGAAGAGGGAAGAAGGAAGAGGGAAGAAGGACAAAAATAAGATTATCCCTTTTGCCTATTTCTTGTTTTTATACCCATTCCCAATTCCCAATTCCCAATTCCCAATTCTCAATTCCCCGTTAGAAGGAAGAAGGAAGAAGGAAGAGGGAAGAAGGACAAAAATAAGATTATCCCTTTTGCCTATTTCTTGTTTTTATACCCATTCCCAATTCCCAATTCCCAATTCCCAATTACCCGTTATTAAGTAAATCCACTTAATTAAGCGTAAAATATGGAGCGCTAAAAAGCTGTCTGTGTATATCTTCTTCCTTCTTCCTTCTTCCTTCTTCCCTCTTCCCTCTTCCTTCTTCCTTCTTCTTCCTTCTTCCTTCTTCCTTCTTCCCTCTTCCTTCTTCCTTCTTCTTCCTTCTTCCTTCTTCCTTCTTCCTTCTACTTATGAAATTGCAGAAAAATACATTCATATTGATAGCCGTCGCGCTAAGCATGATTGGGTTCGTTTCTTTGTACGAGATGCAAGTGTCTCCGAAACAGGAAGCGGCTAAGGAAGAGAAACAGAAAATTTTTACTTTTAAGTCCGATCGCGTACAATTCTTTACAGTCAAAACTCCTGAAAAAATCTTGACTTTTGAGCGAGTTTATGCAACGAAAGGAGGTAACTCTAGCTGGGAAATGAAATTGCCAGTGCAAGCACACGCGAGTCAGGCATCGGTGGATTTTTTGCTGGACAGGCTGGCAACAGGAAAGAGCGATCGTACAATTGATATTACCGCCGCTCAACTGCCAGAATTCGGTCTAGATAAACCCCAAGCTACAGTCACAGTCAAGCTGGACAACCAGGAAACTCATCGCCTAGTTTTAGGCAAAACAGACTTTACTGGCCGCTTCTTGTACGCCCAAGCCAATCCGGCGGAAGCGCCCCCTCAAAATTTAGCCCAAACTTTACCAGTGCTGCTAGTGCCTTTTGACTTTAAAAATGCCGTCCAGCGACCTTTGTCAGAGTGGAAAAAAGCAGAAGCGCCCAAACCAGAGAAGCCGCAAACACCCTCACCATCTCCCACACCAAGTCCTGAGAATCAATAGATGTCAGGTCGATGAGACTTGAATTGCAAAAATACTTAGGACGGGCTAGAAGCCCATCCGAAAATTTTTTTTTCTTGTGGGATGGGCTTCTAGCCCGTCCGAAAATTTGCTTAAAAGGACTTTGGCAATCTTGGCTATGGTATCAGGTGCAGGACGCAAGACATTCGGTAGGGCGCAGGAGCAACCTGAGATAGAATTTAAAGAACAAATTCTAAAACCTGTGACTTCCTAACATTCCTCGCCTAAAATACAGAAAAGTCTAAAGTTAAACTGGATTCAAACGGCGTGCATTAACCCCAGGAAAGGGCGAATATGTTTCAGACAGCACTCAACCAAGGTACGACAGCAACGGATACAGCGCTTGACGTTGAACTCCGCAAGGTCTTTAAGGTATTTAACGGCGAAACCGCAGTTCGCGGAGTTGACCTTAGCATTCGTCAAGGAGAATTTTTTAGCATTCTCGGTCCCTCCGGCTGCGGTAAGACTACCACGCTGCGTTTAATCGCTGGTTTCGAGACTCCCTCGGCGGGCGAATTGATGATTCGCGGCCAGTCGATGACTAATACTCCAGCTTACCGCCGTCCGGTAAATACTGTGTTTCAAAGCTACGCCCTGTTCGGACACATGAATGTCTGGGACAATATTGCTTTTGGATTGCGGATTAAAAAGCTGGGGAAATCGGAAGTAGAAGAACGGGTACGGGAAGCTTTGCAATTGGTGAAAATGGAATCTTTCGCCAACAGGTTTCCGGGTCAAATGTCGGGCGGCCAGCAGCAGCGGGTGGCTTTGGCGAGAGCTCTGGTAAATCGACCGGCGGTTCTACTGCTGGATGAACCCCTGGGTGCTCTGGATTTGAAGTTGCGTAAGCAGATGCAGTTGGAATTGTCGAATTTGCATCAAGAGTTGGGTTTGACTTTTGTGATGGTGACTCACGACCAAGAAGAGGCGATGAGTCTTTCTGACCGGATTGCGGTGATGCACGAGGGCAGGATTGAGCAAATTGGCTCTCCAGAGGAAATTTATGAGTGCCCGCAGACGGCTTTTGTGGCGGATTTTATTGGTGATACGAATTTGTTTTCTGGTACGGTGGAGTCGATCGACCGATCGACTCTCACAGTTCGCACATCAGCCAATCTGAAAATAATCGTTCAGCAGTCGGATATGTGGAGTGGTGTCACCGGCGACTCTGTAGTAGTCAGCGTCCGGCCCGAAAAAGTATATTTGAATCTCTACCAGCCGGAAGTGTCGGTCAACTGTTTTGAAGGGCGGCTCAAAAATACTATGTACATGGGCACCCACGTTCATTACGTGGTTGAGTTACCGTCGGGCGATCAAATTACTGTGCGCCAGCCAAATACCGGCGGCTCTTTCCCAGACCCGCACACGCCGATTTATGCTTACTGGGGGACTACTGATTGTCTGGCTTTGGGCGATCGATCCTAACGGGGGAGAGGGGGAGAGAGGGAGATTGGGAGAGGGGGAGAATGGGAGAGGGGGAGAGGGGGAGAATTCCCAATTCCAATTCCAATTACCAATGCCCAATGCCCAATCCCTCCGCTTCGCTTCGCCCAATGCCCAATGCCCAATGCCCCAATCTAAAATCTAAAATCTAAAATCTAAAATCAAACTGTGCCTCCGACAAATCTACCAATTTCCAGGATTTTCCCGGCTAATTCGACACGCCGTCAGTTCCTAAAAAATTCGGCGGCGACAATCTCAGGGTTAGCTCTTTCGAGTTGTGGCTGGCGACTTGCAGACGTACAATCTGCTCCTCCCGTCAAAGGTGCTGCTGACCAACTTTTTATCTATACTTGGGCAGGCTATACCGATAAAGCTTTGCTCGATCGCTTTGCCGAAAAAACCGGCATTCGCGTCATCGCCGACGTGTTTAGCTCCAACGAAGAGATGCTGGCTAGAGTTCAAGCCGGCGGTGGCCGCGCCTACAGCATCATTTACCCGTCTGACTACATGGTGGTTCAAATGACGGAACTGGGGCTGTTGACTCCATTAGACCACTCGATTTTGGGCGGACTTGATCGCCTAAAAAAACAGTTCCAAAACCCTGTCTATGACCCAGGAAACCGCTACAGCGTGCCTTTGAGTTGGGGAACGACAGGCTTAATTTACAACAGCGAACAACTCAAAGAAGCTCCTGAAGATTGGGGCTATTTGTGGGAGCACAAAAAAGAGTTAGCAAGGCGAATGACGCTAGCCAGCGATGTTCGAGAAGTCATGGGCGCTGCGTTGCGGATGCTGGGCTATTCTCTGAATTCTACGAACCCAGAGCAAGTTAAACAAGCTTACGAAAAGTTGGTGGAACTCAAACCTGCGATCGCATCTTTCACAACAGACGCTTGGCGGCCGCAAATGTTGACGGGGGATTTGAAGGTAGCTATGTGTTATTCTTCTGATGCTAATGAAGTAATTCCCGACAACGATAAATTGAAGTATGTCGTGCCAAAAAGCGGTTCTTCTCTGTGGACTGATACTTTGGTAATTCCGAAAGGTGCTCCCAATTCCGAAGCAGCTTACAAATGGATTAACTTTATGCTGCAACCGGATGTTGCTGCTTCTTTAGTCGAACGGCTCAGTTTTTCAACTCCTTCGGAAGATGCTTTTAGTTTGTTAACGCCGGAAGTCCGCGAAAACGAAATTCTTTTCCCCTCGGAAGCTGTTTTAAGAAATTGCGAAGGTGTGGCTCCAGTAGGCAAATTTATGGACGTGTACGATCGCTATTGGACTAAATTAACCAGCGGCTGATCGTCACCTGTAGGGCGGATTTTACGCGCAATCTCTGACTTTTACCCAATTTTTACATCAATCCGCCCCCATAGTCGATCGCCAAATCCATCCATATTATATCCGCGTTAATCTGCGTTATCTGCGGTTAAAAACTCAAAAAAAATTGATTTATGGCTGTTTCCACCAAAGCTCCCCCTCCTATTCCTCCCAATGCTCCCTCGAAGCCTGAAACACTTCCCCCGTGGTCTAAGTGGGCTGGGCCGCTGGCATTGCTCGGCCCTTCTGGCTTGTTTCTGGTTTTATTATTAGTAATACCAACTCTGGTGATTTTTCAGCTTAGTTTGGTGCCAAATATTAAGCCGGGAGATTTGGTGAATCCTTCGGGAATCGCCAACTACCTGCGAGTGTTTGAGCCGCTGAATTTGCAGGTGATGGGTCGATCGCTCTTTTTCGCCACGGGAACGACTATTCTGTGTTTATTGCTGGGATTTCCCGTCGCTTACTGGATAGCCCTCAATGTCTCCCCCAAGTGGCGGAATTTAACATTGTTGGGCTTTGTGTTGCCGCTGTGGACTTCTTCGCTGTTGCGATCGTATGCTTGGATTACAATTCTGCGTCCTACGGGCGTTCTCAACTCGCTGCTGTCACTTGTCGGCATCCCTCCTCTAGAATTGCTAAATCAAAGTTCCGCAGTTTTAATCGGCATGGCTTACAGCTATTTGCCTTATATCGTAACAATTCTCTACGCTTCTTTGGAAAAGCTCGATCGCAGATTACTAGAAGCGTCTCAGGATTTGGGTGCCAATCCGATAGAAACTTTCTGGAAAGTGACAGTACCCCAGACAATGCCAGGGATTGCGGCGGGTTCTTTGCTAGTATTTATTAGCTGTTTGGGCGATTTTGTCGATCCAGAGTTGCTCGGTGGAGCTTCCAGCATGACGGCGGCTCGTTTGATTTACAATCAGTTTTTGGGGGCGACTCAAAATTGGGGGCTAGGATCGGCTCTGAGTATGGTATTAATTTTTGCAGTGAGTATCGGAATTGCACTTTTACTCAAATATGGCGATCGTAATGCAGTTTAAGAAGAAGGAAGAGGGAAGAAGGAAGAGGGAAGAAGGAAGAGGGGAAAAATAATTATGCTTTTCCTAATTCCCAATTCCCAATTACCAATTCCCAATTACCAATTCCCAATTACTAATTCTCCATTACCAATTACAAATTACCCATTACTATTACCAATTCCCGATTAACGAGATATGGAAAATACCGCCGACAATCCACAGGAGGAAATACAACCCGATATGTACTTAAAACCTAAATTTAAGATTTCTTGGCAGGCAATATTCACCGTTTTGATGTTTTTTTATATGTACCTGCCCATCCTGGTACTCACATTTTACAGCTTTAATAAATCGCGTTTTAGCGCCGGCTGGGAAGGATTTACTTTAGATTGGTACGTTAAATTATTTAGCGATACGCGGATTTTAATCGCCCTGAGAAACAGTTTAACAGTTGCTGTTTGTGCAGTGGCAATCTCGGCTGTACTCGGAACTTTGATGGCCGTTGGTTTAGCCCGCTACCGCTTTCCCGGCAAAAGTTTATATCAAGGAGTTTCCTACTTACCGATTATTATTCCAGACATTGCCAGCGCGGTTGCTACTCTGGTATTTTTAGCGGCACTAGCTATTCCTCTGAGTTTATGGACAATTGTTGCCGCCCACGTTGTGTTTTGTCTGGCTTACATCGCCCTAGCTGTTTCTACTAGATTGGCGGATTTAAACCCGTATTTAGAAGAAGCTGCCTTAGATTTGGGTGCAACACCTGTTGAGGCTTTTATTCAGGTTTTATTACCTCAATTAATACCTGGAATTGTTTCGGGTTGTCTGCTATCTTTTGTCCTCAGCATGGACGATTTTTTGATTGCGAGTTTCACCGCAGGTAGCGGAACTACAACTCTGCCGATGGAAATTTTTAGCCGGATTCGGACTGGGGTAAAACCGGATATTAATGCTTTGAGCGTGCTGTTGATAGTAGGTTCGGGAGGATTGGCGTTTTTAGCGGAATATTTGCGCGGTAGGGGCGATCAAAAACGGGCTAATTAGTCAGTTGTCAGTTGACAGTTGACAGTTGTCAGTTGTCAGTTGTCAGTTGTCAGTACGCTTGGTTAGGGCTTTTTGCTAATTTTATTTATGGTTGTTGTCGCAAGCGTATTGGATTATGTTTTTTTCATTGTGAGCTATGGGTAGCAATCTCAAGTCCCTGGGATTGCTTTCCCGAAGCGCAATGACATTATTTCCTAAGTTTGTAGTTTTTACTGCTAACTCACCTTTTTAGTTAATCCGCATTTAAATTATTGTGAGGTGAGCTTCTAGCCCGCCCCCACAAATTCAATCTAAATGCCGCAACAGCTTATTTTGCTGGTAATTTCACCTTACTAGCCAAACCGAGTGCTTCCATGACTTGAATTGTCATCCAAGTAAAGTCAAATTCCCACCATTTCATACCATGACGGGCAGAGTATTGATAAGCGTGGTGGTTGTTGTGCCAGCCTTCGCCGTAAGTCAAAACCGCAACCCACCAACAATTAGTAGAACTATCTTTAGTTTCGTAGGTGCGGTAGCCAAATTTGTGAGTTGCACTGTTCACAAACCAAGTGCAGTGATACACCAAAATTAAGCGGACAAAAATCACCCAAACTACAAAGGGCCAGCCTGCGGCGAAGTAAAGCAACACGCCAAAGACGATTTGTATGGGGAGAAAGTAGTTTTGCAAAAATTGGTAAAACGGATCGCTCGAAATGTCTTTTGTGCAGCGGGAAATTTCAGCGTGAGCGGGGCCTTTATACAGCATCCAGCCGATGTGGCTCCACCAAAAACCATTCTGGGCGTTGTGAGGGTCGATCGCATTTTGGTCAGAGTGGGTATGGTGTAAACGGTGTAACCCAACCCAATCAATTATTCCTCCTTGACAGGCAAGGGCACCGCAAAATGCTAGAAAGTATTCTACGAATTTTGGTGTCTGAAAACTGCGGTGCGTGAGCAGGCGGTGCCATCCGAGAGTTATTCCCAAACCGCCGGTTATCCAGTGCATAAATACTGTTAAACCAACTGCTGTCCAGTTAAAGTTACTCGGAAGCAATGCGAACAAAGCGCCGATGTGAAGTCCTGCTAAACTAATAACGTGCTTCCAATTGTATTGGAGTTTTTCTTGTGTTGCTAAAGTCATGCTGTTTTTGATTTCTGATGAGATGCAGACCGGGATTCACGCATAAGAGTTTGGATTGAGTTGTGAACTGTTTTGCTGTACACTTGCCCAAACTGATAAAGAATGAATGATAGATTTTGGATGAGGATTGAAAAACAATTACCAGAAAGAATTGGTTTAAAGCCTCCACCCTTGTAGGGAGAAATTAAAATCAAACTATTCATTACTCCAATCCTCTTCCTTCTTTTGTCAAGTGCTGTCAACTGTCAAGTGTCAACTGTCAACTCAATGAAGGTTTTATTTTGAAATTAAAAGTTTTAGCTGCGAAACAAAAATTTTTGTTCCCAAACCAATTATAACTGATTATGGTGTTGGTTGGGTCGATCGCACCAGACGATTCAATCTCAGTTGAACCCAACCAAAACCCGATCGCCAAAACAGCATTAGGCATTGGTTACGAGCCATTAGTCCAAAACTGACGACCGACAACCAATGACTAATTGCCGAGCTATTCTGCTGGTAATTTCACTTTGGTTGCCAAACCCAGTGATTCCAGCAGTTGAATTGTCATCCAGGTGATGTCGATTTCCCACCATTGGAGACCGTGACGAGCGGAGTATTGGAAGGCGTGGTGGTTGTTGTGCCAGCCTTCGCCGTAGGTGAGTACAGCAACCCACCAGCAGTTGGTCGATTGATCGCCCGACTCGTAGGTGCGGTAGCCGAATTTGTGGGTAGCGCTGTTAACCAGCCAGGTGCAGTGGAACACCACCACGATCCGCATAAATACGCCCCAAACCACGAAAGACCAGCCGCCTAATAAATAAAGCAGCACACCGAAGACAACTTGGATGGGGATAAAATATGCTTGGAGAAACTTGTATACTGGGTCGTCGCCAATGTCTTTTGTAAAGCGGGGGATTTGAACTCTCATCGGCAGATCTGAGATCATCCAACCCATGTGGCTCCACCAGAAGCCTTGATTGGAATCGTGGGGATCTTCTTCGGTGTCGGAATGTATGTGGTGTAACCGGTGCATTCCTACCCAGTCAATGGGGCCGCCTTCGCAGGAAAGAGTACCGCAAATCACTAGGAAGTATTCGAGCCATTTCGGTGTTTGAAAACTACGGTGGGTAACAAGACGGTGAAATCCGAGGGTGATCCCTAAACCACCTGTTACCCAGTGCAGGAATACTGCTAAGCCGACAGCAGACCAGCTAAAATTACCCGGCAGCAGAGCAAATAGAGCGCCGATGTGCAGAAAGGCCATAAAGCCTACCACAGGCCAATCAGGAGAAGTTTTTTTGGAAGTTGCAATCGTCATGAAGATATTATGTTTACAAACTAGGGGCCGCATTTACGCGATAATCAGCAGCGCGCACGCAAATGGTGAGCGAGGTATAGATGAATAGCGTTTCACGGCTACAGGAAGCAGAACAGGCACTCTTTCAGATTTTTTCTGGTATTGACGCGACAGTCAAGCAAAATCTGCAACGAGTCTTAAAAGCTTTTCGCAGCCACCGGGTTGGAGTCCACCATTTTGCAGGTGTTACGGGTTACGGCCACGATGATTTAGGGCGGGAAACTTTGGACGGGGTGTTTGCCGAAGTGGTAGGGGCCGAGGCGGCGGCGGTGCGGGTACAGTTTGTTTCGGGTACTCACGCGATCGCCTGTGCTCTGTTTGGAATCCTACGTCCTGGTGACGAAATGTTGGCAGTTGCTGGTTCTCCCTACGATACTTTAGAAGAAGTGATCGGCTTGCGGGGGCAAGGTCAAGGTTCACTAATTGAATTTGGCATTAGTTACCGTGAGTTGCCTCTAACTCGCGAAGGAACTTTGGATTGGCAGGCACTGAGCTCTGCTATTTCAGCAAAAACTCGCCTAGTTTTTATCCAGCGCTCTTGCGGTTATTCTTGGCGATCAAGTTTGTCTATTTCTGAAATTAAAAAAATCGTCGATCTAGTCAAACATCAAAATCCTAACACAATTTGCTTTGTTGATAATTGTTACGGGGAGTTTGTTGAGGATTGCGAACCTACTGCTGTGGGTGCGGATCTGATGGCTGGTTCTTTGATCAAAAATCCGGGGGGTACGATCGTCCCTGCGGGTGGTTACGTCGCCGGCCGCGCCGATTTGGTAGAAGCGGCAACTTGTCGCTTGACAGCGCCGGGAATCGGCAGCAGCGGGGGCGCAACTTTTGATTTGAATCGCTTGCTGTTTCAGGGTTTGTTCATGGCCCCTGGCTTCGTAGGAGAGGCGATCAAGGGCAATCATTTGACGGCTTATGTTTTTTATAAGTTGGGTTATCGGGTGAATCCGATTCCTTTGGCGAGGCGCAGAGATGTGATTCAGGCGATCGAATTCGGTTCTGCTGATAAGTTAATTGCTTTTTGTAGGGCGGTTCAGCAAAATTCTCCAGTCGGCTCGTATTTAGATCCGGTGCCGGCGCCGATGCCGGGGTACGAGAGTCAATTGGTGATGGCTGGAGGTACTTTTATTGATGGGAGTACCTCGGAGTTTTCGGCTGATGGGCCTCTGCGGGAACCTTACGTGGCTTTTTGTCAAGGGGGAACTCATTGGACTCATGTGTCGATCGCCCTCGAAGCTGCGATCGAGGCTGTAGGGCCTGCTAAGTGAAGATGTGATTAAGGTCGATCGGCTAAATTTGTGACTAATCGACCGTCTTCCATGTAGATAATTCGATCGGCAATATCGAGAATACGGTTGTCGTGCGTCACTAGCAAAATCGTGCAGCCTTGTTCCTTTGCTAGTGTCTGCATGATCTCCACCACATCTCGCCCGGATTGTTTATCTAAAGCCGCCGTAGGTTCATCCGCTAAAACTATTTTAGGGCGACTGACTAACGCGCGGGCGATCGCCACCCTTTGTTTTTGTCCTCCCGACAAATTTTCAGGGTAATAATTAACGCGATCGGTCAAACCCACAGCTTTTAACATTGATATTGACAAAGCATCCATATTCTGATTCAGCATTTCCTTATGTAATTCCAAAGACATCCGCACATTTTGCTTAGCCGTCAAAAACGTCATCAAGTTATGCGCTTGAAAAATATAACCAATTTGCTTTCTCAACTTAGTTAACTGATTCTTACTAGCGCCGCGTATTTCTTCCCCCAGAATATTGAGACTCCCTTCTTGAGCCGAACGCAGACCGCCTAGCATCGTCAATAAAGTCGTTTTCCCCGAACCAGAGGGCCCCGTCATAATTACTATTTCACCGGGGTTAATATCGAGATTAATGTCAAATAAAGCTTGTTTTTTGAGGGAACTTTGACCGAAACAATGGTTGAGATTTTTGACTGAAATTACTGGTTTATTTATGATATTTTTATCGAAATTTGCGGGAGAATTTAGGGCTTGCATAGTGATTTTTGGTGATTTATTTTACCGCTTATTCTTCAGTCGGCGGAGGCAGACTTTGTTTGTGTAGGATCGGTTTCAACCGCCGAGTTTTGTTCTAGAAAATATCTGCCGGATCGGCTGATTGCAATTTTCGCAAAGCCAGCGCCCCAGAACCAGTACACATCACAATCGTCAAACCCAACACAACAGTCGCTCGATTTGCAGTCATCGAAATCGGTAGCAATGTAGCAGATTGAGCCAAAGAATACAATCCGTTAGCCAAAACAATTCCCGGTATAAAGCCCAAAACAGCTAATAACAAAGCTTCCTGAACTAAAACTCCGACTAAATAGCGATCGCTATATCCCATAGCTTTTAAAGTCGCGTACTCAGCCAAGTGATCCGAAACATCCGAATAAAGAATTTGGTAAACAATAATCAGACCAACAATGAATCCGATGATTGTACCGAATCCGAAAATAAAGCCGATCGGGGTGGCGTTTCCCCAGTAAGCCTTTTCAATTTCCGCAAATTCTGCTAAAGTCAGAACTTTGACATCATCCGGCAATATAGCTTTCAACATTGACTGAACTTTGACAATATCAGCCCCAGGCTGCAACTGAATTAAACCCACATCAATTTCATCCGGTTTGCGATCGGGAAATAAATTCATGAATGTAGAATCGCTAGCAATCACATTACCGTCAGCCACGAAAGAAGTACCAAGAGTAAAGACTCCTCCTACTTGAATATTGCGTTTGTTTAGTTCGGTTTCGAGGGTAGATTCTTTGTTGAAAATATTGGCAATTTCGCCATATTCAGGTCGAGAAGCTTGGTCAAACAACACATGATTGAACATTTGAATTTTAGCTAGCTTTTGATTGACATCCGGCAAATTAAATGTAGTGCTTCCCGGATCAATCCCAAAAATCAAAATCCCTCGCGTAGTGCGGTTTGTGGGATTTCGCCACTGTCCCATTCCAATATATAATGAACTTACGGACTTGACTCCTGCAACTCCTTGTGCTTGATAAAGTCGCTCTCTGTTGAACTGTTTTACCGCAGCAAAAGTTTCAAATTGAGGATTAATTAAAACTAAATCTGTCTGTAAACTTTCGTGCGGCTTAACAGCAGAATCGAAGAGTGCATCTTGAAATCCTAATTGCACAAAAATCAGAATATCTGCAAAGGCAATTCCGGCGATAGCAACCGCAAGACGAGTTTTTTCTCTGGTTACTTGCAACCAAGCAAGGGGTGTTTTGCGAAACATAAATTTTGGGAATTAGTAATTGGGATAATCCGGTCGGCAGAAACCCGGTTTTTTACGAAAATATTGCATCGCAGCCTTTAATATCGGTGAAAAACCTGGTTTCTTTGTGGGCGAGTGCCTAAGTCTGATCAGCCTTAATCAGCGCTGGAATATCAGATTGCATAATTAAATTAATATTGCGTGAAATCTTATCAATCTCCCAATCCCACCAGCGAATTTGTAACAGTTGTGCAACCTCATCATCGCTAAAACGCTGCTTGATTGAACCTGCGGGATTTCCACCAACAACCGTGTAAGCGGGAATATCTTTTACCACAACAGATTTAGCAGCAATAATTGCACCATCGCCGATTTTGACTCCCGGCATAATCACCGACTCATAACCGATCCAAACATCATTGCCGATGACAGTATCGCCTTTACTTGGTAGTTCGATTAATAGATTCATCGCCGTTTCCCAGCCGTTGCCAAAAACAGGAAATGGATAGGTAGAAATGCCGTCGAGTTTGTGATTTGCACCGTTCATGATAAATTTGACGCTGGTGGCGATCGCACAAAATTTACCAATAATTAATTTCTCACTCCCGTAATGGTAAAGTACGTTTCTCTCAAAATTTTCTGGATCTATTGGATCGTCGTAGTACGAGTAATCGCCGACAATAATATTTGGCGATTTAACAAAGTTTTTGATAAAGCAAACCCGGCGCTGGTCTACCATCGGATAAGGTCGGTTTGGATCAGGTCCAAATTCTGCCATTTTCAGAATCTCCCTAATTTTGAATTGCTACTTGTACCTGCAAATTGGTCAATTCTGCAACTTGTTTGCTAGCTTTAGGATTTAAGTGAATTTTAACTTCCACAACTCGGCTGTCTAAGTTTTCTCCCGGCTGGTTACTAAACACGTTTTGCTTACTAACTTTCAACCCAATTTCTTTAACTGTTCCTGCTAATTCTCCTGAAAATGCTTGGCTGGTAACGGCTGCTTTTTGTCCAACCTTAATTTTGCCGATGTCCGTTTGGTAAACTTCGGCGACGACTACCATTTGCTCAGTTTCTCCCACGTCTGCAATCCCGTTATCGCTGATTTTTTCCCCTGGGCGAGTGTGAATTTTCAGGATTTTGCCGGGGTTTGGAGTGCGGATGTAAGCTTGATTTAATTCGGTTTGGGCGCGCTTGACTTGGGCGATGGCGCTGTTGATTTCGGTTTGCGCTACTTGGATATCTACGGGCCGAACTTCGCCTATTCTTTCGAGAGTTGCTTGGGCTTCTTTCCCTTGTTCGCTACCACTATTTTTAATGCGATCGAGATTTGCTTCGGCTTCGTTAAGTTGCTGAATTCCTGTACTGTTAATTCTGGCAAGATTTGCTTCGGCTTCATTAAGTTGCTGAATTCCTGTACTGTTAATTCTGGCAAGATTTGCTTCGGCTTCTTCAAGCTGTTGTTTTGCCGTATTGTTGATGCGGCTGAGATTTGCTTCGGCTTCTTTAACTTGCTGGCGACTTGTTTCTAACGTCAGCCGTTTGGTGTCAATTACGGATTTAGAAATTGCGCCTTCGTCAACGAGTTGTTTGTGCCGCAGATATTCGGTTTCTGCATTATTAGACTCGGCTTTTAATTTGTTAATTGCGGCTGTTTGTGCTGTTTTTTCTCCTTGCCACTGTGCAGTTATTCTGCTAATTGTTGCTGTTTGTGCTTTCCTTTCTCCTTGCCATTGTGCGGTGATTCTGCTGATAGTTGCTTGTTGTGCGGTTCTTTCACCTCGCGATTGCGCTTGGATGCGATCGACTGTTGCTTGTTGCGCCGCTTGATTTCCTTGCAATTCCGCTTTTAGCTTGCCAATTGTGGCAGATTGTGCTGCAAGTTCTCCCGACTTGGCGCCTGCTTTTACCTTGGCTAAACTGGCTTCAGCAACTTTGACTTTTTCTTTGGCTTCGTCTAAAGCAGATTTTAGCCGATCGCCCGCATCCAAAATCGCGATCAACTGCCCTGCTTTCACGCGATCGCCCTCTTTGACTAAAAGCTTCGCAATGCGATCGCCATCCAACGTCTGCGACACTCCCAAGCGAATCACTTCCCCCAGCGGTTCCAATCTTCCTAATGCCGTGATTTTCCTGGGCGGCGGCGTTTCTACGGATAAAGGTTCAGCATTTTTAGCTAAAAATCCAAACTGAGAAATGCCGTAAATACTTGTACCAACACTAATAGCAGCGCCAGCAATTACTAATCCCATTACCAATTTATTTTTAGGCTTGATGAAATATTGAAAATTCATATTCCTCCTATATTTGCGGTTGTTTTTTTTCTAAATAAGCCAGCATCATTTCTTTTAATAAATTCGCTTGTTCGGCAAAAGATATCCTTTCGCCTTGATAAAATCTTCTTGCCAGTAATCCGTCAACATAGTTGATAATAAATATAGCAATTGCTGGATCGGAAATACCCAAGTAGCAACAAACTGCCTCTTCATAACGCTTTCCCGCTTGCTGGAGTGCCTGATTATTCTCAATTTCTTGGCGCGTTTTGTGTTGACAAAAATCAAATGTAATCAAAAAATTTTTAGTAAGGTAATCTTCATTTTCCCCAATATAATCCATGATTTCTTGAATCCTTTCTCCTAGGGTTGGCGGATTTCCCAATTCTGCCAGCGCTTCTTCTTTGGTATCTTCATAGCTCAAGTATTCAATTAACTGCTCGAACAGAGTTTCTTTGCTAGAAAAATAGTGGTAAAGCGTACCTGTAGAAACTCCGATTGCTAAGGCAATTTCGCGCATTGTGACTGATGAATAGCCTTTTTCGGCAAAGAGCTCAAAACTTTTGTTAAGTAGTTCTTTGCGGTACAATTCGTGGTCAACAATCTTTGGCATAGGTCGATCTATCTTCTGATGTTTGATTCCAGATCCTAGGTGATCGGAGATTTAAGGGCGATCGACTAAATATTCCTATATCGAACATCCGATATAGTATAACCGAATACAAAACAGGCTCTTGGTGGCTGAGCTTGGAAAAATAAGGTATATCGAACAGTTGTTATAATTAATCTTGCACAGACTAGCGGAGCTTGTCAAGGGGTGCAGTAAAATTATTTTTAGAGTCGATTTGTCGGGGCGGATTGAGTACACAATCCCAAACACCGCAATCAATATTCCTAAAAAACCCGCCAATCCTACTAATCTGCACCTACACGTGAAAATCCGAAACTATGAAATTGGCGACACCGAAAAAATTGCCAAACTCTTTTACGACACAGTGCACGAAGTCAATATCCGCGATTACACAACAGCCCAAGTAAATGCTTGGGCACCGGCAGACACCGACATTGAAATTTGGATGCAAAGCTTAAGCAGTAAATTTACTTTTGTAGCAGAAGAAGGCGATACAATCGCAGGTTTTGGAGAATTAGAAGTAAGCGGCCATATCGATCGCTTTTACTCTCACAAAGATTTTCAAAGACAAGGAGTTGGTAGGCTAATTTTAAAACAAATTGAGTCCAAAGCCAAAGATTTAGGAATTAACAAGTTATTTACCGAAGCCAGCATTACAGCTAGACCTTTTTTTGAAAGCCAGGGATTTATGGTGATTAGAAAACAAGAAGTAGAACGGAGAGGACAAAAATTCATCAACTTTCCAATGGAAAAAAATATATAAACAACGATTTGTGTAAAATTAGATCGAAGAGTTTTACGGAGGAGTTGCGATGGTGACGGAAGCTACAAATGTTCTGGGCGGAAAATTAGAAACTTGCTGCACGTCGCCGATGACAGGCTATTATCGGGACGGCAAATGCAATACTGGTGGCGGTGATTTTGGAACTCACACCGTTTGTGCTCAACTGACAGAAGACTTTTTGCAATTCACCAAATCCAACGGAAATGATTTGAGCACTCCCGTACCCGCATTTAATTTCCCAGGTTTGAAGCCTGGAGATTGTTGGTGTTTGTGCGCTTCTCGTTGGAAGGAAGCAATGGATGCTGGATGTGCGCCGCGCGTGGTTTTGTCAGCGACTCACGTTTTAACTTTGGAATACGTTTCTTTGGACGAATTGAAGGAACACGCTGCTGATTTGTAGGAGGATGTTGCTGTGCGATCGCTTTTAGTCCATAAGGGCGATCGGGTTTTTCTGATAAATACCCAATTTATCCTTCGCGACTGAATATTTAAGGGCGATCGGGCGTCATTGTAAAGTTTTATGGTTGAGTTGGTGGTTCCCACTTACAGATAGACTCTGGCTTTAGAGGGCAGGTTTTAGGGGCGATCGGATTTCCGCTGAGGTCGAGCAAAATCAGTTTAGTCAAAGATTGCAATGGTTTAATGTCGCTGATTTTATTTTTATCGAGGCGGAGCGAAATCAGTTTAGTCAAAGATTGCAATGGTTTAATGTCACTGATTTTATTTTTATCGAGGCCGAGTCCAATCAGTTTAGTCAAAGATTGCAAGGGTTTGATATCGCTGATTTGATTGTTGTCGAGGTTGAGTCCAATCAGTTTAGTCAAAAATTGCAAGGGTTTGATATCGCTGATTTGATTGTTGCTGAGGTAGAGCACAGTCAGGTTAGTCAAAGATTGCAATGGTTTAATGTCGCTGATTTGATTTTGGCTGAGGGATATCTCAGTTAGGTTAGTCAAGGATTCTAGCGGTTTGATGTCACTAATTTGATTTTGGCTGAGGGATATCTCAGTTAGGTTAGTCAAGGATTTTAGTGGTTTGATGTCGCTAATTTGATTGAATCCGAGGTAGAGCCAAGTCAGCTTAGTCAAGGATTTTAGCGGTTTGATGTCGCTAATTTGATTGCCGCCGAGGTTGAGACTAGCTAGCTTAGTCAAAGATTCTAGCGGTTTGATGTCGTTGATTGGATTTTGGTTGAGAACGAGCCAAGTTAGCTTAGTCAAGGATTTTAGCGGTTTGATGTCGCTAATTTTATTGCCGCCGAGGTTGATACTAGCTAGCTTAGTTAAGGATTCTAGCGGTTTGATGTCGCTAATTTTATTGCCGCCGAGGTTGAGACTAGCCAGCTTAGTCAAGGATTTTAGCGGTTTGATGTCGTTGATTTTATTGAATGTTAATTCTAGCCTAGTCAGTTTAGTCAAAGATTGCAAGGGTTTGATATCGCTGATTTGATTGTTCCAGAGGTTGAGAATGCTCAGGTTAGTCAAAGATTGCAAGGGTTTGATATCGCTGATTTGATTATTATTGAGACCGATCACAGTCAGGTTAGTCAAAGATTCTAGCGGTTTGATGTCGTTGATTTGATTGTTGCTGAGGACGAGCTCCTTCAGTTTAGTCAAGGATTCTAGCGGTTTAATGTCATAGATTTGATTGCCAACGAGGGAGAGCCGAGTCAGGTGAATTAAGGATTCTAGCGGTTTGATGTCACTTATTTTATGGTTTTCGAGGAAAAGATCCGTGAGAATAGAAAGTTTCCGATCTGCCACACCGCACTCTGTAGTCCCTGCTGTCTTCAACAGCACTTCAACTGTATGTTTCACTTCAGGACTTAAAGAACCTTTTTTGCGACACCAATCAGTAAATGTTCGTCCTCTTTTTTTCGGTTGCGGTTCAGAGACTAACACCGAAGATCTATTGTTTCCAGATTGCGGATCTCCGGCTAACTCAGAAGGTCTATTTCCACATGATGCTAGACAGAGCGTACAAAAAGCAACTGCGATCGACTTTGGTAAATTCTTATGTTTGTTTGCAAATATAAGTGTCATAATCTTGTACCTCTAATTTTCTGAACTGTATACAACAAAGACACGGTAATACCGTGTCCCTGCAAAACAGCTATTAAAAACTCTGTCTATCCGCCTCACTCTGGTAACTTATACTGCCCCACAATCCGCTTAGCATATTCTGGCACATGAGCCTCCAATTTCTCCGGGTAATTCCGCTTCACATACAGATAATTGCGAGTGAAATGAGAATCAATTGAAAACCGAGCATATTCCAAACCCTTCGGCCCAATTCTCTCAATAAAAACACCCATCAACTTCGCCGCCCACATCGGTAAAGTCACACCTTTTTCGTAAGCGGGAATACTTTGCTGAACCGCTTCTTTTCTATTTCCTTGAGACATCACTGGCTGAGTGTTTAGCTGATCCGTTACCAAATCTAACATTTCTTGCCCGGTGTCATTTCGCACCACAATCCACTGCCAGCCAAAGGGTGCGCCCATGTAGCCGACAACTAAATCTGCTAAAGAATTCACATAGTCAAAACAGCTCAAACAAGAAGGAGCAAAAACATCTTTCAATTCTTTAGTATTCAGCCCGAAAAATGGCACTTTTTCGGTAGAACCATCTTCGTGTTTGAAGTGAACGTTAAAGTCTTGCATAAACTCGTAAGAGACCACGGTTTCAGGAGAGCGGCTAGTCGTATCTAGAAATTTCTGCAAGCCCGCGCGGCTGACATTATCGACACAGGGAGTTCCCAAAACGTAGAGCTTTTCTAAACCGAGTTTTTTCTCGACTGTTCGCAAAGCTTGAATTTGACAGCCGACGCCAATTACTAACAGCCGCTTCATCCCTGACTTCTCGATTTGTTCCAATACTGAAAGGTTGGGAGATAGAGTTGGCTTGTTGACTTTTGCTGCGAGAATTTCTTCGCGATTCCTAGCAATTATTGGCATCGGTTGAAAGCGGTCTTCTTTGGTGTTTTGGACGCAGACAACGCCTTCAACAATGCCTTTTTCTAGCATTTCAATGGCGATTGAGCTGACAATTCCCGTCCACTGAGCGCCCTCGATTGGTTCTTTTTTCTTAGCCGCTATCATATTTTGACTGACGCCGAAATACCAATCGTCGGGATTGTCGAGATTGCGCGATCGCCCGTGAATCTCCTCTTCCAGTTCTGAGATATGCTGAGTTAAGAAAGCGCAAGCTTCCTTGACATAATGGATATAATATGTATCGCACAAACCGCATTCGCTGCAAAGCTCTTTAGCAGGGCGGCGGCTTCCGGGTTTGAGGGCTTTAGATTTTTGGTGTTTAGTAGAATCTGTTGCGGTCATCTAAATTGCGGATTTTATGGAGAAACGCCTTTTGTTAGGATATCACACCAATTCCGGCGATTCAGTAGTCGCGCTAATTAAACCTAAAACTTTGTTTGGTATTCAGAAACACCGAATCAAGGCGGACACGGGGGTACGCCCCCTACAGAAACCTGGTTTCTCTATGTTATATTTTTGGGGATGAATATTGTTACTGTTTTAGTCCTCGCAGGCGGGCTTGGGCTGTGTAAGAGCGAATTGTATTCGCCCGCAATCATTATATTTATCCGGATATAACAGGATATTGCAGGAATCTACTGCCAAATAAAGGTATAAAAAAATGGTAAAATTGTTTGTGACAACAGCCGTCGTTGGCATCATGATTAATCTGGCAATTTCTAGCTTAGGATTTGCTGCTTTAGTTCGCCCGATTCCCGCGATGAATCAAACTGTTGTCGCTTTAGAAAGAATGTTGGGCGCGACACAAACGCCGGCGGCGATCGACTATTCGCGCTTGGGGATTGGCGGCGTGCGGTTGGGGATGTCTGTAGATGAGGCAAAACGTAAGTTGGGAAAACCGCAGCGCGACGAAACTAAACCGGGCGGTAAGGCGATCGGTGGCAAGATTCGCACGCTAACCTACTCAAAATTGACAGTAGCAGCCTGGGATGGCAAAGTTTATTTAATTTCTACTACCAATCCCAAGTTCGTGACAATTGATGGGATTAAGGTAGGAGATAACAGCAAAAAAATTGTTAAAACTTACAGTTATGGGTCGCAATCTGTGCAGGGTGAAGTGACTCGGTTGACTTACAGCAACGATCAAAAGGCTTCTAATTTGGTTTTGGAACTTAAGGGCGATCGCGTGCAAAAGATTATTATCGGCACGCAGCTCAACTAAAATATTACACAATAGTCCCAAAATCCCGCGTACAGGTTCGATCGTTCGGACTTCAGCCCTGCTTATTTATGAGAATTTTCAGCCTTTCGGTGAGTTGACTGGAGGGCTTTTTCTTGATGCGCGATCGGGCTTAGTTCAGCCTCCGGGCGATCGCCCCCAATCAAATAGTATAATATTAGTGTTTTTAATCTCTGTCTTTCGTGAGTGAGTTTGAGCCGACTAATTTAGAGGCAGTACAGGAGCGAATACGCTTTCAAGCCGGGGCAGATAACCTTCGCTTGACTCTCCACGCACAGCAAGAGATGCTTGAGGAAAACATTACACTAGATCAAGTAATTCAAGCATTAGTTAGAGGTCAACTGTTAGAAAACTATCCTCAACATCAGCGCGGTGCTTGCTGTTTATTCGGCGGTTTTTCTCAAGATAGTCGTCCCTTGCACATTGTCTGTACTACTGTCCAACCGTTACTGATTATTATCACGGTTTATGAGCCAAAACTGCCCAAATGGATAACTCCCACCACTAGGAGGCAATTAGAATGAAATGCAGTATTCAAGGATGTCCAGGTACTTATGAGGAGCGGGAAATCATTCACGCTGTTCGATACCAAGGTGAAATCGTCGTAATCGATAAAGTTCCCGCAGAGGTTTGTATATTCTGCGGCGATATCCTCCTGAAACCGAAGACTGTTCGACAAATTGAAGAGTTACTCAAAACAAAAATAAAACCTGCACGTTCAGTGCCACTTTATGAGTATTCAGCATCAGGTAAAGGCTAGTACGAAACATATTAAAAAATAAGGTACGCAATGCACACGATACACCTTACTTCGGTGAGTTTATAGAGTGGCTTTTTCCTGAAGCGCGATCGCCCAAATCTCCTTAATCCTCTTCATCAACATCCGACAATTTTGCCATTTCCTCAGCAATTAGTGTCTGAAAATCCTCTCCACAGTGCAGGTTCAGGTGAATTGCAGCACTCATGAACTATGCTATAATTTCAGCTTTTTGTCGATCGCTCAAATCAGGTAACTGAAGCTGATGGATTAAAGTAATAACATTTTGACACTCAGTACCCAGTTCTTCAATTAACGTGCTCAGCGTAGAATTAGTTACAGAAATTGTCCGATTCCTAACTTCCATATTGATTTACATCGTTTACGGTTGTTTTTGGATGATTTAACCGCAGAGAGCGCAGAGGACACAGAGGAATAGAAGAGAGAGATCAACAAAACAATGTAGAGACGCGATATCGCATCTCTACACATATTTTAAAGTAAAGTGCGCCTCAGCGCACCCTACTAATTAGCTGTTCTGGGGAACGGGAGAAGGAACGCTCGAACCCACAGAATTACTCGACGCACCAGTCTTAGCCCGCTTCTTGATCAAGATTGGCTTGACGCTGTTTTCTCCACCAATAGGGGGATCTTCTTGTTGAGCGTAATCAGCACCCATCCAAGCAGGACGGCTTTGATCGAAGGCCATTTGCAAAGCAGCAGCGGCGATCGCGTGGGCGTCGTACTCTTCGGACAACTGAGACACCAGAGGTAAGAAAGATGCCATCCGTTCGCCAGCCAAAGCTTCGCGAACTTTACCCTGCATCTTTTCCAACTGACGCGCTTCAATTTGGGCGCGTGTCGGAATGTTTCTCACCGTTAAGCTCGATCGCACGTGGCGTTCAATCAAGCGTAATTTGCGGCGATCAACAGGTTGAATCAACGTGATCGCAGTTCCTTCGCGACCAGCCCGGCCGGTACGTCCGATCCGGTGAACGTAGCTTTCTACGCTATCGGGCAAGTCATAGTTAATCACGTGAGTCAAGTGATCCACGTCCAAACCCCGCGCCGCAATATCAGTCGCCACTACCCAGCGCACCTGACATTGGCGGAACCGATGCAGCAAACGTTCCCGCTGTGCTTGGTTCAAATTACCGTGATACTCGTCAACGCTGTGACCTGCTGCTTGCAGTTGGCTAGTAAGTTCTGCCGCCGACTGCCGCGTCCGCACAAAAATCAGTGCAGATTCTGGGTCTTCCATTTCTAGGATTGGCTGTAGAGCTCTTGCCTTAGACCAGCCGCGAGGAATCATGTACACGCCTTGGCTAATCCGCTTCGGCGTTGCTTTTGGCTGTTCTACGGTGACGTTGACTGGGTTGCGCAAATGGCGCGTTACCAATTTCCGAATGGAAGCTTCCATCGTCGCCGAGAAAAATGCCGTTTGACGATCTTTTGGTGCAGCATCCAAGATTTTTTCCACATCTTGGATAAAGCCCATGCTCAGCATTTCGTCAGCTTCATCCAAAACCAGCCATTTTACCTTGTCTAGTTTCAGGCTGCCGCGGCTCAGCATATCTAGTATGCGTCCGGGTGTACCGACAACGATGTGAACGCCGCGCTTCAAACGCTGCATTTGGCGATCGATCGATTGACCACCGTACACCGTCAGAACTTGCAGAGAGCGACCGACTTTTACCGGGCCGTCGCTGCTGATACCGCTCAAATCGCGGATGGCTTCAGTTACCTGCATCGCCAATTCGCGAGTCGGTGTCAGCACCAATGCTTGCACCGCAGTTACATCTAAATCAATCCGCTCCAAGATGGGCAACGAAAATGCTGCCGTTTTGCCAGTTCCTGTTTGGGCTTGACCCACAACATCGCGACCTGCTAACAGGTGTGGAATGGCTTGTACTTGGATGGGAGTAGGTTCTGTAAAGCCGAGTGTTTCCAGATGGAGAACGAGTTCTTCCGAAAGACCCAAGCCTTCAAACAATAAATTCATTAATGCTCCTAATAACGAGTCCTTAGCCTTCTAAGTTGCCCAACTCGGATGCGGATTTCTGCTATAAGGCAGGAACTCATTATGAGTTCTGTACGGTGCTGCGCCTGCGCGCACCTTTTTAAATAGCAATCGAGTATAGGGCAGCTCCGTCGATGGTGACTAAATTTACCGATTCGACAGCCGTCTTTGATTTTGTGACATCACCGATACCAACCGCCAGCGATCGGGTTATCGACTTCCAACATTCTTAAAATAGTACATTGGACTTCCTTTGAGGTACTTGCAAGCTTTCTCTCTAGGGCATTTTATAGTGAGGATGATGACCAGCCCCACTGAACTGCACTACATATTAGTAGTTACAGGTTTGTTAGTTCAGGCGCTATCCCGCAATCCGTCGCCTGCGGGATTCAACAGGGGATGCAGCGACCGTTACCGCCTATCCATCTCAACACTCTTTCGGGATACCGTTGTGGTGTAGGGCGGACGGCGAAGCAATCTCAAATCATCCCCGCTGGTTTCTGACTTTATATTAGCATAACTCTTTACATTCAGAAACAAAACAGTGAACTACCCGACGGTGACCTGCGGTACAGCACGGGCTTCCCAATTCATTGGCAACAGCCGCCAGAACTCCGTAATTCTATTGGTCTTACATTGCCTCCAAGGGCAGGAGTCCTGGTTCCCAAGACCCATACTTTTTCTGGCAACACGTACCTATGAGCTTGGTTTTCGCTTACGGCATTGGTTGTCAAGATGTACCAATTTTATCAGAAGAATTGCTCGTTTCCTCATCCACCCCGTCGCTGTTCCACAGCACGGCTTGGAATTCGACTCGCGGGAGTGGAATCGTCAACTCACTGGCACTCATCCCGACGCGAGGCTACACTCTTAGCGCGGGGCTGATGCTGCTTTGGCGGGCGGGACAGTTCGAGCTATACTTCTACTTGACCGTAGAGGTCGTAGACATCTGAACTCGTAATTTTCACAGGTACGATCGATCCCAGCCGTGCTTCTCCTGTCACATAGACGAGTCCATCTACTTCTGGGGAAAATCTGGCGGATCTACCAATCAACTCACCTGTCTCTGGCTGTTCTTGTTCTATCAGGACATCAACTACCTGACCGACAGATTCTTGATTCTTCTTCAATGATATAGGTTGTTGTGCCGCCATTACCGAATCGCGCCAAATTTCCATTTTTTCTGCTGGCAGTTGATTTGGCAAGCTGAAGGCTGGAGTACCTTCTTCGGCGGAAAATGTGAATACTCCGACGTGATCGAATTCGTGGCGCTTGACAAATTCCAGCAAGTGTGCTGCGTGTTCGTCGGTTTCGCCGGGGAAGCCAACAATAAAAGTTGTTCGCATCACGGCGTTGGGAATTGCTGCTTTGAGCCGATCGACTATAGCATCATTAATCCCAGCTTGAAAAGGTCTGTTCATCGCCCGCAGAATTTCCGGGTGCGAGTGTTGCAGAGGTAAATCCAAATATGGCAAAACGTTGGGCGTTTCGCAGATTGCCGCCACAACTTGCGGAGTCAAACCTGTAGGATAGGCGTAGTGCATCCGAATCCAGGGTACATCTACTTCACCCAAAGCGCGCAGCAGTTCGGCTAGCTTCGGTTCACCATAGATATCTTTGCCGTAGTTGGTGGTAATTTGAGAAATTAAGATAATTTCTTTGACACCTTCCGATGCTAATTGCTTAGCTTCGGCGACAATAGATTCGATCGTGCGCGATCGTTGATTTCCGCGCAAGTGCGGGATAATGCAAAATGCACAGCGGTAGTCACAGCCTTCTGCTATCCGCAGATAGGCGACACCTTCCGATGTCGTGCGATAGCGGGGAGTCGTTTCGTCAGCGATGTAAGTAGGTTCGTTAGAGACGAGGGAAACTCGATCGCCCTTTTCCACCTGTTCCATCACATCGACTATTTTATGATAATCGCCAGTGCCGACAATTGCGACTGCTTCCGGCAATTCGTCGAGCAATTGCTGCTGAAAATGCTGTGCCATGCAGCCAGTGATGACTACTTTTTTATTAGCTTCTGCCAATTCGACCAAAGTGCGGACTGACTCTTCTCGCGCAGCTTGGATAAAACTGCAAGTATTGACTACAACATAATCGGCTAATTCTTCATTAGAATCTACTTGATAGCCCGCTTGAGCCAGCAAGCCAATCATGTGTTCGGTATCGATGCGATTTTTTTCGCAGCCGAGGTGCGTAAATGCGATCGTTGGCTTCGTTGCCATGAAGTAATATTTGCTGTTGCGATATTTCTAAGAACGTTTTATGATATCACACAATTTCAAAAATTGCAAGGTTGCGTGAATTTGATCCGGGAATTACGCATCACAACCAAACAAACCGGGTTTTTACTACTGTCAACTGTCAACTAAAGTGATATCCCAGACCGATCGTTCTTCAAGTTCTTCTTGCCAAGCTTCGGAGTTATTGCGTAGATCAAGATAAGCTTGGTTGGCTGCTTCTAAAAACTGTTGTCTTCGGTATTGTTCGATTGCTTGTTCGAGAACTGCTTGGATTGATTTTCCAGAGCTTGCAGAGAGTTCTGCGAGGATTTGATAAAATGTATCGCCGATCGTAACTGTAGAAGTTTGATTCATGTTAGTTTTTTTACTTACCCCAACGTTACCCAACTATTATAGCTCGTATTGAAGACACATTTTCCTTGAATTGGTGTTCTTTCCCGCCCCATTTGATATCCTTGTGATATAGCCTTTCTCTAAAAGGTGAGGTACAAATTTTGCCATAAAAAGCATTACACTGTAAGGGTTACAGGATACCTCGGCATACCTCATCTTTCTGAAAAAGGCTATATCCGATCGCCCTATTCGTTCTAAGTCGGCTCAATTGCAGGCAAACCGGCTCTAAAAATCTGCTCGACAGTCAACCTCAACTCTGGAAACGCCAGCGACTCAACTGTGTCATCTCCCTGAAACTGCTTGATTTGATATTCCCCGTCAACCAACTGGTAAACCGAAATAGTAGGTTTTTTCGGATTGCCAATGAAGCGTCTGCCGCCCAAAGCAGCATAATCCACAACCCAATATTCCGGGATACCTAATCTTTCATAATCAGCTACTTTAACTAGGTAATCATTTTGCCAATTGGTGCTAACGACCTCTACAGCTAGCCGTACAGAAGCGCCCATCGTGATGATGGATTCCCTCTCCCAGCGTGGTTCGTTTGCGAGAGCAACTTCGTCCAAGACAATTACATCGGGCTGATAGCCTGCCTCATCGCGAGTGGGTTTAAGCAGGTAAACACCAGGAATAAAGCAAGGCAATTTCAGTCGCCTGATTTCTGCGCTAATTTCGTCCCGCGTAAAACCTATAACACGGGAATGGTGGCTTGTTCCTAAAGGCATTTCAACAATTACTCCATTGTGTAGTTCGTACTTATGGACAGAGTTCTCTGGATACCAAGCAACGAACTCATCAAACGTGATTGTTTTGGATATGGTTTGGATCATGTTGTGGTTTCCTCTGTCTGGTGATTAGTATGCGGAAAGCTCAAATATTACACAAGGCTTGGCAGCATCGATGCTGCTAAAGCTTGACATAGGAAGTGAAGTCTGCTATTTTAGCATATCCAGAATTTCAAAAGACCGATCGCACCGATCGACTGAATCAGAAATCAGTATCTACGCGATCGATCGTTGTGAGCGATTGTATCGTATTTTTAAATTAGGCTGGAAATACCAAAGATAAATCCAGAGACAATTCGGGAAAACCAGGGATGGAAACAGCCTCATCGGGCAGAACAACTCGTTGCGATCGATAATTGAAATCTCCTTGTCTTTTTTGATAAGGTTCGCTGTACATTTCCAGTTGATTATCAACCAAATTAAATATCCAATAATTAGAAATCCCAGCTTCCGCATAGAGAGATAACTTAGTTCTCTGGTCATACTTTAAAGTAGAATCAGAAACCTCAATTACCAACAATATATCCGCAGGCTCCGGGTGAGAAGATAAATAATTATCAGATCGATTTCGGCCGATAACAACATCAGGTTCTGGTTCGCTATCAGTAGTAAATAAAATAATCGGCTCTTGTACGCGCAAATGAGCAAGTCTTCCGAGTAAAATGACTAATTCCCGAAGTAAAAGACTGTTACAAACAGAGTGAAGCCTACCTTTAGCAGCCATATTTATAATTTCTCCGCGAATCAATTCTACTCGGTCATCGGGGCCGAAAAATCCCAGTTCTCCCAAACGGTGATATTCTTCGATCGAGAATCGTTTAGCAGTTACAACAGTCATCGCTTTTGTTACCTACAGGTGCTAAAAGTACGCAATTCAATCAAATTTATACCCTTTCAAGAACAGGCAAGATGCCTGTTGCACAAAGATTTAATTTGTTTCAAGAACAGGCTTTCCGGCCTGTTCCACAAAGATTGTATTTCTTGTAGGGAGTATGGGTTGGGCATCCTGCCTGCCCATAAAAGGTTTTTCAATAATACATCAAGCCCGATCGCCCGACAGCACCTCAACAGCAGCAGACACAGGCAATTTATCGTAAGAGTTTGCACCCAAACCATTAACTTGACGCATCAAACTGCCCATTTCCAAAGCACTCATCCCATAATTCCAGCCCAAATTGCTCTTAATTCCCGCCCTTTCCAAAGCTTGCTGCATCGTGTCAGTCGTCACCACCCCAAAAATCACCGGCACACCAGTTTGAAAAGCAGCCGCAGCAATTCCCTTAGAAACCTCACCAGCTACAAAATCGAAATGCGGAGTTTGGCCGCGAATTACCGCACCCAGACAGATTACCGCATCGTAGCGGCCAGAAAGAGCAGCTTTGCGCGCCACCAAAGGAATCTCAAAACATCCCGGAACCCAATAAAAATCAACTTGATTCCCATCAGGATTAATATCAACCCCGTGGCGTTTCAAACAATCTTGACATCCTTCCAAAAGTTTGTTGACAATCAAATCATTAAAACGACCGATGACAATCGCAAATCGCAAAGATTCTGTTTGAGTAAAAGTTCCCTCGAAAACAGTCATAGTGTTTCTAGTTTAGATTTTAGGTTTTAGATTTTAGTTTTTTGTTGGTGAGAAGGCAAAAGTTAGAAAGCTGAAACATCTCATCTTAATTTCAAGTGCAAAAATATACAGGTTCGTCGTGCTGGCTGTAGAATTCCTAGCTTCTGCCGAATGCGGAATGACTTTAAATTACTGGTTAATGCCTTCAATTTTCTATCTTTTACCTTCTTTTCTCGATAGTCTTAGACGAAATTAAACTACCAAAAAGTTTAAGACACCCACTGCAATAACCAGTAAGAACCAGAGACCAGAACCAGCATAAATCAGCGTTTTAGACTGATTCCAGTTTTGGGGAGAGGCATAGGCAACTGGCACGCCAACAACCATCACAAAAGACAGTAGCACGAGACCTAGTAAAACCACTTGAAACAGAATTGATAACATTTTTTCTCCTTTTGATATAACCGTGCGTGGACGAGAAATAGTTTGTCATAACCTGGCAAAACATTCCAGATTATAGTTTTTGACAATTTCCAGATGGTCGATCGAGAAATTGTCGGTTGATTGATACGAAAGAGACTGTGCAAATTCGAGCATGGCGCGAACAGGCCTTAGTAGCTCTTGAGATTTTTATCAATTTTATCATTGTTCGCTACTGCACAGAAAACTGGATTCGATACTGGCTGAAGCTTATATTAAACAGTCCAGGACGCACTTGCAACCTCAGAAACCGGGTTTCTTTCGTGATTTCTCGTGACTTGTCGCCAATTTTTCGTAGAAACCCGGTTTCTAGCCCATGTGTAAGTCCTGTTAAAGCCCGATCGCCCGATCCGGTATCCGAGCACCAGAAATTGCTAGTGTGGGAGTGAGAGATGCGGGATTTTCGGCTATGGACTTAGTTTTGTGCCACACAACAGCAGATTTTGACAGCTTGGGCGCGGCGGTGGGACTTTGCGTGCTGCGCCCCGGTAGCAGAATCGTGCTGACTGGCGGTTGTCACCCGACGGTGCGAGATTTTTTGGCGCTACACCGCGACGAGTATCCGCTGATTGAACGTCGATCGGTCAATCCGCAACAAATTCGATCTATTAGTATAGTGGATGCCTCACAGCGTGATCGACTAGGAAAAGCCGCCGAATGGCTAGACTTGCCACACCTCAACGAAATAGCCGTTTTCGATCATCATTTACAAGCTGATTTGGACATCCCCGCCACGGTTACACAGATTGAAGCAGTTGGCGCAACCACCACATTAATTGTCGAACAACTGCGGGAAAAGCTCAAAAATGCAGCCGAAAATGGCGATACAGTGTCCCAGCTTTTACCTTCGGAAGCCACAGTCATGGCCCTCGGTATCCACGTCGATACAGGTTCCCTCACCTTTGAGGGCGCAACCGCGCGAGATGCAATGGCTTTAGCGTGGTTAATGGAACAAGGAGCGAGTTTGCGGGTAATCGCGGAATATGTAGAACCCGGTTTGTCTCCCCAATTGCAGGATTTGCTGAGAGAAGCGTTGGAGAATTTGCGATCGCAAACCTTGCATGGTTATACAGTAGCTTCAGTATTACTATCTACTGAATCTTATGTTCCCGGACTTTCGGCGCTGGCTTCTCGCTTGCTGGATTTGACTGAAACCGATGCTCTACTTTTAGGTAATGTTTATAACTTTAGCGAAAATGACAACCGCAACATTGCTGAATCGCCAGTTTCCAACCGCTTAGCTATTATCGGTCGATCGCGCATCGAAGGCACAAACCTCAGCGAATTATTCAAACCCCTCGGCGGCGGAGGCCACGCCCGCGCCGCATCCCTCGCTACACGGGATGTTGATCCGCTGCTGACTTTGAATCAATTAGCCGACCAACTCAAAGCTCAAATCCCCCATCCTCCAACCGCCCGCGAATTAATGTCATCTCCAGTGCGGAGCATTCGCCCGGAAACTTCCGTCGGAGAGGCTCACCGTATCCTCCTACGCTACGGACATTCGGGGCTTTCCGTGGTCGATTCGGGCGATCGGCTTACCGGGATTATCTCGCGCCGCGACATTGACATTGCCTTGCACCACGGTTTCAGTCACGCCCCAGTTAAGGGTTACATGACTCCGCAGCTCAAAACCATCGCCCCGGATACCTTGCTGCCAGAAATTGAAGCTTTAATGGTGACATACGATATCGGGCGTTTGCCAGTATTGGAAAACGGCCAACTGGTGGGAATTGTGACTCGCACTGATGTATTGCGGGAGTTGCACCAGCAAAAGGCGCGAGATAGCGGCAGTAATACTGAGTTGTCTAATTGTCCCATGCCCGAATCGGTTGAGCAGTTGTTGCGATCGGGCATTAGTAGCGAATTATGGCAATTATTGTCGATCGCAGCCAATATTGCCCAAGAACGCGGCTGGCAACTTTATATTGTCGGTGGAGCAGTCCGGGATTTACTGTTAGCCACGGATGATAAACTGGCACTCACTGATATTGATTTGGTAGTCGATGGCAACTGCGGCACCGACGATTCTGGTGCAGGAGTAGAGTTAGCCTCAGCGCTGCAAAAGCTTTACCCAGACTCGCGTTTAGACGTTCACGGTCAATTTCAAACCGCCGCGCTTTTATGGCACAAAGACTCGGCTTTCGGCTCGCTGTGGCTGGATATCGCTACGGCTCGTACTGAATTTTACCCTTATCCGGCTGCAAATCCTGAAGTTGAAGCGAGTTCGATTCGCCAAGATTTGTACCGCCGAGATTTTACAATTAATGCGCTGGCTGTGCGGTTGGGTGTGCCTCGCAGTGGCGAATTGTTAGATTTTTTTGGCGGTTTGCTAGACTTGGAAGCGCGCCAAATTCGAGTTTTGCACGCCAATAGTTTTATCGAAGATCCGACGCGAATTTATCGGGCTGTGCGGTTTGCGGTGCGGCTGGGATTTTCCATTGAGTCGCAGACTGAAGGATACATCCGCAACGCTTTGGAAAGTGGGATTTATTACCGGATTCAGGGAGAAAATGGCAGAGTTCCGGCTTTAGAAACTCGGCTGAAAAGTGAGTTAAAGTACATTTTGCAAGCTCCTTATTGGCAGGCTGCTTTGCAAATGCTGGGAGATTTGCAGGCTTTGCGCTGTATTCATCCTACTTTGGATTTGGATCGCGAATTGTGGCGCAGGTTGCGTTTGCTCGATCGATGTTTGAATGGCCGGAAGTTCGGCAACGAGCAAAGTACGGGATTTAACGGATTGATGTTGAAAGAAGCAACTATTGCCAATTCCCAATTCCCAATTACAAATTCCCAATTCCCAGTTATCAATATTCCTGATTGGCTGATGCGGCTGGAAGTTTTGATCGCTTATTTAGCACCGGAATATCGGGTTAAGGTAGCGGGAAATGTTCAGTTACCTGCTGACAGTATTAAACGGCTGGAAGTTTTGGAAGCTGGAAATCAGGAATTAGCAGAGAATTTGCCGAAGTGTAAGTTACCGAGTCAATTGGTGTTTCTGTTGAGGAATTATGAGTTGCCGCTGTTAATTGCGATCGCCCTACAAAGCCCCCGAAGTATCCGTCGCCAGATTTGGGAATATCTCACTCTGTGGGTAAATGTTGAGTCGCCTTTAAACGGCAACGACTTGAAGGCATTGGGTTACAAGCCGGGGCCTGGGTTTAAACGGATGTTGGATGATTTGTTGGCTGCTGCGTTGGATGGTCATTTGGGCGATCGGGCTACTGCCATCTCTTTCTTAGTACAACATTATCCTCAATCTTAGCATGGTGTGCTTAACAGTTGACAGTTGACAGTTGACAGTTGACAGTGAAGTTTTTAGGCAGGGGATTTAAGCCCGTGCCTAAAAACAATCCACCTAAAAGTGGGGGTTTAAATCCCCTGTGCTTTCGGTTAAGCTGTTTTGCATTTAAATCGTATGTCGAAAAATAGTCAAACTCCTGTGGGGTGGGCTTCGACGCTGCCCCGAATATACAATTTAAATGTGCAACAGCTTAGGACATTCTTAATTCCTTCTTCCTTCTTCCTTCTTCCTTCTTCCTTCTTCCTTCTTCCTTCTTCCTTCTTCCTTCTTCCTTCACAAACCGATCGCAAATTATTAATATTTCTAGAATTTACGTGAAAAAACAGCGTCCTCCAGCTTTGATCGCAATTGTCCTTTACAAAAGTTTTGTCGCTGCCCTCTTAACAGTAACTTCAATCGCTTTGCTTTTAGCACTAAAAAATCATCAAGCCTTGGAAGATTTTTCAGAATCTTTCTTCTTAGAATCAAAACTTCAAATTGTTGAATTTTTGTTAGACAAAATTCTCATGCTCAAAACTAAAACTTTACTATTTAGCGGACTTGCTGCCGCAGTGTATGCAGGTTTGACTGCTGTTGAAGCTGTTGGCTTGTGGTGCGAAAAAGGCTGGGCAACAATTTTAGTATTAGTGCTAGTAGGAATCAGTATTCCGCCAGAAATATATGAGTTATTTCAGGGTGTCACCGTACTTAAGTTAGTCGTACTTATGGCAAATATAGCCGTGTTATGGTATTTGCTGCACCATTTGCCGAAGCACGGCAAGAAATATTAAACTTGAGTTCCACTCAATTTTAATTATTGAATTATTTGCGTTTATCAGTGTTTATTCGCTTGAAATCTGCGGTTAACAGTTCGATCGCATATTTAGGCAATTCAAGCCTATTAAAGTTGAGTTAATTGAGAAGACACTCCCTGGATGCGATGCCAGCATCTTCAATAGTAGGCTGATGTCTTGCTCTGTTACATAAGTAGGTCGGCGGGATTAAACTGAACTATGTAACTGTATATAAATAGCGTCTCCTAGTCCTGCTTTCTTGGCATTTTTATACTTGACGATCGTTTACATAGTTGCGTTTTACAGCGCCGACCTATTTAAGCCATTGGTTTTAATGTCCTGACATTTCTTTCACCGCATCGGGGCTGTTGTGTATGGCCAATCGATCGATCAATGTGGCACTTGCTTCATTCAACCCAATCAGATCAACCTCTGCACCATTACGGCGGAATTTAATCACTACTCGATCGATCGCCGCAACTGCCCCTTGATCCCATAGGTGAGCATGGGTAAGATCGATCGAGACGCGATCGACCACTTCTTGGAAATCAAACGCCTCTAAAAAATCATGTACTGACACAAAGAAAATTTGCCCAGCGACGTTATAGGTGCGATGGCTGCCATCAGCACTGAGCGTTTTATCCACAAACACCAACTTGGCAATCTTGCGAGAAAAGAACACCGTACTCATCACAATTCCCGCGATTACGCCAATGGCTAAGTTATGAGTTAAAACCGTGATCAAAACAGTCGTAATCATCACGGCGGTTTCACTCCGAGGCGTGCGGGAAATATTCTTAATCGATGCCCAGCTAAATGTCCCGATCGACACCATAATCATCACAGCAACCAAGGCCGCCATCGGCATTTGCTTGACCCAAGTTCCCAAGACAAGAATGAAAAATAGCAGAAAAACACCCGCAACAAAGGTTGAGAGTCTTCCCCGTCCACCAGACTGAATATTAATCACCGATTGCCCAATCATGGCACACCCTGCCATCCCGCCAAAGAACCCAGTTATGATATTGGCAATGCCTTGACCCTTAGCTTCCTGGTTTTTATCGCTGGGTGTGTCGGTGAGTTCATCCAGCAGTGAAGCTGTCAGCAATGATTCCAACAAACCGACGATCGCCAGTGTCAAGGCGTAGGGAAAGATAATCTCTAAGGTTTCCAGATTTAATGGTACTTTTGGTAGAGCAAAAAATGGCAAAGCACTGGGCAATTCCCCCATGTCGCCCACGGTGGGAACATTGAGTTTAAGGGCGATCGCAGCAACAGTCATCACCACAATTGCCACCAATGGCGAAGGCACTACTTTTGTAAAGCGAGGCAGGATATAGATAATTGCCAGGGAGAGTGCTGTAATCACATATACCGTCACAGGTACATTAGTTAATTGCGGCAACTGCGCCATGAAAATCAAAATCGCTAGGGCATTGACAAATCCAACCATTACTGCACGGGGCACGTACTTCATCTGTCGCCCCAATTTCAGTACCCCAAACAGAATTTGCAACACTCCAGTCAAAAGAGTAGCGGCGAACAAATACTCCAAGCCGTGCTCCTTCACCAAGTTGATCATTAACAATGCCATTGAACCTGTGGCTGCTGAAATTAAGCCCGGTCGTCCACCGAAGATTGCCGTCGTCATGGCAATGATAAATGAGGCATACAGTCCAATTTTGGGATCGACGCCAGCAATAATTGAAAAGGCGATCGCCTCTGGAATCAGTGCCAAAGCGACCACTGCTCCTGCCAAAATATCAGCTCTCACATTTGAGAACCATTCCCGTTTCAGGGCTTGAATATTCAAAAGTTCCTCCTTAATTAGCGATCGACTGCAAAAGTAGATCCACGCTCACTGCCTATGAACGTTACCTACTAGCAAATATTGGATTGTGTTGAAATACTTTCTGAAAAATGCCTATCAGATGCCAAACGCCTCTACTGCGTGGGTTCACCACAGACACCATCAACTTAAACCGCTCTTAAGGTGGACTAACTGCTAACTTAACGAGTTTCTGACAAACCATCGATCTCACAATCCCTGCTTTATTCCATTAACCAAGTTGAATTCAGATGTTTTCCCGATTAAGCTGGAATCATGGGTGACATCATATCAGATTCTGATGTCTTTGTGTCCAACTTCACTGAGTCGATCCTTTTTTATTTTTTTAAGCTCACGATCGCGATTCGGCAATCTTGCTGATCATAATGTTGCTCACAATTTAAATAAGAACCTAAATCTTTACAAAAATTGCCTGATTGTAAAGATTTAATAAAGCAAAGAGGGGTTATACCCCCCAGGCGTTATAGTCAAGTTATATAGATGCACCCTGATGGCTTTCCCGTTCCACAAGAGCGGGATTTTTATTGGGCAAATATTGTGTTAAGTTTTAAGACAACTGCTACAGATAAATTGATATGGCAGAGATCAAGCCAAAAGTAGGGCGCAGGTCGATCGAATATTAGTCCTAAAGAAAGCGAAATAACCCAAAGGCGGTAGCATAGTTTGGGAACCGGCCATCAACAAAAGATGAACTCAGCGCCAGCAACAGTCCTGCAACAGGGCAAATACCAAATTAACGCGACTTTAGGCAGAGGAGGGTTCGGCATCACTTACCGAGCTACCCACACCCAATTAAACCAAACCGTCGTACTCAAAACCCTCAACGAAAGTCTGCGCCAACACCCAGCATCAGCCCAGTTTCAGCAGCAGTTTATTGCCGAAGCCCAACGCCTGTCGCGGTGTCAGCATTCCAACATCGTTAGGATAATTGACTTTTTTGAAGAAGCCGGACAGTCTTTTATTGCGATGGACTACATTCCCGGCAAAACCCTCGCCCAAATAGTCGAAACCGATCAGCCGCTGCCATTCGCCCAGGCTCTGCACTACATTCGGCAAATAGCCTCAGCCGTAAGTACAGTTCACCACAGCGGATTGCTACACGGAGACATCAACCCAGAAAATATGATCCGGCGAGATGATTCTCATCTAGTAATGTTGATAGACTTCGGTATTGCGCGCGACTTTACCGCCGGCACCAAACAAACTCACACTAACTTGCTTTCTCCGGGCTACGCGCCGATCGAACAATACCTCTATGACGGTAAATGTACACCGGCCACAGATGTCTATGCGATCGCAGCCACCCTCTACTACTTGCTCTCCGGCGTACCGCCCGTAGCAGCACCCCTGCGCGATCGCATTCCCCTGGCTTGTTTGCGGCAATTTCAGCCCAACCTCAGCCCCCGAATCGAGCGAGCAATCCTTCAAGGACTCGAAACCGACCCCGACAACCGCCCCCAGACAGTGGAAAATTGGCTTACCATGCTGCAAGAAACAGAGCGAGTATCAGCAGAGAGAACAGGCAAGCAAAGTCTGCGATTGCCCGCACCTCCCCCGCCGCAATTGACTTTCCTAGCGTTTGTCGTAACGGCTGCAATTGCCGGCTGGATGGGTTTTGACCTGGCATGGCGCTACAACAGCACGAGTGTCAGCAGCAACGGATCGACAACTCAAGCCTTCCCATCTCTCGAAGATTTGCTCAAATCCCGCGATTTGTCAGGGCCGATGTTCAGGCAGCCGTCTGTCGAAAGCAGCCCTCTCGTTCCGCTCCAACTCAACAAGGGCCCCAAGCCTACATTAGACAGCAGCACACCCGAACCGATCGACTCCTCAACAGCCATCTCCCAACCTTCTGCGCTCCCGAATCCGCAAACTCCCGCCCCAGAGCCCCAAGCGGAACCTTCAGCATCCCCAACGCCCGATCCCCAAGCGCAGATCTCTGAGTACCCCATTCCAGAACCTAAAACTGAAATCCAGCCAGCACCCGAAGCAGCATCCGCACCAGTACCAGAAGTTCCGCCTCTGCCGCCCGAACCCCGCAGATACTCTTCTCCCGTACCCGCACCAGCCCCGTCTGCTCCCAAGAGTTCTGAAGCTTTTCCACAGGAAGAATCCGCGCCAACAATACCATCACCGGTTGTAGGATCGGCCGAACCGCCAATACCAAGCCAAAGCGGCAGCAATTCCGATACTTCGATCGCACCTTACTCCCCGCCCCCTGTTGTAGAACCAACAGTGCCGTTTCCTGAACCGGCGACAAATTAGTATTCTTTTTGTTGGTTAAAAGGGCGGACTAATACTTGCTTTGAGGAGTGAGTAAATATCAATCGATTGTGGATAAAATAACGCCATTCCGTACCACGGATCATCTCGCACAACCTGCGATCAGCTCATAAAATAGCAACAGCCTATGCCGGAATTTATCGAATATTTCCTATTCCCTAAGCACTCCGAATCCCAGGCAAAATAAAACGTATAAATATTTGATATTTAGTTATAAATTATGTTAATATTGAAGCACGATGGCCTGCGTTGTGTGATATCGCGCATTAGTTCTGCCAACCCTACTAAGCTTGAGAAAGCCTTTAGTAACACCAGAGCTGAGAATGCACCGATTTACCGTGGTGGGGCCCTATGTGCGATCGCGAACCATGAAAAAAATTGTTTGTTTCCCGGCTACGCTCCGGGCAGTAGATCATTTCCGGCAAACTTCCTTTCTTTGGGAACAAGCACCATCGGGGAGAATCAAGTTATAATTTGTTGCGGAAGCGCACAGAGATTTTTTTATGAGTAAACCACCAGTTCATGCTTTTTTTGTAGGCAGAGCAGTTGCCGAAGCACTATACGAGCAATTAGAAAGCGCAGCAACCAACGCTTTCTCCGAACTCGGCAAATTTGATGCCGAACAAAGAGAACGCCTGCGCCAGTTCACCGATCGAGTTGTAGAACGCGCAAATCGATCTGCGGATGAAGCAATGCAGACCAGAGGCACTGCAACCAGCACCACTACCATTCAAGACATCCATCCCGCCGACTTGCAAGTCACCATTGACGAACTGCGCGCCGAAGTCGCCCTGGTGCGATCGGAATTACAGCGCTACCGCAGCAGTTTGCCTTAAAAAAGGGCGATCCGACCGCAACAACTATTATTTACGACTACGTGAGCGCAAAGCAATGCGCTCCTGCGCTCCTAAGTAGGTCATTGCAAAAAAACAATAGTATCTGGTAGGGGCGGGTTTAGCTAAGAATCACGAGATACAAGCGAGTTTATCAAGGCAAAACCCGCCCTCATCCTCCCTAATGTTTATTTGTACCCACCTTCCTACCTGCAATCAAAGCTACAACATAAAATAAGCAATTTGGGAACCCAAGTGTCTGCTCTCCTTGATGACTCTGTTAATCGCCAGCGCTCCCCCAAGCGCACTAGCGAAGCCGATGAGCTAAAAACTGCTGGTAAATCCTACAAAAGTAAAGCTTATCGCTGGAATCGCGAAAAATACTCCCGGAAGCGGCGCTTCTTCGACATTTGGGCCTTTGTCCTGCTCTGGCTGGCTTCGCTGTGGCTCGACAGCAAAAATTGGAGCTACTGGGGAGGCGTAACTGAAGAAAAGAAAGTTTCCAGACGCCGCTTTCAAGCTATCTGGGTTCGAGAAACACTCTTGGATTTAGGCCCGACTTTCATTAAAGTTGGACAATTATTTTCCACCCGTGCCGATTTGTTCCCCGCAGAGTTTGTCGAGGAACTTTCTAAGCTGCAAGATAAAGTGCCTGCTTTCAGCTACGAACAGTTAGAAATAATTGTCGAGCAAGATTTGGGCAAGACAGTTCAGGAACTCTACCGCAGCTTTGACCCGGTGCCCTTGGCCGCTGCTAGTCTCGGTCAGGTACACAAAGCTCAACTGCATTCGGGCCCAGAAGTCGTAGTCAAAGTGCAACGCCCTGGACTGCGGAAGCTGTTTGAAATAGATTTGCAAATTCTTAAGGGAATTGCTCGTTACTTTCAAAACCATCCTAAGTGGGGCCGCGGCCGAGATTGGATGGGGATTTATGAGGAATGTTGTCGCATTCTATGGCTGGAAATTGACTATCTCCATGAAGGCCGCAATGCTGATACTTTTCGCCGCAATTTTAGCAACTGCGACTGGGTGCAAGTGCCGCGAGTTTATTGGCGGTACGCGGCTCCGCGAGTGCTGACTTTGGAATACTTACCAGGGATTAAAATCAGTCACTACGAAGCTCTCGAAGCTGCCGGGATCGATCGCAAATTAATCGCTCAGTTAGGCGCCAAAGCCTATTTGCGGCAGTTGCTCAACGATGGTTTTTTCCACGCTGACCCACACCCCGGTAATATCGCTGTTAGTGCCCAGGGATCTCTGATTTTCTATGATTTCGGCATGATGGGGCAAATTCAGTCCAACGTCCGCGAAGGACTGATGGAGACTCTCTACGGCGTTGCTTCTAAGGATGGACAGCGGATTATGGATTCTCTCATCAATCTGGGCGCTTTGGTTCCGACAGGTGATATGAGTCCAGTGCGCCGATCGATCCAGTATATGCTGGATAACTTCATGGACAAGCCTTTTGAAGAGCAGTCGGTGAGCGCGATTACCGACGACCTTTACGATATTGCCTACGACCAACCTTTTCGCTTCCCAGCTACCTTTACTTTTGTAATGCGAGCTTTTTCAACAATTGAAGGGGTCGGTCGGGGTTTAGATCCCGAGTTTAACTTTATGGAGGTGGCACAACCTTTTGCCATGCAGCTTATGAGTAATGGAAATGGACCTGATGCAACTAGCAGCATTTTTAACGAACTCGGCCGCCAAGCGGCTCAGGTGAGTTCGACTGCTTTGGGTTTGCCCCGCCGGATTGAGGAGACTATTGATAAACTCGAACAGGGAGATTTGCGGATTCGCGTCCGTTCTGCCGAAGCTGAGCGGTTGATGCGTCGCATGACCAGTGTTCAAATGGGCACGAATTATACTTTGATGATGAGTGCTTTTACTTTGTCTGCGACAATTTTGTTTGTCAGCAATCAAGTCTGGGCGGCTGTCGCTGTGGGGTTGCTAGCTGCTGGTGCGGGATTAGCTCTGCTGCGTTTGTTCCGACGGATCGATCGATTAGACAGAATGTCATAATGCAGGTAATTTGGGATCAAAAATTTCCGGCTTGAGATTTCTCACCAGCCAAAATTTGACGAGTGAATGTTAAGTTTTGGCTGGCTGACAACGGATTTATAAAATTCACAGCACTTACTTTGATGCTCAAAACTTGGCTTTCTTGATTTTTAGCCAGCCAAACCTCTAATTTTTGGTAGAAATCCAGTTTTTTGGGGCAGCCGCTGGTTCAGGCGGCTTGATTTACGGAAATTTGCAGACGGAATGAGCATCAGACGATCTACAATGTAAGGCTAATGAAGTACAATTTTTCCAAGACTAGCGATCGGCAGAAATTTCAAGTCTCGTTCGGGATTTAAGTTTTGTTATCAAAAATTGCACCAGTTAAATCAAGATTTCAAGTTCGATGAGTCCAATCACCCAATCTATGAAACGCTCTTTCGCAGGTAAGACAGACACAGGGCTAGTTCGTTCCGTAAATCAGGATTCGTACTACATAGACCCTGACGGGCGATTTTTCATAGTGGCTGACGGCATGGGAGGACACGCCGGAGGTCAAGAAGCCAGCCGGATTGCGACTGGGGCGATTCAATCTTATTTGATCGAACATTGGGAAGGGCCTGAAGATTCTCCACAGTTGTTGGAAAAGGCTTTTTTAATTGCCAATCAAGCAATTTTGACGGATCAGCTTGACCATCCTGAGCGCGCTGATATGGGTACTACGGCTGTGGTTCTGATCTTTAGGGATGAGGGCAGACCTTGGTGCGCTAATATCGGGGACTCTCGTTTGTACCGGCTGCACGGAGCTCGCTTGGAGCAGATTACTGAAGACCAGACTTGGGTGGCTCAGGCTGTGAAAAGAAAGGCCCTGACTCCGGATCAGGCTCGCAGTCATCCTTGGCGTCACGTTTTGTCCCAATGTTTGGGCCGCGATGATTTGCGGGAAATAGATATTTTGCCGGTGGACGTAAAGCCTGGGGATCGCTTGCTGCTGTGCAGTGACGGCTTGACTGAGGAACTTTCCGATCCTTTGATTGCTTCGCCTCTGAAGTCGATTCGCGCTGGCGAGGGTGCTGCAATTGCCTTGATTGAAGCAGCTAAGGATAAAGGGGGACGGGATAATATTACTGTGGTGATCGTGACGATGGATTTAAAATAATATTCTCGCGCCCTCGCGCACCTCAAAATCTCAAAATCTCTCAATCTCCCAACCTAAAATCTAAAATCGAATGGTTCGCGTTATCGGTTTGATCAGCGGCACCTCGGTGGATGGCATTGATGCTGCTTTGGTGGATGTGGTCGGTTCCCAAACAGACTTAAAAGTGAATTTGGTGGCCGGCAAGACTTTCCCTTATCCTGCTACTTTGCGATCGCAAATTCTCTCGGTTTGCAGCGGCTCAGCTTTGTCAATGGTTGAATTCGCCGAATTAGATGATGCCATCGCCCAAGAATTTGCCGCGGCAGCCTTGACAATTCAAGCAGAATATGATAAAGCAGAATTAATTGGCTCTCACGGTCAAACCGTCTACCACCGACCGCCAGGGAATGCCGAAAAGAGCAGTGTTTCTGCTGCACACACGCCCGGCTCAGATATGGGTTACAGCTTGCAACTCGGCCGGGGCGCACTCATTGCGCAATTGACAGGCATTACTACTGTGAGCAATTTTCGATCGGCAGACATTGCCGCAGGGGGTCAAGGAGCACCCTTAGTCCCAATAGTTGATGCCTGCCTGCTAGCCGAACCCAACCGCAGCCTCTGCATCCAAAATCTCGGTGGAATTGGAAATTTTACTTATCTTCCTGCTAGGAGAGATGAGGAATTGGCGGACAAGTCTGTGGTTTCGCATCTAGGCGATGGTATCTTGGGCTGGGATACGGGGCCGGCAAATTCGCTTTTAGACTTGGCAGTGGAACACTTCTCAGACGGTGCTAAAACTTGTGATCAAGGTGGAGCTTGGGCCGCCAGCGGGACTCCCTGTCAAGCTTTAGTAGAAAATTGGCTCCAGCAAGCATTTTTCCTCCAAGCACCTCCCAAATCTACAGGGCGAGAGTTATTTGGTGTAGACTATTTTAACCGTTGTTTGGTCGAGGCTCAAGGTTACAACCTCAGTCCTGCTGATGTGCTGGCTACTCTGACAGAACTGACTGTTGCTTCGATCGTTCACAGTTACCAAACTTTTTTGCCACAAATGCCCGATCGAGTTTTACTGTGTGGGGGCGGCAGCCACAATCTCTACTTGAAACGCCGATTGCAAGCACAATTGCATCCAGTGCAAGTGTTGACTACTTCTGAGGCCGGCTTGAGTGTAGATTTTAAAGAGGCGATCACTTTCGCGGTTTTAGCCGCCTGGCGGGTTCGGGGTATTCCCGGCAATCTGCCTCAAGTTACTGGTGCTTGCGCACCGGTTCTGTTAGGAGAAATTAACTCTTGTTGGCACAGTTGGGCATGATAGCATAGAGTCTGAGGGACAACGGCTGTGCGTTGTTGCACCAGCATTTTAGCCAGCAGGAAAAGCATAGGAACAGCACTGTGGCTCACACGTTTTTAATGGAATCAGGCCAATGGACGCTCGAAGGAAGTTGGATTGAGCGCAATGGCGTGCCAATTACGGTTAAAGGTAAAACTTTAGTCAGTTGGAACCGAACAGATTGGTTCAATATGGTGACGAAGCTCGTGTTTCCTGGGGGCGATCGGGAAGAAATTATTTTGCAGTACCGAGGACACCTCGACAGCGATGAACGGCAGTATACTTTTGTACTCCAACACAGCGAACTCGGCCGCGTCGAGGGCGAAGGTTGGATTGCTCCTCAGTCGATCGTCCAACGTTACTGGGTACTCGGAGATGAACGCCAACGACGGACGGGTTTTGATACCCTCCACCGCGTTGATGACAACCGCTACTACCAATCTAGCGGCATCATGTCTGGTCATTACTTGACGAGTACGATGGAGGCAACTCTAGAACGTCAGGCGGAATAACTCTTTCTAGGGTTACAAGTTGCGAGTTCTGGGGTTTGATATCAAAATTGAAGGTCTTGCTAGTCGGAGGTCGCGCTCAGATGTCCGACTAACGCCATTCTTTTCAAACCTCATCCGCTGCAACTTAAGACAAATATATTTATATGATTAAAAACTTAAAACTTATTCTCAAAAATTATCCAGGTTTTGAGTCTATCCCAGATCAATTATTTCTGCGATCTGTCACACTGTCGATCGACTAATTGCTCATATCGACTCCCGAAATTGACTTACATTAAGAAAGAAACGGTCAAATTTTCCCGCTAAATGATGAGTCTGTGCAGATACTTTCTGCCTAAGTCTTCTATAGCAACCGCGCCAAGAACTTCGTAACGGTCTTAACTGCTGAAACCTCTGATTTTATTGCGCATTCCCTCTTCCCTCTTCCCTCTTCCCTCTTCCCTCTTCCTTCTTCCTTCTGAAGCCTTCTGAAGCCTTGTGTCCAAAGAGTGACGCCCCATCACCCCCAACTCATTTCCATCTGAGGGAAGAGAGTAAGAGACGGAGGTCGCCGACTGCGACTCTAAGCTACTCAAGACCTGGATTGGGTTCTAAACCCCAGTGGTGTTTGAGAAAATGGCGGTACATAGTTTCGCGCAACATCATTTGCTCGTAAAGCTTTACCAAAAACTCCTGAGCTTGTTCGCGGCTCATGTCACTTACCTGGGTTTTGAAGGAACACAGGCTAAATTGCTGCTCCAAAGACAATTCTGCTGGTTGGCTCATGACGGAAGACTCCTCTGTAAGTAAAGGTGACTTGACAGTGAAAACCTGGATTAACCAGATTTGTAAATTGTTTCAGCGATCGGCTGTTGGTTTCAGGATGCCCAGCCAGCCCATATCACTTTAGTATATTACAAAAGGTAACAATTATTTGACAAAGTTACCATCTGTCCAAGGAAATAACTTAAGGATAGAGATGGCGAAATTTCTGCAAAAGTTCCTTCCGCAGCCATATACCAACTATATCTACTTGTTAAAAGAAAAAAGGCTCAGTATGAACCAAAATAATTGAAGCCATTTATACCAAGTCTGGCAGAGATTCTCTCCGGGAGTAGGAGATGGGGAGAGTGGGAGATGGGGAGAGTGGGAAAAATCTCCCTTCTCCCTTATTCCCTCAACATCCATCCATTGACTCCCGTACACTGCTCGTTGCCGAACTTGCTTTTAGCTAATTGGAGGGCCCGACATTCTGCGGTGGAGTTGCCACTCCGGGTCTCAAATTGGGAGTTGTGGGTGCAGGCGAAACCGGAGGAATGCCCAGATTTGCCCCAGAGTTGCTAGGCTGCCCCGGAGCCGGGAGAGGAGATTGAAACTGATTGGGATTGAACTGCTGCTGCCCCGGAGCCGGGAGAGGGGATTGAAACTGATTGGGATTGAACTGCTGCTGTCCTGGAGCCACAGGAGAGGGCAGCGGTTGACCGATATTGCCCGAAGGTGCCGCAGGAATGCCAGAATTGGGAAGCGACGGATTTGGCTGCCCAGAGGAAGCCGAACTAGGTAGTGTTGCCAGGGATACTCGATCGCCCCCTACCTCTCGTAATTTGTCTAAAACCTCCACAACTTTGGCGTATTTAGCATTTTGAGGAGCGTACAACACCGTTAACCCGGCAGGATTTGTCTTCTGGAAACTCTTTAAAACTCGATCGAGCTGTTGGTAATTAACAGGCAATTGGTCTATATAAGTTTGTCCGAAATCGTCAATGCTGACAATCAGCATCTCTCGCACCTGCCTTTGTCCCGTCTTCGCCTTGGGCAAATCGACACTAATTGCTTGCTGGCCAGTTACTTGCAAAGCCGCCAGCAGAAAAAATGTCAGAATGCAAAATATCACGTCAATTAAAGGAAGCAGTTCAATCCGAGCCTCTTCAGCAGGAGTATCTAAGTGAATCTTCATCAGTTCTCCTTTGTTCTAATTATTAGAAGTTGAATCAACATCAGGATCGGAACCTTTCAATTTCGGCTCCCGGTTCCGTTCTCCCGATTCTTGAGAATTGAGAGAACGTCTGTTCAAACCATCGGAACCAAAGGAAGAATTACTGTGTTCTGCACCGGACGATCCACCTTTAGCATTAGCCGCAGGCCAGTATTGCCTATAAAGCAATTCCAGTTCGTTTCCAGCTTTGCGAAATATTTTTGCCTGATTGAACAAAAAAGCTTGAAATATCCGATAAAATGCCAATGTAAAAATTGCTACTATCATCCCAGTAGCGGTAGTGATTAGCGAGGTGCTGATCCCGTCAGTCACCCCCTTCATTGCCTGCGTGCTGATGTCGCCGCCGATCGAATTGATCGAGTTCATCAAGCCCAAAACTGTTCCCAGCAAGCCCAGCAAAGGGGCAAGAGCGATCGTAGCTTCTAAGATTTTGTCGCCGCGGCGCATAGAAGCCAACTCTTCATCAGCAGAAGCTTCGAGTGCGAGTCGAAATAAATCAGGTTCAGGATTGTACAACCGCAGGGGTGCAGAAAGAAATCGCCCGATCGGCTGACGGTTGGCTTGTCTGGCAATGTCGCTAGCCGCCCCCCAATCGCTGCGGGCCGCTTCGAGAATGCGATTAACTATCTGCTTTTCTTTGCTCAAGAGGCTCGCCCAGAACCACAAGCGCTCGATAATTGTACTTACAGATAGAATCGATAACACCAACAGGGGCCACATGGCGGGGCCGCCTTTTTGAAACAGTTCTTGAATATTCACAATATTGTTGCTCCTGCACTACCCGCTAACTTTTGCTTCTGTTCTACTTTTTTTAACAAATTATCGGCCATTTAATTTTAGCGATTAATGTACTCAGTCCTAGACGCACTCGTAACTAAAGAAACCGGTTCTTGCTACCGAGGCATCGGGCTGCAAAGAAGTATCTTACTCCATCTAATCCGGTTGCTGGGTAAGTCTTGGTAATATTTTCAGCCTCCTGGCGGGCGATCAGGGGGCGACTTCCTCAGAATTCCTCTAAGTCTTCTTGACACATATCTTGCAGCGACTGGTGTTGCAGGCGGCGGGAAGAGCGGCGATATTTTTTAGTTAGCAGCTTCGGTTCGTACTGCTGCGTACCATCCGACTTGGTTTGCTGCTTCAAACTCGATTCGGCACTGCTGGAGTTTTGCAGAGCTTGTTGGCGGACGATCGCCTCTTCCATAAAATTCAAGTAATACTGGTAGCGCTCCCAATCGCCCCGCACCACACAATTCGGCTCCTCTCGGTGCGAACAGTCGCTAAACTGGCAGCTACCCAAAGCCAGCCTCTGGCGCGCTTCTGGGAAATATTCAGCTAACTCGGACGGATCGGATTCCAGAGCCGGCTGATTAAAGCCCGGAGTATCTGCCAAAAGTCCGCCGTCGGGGAGTTCAAATAGTTCGACGTGGCGAGTCGTGTGCCGCCCGCGGCCGAGTTTGCCAGAAACAGCGTTCACTCGCAGCTTCAGCGCCGGAATCAGTTGATTGATTAGGCTAGACTTCCCTACCCCAGAAGGGCCACAAATTATTGTTATTTGGTCTGAGATGTGGCCATCAACGAAGTTCGGCAAAGGATTTTGTACGGAATTTAACAGATCTAACGGATATACCGAATTTGCAACTATGGAGTTATCTTCAGATGGCAACATAGAACCATCTATTTTGTCCCATAGGTGGTTAAAAGCAACTTTTTTGACAGAACTTTTATTTTTAAAATTAGCCAGCGCTTCCTGGACTCCTAAGCCGCTGCGAACACTAATAAACATTGGTTCGTAGCCCCAGCCTGAAAGCCGATCGCGCCACTGTTCCAACTCCTGCGGCGTGACCAAATCGCATTTGTTCAAACACAAACTCACCTCTAAACCTGTAGATTCTGCCTTAACTAAAAACCGAGTTAATGAGGCGGGGTCTAAATCCGGTTCGGCGAGGGCAAAAACCAGGAGAATGCGATCGGCATTAGCTACAGGCGGGCGATTGAGTTCTGTGCGGCGCCCGAAGACTTCAGAAATTGCACCGCGGCGGTCAGTCCAGTCCGGTTCGTCTACCACCACGCGATCGCCCACCATCACCTGTTGACCAATTTTTTTCAGTCGAGTGCGGCGAGTGCATAGGAGAGTTGGAGCATCCACCAAGGATATATGCTCATGAATGCCGACTGCTGGATCTAACCTGACTCGGTAAAAGTTAGCCTGAACAGCCACCACAGTACCGACTAGCAAGGACGAATTCAAGCTCATTCTGCTGCCTTTTGTTCTGGGCGCTGCACTTTCATCGCAAAAAAGCCGGAATCCGACTCATCCGCAATAAATTGCGTTTCGAGAATCTGGTAGCCTTCCATTTTCAGACTATCAGGTACTTGTTCGATCGGCTCCCCAGCGTCCAGCCACACCTCCAAAACAGCACCCGGTGGCATTTGCTCCAAGCGCAGTTTAGTGCGGACAAAATTCAAAGGACACGGAGTCCCCCGCAGATCGATTTTGGCATCTGGGGATTTGGGATGTTCAATTGTGGATGTTGAATTCATAATGCGTTTTTGATTCTCAAATTTCCCATCTCAATTCCTGAAACCCTTATTTTTTCGTGAACCCATTGCCGAGTAATTATTCTACCTGTACAAAATGAGCGCAATTGCGCTCATTTTTTTGAGAGAGAATTAAACCAGTTGTCGGCGAATTATTCTACCGCCGATTTTTGAGACCAATTGGTCTCATTTTTTTGAGGACTACTCCCACCAATTGCCCCATGATTATTCTTCACTGGCAAAATGAGCGCAATTGCGCTCATTTTTTTGAGAGAGAATTAAACCAATTGTCGGCGAATTATTTTACCGCCGATTTTTGAGACCAATTGGTCTCATTTTTTTGAGGACTACTCCCACCAATTGCCCCATGATTATTCTTCTTGGACAAATTGTGTCCAATTGGACACAAAATTTAGAGAGAGAATTAAACCAATTGTCAGCGAATTATTTTACCGCCGATTTTTGAGACCAATTGGTCTCATTTTTTTTGAGGACTACTCCCACCAATTGCCCCATGATTATTCTTCACTGGCAAAATGAGCGCAATTGCGCTCATTTTTTTGAGAGAGAATTAAATAAAACGCTGGCGAATTATGAAACAGGAAAATTTGACACCCATTGAGTGTCAAATATTTGCTTATTTCTGAAACAAATTGCCCAGAAATCCTTCCAAGCCACCTTTACCAGTACGATCGCCCTTCAGCTTAGCAAGCTGCATCAGCAACTCACGTTCCTCAGCCGTCACCTTAGTCGGAATATCAATAGACACCGCAATCAAATGGTCGCCGCGACTGACAGGATTTCCCAACTTAGGCACACCTTTTTTCTCCAGAGTCAGAACAGTATTCGCCTGAGTTCCCGTAGGAATCAACAATTCCGTCGGCCCGTCTACCGTTTCCACTTCCAACCGGCAGCCCAAAATTGCTTGCAAATAACTAATCTTCACTTCCGAATTAACGTTAATGCCGTCCCGCTTAAATAGCGGGTCTTCATTCACAGCCAAGAACACGTAAAGATCACCAGGCGGCCCGCCCAGTTTGCCAGCATCCCCTTCATTGGAAACCCGCAAACGAGTACCATTGTCAACCCCAGCCGGAATAGTGATTTTCAGCTTTTTCATCACTTCTTTCTGGCCCCGGCCGCCACAAGTTTCGCACTTGTCCTCAATCACTTGCCCAGTGCCGTTACAGGTAGGGCAAACTGAAACTTGAGTAAAGCTGCCGAAAGGAGTGCGGGTAGCACGGCGGACTTGGCCGCTGCCGGTACAAGTCGAGCAAGTTTGGGGTCTAGTTCCCGGCTTGGCACCAGTTCCGCTGCAAGTTTCGCAGGTTTCTAGGTGCTTAATGCGAAGTTCTTTTTCTCCACCAAACACTGCTTCGCGAAACTCCAGCCGCAAGTCGAGCCGCAAATCGTCTCCGCGCACTGGGCCGCTGCGTCTGCGACCTTGTTGTTGTTGGCCGCCCGCTCCTCCTTGAAAACCCTGGAAGAAGCTTTCAAAAATATCGGCAAAGCTGTCGCCGAAGTCTTGGAACCCCGGCGCTGCTGCACCGCTCACGCCTGCTTCGCCAAAACGATCGAAACGGGCGCGGGTTTCTGGTTCTGAGAGTACCTCGTAAGCGCGGTTAATTTCTTTAAACCGCTCCTCGGCACTTGGTTCTTTGTTGACATCTGGATGGAACTTGCGAGCTAGACGACGGTAAGCACGCTTAATTTCCTCTTTGTCTGCACTGCGAGAAACGCCTAATATTTCATAGTAATCACCGGCCATAAAGCTGCTTGCCTGGAGGTAAATAACAAAAAGTGTACGAAAAAGAAACGGGCGACCTTTCCTGAAGTTACCAAATTAAAAATCAAAAATAATCATTTTTAACTTTTAATTTTTATCTTTTCAGATCTAAAGGAAAGGATTCATATCATCAACTTCAGGTTCTGGAACCTTCGGTTTTGGTTCTGACTGTGGATTTGGCTGTCGCTTTGACTTTGGTTCCGGTTTTGGTTCCGGTTTTGGTTCCGGTTTTGGTTCCCGCTTTACTTGCGCCTTTGGTTGCGCTGGTGACGGAGCTGGTGATGGAGCTGGTGATGGAGCTGGTGGTGGAGGTTTGATCGCCACCAGCAGCTCTTCTGTCAGCAAAATGCTGTCTTCGGTAGCTGCAACCTCTTCTATTTCTGACATCATCTCGCTTTCAAGCTCTGCCGAAGAGGGGGCTACCCCGCTGCGGGCTTGCTCGTAGACTGCTGTCCCGAGGGAGTATAGCAGTTGCTTGAAAGCTTCGATTGCGGGCGTGAGTTCCTCGCCTGTAATGTCAGGGTTAGCCATCGCCGCCTTCAAGGCTGCTGTTGCTGTTTCGGCTTCGGCTTTGAGGTCGTCGCCCAGCAATTGCGCGTTGGTTTTCAAAGTGACACCACAATTATAGACCAGGGTGTCGGCTTGATTTTTGAGTTCGACGACTTGAGCGCGCTTGATGTCCTCGTCGGCATAAAGTTCGGCTTCTTGCCGCATTCGCTCGACTTCGGTTTCGGTCAATCCTCCTGTATTGGAGATTTGGATGCTTTGTTCTTTGCCGGTTCCCTTGTCTTCTGCGGCAACTTTGAGAATGCCGTTGGCATCGATTTCAAAGGTAACTTCGATTTGAGGTACACCACGGGGGGCTGCGGGAATGCCTTTGAGCAGGAATTTGCCGAGACTTTTGTTGTCTTTAACTAATGCGCGCTCGCCTTGGAGGACGTGAATTTCTACGGAGGTTTGTCCGTCTGCGGCGGTGCTGTACATTTGCGATCGACTGGTGGGGATAGTTGTATTGCGATCGATCACTTTGGTGAACACACCGCCCAAGGTTTCGAGTCCCAGGGAAAGTGGCGTCACGTCTAGCAGCAGCAAATCTTTGACTTCGCCGCCCAACACTCCGGCTTGAATTGCCGCGCCTACGGCTACAGCTTCGTCGGGATTCACCGATTTATCGGGAGAAGCGCCGCCAAAATACTTGCTAATTGCCTCTTGAACTGCCGGAATTCGGGTTGAGCCTCCGACTAAAATAATCCTGTCTATATCTTTAGGGGTAAGACTTGCGTCTTTGAGGGCTTGAGTCACCGGATCGATCGTCGCCTGCACCAAATGACCGACAAGTTTTTCAAACTGAGCCTTGGAGAGATCCATTTCCAAGTGCTTCGGCCCTTTTTCATCAGAAGAGATGAAGGGCAAATTAATGGATGTGGATTGCGAGAGAGAGAGTTCAATTTTCGCCTTTTCCGCAGCTTCTCGGAGGCGCTGCAAGGCCATTTTGTCTATTGAGAGGTCACTGCCTTCTTGAGTTCGGAAAGCTTCTACCAGCCACTGAACTATGCAGTCGTCAAAGTCATCTCCTCCGAGATGGTTGTTACCTGCGGTGGCGTTGACTTCAAAAATTCCGTCTCCCAGTTGCAGGATCGAAACGTCGAAAGTACCACCGCCGAGGTCAAAGACCAAGATTTTTTGTTCGATATTTTGCTTGTCCAGCCCGTAGGAAAGGGCGGCCGCCGTCGGTTCATTGACAATCCGCAGGACTTCTAAACCTGCGATCGTACCGGCGTCTTTAGTAGCTTGGCGCTGAGCATCTGTGAAGTATGCCGGCACTGTAATTACGGCTTGGGTAACAGCTTGTCCCAAATAAGCTTCAGCATCTTGCTTGAGCTTTTGGAGTACCATTGCCGAGATTTCTTGAGGGGTGTGAACCTTGTTCCGAATTTGGACGTTAACGGTGTCGTCTTTGCCTTTGATGCAGGTATAGGGAGTGCGGGATCGTTCTTCTTCCGTGTCGTCCCACCTGCGCCCGATAAATCGTTTGATACTGTAAACAGTATTTACAGCATTAGTTACAGCTTGCCGCTTGGCTAGTTGACCGACTAAGCGATCGCCCCCCTTGCCAAATCCTACAATGCTCGGAGTTGTGCGGCCGCCCTCAGAATTGGCGATCACGACTGGTTTACCGCCCTCCAATACAGCTACACAACTGTTGGTCGTGCCTAAGTCAATTCCAATAATTTTTCCCATAGCGCCTCATAAAACTTTGTGGGATGTTTGGAAACTTCCAACTACAAATTGGGGGATCAAAAACGACTCAGCTTGTTTTAACAAGCATCACCTGACTAGATTTTTAGGAAACCAACTTGATATCTTAATCCAATATCAAAGACGGGCAAGTCGATTTTAGATTTTAGATTTTAGATTGACTCCCAAAGATGAATCTGGGATCTTAAACTTTGGTCTAAAATTTTGGGAGCATCCACGACTTAAGTCGGGGGTTTGTACCCATTTTTGGACGGGTTAAAGCATTTTTCAGAATTTGTTGAGAAAGCGCTGACCAGAAAGAATTGGTTTAAAGCCGGAACCCTGATCGGGAGAAATTAAAATCAGACTATTCATTACTCCAATCCTCTTCCTTCTAGGTAAAGGTCGCTGTCCCAGGTCAACTGTCAACTGTCAACTGAATGACCTGCTTTTAGTCCTGAATTAAGAAGTTGGTCAGTCTGCCACCTTGGGGCCCCCGAATTCTCTTCGGGGGTCAGTGACTTCTCAGAATGCAGTAGCTTGTATCCCGATTAACTTTCCGAACTATCGGGATTTTCATCTGAGGCTACCACAGATATCCCAGGCGCTGCAACTTTCACTTTGGCGTGCCGCAAGACGCGATCGCCCAGAATGTACCCGCGTTCTAGTTCTTGGATGATTGTGCCTTCCTCATGTTCGTCTGTGGGCTCGCTGAGGAGAGCTTCGTGGAGGTTGGGATCAAACTGTTCACCTTCGGGGCGCATCGGAGAAACCCCGATTTGTTTGAGGCCATCTACCATTTGCTTGTAAACGCTTTGGTAGCTTTTGTGAATGTTCATCTCACCGTCGTTTTGTGGCTTGATGTGCGATCGAGCGCGCTCGAAATTGTCGATCACCGGCAACAGGGCTTTGATCGTGATACACCTTGCCTGTAAATCTAACTCTTCTTTTTCCTTTTGGGTGCGCCTGCGGAAGTTGTCAAAATCTGCTGCTAGGCGGAGATTTTGATTTTTCAGGTCTTCTAGTTGAGCGGATGTGGCTTGCAACTGAGTTTTTAAAGCCTCTTTTTCATCGGTTACAGAGGCTAGTTCCCTCTGCCACGACTCAGCCGCGTCTGCTGTCGGGCTGTTGGTGGAACTGCCTGTAACAGTATCCCCGGATGCGTTTGCTCTCTTGCGATCGGGCTGAGCGCTTTGATAAGCTTGAGCAAGTTCGAGCTCCCAATCGGCAGATCCGTTCGAGTTTGCTGGTGCCGGCGGAGTTTCGCTTGCCATTGGCGAACCCTCTGGGGTTTCCCCAGTTGAGTTAGGATCTAGATCTTGCTGTTTTTCCTCGTCAATCATAAAAGCTGCGCGACAGAACCCTATCAATTCTAGCAGATACAGTTAACCGGGTAAATCTAGAAAACTAGAATTTACTGTTTATGGCACTATCTCATTCAGAGGATATTTCCTGCCTTTGTGGAGGAATGCCTCAAAGCTTTCAATAAAATATTAAAATGGTCGTTTATATCTATACCGATAGTATGAGCCAGCAAAAAGCTTTGGTTGGCTGCTTGTTGGGGATTAAATATATCGGCAGAGCTTTCCGGCTCGCACTTCTAAAAAATGCTTTTTATCAAACTGAGATGCTCTCTGATTCTGATGCAAGCGTCAAGGATTTAATTCATACTAAAGTCGCTTGAAGTCTTGATTTTGGGTAATTCAAATCAGACAAATTAGCGGGTCTTGCGGACTTACTAATCAGTTAGGACACCAGCGTAGAATTATATTAATATTTCCAGACTCAAAAGTAGAGCTGCTCAAAATCTGCGCGCTCGGACTCCGGCTGGACGATCGGGCTGTGCGCGATCGCACATAATTAATCAAAATATATCTCAAAAGACCGATCGACGCTTTAGTCAAAGCTATGATCATCAAAGATCGCATAGCGGATCTTTAACCTAGTGATGCACCGCGCCAGCAGGGGCACTGTAATTTGACCAAACAATTTGCGAATATAGAACGATCGTGGAAAGGCGACACACCCCTACGGTGCAAATCCCCAAGTGATGTGCCATGAGGCTATAACGAGAGTATCTCGCAGGTCGATCGGCTAAGTAGGCAACGATCGCACTCAACGAAGAAGATCTGATTTCAAGCATCCGCAACTCCCTCCAACGTCTCGTCAATTTGTAGACGAAAATTAGAGGAGACTACGAGCTTACACTTGACATATAGGGATCGAGCCAGAACATGATAGCTCATCCATAAGCAAAGAAGACGGGGGTTAAAAGCCCGCGTTAGTTTTCCTCTCAGTTCCCACCTATTGAGTGTTTTTATGACTAACACACCCCAGGGGTTTCGCTCCAGCACATCGCTAGTTGCTGTAAGCAAATTTACTCCGGCTCTCAACAAGATGATTCAGTCGGGTTACGTCAACGGAGACCAACTGAATCAAGCTCAAATTGAAAGCCGGAAGTCGGGCAAGCGGTTGACGGAGGTATTAGAAGCACTTACCGGCCAGCAGTTGCCCCCAGAATTGCTGCGGCTTTACAAGAAGCAGCAGATGTTTGAACGGAAGATAGTCTACGGGGTGGAAGCGTATGACCCAGAAATGAGCGAAATGTCGAACGAGCAACTCGGAATTATGCTCGATGGGCTGAAAATTTCGATCGACATTTGTCACCAAGGTCGTTTTTTACCCGTAGCGAAGACTGAAACTGAGCCTCCAGCGGTTTTAGTGGCAATGGTAGACCCCGACAACCTCAACGCCATAGAAGATTTGCGGCGGATTTTACAGCCTCACGGCTTGGCTTTGCAGCGACGGGTGATTACGCCAGACGACTATCAGGACATAACTTCGACCTATCAAGACGATCAAGTTAAGGTAGCAGCCAAAATAGCAGAAGCCGAAAAGCAGAGAAAGCTGGAGTTAGGGGACGGAGATTTTGGCGAACTCTCGCTGGAAGAGGTGAGTTCCGACCAAGAAGACTTAGCGAACACCATAGACGATGCTGGGGCGGCTCCGGTAATTAAGGCTGTCAACATCATTTTGGCTAAAGCTTTGTCGGAAAAGGTGTCTGACATCCACGTAGAACCTCAAGAAGAGTTTATGCGGATACGGATGCGGAAGGATGGGGTGCTGCAAGAGTATTTCCGGTTTCCCAAGCAGGTAGTGCAAGCGATTACGGCTCGTTTCAAGATTATTGCCAACCTAGACATTGCCGAACGCCGACAAGCTCAAGATGGTCGCATCCGCCGGATGTTTGAGGGACGCACGGTGGATTTCCGGGTGAACAGCTTGCCTTCGCGGTACGGAGAAAAAATCGTGCTGCGGATTTTGGACAGTTCCAGCACTCAGTTGGGTTTGGGTTTGTTGATCTCGGATCAAGAAACTCTGGCTTTGGTGCGAGAGACTGCTAGCCGTCCGTTTGGACTGATTTTGGTGACGGGGCCGACGGGTTCTGGTAAGTCAACTTCTCTGTACTCGATTCTGGCGGAACGGAATGATCCGGGAGTTAATATCAGTACGGCGGAAGACCCGATCGAATATGCTTTGCCAGGAATTACCCAATGTCAAGTAATTCGGGAAAAAGACTTGAGTTTTTCCAACCTGCTGCGGGCGTTTTTGCGGCAAGATCCTGACGTGATTCTGGTGGGAGAAACCCGGGACAGGGAAACGGCCAAAACAGCTCTGGAAGCTGCCTTGACAGGACACTTAGTGCTGACTACGCTGCACACGAATGACGCGGCTGGGGCGATCGCCCGTTTGGACGAAATGGGCGTAGAACCATTCATGGTGTCGGCCGCTTTGTTGGGTGTGTTAGCTCAGCGTCTGATGCGACGCGTTTGCGACCAATGCTGCATTCCTTACCAGCCTACCGCTCAAGAACTCGGTCGCTATGGTCTGTCGGCTTCTCAAGAAATTGATCTGACTGTTAACAAAGCCAACACCATACCGGTGGAGGAAAGGAAGGAACTAGCAGAACGCGAGCAACTTTGTCGCAAGTGCGGCGGCTTAGGCTACAAAGGACGGGTAGGGGTTTACGAGTTCCTGAAAAATACTGAGCGGCTTCAAACTCTGATCACTCAAGGGGCTCCCACAGAGCAACTTAAGGAAGCAGCAGTAGAAGAAGGGATGAAAACGTTGTTGGCTTACAGCTTGCAGTTGGTGCGGGAAGGCGCGACTACCTTTGAAGAAGTCGAGCGGGTGACGTTTACTGACTCCGGGCTGGAGGCGGAACTGAAAGCCAAACGCAAGCAGGGACTTACCTGCAAAACTTGTCGGGCGGAATTGAAGCCGGAGATGCTGGATTGTCCGTATTGCTTGACACCGCGCTTTTTGGATTGATTGAGCAGTTGACAGTTGACAGTTGACAGTTGACAGTTGACGGTTGACAGTTGACGGTTGACTGCTAACTGTTAAATGTATCTGAGTTAGATTGGTCAATAACTATCAACTCGATCAAGAAGAGGTATCTATGGGTCTGATGATTGAAGACGTACTGGAGTCCCTGGTAGAGCAAGGGGGTTCGGACATACACATCCAGGCGGGCGCGCCTATCTTCTTCCGCGTCAGCGGGAAACTAACTCCTCAGCCGCAATACGGCGACATTCTGGCTGCCGAGGAAGTGCAGATCCTAATTTTCCAAATGCTCAACAATATGCAGCGCAAGCACTTGGAAATGGAGTGGGAACTCGACTGCGCTTACGGGGTGAAGGGATTGGCTCGGTTCCGGGTGAATGTCTACCGGGAGCGGGGTTGCTGGGCGGCTTGTATGCGGGCTCTGGCTTCTAAGATTCCTAACGCAGATGCTTTAGGTGTGCCGCAGGTTTTGCGGGATCTGACGGAGAGACCCAGAGGTATGCTGTTGGTGACGGGACAAACGGGTTCCGGGAAAACTACTACGATGGCGGCTTTGTTGGATCTGGTCAACCGGACGCGGTCAGAACATATTCTGACAGTTGAAGACCCGATCGAATATGTGTTTCCGAATATCAAGAGTTTGTTTCACCAGCGTCAAAAGGGCGAAGATACTAAGAGCTTTTCTAATGCGCTGAGAGCTGCTCTACGGGAAGATCCTGACGTGATTCTAGTGGGGGAAATGCGCGACTTGGAAACGATCGGTCTGGCAATTTCGGCTGCGGAAACGGGTCACATGGTCATGGGAACGCTGCACACGAATTCTGCGGGTGCAACGGTCGATCGGATTTTGGACGTGTTCCCGCCCATTCAACAACCCCAGGTTCGCGCCCAGGTGTCGAACTCTTTGGTGGGAATTGCCAGCCAAAATTTGGTCATGAAAATTGGGGGTGGCCGCTGCTGCGCTATGGAAATCATGCTGAATACTCCAGCTATGGCTAACTTGATCCGGGAGGGCAAAACTCCAATGATTTACTCCCAAATCCAAATGGGAGCGAAGTTGGGTATGAGGACGATGGAAATGGCTCTAGCTGAACTTTACAAGACCGGTAAAATCACTTGGGAATCGGGAATGGGCAAGGCTTCTAAGCCTGATGAACTCGAACGCTTGATCGGCCCGGCACCTGTTGGTGGTGGCGGTAAGGGAGGGGCTCATTAATTCGGTCAGCAGTCATTAGTCATGAGTCCGCAAAAATAGTTCATGACTGATGATTGATGACTGATGACAACTAACTTTTAATAAATTTTCAGAGGCAATATATGGCTACCAACGTTGTCCGTCAAAAACCGAAAGGTAGTTTTGATTTCAGTGCGATTCAGGAGCAAATTGAGTATAACCTTACCAGTCTTACGGTTAAGGATATGGCTATTTTTGCTCGTCAGTTTGCGGCTATGTTTAATGCCGGGGTGGCGATCGTGAGATGCCTTTCCGTGCTGCACGAGCAGTGTTCTAATGCTAAGTTGAAACGAGCGCTCAGGAGCATGAATGCTGACGTGCAGGAGGGGATAAACTTGGCAGAGGCGATGGCTAAGTTTCCTGATGTTTTTGACCAACTGTTTATCAGTATGGTGGCGGCGGGAGAGGTCGGCGGTGTGCTAGATGAAACCCTAGATCGTCTGGCGTCGATGATGGAAAAAAATCACAAGACCGAGGCTGAAATTAATTCGGCGATGTCTTATCCGAAGACTGTGTTCTCTATCGCGATCGTGATCTTTTTCGCAATGACCATATTCTTGCTACCAACTTTTGCTAAAATATTTAAGGATATTGGTGCAGATTTGCCAACTTTTACGCTGATTATGTTGGGAATTAGTGCATTTTGTACGGCTTGGCCTCCCATTCAACAAATAACTGTTATTGGGGTGATTATAGCGCTCAAATTTGCCTTTGATATGTACTACAAAACTCCAATGGGCCACCTACAAATTGATCGGATTGCGATGAAGTTGCCGATTTTTGGGGATTTGATCGAAAAATCTGCTGTGGCTCGGTTTTGCGTGATATTTGGGTCGCTAACGCGATCGGGCGTGCCGATTCTCAATTCTTTGGAAATTGTGCGAGATGTGGCGGGGAATCAGGCGATATCGAATGCGATCGAATATGCCAGACAGGAAATTCAAAGTGGCGGCATGATCAGTATTGCTTTGCAAGAACAGCAAGTTTTCCCGTCTTTGGCAATTCAAATGATGGCAATTGGTGAGGAGACTGGGGAACTTGACAAGATGCTGATGAAAGTTGGCGCTTTCTATGAAACGGAAGTTGAAGAAGCAGTCAAAGGGCTTACCAGTATGCTAGAACCTCTGATGATTGTTGTCGTCGGTGGTATCGTAGGTTCGATTTTGTTGTCGATGTATCTGCCGATGTTCGCAGTGTTTCAGAAGCTGTAAGAAATCAGTTGTCAGTTGACAGTTGTCAGTTGACAGTTGACAGTTGTCAGTTGACAGTTGTCAGTTGACAGTTGTCAGTTGACAGTTGTCAGTTGACAGTTGTTAGTTGACAGTTGACAGTTGTCAGTTGTCAGTTGTCATTGGCTTTGTTTGAGTTGTTCATAATGTTCAGTCAGTGATATGGTTTTGGCTAATTTTTCAATAATAATCAATGACCAATTGTTTCCAACTAATGACTAATTGCCAATTACAAGTTGCCAATTACAAGTTGCCAATTACAACTATCAACTGTCAACCGTCAACTGTCAACTAACAACTGTCAACTGACTAATTAATTATTAATTGATTTAAAATGTCTGTCAAACAATTACATTACGAGGCTTTACTAGCCCAGTACAGCGAATTTTCGGCAGCGATCGCCCTGCTGAAAAAATATCGGCTGTACATGGAGATGATTCCGAGTATTCGCCGCGCTAACGAAAGTTTAATTACCATTCCATTGCCCATTGCGCGCTTGCGGGAGGGGGTCTCCTATGCTGGAAGCGGGGGGACTAGCATATCGCCCGGACAGGCAGTTTGTTTGCCCTGCGATTTGGTGATTTTGATGTGCGATCCAGAGTGGAAAGTTAAAATTGGGGTGGAAATTTTGGTTTTTATTCACCGCCCTGGTGAAGATTTTTCTGATTTGTTGGGCCGCTGGCGACAGTGCCAGGTTTGGCTGGATAAAAGTTACGAGTGGGTGATGCCGTACCGCTATAAGCATATTTTCAGCGATGAAGCTGAGGCTGTTCATCCGCTATTTGTTTTGTTTGACGAAACGTCCGATCGCATTCAGCGCGGTTTGATGGCTGCTGGTTTGCCATTTGTTGTTGAAAGTTTTGATTTGGCGGTTGAGGAAGCAGAGGATGAAGAGTTTATGGGTAGGCGAGAATTGGGGAATATGGGTGAAGAAAGTTATGAGTTGTAGGCTGGTGGTGCGATCAATAATCAGGTCTGTTTTTTCAGTTGACAGCTTTTCAGTTGACAGTTGACAGCTTTTCAGTTGACAGCCACCTCTACCTGGAAGTCCGAGGATTGGAGTAATGAATAGTCGGATTTTAATTTCTCCTCGATCAGGATTCCGGCTTTAAACCAATTCTTTCTGGTAATGGTAAAGGGTAATTGGTAATCAGTGTGTTATATTTTGTTAATTAAATTTGATTTGAATATATAATTTACTAATTGAACCGCAGAGAACGCAGAGGACGCAGAGGATAGAGCAAGAGGAAATTAGAAATTTATTTAGATGAGTACAATTTTTTATTAAACAGGAGCTATTGAAATGAGGTTGTTAAAATCTTGGCGTTTAGTTTTATTAGCTCTAGTTTTTGGGATGGCTGTAATTCTCTCGAATTGCAGCACTAATTCAAACACGGTTAGCAATAATTCTGCAACTTCGACAACTCCCGCCGCGGTTCCACCGGGCGCTTTAGTTTACGGTGCGGGCGGGCCGCCTGTGAATCTGGAACCGGGAAATATTACTGATGGTAATTCGGTGATTGCGATCGACCAAATCTACAATCGCTTAACTGATTTTAAACCGGGAACGGTGGAACTCGCACCGAGTCTGGCGACTGAATGGTCGAGTTCGACGGATGGCAAAACTTGGACTTTTAAATTGCGATCGGGTGTCAAGTTTCACGATGGCACGGATTTTGACGCGGATGCTGTTAAGTTTAATGTCGATCGCTGGTGGGATGCCAAAAATCCTCAAGGTTATCGAGATTCGGGGAAAACTTATCAAATTTGGAAAGAATTTTTTGCTGGATTTAAGGGCGATAAAGATTCCCTGGTAAAGGATGTTACCGTTGTGGATAAGTCTACGATTAAGTTTGTGTTAAATCGGCCTTTTGCTGCCTTTCCTTCAGCGATTGGGTCGGGTTATTTTGGGATTGCGAGTCCGGTGGCGGTGAAAAAAGCGGGTGCTAAATACGGTACTCCGGGGTCGCTGGCGGTGGGTACGGGGCCTTTTGTGTTTAAGGAATGGCGATCGGGCGATCGCATTATTTTAGAAAAAAATCCCAATTATTGGAAAGCAGGAACACCGAAAGTAAATCAGTTGGTACTTCGTTTTGTTGACGATCCGGCGGCGAGACTGGCTCAATTGCGGGCCGGTCAACTTGATTTTACTGTGGATTTAACGCCGGATCAATTGAAAGAAGTGCAGGCGGATGCTAATTTAGAAACTGTTTTGCGACCTTCTTTTAATGTGGGTTATTTAGCGTTAAATCCGAGTTACGCGCCTTTGTCGAAACCGGAGGTGCGGCGGGCGATCGCCCAAACAATCAACAAACAAGCCATCGTCAAGGCTTTCTGGGGAGAACTTGGCAAATATGACTCGCAATTTGTTCCGCCGGCGGTGAATTTGGCGCAGTCTGACAAAGTTAAAGATTACGAATTTAACCCGCAGCAAGCTAAAGCAATCCTGGCGAAAGCCGGTTATCCGAACGGTTTTGATTTGGATTTGTGGTATATGCCGGTCAGCCGTCCCTATTTTCCCACGCCGAAGCCGATTGCTGAGGCTTTGGCGGCGGATTTGAGCGCGATCGGGATTCGGGTAAAGTTGCTAACAAAGGATTGGTCTGCTTATTTAGCCGATCGACTAAAACCTCCAGGATTTCAAGCTTTTATGATGGGTTGGACTGGAGATTATGGCGATCCAGACAATTTTTATTATCCTCACTTCGGGCCTGGTTCCACAGCGGATTTAGGAAATTGGAAAAATCCCAAAGTTTTGGAACTTTTGGATCGGGGGAGGGCGAGTGGGGATAAAGCAGCTAGGGCGAAAATTTATGCAGAAGTTAGCGAGATTTTGCATGGGGAAGCTGTGCGTTTGCCGATCGTACATTCGCAGCCACTTTTAGGGAAACGCAAGAATATTCAAGGTTGGATTCCGAGTCCTTTGGGATCTGAGTCTTTTGAGGATGTTAGTAAGTCTTGAGAATTCCTGCATAGATAAGACGGCGGTTGAAACCGCGCCTACACAGACAAAACCCGGATGGTGCGCGGGTTGAAGACAATAATGGAGATGAAAATGCGACAAAATACGATATCATCAGTTGCGAATTACTACTTATAAAAATGGCTAAATATATTCTTAAACGTTTGCTGGGAATATTGCCAGTTTTGTTCGGAATCACGCTGCTGGTATTTGCTTTTTTGCATTTGATACCGGGAGACCCGGCGACTGTACTTTTGGGAGAACGGGGAACTCCCGAACAAGTAGAAATTTTGAGAGCTAGGTTGGGTTTAAATCAGCCTTTACCTTTGCAATATTTGGCTTTTTTAGGGAGTTTGCTCCGCTTTGACTTGGGAAATAGCATTATTAGCGGAATTCCGATAGTTGATGAAATTAAAATTCGCTGGCCTGCTACTTTTGAACTGTCGGTGGCGGCGATGTTGGTGGCAGTTTTTATCGGAATTCCGGCGGGAATTTTGGCTGCTGTTCGCAAAAATAGCTGGCTCGATAATCTAACGATGAGCGGTTCCTTAATAGGCGTATCTTTGCCCGTCTATTGGTTGGGATTGATGGCGATCTATTTGTTTGCTGTTTATCTGAAATGGCTGCCTCCTAGCGGGCGAATTAGTGTAGATTTGGGATTTAATTTTAAGTCGATTACTGGTGTTTATGTTTTGGATTCTTTGCTGAGGTGGGATTTGGCGGCTTTTCGGGATGCGATCGCCCATCTTATCCTCCCAGCCTTGACTTTAGGGACTATTCCGCTGGCTATTATAGCTCGCATCACCCGTTCGGCGATGCTGGAAGTGATGCAGCAAGATTATATCCGCACGGCGCGGGCTAAGGGTTTGCCGGAATTTTGGGTGATTTTGAGACACGCTTTAAAAAATGCGTTTTTGCCGATCGTCACAACTATTGGTTTGCAGTTTGGGACGCTTTTAAGCGGCGCGATTCTGACTGAAACGATTTTCTCCTGGCCGGGAATTGGTTCTTGGATTTACAGCGGTATTCTGGCGCGGGATTACCCAATTGTTCAAGGTGGAGTAATTTTTGTTGCTGTGACTTTTGTACTAATTAATCTGGCGGTTGATATTTCCTATGCTTTTTTTGATCCGAGAATTCAGTACCGTTAATTAAAAGGGGAGTTCAACAGAAAATGCTTGTTTAACATCCGGCTTTAGCAGGTAGTAAATGCTAGCGACGGCAAAACCCAGAGATAGAAAATTGACTGCTGCACCTGCGCTACCAAACATTTTGGCAATTTGCGTGACGACGGCGATGACATGGATAATTAATGTTCCAGTCCAAGCCCATTTTTTCAGTTGAAACAAACCCCAGGTTAAGATTAAGGAAATAATTCCGATAATTAGAGCGATAGCAGCAAAGATTGCAATGAAACCGCCGATGACCGTGCCAACTTTTGCGCCGCCGACAGCCGCACCAAGACCGCCAAAAATGCCTGCAAAAAGTAAGATAAACAAGCCGTCAAGCAGACTGAATATGCCGCTAATTAGCTGCAAGATTGCCAGAACTGTAACGCTTTGAGGACGATTCATTGTTTTTATTTTCCATTTTTAACGGATTTGAAAAATATTCTAACCTGTTGTGGGTACAGGGCGGATATGTATTCAGGATTTGACCACCTTGCGATCGACAAACCGGGTTTATGAGAGTCAGCGTCTTAATATTGTGTGGTTCTAGGCGCGTACAGTGCGATCGCCCAAACAACTCACAACCTATTTTAGTAGGTTTCGCCGCCCGAAGAAAGCCTCCGTAGAGAGTGAGTTTCGCGCGATCGAAAGTTTGGGCCCACATCTTTAGACTGAAAAAACTTAACATTTTTTAATAAGTTGCAACGATTAGCTATAATTGTTGATAGGTGCTGGTTGGGGAACTTTTTTTAAATCACCCGATCGGATGAGTCTCAAAGACGATGCCAAGCATCAGAAAAAATTTTACTTTTAAGTTAATCCTGAGATTTAAATTAGGTGAGTCGGTATGATCGTTAGCCCTAAAAAGGACACTGCTCAGGTCAAGGTGGATGATACTCAGAAAGCAGACACCAAGACAGCAGAGACTAAAATTGCAGATAAAAAACCCGCCCAAAGTCTGTCTCCGAAGAAGCCCGCGCCGAAGTCGAAGCGGTGGGCGATCGGGTTGGTTGCAGCCGGGTTGCTAGCTGTACCGACTACCATATATTTAGTAAATAGTAAATCGCAACCGAAAGTAGATGCGATCGCGGCGATGACAGTGCCGGTGGAAGCGCAAAACCTCACGGTGCGGATCACCTCTAGCGGCACGGTGCAGCCAGTACAGCGCGTGAATCTCAGCCCCAAAGGCTCCGGCCGCATCGCAGAATTATTTGTCGAACAGGGCGATAAAGTTCAAGCAGGACAAATCGTGGCCCGCATGGAAAGCCGCGATGTAGAAGCTCAACTGGCTCAAGCTAAAGCCCGCGAGGCCAGCGTGCGAGCCAAACTTGCCAAAATCGAAGCCGGGAATCGATCGGAAGACATCGCCAGCGCCAGAGCGCGCTTAGATCAAGCCGAAGCCTCTCTCGCTCAACTCCAAGCCGGCAGCCGCGTGGAAGAAGTTGCAGGAGCCAGAGCTCGTTTACAGCAAACTCAAGCTGGCTTGCAGCAACTCCGAGCCGGCAACCGCGTGGAAGAAGTAAACCAAGGGCGAGCTCGTTTAGCCCAAGCTCAAGCCCGTTTAGCAGATGCTCAAACTGGCAGTGTCAAACAAGAAATTGCCCAAGCACAAACGCAAATTGTATCGAGTCAAGCCCAAGCTGAACTAACAGCTAAGCGGGTAGAACGTAACCGCCCGTTAGTGCAAGAAGGTGCTCTTGCTCAAGATAAACTGGATGAATTAATCAAAGAAAATCGCACTGCTCAAGCTAAAGTAACTGAATCCCAAAAACGCCTCCAACAACTGCAAGAAAGTCGGAAATCGCAAATTCAGCAATTGCAAGCTGCGGCGCAAGTCGAGCAGCAAGCATTGAAGCAGTTACAAAACGGTACGCGATCGGAAGGAATTGCTAAAGGTGAGGCAGAAGTTGCCGAAGCAAAAAGCAAATTAGCACAAGTTGAAAACGGCAATCGTCCCGAAGAAATTGCTAAAGCCCAAGCAGCAGTTGCTGAAGCAAAAAGCCAATTAGCTGTCCAAGAAAATGGGGCTCGCCCGGAAGAAATAGCTTCCGCTAAAGCTGATTTAGCAGAAGCTCAGGCTCAAGTCCGCTTTCAAGAAGTGCAGTTAGAAGATACAAAAGTTCGCGCTCCTTTTGCGGGAATTATCACCCAAAGATACGCGATTGAAGGAGCTTTTGTAACTCCGGCAACTTCGGCATCGGAAGCGACTTCGGCAACTTCGACATCGATTGTCGCTTTGGCTAGAGATGTGGAAGTTTTGGCGAAAGTGCCGGAAGCAGATATCAGTCAAATTAAACCGGGTCAAATAGTTGAAATTGTGGCTGATGCTTATCCCGATAAAGTGTTTAAAGGCCGCGTTAAATTGATTGCGCCGGAAGCTGTTAAGGAACGAGATGTGACCTTGTTTCAAGTGCGCGTCGCCATTATTGACTCTGGTAAGGATTTCTTACAGTCGGGAATGAATGTTGATTTGAGATTTATCGGTCAAAAGCTCAGCAATGCTTTGGTTGTCCCGACGGTGGCAATTGTGACGAATAAAGGTCAAACAGGTGTGCTAGTTCCCGATGAGAAGCAGCAACCGAAGTTTAAGCCTGTGACTGTGGGTTCGACTATTGGTAACAAGATTCAGATTTTGGAAGGTGCTAAGGCGGGCGATCGGGTTTTTACTGAACTTCCTGCTGGTAAAAAGTTGGAGGATATTATTAAGAATCAGAAGTAGTCATTAGTCATTAGTCATTAGTCATTAGTTTGTAGGGTGTGCACTGCGCACCGGTTGACTTTGTAGCCCACCGAAGCGTTTTCATTTTGAACCTAAGCTCATTCCAGGCAATTTTCCTTGCTTTAATTATGACTAATCCGAACGTGAAATATAGCAATCCTAAATCATTATCTACACTTATTATGATATAATTATATGCAATAATTGATTGTGACAATAAAAAAATGAATAACTTACAAATGCCACAGAAAGATATGGAAAAAGAAAGAGCGGCG
>NZ_JAIGNI010000027.1 GCF_026130175.1 Lyngbya sp. CCAP 1446/10 | reverse complement strand
TCTTCGACGGGTATCGGGTAGGTCTGCGAAGGCTTCGACAATGGCAATTTGAGACATGACATATCATGTGAATGACTACAATACTTTATTATCATATCAGCTACTCAACCAGAATGAAATAGCCCTGTTCTGGGATGGGAGGGCGATCGCACTTTTAGCATCGAAAGGTCGATCGCCTTTTACTACTTTTTCACGGGCGAAGGGCGATCCTCTTCGAGGGCTTCGCTAACGCTCTTTTAGTATCCAAAGGTCGATCGCCCTTTACTACTTTTTCACGGGCGGCGGGCGATCGCTCTTTTTGACATCGAAAGGTCGATCGCACAACACAACGCAGTCAAACAGCATTTTGAACAGACGGAACGCTTGACAACAGGCAATTACTGCTGAATAATTTCAACGATTTTAGCGATCGCCTCGTTCAACTTATCAGGCTTAAGCTTACCAGCTTTATAAAGTATAATTTCTCGGTCAGCCGTAAACAAGCGATTAGGTCTAATGTTGCTCGTAAGGTTTAAGTCGGCCCTCACTAAAATCACTACTTTCAAGAGTAATAGCATAGCGATCGGCTATTCTCTGGCTAGTAATTTGACAAAGAATTAGATCGTCTCCTGTCAAAGTTGCTATAACTAAAGCCGGTCGGCGCTTGGCTTGTGTTAAATCTGAAAATGGGAATGGAACAACTACCACATCACCTTTTACAAATTCTGCCATGCTTCATCCTCCTCTGACTTTAACCAGTCTTTTTGCAAAGCAGATTCACTTAGCAGGCTTGACTCTAACTTGTTTTTATCATATTTTACTTTTAGAAATTGCAGAAAATCCCAAACTTCTTCTAATATAAAATCTGGAATATTATCCACTTCTTGAAGCAGCAATTCTTTAGCGTTCATGTCATTTACCCATCAAGACATAGTAACTGTTCATCTATGATAGCATCTTTGAGATTAGGAGCGATCGCTCTTTTTTCATCGTGCCGGTCGATCGCCCTTGACAACTTTTTCACGCGCGAAGGGCGATCACACTTTTTGGTATCGAAAGGTCGATCGCAATTTCTAATAACTATTCTTCCTCTCCTAAAATCTCTGGAAGATCGCGCGCAGCATGGAGTAGCCTCACAATCTCAATATATTCATCCCTTTCTACATAAAAAATTAGATGCTTGTCAAATCCCCTGACAGCCCACTTCCGCAAACCAACCAGACGCGGATTTTCAATACTATAAAGGCTACCAATAGCAGGCATTTGTGCTAATTGGGAGAAAGTTTGCCTGGCCGCATCAAAAAATCTCAATGCCGCATCAAAATTATTGGTAGCGATATAGGCAAACTGTTCATCAATGTCAAAACTAGCCATTGGTCTAATTACAATTCGTCTGGTCATGTCTTCTGTTTGCGGACTTTTTCAACAAGTTCAGTGCGTTTTTGTTCCCACCACTCATCCGTAATTTCAATAGATTCACCGCTATCTAAACCTTCCAATAGTAATGTCTCAAGTTGTATTTTTGCGACTCGTTCTAATTCTTGGCGAATCAAGTGTCGGATGTATTCGCTGGTGGTACTGTAGCCACCTTTGGCAACCTGTTCGCTGATAAAATCCCGCATCGATTCGGGTAGCGATATGTTGAGTGTTTTCATAGTTTGTAAACTTTTACATCTCTAACTATTCAAGTATGGCAAATATTGTCAATTTTTGTCAACTGCTGTTTAAGCTGAGGTAGGTAAGGGCGAGATCCGTTTACTGCTTTTTTTCAGGGAATGGCGAGATCCCTAAGAGCGATCGCTCCCAACACTACATGATTGCGTAAAGTTTTATTGGAATTAAGCCGCGTTTCGCATAAAACTAGCCGATCGCACTGGATAGATCGATGACGGTTGGCATCAAAAGTGCGATCGTCTGCGATAACAATGCTTGCGGGCGATGGTATTGACTAATAACCAATAACCAACAACCAATAACCAATAACTAATAACCAATAACTACCACTGTGGCTCCGAAGCCATCAAGGCAGTCGCAGCCTCGCTTGGTAAGGGCTTAGCAAAAAAATAACCTTGGCCGTACTCGCAGCCGATCGCCCTTAACCGAGCTAATTGTGCCGCCGTCTCCACACCCTCAGCAATCACATCCATCCCCAAAGCGTGCGCCAGCGCCACAATCGTCCGCACGATCGCCACATTCTCTCCCTCGCCCAACTCCATTAGCCCCACAAACGACTTATCAACCTTCAAAGTATCCGTAGGAAACCGACTCAAATAACTCAACGACGAATAACCAGTGCCAAAATCATCAATTCCCAACTTGACATTTAACGCTTTCATCTGCTTCAAAACCGCGATCGCCGACTCCACATCATCCATCACCACACTCTCAGTAATCTCCAGCTTCAGACTCTCGGCACTCAAACCCGTTGCCCGCAAAATAGCCTGAATGCGATCGACCAAATCCGGTTGAGCAAACTGCTTCCCAGATAAATTTACACTCATAATCAAAGGTTGATCGAAATCAAACATTCCCTCCCACAGCCGCAACTGCCGGCAAGCCTCCTCCAACACCCACTCACCCAGTGGCACAATTGCCCCCGTTTCCTCAGCCACCGGAATAAACTTAACCGGCGAAATCAAGCCCCGCTGCGGATGTTGCCAGCGCACCAAAGCCTCAAATCCAATAATCCTCCCGCTGGCTAAACACACAAAGGGCTGGTAGTAAAGCAAAAACTCCCGACGCTTGACAGCCATCCGCAAATCCGTCTCCAACCGCAACCTCTCCACAGCCAAATCGTGCATCGAAGCATTAAATACCTGATACCTTCCCGTTCCCAAAGCCTTCGCCCGGTACATCGCCGTGTGAGCGTCCCTGAGCAAGTGTTCTGGCTGTTCCCGGCTGGCAGCAGTTGGTTCGCCACCCACCGCAATCCCGATGCTGGCGGTGACAAATACTTCCTGCCCTCTTAACTCAAAAGGCACAATTAAAGCTTGGTGAATGCGATCGGTCAAATCCACCGCACTCTCAACATCAACATTCCTCGCCAAAATGGCAAAATCGTCGCCCCCCACCCGCGCCACAGTATCCGCACGACCAATACTTGCCCTCAACCGCAGCACTACGGCCCTCAGCAGTTCATCCCCTACCAAATGACCCAAAGAATCATTAATCACCTTAAACCTGTCTAAATCCAAAAATAGCACCGCAAACAGATAGCTGCGACGGCCCTTAGTATGGGCGATCGCCCGCCCCAAAGACTCTACAAACAAATCCCGATTCGGCAAACCCGTCAGAGAGTCGTGAAAAGCATCGTAAAGCTTCCTGTAAGCGCTGACACCCACACCAGTCACCACCAAACCCAAAGCCGGCGACACCAGCGGCACCCATCCACCGCCCATAAAAATCACAAAACTCATCCCGAACAGCCCGATCAATGCCACACCCCCAACCAATCCCGCCCTCGCCGGGTGCACAATCCGCCAAGCCACAACCCCGCCAAGTACCGCCCAACCACCGTTCCACAAAATTTCTGCCCATTGTGGCCACATCCAAAAGAGCGATCGCCCCTGCAAAACCGCACTCAATATTTGGCTGAGCATTTGTGCGTGCAGCAATACCCCCGGTATTTTCGGACTTTGCTTTTTCACTGGGCTGTAGGGCGTGAGAAACACGTCTCTGCTACTCTGTGCCGTCGTCCCAATCAGCACGATTTTGTCCTTTACCCAGCTTGGATCAATTTCCCCGTTCAATACCTGCGTGATACTGACTTGTCGCGCCACCTGTTTCCCAGAACGGTATTTGAGCAGAATTTGGTAGCCTCTGGTATCGAGATTTGCATAGCCGCCGCTGTCAGATTTTAAAGGCACAAATTCTGCTTTTCCCCAGTTGATTTGGTGGGGATTGACAGGGCTATTTTTCTGCTGCACTCTGTCTTTGAGATACAGCAAAGCTACTTGCAAAGAAAACGAGGAAGCAGTTTTCTTGTCTGGTTGCGAGACTGAGAGCAAATTGCGGCGCACAACGCCGTCAGTGTCGAGTACGAAGTCGTTAAAACCGACCCGATCCGGCGGTATCCCCGGAGGCGCAGGCACTCCCGGACTATCTGAATCGCTCAATTTGTTGATCGCCACCACATTCGGCGCTTTCAGTTGAGTCAGCAATTCTTGGTGTCCCGGTGCTTGAGGCAAATCCCGGTATAAGTCCAAACCGATGACTTTTGGCTGGTATTTTTGCAGTTTTGTCAAGGTTTGGGCGATCGCGCCATCGGAAACCGGAAATCTCCCCAAAGCTTGAATATCTGCCTCGGAAATTCCCACGATCAGCAGTCGCGGATCGGGGTCAGCATCCGGCTGCAAGCGCACTAACGAGTCAAAACTGCCCAATTCCCAGCTTTGCAGCCATCCCAACCGCTGAACTCCCAGATTCAGCAGCGTTACAGTCACGCCCGCCAACAAAGCAGGCAAAATCCTGACCCGCTGGCCTGGAGAACTCAAGTTGAGGCCAGTGGCGACAGACAGTACAGAACGAAGATTTCGAGAGAATTTGGCAGTCACAGAAAAAATATATGGGTGCAAATTCGCTTCTGACAAGTCGGTTCTTACAGAATTGAGCTTATTATGATATTGAGTAATTTATGTAGAAGTTGTGCCGAAACCGAGTTTATTCAAGCTAATTACTCGATTTTGTCAAGTATTTCTGGATGGGAAACCGGTTTGTTGAAGATTTGCCGACAAGTCGTGTTTTTTATTCGCCTGTTTCCCCAAATTCCCAGAAGCGTTAAAATTTAGTCGATCGAACTTTCAGGATATATTTGAGATTATGGCGAATCAACTTCCGATTCCGGTGATTGTTAACGGTGCTGGCGGCAAGATGGGCCGCGAAGTAATTAAGGCGATCGCCAATGCTGATGACATGACCTTATTTGGGGCTGTAGACCGCTCTCCTGAGTGCCTCCACGTCGATGCGGGGGAATTAGCCGGATGCGGCCCGTTAGAAGTTCCCGTGACTGACGACTTGCAAGGAATGCTGGTATTGGCTGCTCAGGAAAAGCAGTTAGGCGTGATGGTAGATTTTACACACCCGAAGTCGGTTTATGAAAATGTGCGATCGGCTATAGCTTATGGTATACGGCCGGTAGTCGGCACTACTGGCTTGAGCAGCAAGCAAATTGAAAACTTAGCTGAATTCGCGGACAAAGCCAGCATCGGCTGTTTGATTATACCCAATTTCTCGATCGGCATGGTTTTGCTGCAACAAGCCGCCGTGACGGCATCTCAGTATTTTGAACACGTAGAAATTATCGAGTTGCACCACAATCAAAAAGCCGACGCTCCCAGCGGCACAGCGATTCAAACTGCCCAAATGTTAGCAGAAATGGGAAAAACTTTCAATGTCCCCGAAGTTGAGGAAACGGAAAAAATACCCGGAGCACGGGGATCTGTGGCGGATGAAGGGATTCGGATTCACAGCATCCGTTTACCCGGTTTAATTGCTCACCAAGAGGTAATTTTTGGAGGTGCAGGTCAAGTTTATACTTTACGACACGATACGAGCGATCGCGCTTGTTATATGCCGGGAGTTCTGTTATCTATACGTAAAGTGCTGGAATTGCGATCGCTCGTTTACGGATTGGAAAAAATCTTGTAGTCAGTTGACAGTTGACAGTTGACAGTTGACAGTTGACAGTTGACAGTAGTTTCAACAATTACCTAAAACCTTTGATTAATCTCGCTGATTGCCAAGTCTAGATCCCCCTAAATCCCCCTTAAGAAGGGAGTAGGGGTTGACTTTGATCAGAATCTTGCCCCCCCCTTCTGAAGGGGGGCTAGGGGGGATCGAGTTATTGTAGGGTGCGGAGCGGGCTAAATGTTTTAACAACAGACTAATAACTTTCCCTGACGCACCTAATGTTAATTAGCTTCTTCCCTCTTCCCTCTTCCTTCTTCCCTCTTCCTTCTTCCTTCTTCCTTCTTCCTTCTTCCTTCTTCCTTCTTCCTTCGTCTTATGCTAATTCCCCTAACCCAAGAAACATTCAAAGAACTAATTCCCGCCGTCGCCACGGGAGCACAATACAAATACATCTGGGGAAAACCGCCAGATTTCTTAAGGCGAATGTTAATCTCTGCGGTAGTCGTAGTTTTGCTGCTTGTTATCTACAACTTCGCAGGTTCCGATGTGGGGCCTCTAGTTTTAATTACCGGATTGATGGCCGGTTTGTACTGGCTGTGGGGGCCGATTTTCTGGGCTAGTTTGCGAAATGCACAATGCCGAAAATATCAATACTGCGGTTTTTGGCAAGGGCGAGTTTTAGATATTTATATCACCGATGAAGTCACAAGTCAAGAAGAAACAGTCAATCAAAAAGGACAACTGGTAATTGTTGATAACTTAGAACCGCGAATTAACTTAGAAGTTGGCGACAAAACGGGATTTACTACTACAATTAAAGCTCCCTTGCAGAAAAATCACCAGGGAATTGTCCCCGGCCAAGCTGCTTTAATGTTAATCATGTCAAATCAAGAAGATTTGGGTAGAATTGGCAAAGTTTCGGATATTTACATTCCCAGTCGCGATGTGTGGGTGAGCGATTATCCTTATTTACGCAAGGATTTGTTTGTGGAAATGAGTCAGCAGATTAAAAAAGGTAGACAGAAAAAAGGGCGGGATACTGATAATCAAAGAGCGACAAGATAGGACGTACGGTTGAAACCGCGCCTACACAAACGAATTCCGCCTCCGCGGAATGAAGAATGAAGATAAGACGTACGGTTTCAACCGATCGCTCTTCAACCTGCGGAGGCAGGTTTTGTCTGTGTAGACGCGGTTTCAACCGCCCATTCTTCTTCAACCCGCGCACCATCCGGGTTTTGTTTGTATAGACGCGGTTTCAACCGCCGATTCTTGCGATTAATTACGGCTTGAAGGTCGAGTTTTAGGACGCCAGAAAAATTCTGACAGCTTCATTTTGGGATTACCTAACTGTTTTCTCCAGCCTTCCATATAAGTATAAAATACCGGAGTCAGATACAGCGTTAAAATTTGCGAAAACAGCAATCCACCGACGATCGCAATTCCCAACGGGCGGCGCGATTCTGAACCGCTACCCACGCCCAGGGCGATCGGCAAAGTGCCAATTAAAGCCGCCATCGTCGTCATCATAATCGGGCGGAAGCGCACGATACAAGCTTCGTAGATGGCATCATAGGCGCTGCGGCTGCTGTCTTCGCGCTGTTTCTCGATCGCAAAATCCACCAGCATAATCCCATTTTTCTTGACAATTCCCACCAGCAGAATAATCCCGATAAACGAATACAGATTCAATTCAACCCCAAAAATTACCAGGGTTAACAGTGCACCAAATCCGGCTGATGGTAAACCGGACAAAATTGTCAGCGGGTGAATGAAATCCTCGTACAAAATACCGAGAATCAGATAAATTACCACAATTGAAACGACTAATAACCAGCCTAAATCGTTAAATGATTGGTTGAATACCTGGGCTGAACCTTGAAAACTTGTAGTAACTGACGGCGGTAAAACTTCCTTAGCAACTTTCTCAATAGCTTCGGTGGCTTGACTCAGCGATGTACCGGGGAGAGTATCAAAGGAGATTGTAGCAGAAGGCAGTCCGCTGAGGTGATTGACTGTGAGCGGGCCGACGGTTTGGGTGATACTGGCGATCGCATCTAACGAGATCATTTGTCCGGTAGTCGATCGCACATACAGCATCGACAAAGCACTCGGATCGCGCTGATATTCGGGCTTTAGCTCCATCACAACCGTAAATTGATTGTTTGGGGTATAAATCGTCGAAACCTGCCCAGAAGCGTAAGCAGCGCTGAGAGTTTTCTGCACTTGTTGCGGGCTCACACCGACGATTGCTGCTTTGTCGCGATCGACTTTAACCTCAAGCTGAGGCGTGCTCAATTGCAAATCGCTATCGACACCGCGCAATCCCGGTATAGTTTTAACTTTAGCTAACAATTCCGGCACCGCTTGACGCAGCGCTTGCAAATCTAAACTTTGCACCGTAAACTGATATTGTGAATTCGTTTGTTGACCGCCGATCGGAATCGCCGAAGGAGAGCGCAAAAAAGCTTGAATCCCTGGAATTCCGCGCAATTTCGGAGTTAATTTTTGGATAATTTCATCCGCACTGAGGCGGCGCTGCGATCGGGGTTTCAGCCTAATTGTAATCCGTCCGTTATTCGCCGATGCGTTTGGCCCGCTAGCACCTACAGTTGAATTCAACGCTGCAATATTTGGATCTTTCCGCAAGATATCAACAATTTGTTGTTGGTGAATCATCATATCATCAAAGGAAATATCTTGCGCTCCTTTCGTGTTAGCCATCAGTTGTCCAGTGTCTTCAGTCGGAATAAAACCTTTCGGAACTAACACGAATAGATAAGCCGTCAGCACCAGCAGAATTACTGAAACAATCAGCGTCACAAAACGGTATTTCAAAACAGGTCTGAGAGTCCATTCGTATCCGTACAAAAGTAGCTCGAATCCCCGCTCTGAAATGCGGTAGAAGCGGTTTTTTGGGTGTGAGTGGGACGATTTGAGAAAACGACTGCACAACATCGGCGTCAGGCTCAGAGAAACAAATCCCGAAACCAAAATTGCTACAGCAATAGTCACCGCAAATTCGTGAAACAATCTACCGATTAATCCACTCATAAACATCAGAGGAATAAACACCGCCACCAATGAAAGCGTCATCGAAAGAATGGTAAAACCAATTTCTTTCGAGCCTTTTAATGCTGCTTCTAGTGGCGCTTCTCCCATTTCTTGGTGGCGCACAATGTTTTCCAAAACTACGATCGCATCATCCACCACAAACCCGACTGAAAGCGTCAGCGCCATCAGAGACAAATTATCTAACGAGTATCCCAACTGATACATCACAGCAAAAGTGCCAATAATCGCCACAGGTAAAGCTAAACTCGGAATTAGCGTCGCTGTGATGTTGCGTAAAAAGATAAAAATTACTAAGACAACCAGACACACTGACAACACTAAGGAGAATTTCACATCATCAACAGAGGCGCGGATTGATTGCGATCGATCGTACATAATTCCTATTTCGATCGATTGCGGAATTTGTTGTTTGAGTGCGGGTAACATTTGGACGATCGCATCGACAATTTCGACAGTATTTGCATCCGGTTGAGGCTGCACTGCGAGCAAGATTGCAGGTTGATTTGTGACTTGTTGATCGCTGTACAAATTCAACACTTTGTTATTTTGCACGTCGTCAATTACGTTACCTAAATCTTGCAGCCGCACTGCTGCGCCGTTTTTGTATGCCACGATTAGCGATCGATATTCGGCTGCCTTATTTAATTGACCGTTTACTTGAATTAAATAGCTTTTGTTGTCACCGGAAAGGCTGCCGGTTGGTAAGTTAACATTACCTTGCGTGATTGCAGTTCTTACTTGATCTAATCCGATGCCTCTGGCGGTTAATTCTCGCGGATCTAGTTGAATTCTCACTGCATATTGTTTCTGCCCGTAAACCTGCACTTGCGCCACACCTTCGATCGCAGAAATGGGTTGAGCGATGGTTATTTCTGCGGCTTCATTCACTGCTGAAATTTGCAGCGTTTTTGAGTACAAATAGAGGTAGAGAATTGGTGAAACAGAAGGGTTAACTTTGCGGTAGCTGGGCGGTTTGGGCATTCCAGCGGGTAATGAACCTGCGGCGGCGGCGATCGCAGCTTGTACGTCTTTTGCAGCAGAATTGACGCTGCGGCTGAAGTCGAATTGCAGGGAAATGTTGGCGCTACCGGTGGAACTTGTGGAGTTAAAGGAATTGAGGCCTGCTATTTCTGTAAACTGTCTTTCTAGCGGCGCAGCGACTGAGGATGACATGGTTTCTGGCGTGGCACCGGGTAAGCTAGCGGAGACGCTAACAAAGGGATATTCTACGTGCGGTAAGGCGCTAATTGGTAGCAGGAAATAACTCATTAAACCGAAGAATAGAATGCCGATTGTGACTAGGGTAGTCATTACGGGGCGGCGGATAAAGATTTCTGATAGGTTCATAATTATGAAGGAAGTTCGGCAACAGATTCTGTAACGGATTTAACGGATGGGGAAAGTTCGGCAACGGATTTTTTAACGGATTTAACGGATTCAAAAGTTTGTTGGTAGTTGGGGCTTTAGAAAGTTCAGTTGTAGGGTGTATCGCCCTCGACAATACTTAACTAAATATCAACAATCTCAGGGCGACGCACCCGATCCGATTTTGACAAATATTTCTGACTTAATAAGTGTTATGTTTGTGTACATAATCTCTTGGAAATACCCGGTGCGTCGCTATTGCATTGTCGGTATTTATCAGGGATTTTTAATAGCGACGTACCCTACGACTTTAACTGTCAACTGTCAACTGTCAACTGTCAACTGTCAACGTCCTCCTTTAACATAAAATACTTGCCCAAACTTCACCTCCCTAAGCTTCTTTCGCCACGATTCCATGTAGATGTAAAATACGGGCGTGAGATACAATGTCAATACTTGCGAAAACAAAAGTCCGCCGACAACTGCAATACCTAACGGGCGGCGAGATTCTGAACCTGCACCGACTCCCAATGCGATCGGCAAAGTGCCCATTAATGCCGCCATTGTAGTCATCATAATCGGCCGGAATCTTACTAAACAAGCTTGATAGATTGCTTCTGCTGGTTTTTTGCCGTCGATGCGCTGGGATTCGATCGCAAAATCGACCATCATAATCCCGTTTTTCTTAACAATCCCTACCAGTAAGATGATACCGATGAATGAATAAACGTTGAGCTCAACGCCAAACAACATCAGTGTTAATAACGCGCCAAACCCCGCTGAAGGTAATCCCGAAAGAATTGTGATCGGATGGATGAAATCTTCGTACAGAATGCCGAGGATTAAATAGATGACCAAAATTGCGATCGCCAATAAGATACCCAAACTCGGCAGCGAACTCTGAAACACTTGACTAGCGCCCTTGTAATTGGTCGTGATGCTGTCGGGAATCACGGATTTGACGATTTGGTCGATCGCGCTATTGGCACTTCCCAGCGCCATCCCAGGGGCGAGATTGTAGGAAATCGTCGCAGCATTCATCCGCCCGACGTGGTTGATAATTAACGGCGCGACATCCTGAGAAATTGTCGCAAACGTTGCTAGCGGTACCTGCGTTTGACTCCCAGAAGCATCACTCGCATTACCTGTTGTCGCCATATAAAGCTGCTTCAAAGCATTCGGATCTTTTTGATATTTCGGTTCGAGTTCCAAAATGACTTGATACTGGTTACTCGCACCGTAAATCGTGGATACTTGATAAGCGCCGTAGGCACTTCTCAGCGTATTTTCGATTTGACTGGCGGTGATTCCTAAAGCTGAGGCTTTGTCGCGATTGATGTCAACTTTGATTTGAGAAGTCATCTGCAAATCGCTGTTTATATCCTGAATTTCCGGCATTTCTTTCATTTTGTCAACCAGTTGCGGCACGTATTTTCGCAGCGGTAAAACGTCGGAACTTTGCAGCGCTAGTTGGTACAATCCGGTGCTTTGTTGCGTGCCCAGTGGAATTGCTGGAGGGTTTTGTAAGAAGACTTGAATGCCGGGAATTTCTGCTAGTTGCGATCGCAAACTCTGCACAATTTCATCCGCGCCCATCTGCCGCTGCGATCGCGGTTTCAGCCGAATAAACAAACTGCCAGAATTTCCCGCAACCGCCGCCCCGCCGCCATTTGCGCTCGCTCCCGCCCCGATATTTGAGTTGACTGCTTCCACGTTTGGATCTTCGCGAATCGCGTTGACAACGGCTTCTTGGTGGCGCGCTAATTCATCAAAGGAGGCATCCTGGGCGGCTTGGGTAATTCCGGTAATTTGTCCGGTATCTTGGCTGGGAATAAAGCCTTTGGGAACTACGATAAATAATCCGACTGTGGCGAACACCATAACTAATGATAAAATCATTGTGGTGCGGTGAAACTTTAAGACTATTTTGAGACTCCAATCATATAAGCTCAAAAATTTATCGAATACGTACTCGGAAGCTTGATAAAGTTTGCTTTGAGTGGCATGATTTACCGGGCGGAGAAAACGACTGCACAACATCGGTGTCAAGCTTAAAGACACAAAGCCGGAAACCAAAATTGACACTGCAATTGTGACAGCAAATTCATGAAACAAGCGCCCTAGCAACTCACTCATAAATAACATCGGGATAAACACCGCTACCAAGGAAAGCGTCATCGATAAAATGGTAAAACCGATTTCCCTGGAACCGTTTAGCGCTGCCTCTCGTGGGCTTTCTCCGGCTTCGATGTGGCGGACGATGTTTTCGAGCATCACGATCGCATCATCGACCACAAAGCCCACGGATAACGTCAGGGCCATCATTGACAAGTTATCCAACGAGTAGTTGAACAGGTGCATCACGCCGAAGGTTCCAATCAGTGACACCGGTAGCGCTAAGCTGGGAATGACTGTGGCTGACAGGTTGCGTAAAAAGACGAAGATGACTAAGATGACAAGGGCGATCGTCAAAACCAGCGTAAACCGGACATCATCCACCGACTCGCGAATCGATTGAGACGCATCGTACATGACGCCAAGTGCGATCGAACTTGGCATCTGGGCTTGCAAACTTGGTAGCAATTTTTGAATCGTATCTACCACTTCGACGGTATTCGTACCGGGCTGTCTCTGGATTGTGAGGATAATTGCGCGATCGTTATTATACCAACTAGCAAGTTGAGTATTTTCTACACTGTCAACCACTCGCCCTAATTGTTCGAGATAAATAGGTTGACCGTTCTTATATGTGACAATCAAACGGCGGAATGCAGCAGCATCTTTAAGCTGTCCATTAGTTTGCACAGCAAAGTTTTTATGACTTCCCGAAAGGCTTCCTGTAGGTAAATTGACATTGCCTTGTTGGATAGCAGTTTGTACTTTATCTATGCCAATTTGCCGCGCTGCTAACTGTTGCGGATCGAGTTGAATTCGGGCGGCGTATTTTTGGGAACCGTAAATCTGAACTTGCGCCACACCGTTGATTGTCGAAAGCTTTTGCGCGAGATAACTTTGCGCGTAGCTATCAACCTCAGAAAGCGGTAAAGTTGGGGACGTGAGATAAAGGTAAAGAATTGGCCCATCGGCGGGATTGACTTTGCTATAAGTCGGCGGATTTGGTAAATCGTTGGGGATTTGTCCCGATGCTGAAGAAATTGCCGATTCCACATCCTGCGCCGCATCATCAATATTATGACTGAGATTGAATTGCAGGGTAATTTGAGTTTTGCCGCTGGTACTGGTTGAGGTTAGCGTATCGAGTCCCGCAATGCTGGAAAACTGCTTTTCTAGCGGGCGCGCCACCGAAGCAGCCATCGTTTCTGGACTAGCGCCGGGGCGGGAAGCGCTAACTTGAATTGTGGGATAATCGACGTTGGGTAAATCGCTAATTGGTAGCAGTCGATAACTCATCCAACCAAAGATTAGAATCGCCGCCATCACCAAGGTGGTCATAATTGGACGGCGGATAAATGGTTCTGATAAATTCATTTAGTTATACCTGTTTAGGATGAGAATAGAATTGCCGTTATTTGATATATTTCGTTTGTTCCCAAATCTCGATCCCCCTAAATCCCCCGAAAGCAAGGGGGACTTTGAATGCTTCTAATTCTCACCTCAAGAAGGGAGACTTTGAACACTTCCGATTCTCACCTGAAGAAAGAGAGACTTTGAACACTTCCGGTTCCCCCCTTCTTAAGGGGGGCTAGGGGGGATCGAGCCCTAATCATCACATCCAAAATCTAAAATCGCTCGATCATTCTAGGGATTTTTGCGCGATTTACCTGACTTATTCCCCGATGAAGTGGAATCACCGCCAGATTTTTTATCTACCGATGTATCTGAACTATCCCCTTTAGTAGACTCTGAATTATCTTGAGCATCCCCTGCGGTTTTAACGGTAATCTTGCCGCCATCCACCAGATTAGCTTGTCCGTCAATGACAACATCATCACCCGCATTCAGACCTTTTTTGATCACAGTCAAGCCGTTGATTGTATTCCCCACAACCACAGGCACATTATCCACCGTATCATCGAACTGCGCGACAAATACGAATTGTCCCTTCGGCCCGGTTTGTACTGCTTGGGAGGGAACAACAATCGCATTTGGTTGTTGAGATAAGGTTAATGTAGTATTGACAAATTGACCAGGAAATAGTTTCCCGTCTGCGTTATTGAAATCACCAATCAGTTGAATTGAGCCTGTAGAATTATCAACCGTATTGTTAACAAAGGACAAAGTTCCTGATATTGGTTTATTGTTGCCCGCAAAGGTAACATCAACTTTCAGCTTGCCGTTGTCCGCGTATTTTTGGATATCTGGTAAGTTCGATTCAGGAACCGCAAAGGCAACTTGAATTGGATCAATTGTAGAGATGGTTACTAAGGGTTTGTCAGTGCTTGGTTGCACCACATTGCCTGTTGTTACCAGCACGTTTCCGGCGCGTCCGTCGATCGGCGAAAACACCTTAGTATAGGATGATTGCACCTGAGCATTTTGCAAAGTGCCGCCGTCAGCGCTAACACTAGCCTGAGCACCCTCGATCGCAGCCCGATCGCCCTCAACGACAGCACGAGCATTGTCAATCCCCACCAAATCGCTCTTCACCGCCGTCTGAGCGTTCTCAATTCCGACCAAATCGCTCCTCACCGCAGTTTCAGCATTTGCGATCGCCACCTCGTCACCTTTCACCGCAGACTCCGCATTCGTGATACCAATGCGATCGCTCTTGAGCGCAGTTTCCGCATTTGCGATCGCCTGTTTGTCAAGCTCCACTGTTGCCGCAGTAGCTCGACTGCTGGTAGCATATTGTTGCGCTTGATCTTGACTGATTACTCCTTGTTTGTAGAGTTCGGCGTAACGTTGACTTTGGGCGGCGGCATATTGCGCTTGGGCTTGATCTTTTGTTAAAGTTGCGATCGCCTGTTTGACAGCACCTTGGTCTTTTTCCAAAGTAATTTTAGCTTGTTCAACAACTCCCTTATCCTTCGCCATAGTCATTCTGGCTTGTTCGACAACACCCTGATCTTTTTCCAGAGTCGCCTTAGCTTGCTCGACAATTCCTCTATCTTTATCCAGAGTCGCCCTAGCCTGTTCAACAACTCCTTGATCTTTAGCAAGATTTGACATCGCTTGTTGTACTTGCGCGCGGTCTTTTGCTACAATACCTTGAGCTTGTTGGATCGATGCAGTTTGAGAGCGATCGTCGATCGAGAATAGCAACTGTCCTTTCTTAACTTCCTGTCCTTTCTTAAAATAAACCCCTGTAACCCGGCCGCTAGCCTGAGCAGTAACAGAAACAGTAGCACCAGATTGCACATTGCCGATCGCTTGTAGTTGAATCGGCACTGTTTTTTTAGTCACCGTCGCCACCATCACCGGAGTCACTTGCATTTTACCACCGCGGCGGCTCGCTTTTTCCACTTTCGGAGTAGCAGCCCGTTGCCAAACCAAAAATCCCAAACCTCCTATTACCAACAACGCCAGCAAAAACAGTGCAATCCGCCCTTTCGCCAGCACTTTTTCAGTCTTTGGTTGTTTAGTTACAACATTATTTGTAGGTTCGCTTTCCGGCAAAATTGGAGCTTCCCGATCCACTTCAGGGAGAGCTTTTTTCGGAATTTCATCAACAATTTCAACGTTGTGCGGCAGTTGCTCATTCAGCTTCAGATTTTCCTCAGAAACTTTAGGGCGAGTGCCATTCCGACTTTCACTAATAATTTCCTCAATCATCAGAAACCTCTGTATAAAAATATCTCTTACTCTGAATTGCCGTTATTGCAGGATGTATCACGCAAAACAATCAAAAATCACAAAAAAAACTTCACCCCAAATCCGTATCATACCAACTTCAAATTCTTGTGGGGCGTTGCTCCGACGCCGCCGCACAGATGCAATTTAATTGCACCCTACTAACCCTCAAAATTCTTGTGGGGTGGGCTTCTAGCCCGCCCCAAATACGCAATTCACACCTGAAAAAACTTATAATTGCGATCGCACAAAATTTGCAATCACAGTATTACTGAGGTTTAGCTTCAGACGACTTTTGCCCATTTTGCGTGCGAGGATAAGCCGCCTTGAGAATCGCCTTAACTTTTGGCTTTTGTTCAGCAGTCAGATTGATTTCAGTCAAAGCTTTACGCATTTTTTCACCAGACTTAAGTTTAGCGTCCAAGCTTTTATATTGCTCAGGTGTGAGTACCTTTGCGAGTTGTTGACTAATTTCCTGGCGCTTCTGTGCGCGTTCAGCATCAGACATCTTCGGTTTCTGGGAATTTGTCGGATTTGCCGCCACCACATCAGGTGTAGCATCTTTAGAGGAAGCAGCATCCGCCTTCATTTCCGATGAACTGATTGGAATCGCGGCCGGAGAATTAGGTTCCGCAGCCGACGGGGTGTTGGGTGACGCACAAGCAGACAAACCGCCTATCAACATGGCACCGGCGAGAATAAATGCTGGTGCGATCGTACTTATTTTCATGATTCACTGCCTATAATTAACCTTCTTGCACCAATGTTACAACGTAAAATCGATCGCCGCATGACCCCAAACTCCTAACCATACCAGTCAAAAAGCACATAGCCCTTGTGACTTTTTTCCTAGTCCCAAACCCCAAAATCAGCCGCAAAGGCTCTAGTAAGTGCGATCGCACATTCGCTAAGCTACATATAACAGTTGACAGTTGACAGTTGACAGTTGACAGTGTACAAGCATCAAACCGTTTATCCTAAGCCGAACTTTCCTCACCACAAGGGGGTAATATGTTTTTTAACTCCAAGATACCATTTACAATTAGGTCAGCGACCTTACTTGAATCACTCCAGGTTTTGATGGGGAAAAATTCTATGATTCGCTTGACCTATCCGTCCTTTCGCTTGCTGCTTTATCTAGAATGGCTGCTGCTAGCAACGGCAGCATTCATGGAAGTATTGCACCCATTTCGATCGCTTTTGTCGCTGGTGTTGCGCGTGGGCGCGATCGCACTTTTCGGCGCTATCGGGTTACGTTTGCCAACAGTGCGGCTGAGTAGAAAACTTTTATTTACCGCCCTGGAATTTGGCTTAATTTTGCTACCGATAGTTTCGGAAGGGCTATCTAGCCGATCGAGCTTTTTGCTATTTCTCGTTCTGCTAATGCGGAGTTGCATGATTTTCCGGCAGCCCGGACAGATAGCAGTCTTGAGTTTAGCGCTGCTTTCCTATAGTTCTTTGCTGTTATTAAAACCAATTTTACCGGAAAGAGTCATTGCCACTGTTTGGGAATGGCGACTGAGCAACGTGTTATTATTTGGATTGACATTAGTATTTGCCTTACTATTAATAAATGCCTTAATTGCCGAACGCCAAAGCCGAGAGGAATTAGAAATTGCCCATGATAAATTAGCCGTGACTAACGAGCAACTCCGCTACTACGCACTGCGAATAGAAGACCAAGCAACATTGCAAGAACGCAACCGCATTGCCCGCGAAATTCACGACGGACTTGGACACACCTTGGCGGCTCAAACAATCCAGCTAAATAATGCCCTATTGTTCTGGAAATCGGAGGATGAAAAAGCCCTAGAGTTTATGAAACAAGCCAAACAACTCGGATCGGAAGCCTTCTTAGAAATTCGCAAATCAGTGTCGGTTTTGCGATCGAACCCTTTGCAAGGATTATCGCTCGAAAGTGCGATCGACAAACTGCTCCAAGATTTTCAGCGGATGACTGCGATCGAAGTATCTAACTCAATTCGTTTACCAATTCCGCTATCACAAGAAATGAATACCACACTGTACAGAATTGTGCAAGAATCGCTCACAAATATTCATAAACACGCCGATGCCACAATGGTAACAGTTGGGTTACAGCAACACGCCGGACAGATTCATCTATCAATTTCTGACAACGGCAAAGGCTTCGATCCAGCCCAGAATACCACAGGATTTGGACTGCAAGGAATGCGAGAACGAGTGGCGGCAGCGAGAGGTCAATTTGCAATTTATAGCGAGTCAGGAAACGGTTGCCGAATTTCGGTTTCTTTGCCATCTCAAAACATTTAGGAGATTTCATGTATAAGATAAGACGGCGGTTGAAACCGCGCCTATACAAACGATGTCCGCCTCCGCGGACTGAAGAAAAAACCTAATTTTAACCGCCCACTCTTCAACCCGCGCACCATCCGGGTTTTGCCTGTGTAGACGCGGTTTCAACCGCCGTCAACTGTTAACTGTCAACTGTTAACTGTCAACTGTTAACTGTCAACTGTTAACAGTTAACTGTTAACTGTCAACTGTCAACTGTCAACTGTCAACTGTCAACTGTCTATATATGATTAAAATATTGCTAGTAGACGATCGCCATATCATCCGTCGCGGCATCAAAAGTATGCTAGAATGCTACTCAGATATGCAAGTAATCGGCGAAGCAGAAAACGGACAACAAGCGATCGACCAAATCCCCACATTAGCGCCCGACATCGTACTGATGGACATTCGGATGCCCGTGATGGACGGCGTAGCAGCCACCGCAGCCATCACCAAATCCTATCCCGATACAAAAGTCCTAGTATTAACCACCTTTGACGACGACGAATACGTCAGCCAAGCCATGCGACTGGGGGCCAAAGGCTACCTGCTAAAAGACACCGAACCCGACGAATTAGCCCTAGCAATTCGCGCCGTTTACAAAGGGCACACCCAACTCGGCCCCGGATTGTTTGAAAAAGCTTTGATGACACCAGCAGTAACAAATCCCGCCGCTGTTTCTCCCCCAGAATTAGAACAACTCACGCCCAGAGAATTAGAAGTTTTGCGTTTAATAGCTTCCGGCGCGAACAACCGAGAAATTGCTCAAACCTTATTTTTGTCGGAAAATACAGTCAAGAACTATGTTACCAATATTTTGAGTAGATTGAATTTGCGCGATCGCACTCAAGCCGCCCTATTAGCCCATTCACTCTTCAATTAGGCAAATTATAACGTACTTCCGTCATTGCGAATCCCATTTCTGTCATTGCGAAGAACGAAGCAATCGCTTAACCCAAAAAACCGCCAGGGGTTTAAACCCCCGCCGGACTGCGGGAAAGCGCCCAATTCCGGTGATTGCGAGCTCTTTTGGATAGCCAGCCCGATTCCTGTCATTGCGTAGAAACCATCAAACAAAGATTCAATTCCCACGACATCTTAATCAAAAACCAAGCCACCAAAATCGCCCTCACCGAAAACGCCAAAAACCTCTCAAATGCCAGCTACATCCACTTTTCCGGCCACGGAGTATTCAACTTTAACAATCCGCTGCTATCCTTATTAGCCCTAGCCGGTTCCCTAGAAACAAGTAACGACAAAGACAAAACAAAGCGCAGTGTCATAATGCGAAGCGGCAAAACAGTCATACCTGAAAAATGCCTCACTTTGCAAGAAATTTTTGCCAATTTACAATTACCCAGTGCAATCTCGTCACACTTTCCGCCTGCGAAACCGGGTTAACCGACTCAACAGCAATGACAGATGAGTACATCGGTTTACCCAGCGGCTTCTTGTATGCAGGAAGCATGAATGTAGTCAGCACATTATGGAAAGTCGATGATTTTGCCACAGCAATTTTCATGATCAAATTTTACCAAGAATTGCAACCAAAATTTTCAGTAGCCGTTGCCTTAAACGCCACGCAAAACTGGATGCGCGCCGTCATCCGCGAGGATTTCATGGTTTGGATTGAATTGTTAAAATTAAATGAAAATTCAATAGAAAAGGTCAAAGATTGGTTAAGTTTTGACACCAGCAATGAACCGCCTTTCCGCAAACCCAAATATTGGGCAGCATTCTGCGCCACAGGATATTAAAAATCCTAGGGTGTGTCGCCACGAATCGGTATTCTTGATGTATAATTGTCTTATCATATATCGTAGAGACGGCTTCACCAACCATCTTTGATTCCCGTCCCCACCAACCCCCGATTACCAGAAAGAATTGGTTTAAAGCCGGAACCCTTGTAGGGAGAAATTAAAATCAGACTATTGATTACTCCAATCCTCTTCCTTCCGGGTAGAGGTCGCTGTCAACCGTCAACTGTCAACTGTCAACTGAACGAACAATCCCACATTGTATTAACGGAGAATTATTTATGAACCCCGAGATAAACCTCATTGCTTTGATGACTTTGCTGACTGAATATCCAGAAATCTTTCAATCAGAGTTAGAAGCCTGGAAAGACTTACCTAATTTGGCAAAAGCAATAACCAACTTAGCAGACAATGAATCTGCCATTGGTGATACCATCAAACATTGGTGCACGCAGCATGGCGATTTAGGAGAAGCATTAAGAGACGAGATAAATGAGTTGCGAGAAATCTACGATCCCGGTGACGCCCTTCCAAGTACAGTAGAACCGATCGCAAATCTCACCAAAAGAGCACCAGAGATCATTATGAAAGCTTACGAAGAAATGCAAAAACTAGACCAAAAAAAGATTGCCGATACCCAGAATGAATCCAAATAACCAAGTATACGCCCCAAACGTTCATTTATTCGCCTTCCACGTCTGAGATACCCTATCATCAGGCTCAAATTCCCCTACCAACTCCCCACAACTAGCCCTACCACCAACCTCAAATCCCCCGATAAATCCCCAACACCTCTGGGAAAAATGCAACGAAATCCTGCAAGAAAAACTCCACATTGATGCCGAATTTAATGATACCAACTTATACAAAACCGCCCAACCACCAGGCCGCCGCGTCAAGCTGATTATCAAACAAGCAGTCAACAATCGGGGATCTTTATATTTAAGCAAAAATATCAACTATGACAACCAGCAGATTTTCCTCGAAGGATTTGCCCAACCGCTGCGGATTGACGACAGTTACGCCTTAGGCTTCAACCTCCGCGTCCCCGAAAAAACTAATGGCACTAAAACACCAGATGTCGATCTTAGCATCTTCCATGAATTTAATCCCGATAACTGCTTGCTGCACAAGTCAGTTAACAGTTATTTCGGTCAAACTCTGCTGCTTACCGCTTGGCTAACCGAATCACAAAAAGCAGCAGCCCAAGAAGATCCCAATTCTATCAAAAACTTAGGTCAACTCTGTCTAAAATCTTTTATTTCCGGTGAAGACTTACCAGAATTTTACCGTCAAGGCGAATTATTCGGTAGCCCGATTCTAGAATACGGCAATCCCAATTACCCAGATAAATTCGGGCACATTCTGATTTGGTTTTTCGATAGTCAGACAACGAGTGATATCTGGGATATTTACTACCCCGACTTTTTAGATTTATTCTTGTACCGCCACAAAATCATCCTTGCTTACAAAGAAAGTCGCGCCTACTACTCCGAAATCCGCAAGGAATACGAAAAAATCGAACTGGATATCGACAATACTTTCCAGTATTTGCAACATGACGAAGCCCACCAGCGCCAATTGAAAGGTGCCGGTTTAAAGCAAGAGGAATTAGAACATCTACAACGCAAGACAATCGATATGCCGCCGCGGGCTGTTAAGTATGCCCGGTTGCTGATGAATTTGGAAATTAGGCAAAATACGATCGCCATTAACGCCCAAAATTACCAAAAAAATTTAGATCAAATAAGTCTTGACATCAAATCCAGAAAAAGTTATAATCGTAGGGATACCAAAAAATATTCTGATTTGAGTTTCCTAGAATTATTCAGCAAAGAAACTTGCCCGCAGTTCCAAGAACAAATCAAATTTGACTTAGGTTATTTCAAACACGGCACCGGCTTGCTAGACAAGGCGATGGAAGCAATTAGGGGCGTAGTGGCGATCGCAGAAGCCCGTCGCGATGCAGAATTACAAGCAACCATTCAAGTAGTAGGCTCAGCTTTAGGATTTGTCGGCATAGTAGCCAGCGTAGCTCCTTATCTGATCAAACAAGACCCGCCCGATCGCAAATTTTACCTACCATTAAGCAACATCGAAATCCCGTCATTTATGATCGTGCTGCTGATTAGCCTCGGTGCAGGATTTGGTGTGTGGATGTCGGTATGGGCGATCAAGAAAATCCTACCAAAAATCAAGCAGCGGCTACCTTTCCGTTGACAGTTGACAGTTGACAGTTGACAGTTGACAGTTGACAGCAAGATTAGTATGGTGTGTCGCGATCGATCTTATCCAAAACAGACGAAATATCGATCGACGCACCAGCAACAGACAATATGGTTACATTAACTTTCCCTGCTTGATCTTACTTCTCGGAATCATCGCGATCGGACTTGTCAAAAAACGCCGTTAGCGAACTCCAAGCCGACTTAGCCGTCTCCTTCAATCGAACACCAATCGACTCAATTTCCCCAACCACAACGTGCCAATTCTTTTCCGTCTCCTTCTGAATGTGATCGACAGCTTGATCAATGCGATCGCGTTCGATCAATTTATTTTGTTCCACCGCTTCTCGCGCTTGTCGCACCGCTTTCAAATAAGCCTCGCGACTGACTTCGCCGGCATCTTGCACCTGCGCTTGAGCCCGCGTTTTAATCGCATCAACCACCAGCCAATTTTTCTCAGATTCCTTTTTGAGTAGGCTGACAGCCTCAGTCATTCTCTCTTTGGCGATCGTCTTATTTTCTTCGATCGCACCCGAAGCCTGTTGGAGGGCTTTCAAATAAGCTTCGCGGGTAAGTTCCCCTGCTGCTTGGACTTCAGCCGCGGCGCGTTTTTTAATTGCATCAAATAACGCAGCAGTTTCGGCGATCGTCTCCGGTGTCGCATCGGGCATCTCCTTTTTGACGATCGCCGTCGTTTCGGGAGTAGCCTCTACGATTGTTACTTCGGTCACATTTGGATCTGTCATATCAATTATCTCCTTTCTTAGTCCGCAAACGCAGACTTTGTATATGTAGCGCCAGAATTCATTCTGGCATTTAAGACTTTGTACCCGTAACACCAGAACCCATACTGGCTTTTAAAAATTGCGATGTGTAGCGCCAAAACTTATTCTAACACTTAATAAGAACCAGGCAATTCTTGTTCCAGCTTCATCAAATTTTCAATCCGCGATTCCGTAGTTGGATGAGTCGAAAACAAACTTCTAAACCAATCACCACTAAACGAATTCACAATCAACAGCGGTGCAAAAGCCGGATTACCATCTAGAGGCATTTGGCGCGCCCCACTTTCCAACCGCTGCAAAGCCCTCGCCAAAGCCCTTGGATTGCCCGTTAACCGTGCAGCCCCCGCATCCGCCGAAAACTCCCGCGTGCGCGAAATGGCTAGCTGAATCACCGAAGCAGCCACCGGTGCGAGGATAATCGTCAGCAGTAACCCTAAAGGATTCGGGCTGTTGCGATCGTCCCGGCCACCAAACCACCTACTGTAACTCGCCATTTGCGCCAACAACGAAATCGCCCCCGCCACAGTCGCCGCCACCGCTTGCGTCAGCGTGTCGCGGTTGTTAATGTGAGTAAGTTCGTGGGCGATAACTCCTTCGAGTTCATCCTCTGACAGCATATTCATAATCCCTTCAGTCACTGCAACCGCCGCGTGTTCGGGATCGCGCCCGGTAGCAAAAGCGTTAGCAGACTGAGTAGGAATCATGTAAACTCCCGGCATAGGTAAATTAGCGCGCTGGGCCAGTCTTTCCACCATTGTATAAAGTCCCGGCGCTTGGCTAGCAGTTACCGGCACAGCCCCGTAAGCCGCCAAAGCGATTTTATCCGAGTAAAACCACGAACCTAAGTTCATAGCGGCGGCCAAACCAATGCCGATAATTGCACCGCCCGAACCGCCGATTACCCAATAGCTAACGGTAATTAACAGCGCACTTAACAAGCCTAACAAAGCAGCAGTTTTAATTTGATTCATTTCGGGACTCTCCCTGAAAGCACTAAATTAAGCAATTATGTCGATCGACATTCTATAGTTGTTTCATGGGATCTTGCCGCCTACACAACCCGATTGCGATCTCAGTATTTGGTGGCATCACAGATAAATTTTGCTTAACTATTGGTTGTTTTTGCCTCAGTTCCTTTACATTTTATCTACCAACGTTGCACTCGTGTGTAGAATACCGCCAACTTGGAGGTACGGTTTAGCGCACTTTAATTTTTAATCAGCCACTTTACCTAAAAAAACACAACACCAAGAAACCAGGTTTCTCAACAATTTAAAAAATTAAGATTTAATCCTTTCAATTTTTAAACTGCAAATCTCCGACATCGTTAGCATATAATAAATGATGAGACTTTTGGGCATCCAGCCAAGATGCAGGAAATTCATATTGAGATAGGAAGATATCTTGAAGAGCAACTTGCATCTGATGCGCGCAGATATCCGGCGGCACTTTACCTGTACCCGTACCCATGCCGGGAATTGCGATCGTTTCAATGATATGTTTAACAGGCGTTCCATCTGGAACAGTACCAAATTTTACGAGAGTTAAAATAGCGCGAGTTGCTAGATAAACATTGACTGTCTCTGTTAAGATTGTCGGAACGCGCATGGTTGGGGCAGCGATTAAATAGGGAATTTCTGCATGATCAGTATCTACAACTTCGGCTAATCCTACTAATAGTTCGCCGTGATATCGAGTCTGAATTAGTTTTTGCAGACGTTCTTGAACGTGACTGCCAAAATATTCCGAAATTGCTAAATCTAAGCCGCCGTCCATAAAGCCAAAACTATTCGCCGGACTCACAATCGCATCGCATTTCACATCAAAGATTGAGCCTCGATGTATTTTGACGTTTTCAATATTGCCACAAGTGCTTTCCCAGGCTCTAACTAAGTCATTGTCTACGGCAGCCAGCACAATTTGCATAGATACTCTCTATAATTTTTAAAATGGCGATCGGCATTTTAATCATACAATAATTTAGATGAGTCCGCTCAATCTCAAATCTAAAATCCTTTGATACTGCAAGACCCGAATCTCCGCCATCCGATCGCCATTAGTTTCGGTGCCATTGCCGGCGCATTGAGCCGGTATTATATCACCTTATGGTTTGCCAACCGTTTCGGCACAGCTTTTCCCTACGGAACTTTTTTTATTAACATTACGGGTTGCTTGGCTATGGGATTTTTTATCACCCTGGCTTTTGAACGGGTGCCGGCGATTCCGACGGAAGTGAGGTTAATCGTTGCGACGGGATTTTTGGGCGCTTATACTACTTTTTCGACTTACGGTTTAGAGTCAAATGTCTTGTGGCGCGATCGCTTTTACAGCTTGGCCACTTTTTACTGGGCTGGCAGTGCCATACTCGGAGTAATCGCCGTTCAGTTAGGTGCAACATTAGCTCGTTTAGGAAAATAGAGACAACTGATAAAAATTAATAATCGACAACATACAAATCCCCGTGATTTTGAACCAGGAGCGTTTGAAATCAAAGGGAAGGTCTGCTGAAGCCTATTTTGGGTTTATTTAGGTGCTGTAGGGCTGATTGAGTCGGGCTATGCAGATTTTCCGCTGATTGCGTTTCACTTTCACAAAAGCGCGATCGCCCCGCTCAACCAAATTCCGCTATTCTAGGCTTGGGCTACTGCCGTTGACCCAGCAGCCGCTTTCGTCTTTGGGCGTTTGTTCGATCGCATCGGCATCTCGGCCCTCATCTTAACAGTCGTTTGCTCTTCACGGTTTGCCCGATCAATGTTCTTCGGGAACGGGCAGGGGGCATTGCTAGGAATGGCTTGATGCGTTATAGGTATGGGAGTCCAGGAATTGATGGTGAAAGCCGCCGTAGCTGGACTCGTACCTGCGGACAAAAGAGGTTCCGCCTATGAGATATTTAACACAGGCTATGGCTTATCATGGTTTCTGGGCAGTTTGGCGATGGGAATTTTGTGCGATCGCTCAATTACTGGGCTGGTTGTATTTTCAGTTGCGCTCCAACTCGCTGCTATTCCAGTCTTATTCCTGGTGAAAAGGCGATCGTCTATCACATGAAATTGACCGAATACTCGGCAGTCAGTGATCAGTAATCAGTGATCAGTCAACAGTTGTGATTTTCGCAGAGTCTTTTGCTAATGACTAATGACTAATGACTAATGACTAATGACTACTGACTAATGACTAATGACTACTGACTACTGACTAATGACTACTGACTACTGACTAATAACTAAATTTAAACAACAAGCGAGGGGGTTTAGCTGTGATAGCTAAAACAGCAACAGAGTGCCTCATTACCTTAAAAGACGTTAGCAAAGCTTACCAGCAGCCAAACGGTCAAAAAATTTCTATTTTAGAGCCAATTAATTTAGAACTGCGATCGGGCGAAATAGTAGCTTTGCTCGGGCCTTCCGGGTCAGGTAAATCAACATTAATGCGGATCATAGCCGGACTAATCCCGCCCAGCGAAGGTCAAATTCTCTACCACAATCGTCCTTTAGTCGGCTTAAATCCTGGGGTAGCAATTGTATTTCAAAACTTTGCTCTTTATCCATGGCTGACGGTACTAGAAAATGTAGAATTAGGCTTGAAAGCTAAAGGAGAAATGCCAGAACCGCGCCTCCAAAAAGCCTTGAAAATGATTGATATTATCGGTTTGGACGGATTTGAAAATGCTTATCCGAAAGAACTTTCCGGCGGAATGCGGCAGCGGGTGGGATTTGCTAGAGCTTTGGCGGTGGAACCCGAACTGCTTTGCATGGATGAACCGTTTTCAGCTTTAGATGTTCTGACTGCTGAAAACTTGCGGTTTGAGTTATTAGATTTGTGGCTGGAAAAAAAGATTCCGACTAAAGCTGTGTTAATCGTAACTCACGGGATTGAGGAAGCGGTTATTTTAGCCGATCGCATTGTAGTCCTCGGCCGCAATCCGGGGCGAATTCGCGCCGAATTGACCGTCACTTTGCCACATTATCGCGATCGCAAAACTCCCCAATTCCAAGCCCTCGTAGACCAAGTGTACAAAATTCTGACGAATCCAGAGTTAAGCTGCGAAACCGTGGTTGCACCCGCTGCAAGTGCCACTACCGTGTCTCAACCTGAACCCGCGCCCAGTGCTAAATACCAATCTCTGCCGCAGGTGCGAACAGGTGCGATCGCCGGCTTATTGGAACTCCTGGAAGATCGCAAGGAAAAAGACCTCTACCGCCTTGGTCAAGAATTAATGTTAGAGGTTGACGACATTTTGCCGATCGTAGAAGCAGCAAAATTAATGGATTTTCTAATAATCCAAGAAGGCGACCTGCTGTTAACACCAGTTGGCATTCAATTCATTGCCGGCGGAATTGACCAGCGCAAACAAATTGTTCGCACCCAAATTCTCAGCAACATTCGCCTCGTACAGCAAATTTCTCGAATGCTTCAGGCTAAGCGCAATCACCGCATTTCTGAAGAGTTAATTCTGGATATTCTGGAAGCACACTTTAGCCCGAAAGAAGCCATGCGACAATTGCAAACAGCTATTGATTGGGGTCGCTATGCCGAATTATACAGTTACGACGAACCAGGGGGCGAAATCTTCCTAGAATCAGAAACTAAAGATGAGTAGTCAGTTGAAAGTTGAAAGTTGATAGTAGTCAGTTGATAGTTGACAGTTGATAGTAGTCAGTAGTCAGTTGAAAGTTGATAGTAGTCAGTAGTCAGTAGTCATTGGTATTTTTACCGAATCATTAATAACAACTTCTGACTTCAACCTTCCATTCATCCGTTAAATCCGTTGCCGAACCTTCCATTCATCCGCTAAATCCGTTAAGAAATCCGCTGCCGAACTTCCTTCTGCCTTCTTCCTTCTTCCTTCCTTCTTTCTTCTTCCTTCTGCCTTCTGCCTTCTTCCCTCTTCCTTCTGCCTTCTTCCTTCTGCCTTCTGCCTTCTTTCCTCTTCCTTAGGAATTATGACAAGACCTCTAACACCCGCCAATAAAACATTAGAAAGATCAGCTTGGACTTGGCAAGACGGCTTACTAATTTTAGCAATTTTCTCTCTAATATTAGTAATTGTCCAAACAGCATCTCAATTCAACAGTGACTACAACCCAAACTTTAAAATTGAGACCACGCTAAATGTCTTGCCAGCGTATACAGCCCAGACTCTTTTACGCATGACAGCAGCCTATTTTTTAGCCTTGCTATTTACCCTAGTTTATGCTTATTCAGCTTACCGATTTCCCCTTGCAGCGAAAATTTTAATTCCCTTATTAGACATTTTGCAGTCGATTCCGGTTTTATCCTTTTTACCCGGAGTTGTTTTAGCATTAGTTACTTTATTCCCAGGTCAAAGAATCGGCGTAGAACTCGCATCGATTATCTTAATATTTACTGGGATGACTTGGAATATGACCTTTAGTTTCTATCAGTCGCTTTCCGGCATTCCGCAAGAACTTAAGGAAGCTGCTCAAGTTTATCGGCTGAATGCTTGGCAGCAGTTCTGGACGTTAGAATTGCCCGCTGGTGCGATCGGACTGGTGTGGAACAGCGTCATGTCAGTGGCGGGCGGCTGGTTTTTTTTAATTGCGATCGAATCTTTTACCTTGGGCGACAAAAACTTTAATTTGCCAGGACTCGGTTCCTATTTGGGCAAGGCAGCAAATCAAGGCAATTTTGGGGCGATCGGCTGGGGTTTAGCTGTATTAATTGGTGTGATTATCGCGATCGACTTTTTGATCTGGCAGCCTTTGATTGCTTGGGTAGAAAAGTTTAAATATCAAGCCGTAGAAGCGACGAATGTACCGCAGTCAAAGGTGTTGGATTTTTTAAGGCGATCGGCGACGTTGCGGGTGTTGAAGTCGCGAATATCGCCCGTAGGTGACAGTTTCGATCGCGCGCTAGCAAGAGGTTTTGCACCTGCTCATTTACCAAAAAGCCCTCGGCAACAAAGCCGCCTCGGCAATTGGATAAATTGGATATTTGTCAGCGGGTTTGCTGCGATCGTACTTTGGGGAACCTGGGAAGCGGTGCTGCTGCTCAGGTTCCTAAGTTTGTCTGACTGGCAAAAAGTCGTGGGAGGTGCATTTTTCACGGCTTTGCGAGTCATTTGCGCCTTATTTCTATCGCTGTTGTGGACGGTACCTGTCGGAGTTGCGATCGGTCGAAATCCGCGTTTAGCCCAGATTTTGCAACCATTAGTACAAATAGCCGCTTCTGTACCAGCAACGGCTTTATTTCCCGTATTGCTGCTAGGTTTAATTCACGCTGGAGGCGGCTTGCAAATTGGTTCTGTGGCGCTGATGATGTTGGGTACAATGTGGTATTTGCTGTTTAATGTGATTGCGGGCGCTCAAGCCATACCTTCGGAGTTGTTTGAAGCCGCGCAAGTTTACAAGCTTTCCCTCATGCAACGCTGGAAAACTTTAATTTTGCCTGGAATATTCCCTTATTTAATTACAGGAATCATTACGGCGGTGGGCGGAGCTTGGAATGCGAGTATTGTCAGCGAATACGTGCAGTTTAAGGGTGAAATTATTAGAACAAGCGGTTTGGGCGAGACGATTTCTGAAGCTACGGCATCGGGCAATTTTCCTTTACTGTTAGCGGCTACTTCTGTGATGTCGCTACTGGTTGTATTGACTAACCGTTTGGTGTGGCGACCGCTTTACCGTTTGGCTCAAGAAAAATATCAGTTGTTGGTTTAAATTGACAGTTGACAGTTGACAGTTGACAGTATAGCCATTCTCAACGGCGATCAGGTATGTCAGGTAATTGGTAATGGGTAATTGGTAATCGATCGCACTTTCCCGAACTCACGCTCTTTGGCGCTAGATCAAAAACACAATACCAAGCAACCCGGTTTCGACAATACATCTTGGTTTTGATGGTGAAGCATCCGCGAAAAAATTGGGTTGCTCACCCCGCCCGTGTAAATCGTATAACTGCAACCAGTGGTGTCAATAGGCTATAAACTGGATTCAGGAAGGCGCGCAGCACAGGTTTAGGAGGGTCATCAGTGACAGAAAAAAATTATCAATCGTCTTCGCTACCCATCTACGCGCGAAAAGAACTGCGGGAATTAGTTCGATCGCAGTTAAAGGCCCTGTTGGAACAAGGAGACTTTAAAGGAGCAAAAGCGATTTTGCACCCGGTGCAGGAAGCAGACATCGCTGAAGCTATCGAAGGCCTGCCAGAAACCATGCAAGTAATAGCTTTCCGCTTGCTTTCCAAAGACGAAGCGATCGCAGTTTACGAATATCTCGACTCCAGCGTTCAGCAGTCCCTCTGCGAAAAATTCAAACGCCAAGAAGTCATCGATATTGTAGACAAAATGTCCCCGGACGATCGAGCTAAACTTTTTGACGAACTGCCGGCAATCTTAGTCCGCCGCCTCTTAGGTGAATTGAGCCCAACGGAACGCGAAGCTACGGCCCAACTTTTGGGTTACGAAGCCAGTACCGCCGGCCGGATCATGACCCCAGAATACATTTCTCTCAAAGAAAGCTTTACCGTCGCCCAAGCTTTAGACCGAATTCGCTCTTTGGCTAGAACTACTGAAACAATTTATTCTCTTTACGTCACCGATGCGGCGCGATGCTTGAGTGGCATTTTATCCTTGCGGGATTTAGTCACTTCTCCCCTCGACAAAACTGTCGGCGAAATTATGACCCGCGAGGTAGTTTCTGTTCAAACGGGAACGGATCAAGAAGAAGTAGCGAGGCTGATCCAGCGTTATGATTTTTTAGCTGTGCCCGTTGTAGACCGCGAACAGCGTCTGGTGGGGATCATTACAGTTGACGATGCGATCGACATTTTAGAACAAGAAGCCGACAAAGATATTTATGCCTTGGGTGGCGTCCAGTCTGGTGGTGACAATTATTTTCAGACCGATTTAATCACCGTTGCTCGCAAAAGGGTCGTATGGCTGTTTATTCTGCTTTTAACCAATACTGTCACTGGCGCAATCATTAGAGCTCAAGAAGATATTTTGCAACAAGTAGTCGCCCTAGCAGCCTTTATTCCGCTGCTGACTGGCACTGGAGGTAATGTCGGAGCTCAGTCCTCAACAGTTGTAATTCGCGGTTTGAACACTGACGAAATTACAGCAATGGGGCCGATGAAAATAATTGTGCGGGAGGGGATGGCGGGAGCGCTACTAGGAGCTATATTGGGGACGGTAGCGACTGGCTGGGCTTATATTCTGCAAGGGAGTTTAGCGGTGGCCATCGCGGTGGGGGTGAGTTTGTTTGCGATCGCAATTTTAGCTTCTATTGCCGGTTCATCTCTGCCGTTTCTGTTTCGTTCTTTGGGTTTAGACCCCGCTTTAATGTCAGCTCCTTTTATTACCACCGCAGTTGATGTCCTCGGAGTTTTGATTTATTTCACTTTAGCTCGACTAATTTTGCAAATTTAATATATTTAAGTAGATTGTTATATAAAAAAAACTATAGTAATTTTCAATTCGGCGATCTACAGCCTCCCAATGCCCAATGCCCAATTCCCAATGCCCAATTCCCAATGCCCAATTCCCAATGCCCAATGCCCAATGCCCAATTCCCAATTCCCAATTCCCAATTAATAACCTATGTCATCATCTAATTCATCAACCAAAATCCAAAATCCAAAATCGAGCAATTTGTTAGAAACTGCTGAATTAATCTTTCTTGCTGCCTCGGCTGTGGGATTGGCTGCGAGTTTGGTTTGGCAGCAGAGCGTTTATGCTCAAATTCCTGTAGTGATTTCCCTCGTGTTGAATTTTGTGAACCGCCAGAAGTTGCGCGGGCAAGTTAAAACAAGTACGGTGGCTGTGTTCGATCGCGTAAACCAACAAGCAGCTACTAGCGATCGCGCGATCGAACAATTACAACTCGCTGTCAATGCTGTAGACGAAGCTCTTGCTCAAACATCTCGCGAAAATCAGAATGTTGGACAGGGAGAAAACACACACTCTATAATTTCAGCAATTGAGAACCTGCGCCAGCGGATCATAATTTTAGAAAAAACTATAAAAATGATTCAAAGCGAGATCGAAATCACCAGCCGCCAATTCAAACAACGGCCGGAGTTGCAACAAGTCGAAACTTTGACAACAATAATTCTGGACTTGCAGGAGTTTATCAACGAACTGCCGCAGTGGGGAAATTTGCAGCAGCGGCAGCTAACAGAACTTCAGCAAAAAGTAGACAATGCTTTGGCTGAGCTGGCTCAAGAAATGGCTGTGATTCCCCACCGTTTGCAGGAGGCTGTAGCTAGTCGCGGCGGGGAAATTAATCAACCGTTGGGTTCTGGTTTGAATGTCGAGCCAAAAAATGCCGATCGATCTAAAACCCAAAATGAGAAAATTCGCCAGAAATATCCCAGAGCTTATATCAAGTGGAGTCGGGAGGAAGACGAGAATTTGCAGAAAGAATATGCAAGCGATCAACAAATTGGCGAATTAGCTCAGAGATTTCAGCGACAGCCTGCTGCTATTCGTTTGCGATTGCAAAAATTAGGATTGATGGAATAATATCGAGGTAATTGATAATTGGTAATTTGGCAATTTTTCCCTCTCCCCTCTCCCTTCTTCCCTCTTCCTTCTTCCCTCTTCCTTCTTCCTTCTTCCTTCTTCCATAACAAAGTCGATCGCCCTTTTTATTCAAAAGAGCGATCGACTTTGTTTATTTATTCAGTACCCGCTGCCAACAGCGAGCCACTAACATCACATCTCAAGGCTAAAAAGCCTTGGCCTAGAAATCTTGCGGTAACAAAGAACTTAAACGCTCCAATAAAGGATCGGACTCCCGACGAGGAGCAACCTCAGCGTCAGAAACTAGATCATTCGCTACAGATTCAGACTCAATCGGATCAGGCTCTACTACTTTTGAAACTTGGGCAAAAGAAACTTGAGCAAACTTACTGTTAACACTCCCCTGCAACTGATCCAACTGTGCGCCCAATTGACTCAGGTGATGTTCCAGTCCCTCCAAACGGCTTAATTCCTCAGCAGAAACATTGCGCTCAAACTCAGCAAATCTGACCGCAAGTTCAGCAATACGCTCTTCCAACCGCTGAGAGCTATCTGTAGAGATAGGAGACTCAGATACAGACAAAAACTGCCACAAAGCTTGCTTGCAGAGATTGCTGAAAGTCTGATACTTCGTAAAAGCCAACTCTTTTTCAATAGCCGCCAGCAAAGTTTGATCCGCAGCATCTTCCGTAAACGCCACCGAGAAATTCGCCTTATTTTTTGCCCACAGTGCCATAGGGTTCAAGCCTTAATGCGTTACTTTATCGTGGCTAGCTGAGCCTCAGCATAAATAAACTGTCCCAAAGCATTAGCTTTCCGAGAAGGCTGAGCCAAGTGAGCCTTAAGATTGGCGTCTTTCAGCAAAGGTTGGAGAACCTCCCAGAAAAACTCGCCGCCACCGCCAGTCAGAACTACATCCGTCACCCGTTCCGGCAGCCACTGCACCAAACGTTCGGACAGTTCGTTAGCGAAAGCCTCCCGCAAATCCTTAATAATCGGATCTAAATTAGTCGGCTTAGTCGCTCCTCTAGGACGGTAGAAACGTTGGCCTTCCGGCTTATTCACCGCTTCTAGTAAAGACAGAGATTGAGGGTCTGCGCCCGGAATCTTTGAGGCAACTTGTTCGTAGAACTTGTTCATGGCGAAGGAATCGCTCTTAGAAGCCGCGCGGGCGAACCGGAAACGATCGACCATTAACAAATCGGTAGTTTGGTGTCCGATATCGACAACAGCCACCGACAGTTCCGGCAACTCCGGCGAAAACTCCTTGTTGTCTTGAGCCTCGCACCAAATTAGGCTGCCGAATCCTTCCGGCATCACCCAAACGTGGCGGATGTCAATTTCCAAACGTTCGCCGCGATAGATCACAACGTGGGGAGAGCGCAGTTGGCTGATAATCTCTTCCTTTTCTTTCTCAAACTGATCCTGCGAATAAAAAGGCAAACCCAGCACTACTGCCATTTCGCCCTTCATTTGGAAATATCCAGCACAGGAAAAAACCTTAACCAAAGCATCTACTACTTTCGACTGGTCAGCGCCGCCGAGATTAGCGCCAAAGTCCGCGGCCAGTTGGCCGATGGCGTACCCCTTGCCTTGGTGCTCCAGCCACATATCCAACAGAGGGTCTGTTGCTTTTGACTCAAAGCTGCCGCCCCGCACCTTTTCGACGGGCATCGCAGCCACGTTGGCAGGGATGAATACAACACCATTTGGGTTGCGACTCACGCAAGCTTTAGTTGCTGTACGACCCAAATCAGCACTAATAATCGATTTGTGAGAAGCGATCTTAGTCTGCTGCGTCAGCATAGCCGAATTAGGAACAAGCTGTCTAGTTGTCATCAGAAAAATGGGTAGAAACCCCGTCCTTCTAGGACGGCTTTATTATTGTTTTGGATATACTACCGCCTTGGGATTGGTTGGTTCGGTGTGCTTTTGTGTTGCACTCTCAACGGGACAGTTACCGTTTCAAGTCTCCCAATCCTGTACGCATAGCATTTTGCTCTTTCGAGCCTCCCTTGCGGGGTAAAGTTAGCTTGTCGGCCAATGTTTTCTGAGCTTTTTAGACTTGCAGCACTGTTTCAGTGACCTTGAAACTGTTTAACTGCAAATGACATGGCAGGGGACTAGCTAAGCATCCGCCCGGTGTCGTGACTCAAAAAACGTAGTCAGTTAAGACTTAGGCTGGTCAGAACGGCTTGCTAGATTTCTCTTTCAAGCCTCATGCCGTCAGGGCTGAGGTTCCTGACGCCTTATCCCTTGACACTGCCGCGCTTAAAGACAGTGGGTTTTGCGGCGATTCTTCTAACTTTACCTAGATTGGTATCGAAATCAGCATCAAACATTATATTCGGGACGATCGCCCTTATGGTAACTAACCTAACTTTTTCTTGATCGCGACGATCGTCATCATCTTGCCCGATCGTGCATTGTTAAGTTAAATTTAGTTAAGATTCTGAGTGTAAACTTTTGTCACACTCATCCCACACCGCCAGCTTACCCGATCTGTCCCCAATTCAAGGCACCCGCATTTATGAAAATTTCTTGGCAAACTATACTACTTTGGACTTTACCCGCCCTAGTCATCGGCTTTTTCCTGTGGCAGGGAGCCTTCGCCGCATCCCCCGCAGAGATGAGCAAGAACACCGCCAGCACCCGCCTGAGCTACGGTAGATTTTTAGATTACTTAAACGCCGATCGAGTCACCAGCGTTGATTTGTACGACGGAGGCCGCACAGCGATCGTCCTAGCCGTCGATCCCGAACTGGACAATCACGAGCAGCGGTGGCGGGTGGACTTGCCCTCAAATGCCCCAGAACTCGTTGCTAGACTCAGAGACTCCAAAATCAGCTTCGACACTCACCCGCTGCGCAACGACGGCGCCATCTGGGGAGTTTTAGGCAATCTAGTATTTCCCCTATTGTTAGTAGGAGGGCTGTTTTTCCTGTTCCGCCGAGGTGGCGGCAACGTGCCAGGAGGCCCAGGTCAAGCCATGAATTTTGGCAAATCCAAAGCACGCTTTCAAATGGAAGCTAAAACAGGCGTACTGTTCGACGACGTAGCAGGCGTAGAAGAAGCCAAAGAAGAACTCGCCGAAGTCGTGACATTCCTCAAAAAACCCGAACGCTTCACCGCAGTCGGCGCGAAGATTCCCAAAGGCGTACTGCTAGTTGGCCCTCCCGGAACAGGTAAAACCATGCTGGCAAAAGCGATCGCAGGCGAAGCCGGCGTCCCTTTCTTCAGCATCTCCGGTTCCGAATTTGTCGAAATGTTCGTCGGTGTCGGCGCATCCCGCGTCCGCGACTTGTTCAAGAAAGCTAAAGAAAATGCTCCTTGCATCATCTTCATCGATGAAATAGATGCAGTTGGTCGTCAGCGCGGCGCTGGTATCGGCGGTGGTAACGACGAACGGGAACAAACCCTGAACCAGTTGCTGACCGAAATGGACGGTTTTGAGGGCAATACTGGCATTATCATCATTGCTGCCACCAACCGCCCCGACGTGCTCGACTCAGCGCTGCTGCGTCCGGGACGTTTTGACCGCCAAGTTAGCGTCGATGTACCGGATATCAAAGGTCGCTTGGAAATTCTGGAAGTTCACGCGCGCAACAAGAAGCTGTCTGCGGAGATTTCTTTGGATGCCATCGCCCGCCGGACACCCGGTTTTACTGGCGCTGATTTGGCTAACTTACTCAACGAAGCTGCTATTTTAACGGCGAGACGACGCAAAGAAGCGATTACGATGCTCGAAATTGACGATGCAGTCGATCGCGTCGTCGCAGGTATGGAAGGCACACCGCTGGTAGACAGCAAGAGCAAACGCTTAATTGCTTACCACGAAATCGGCCACGCGATCGTCGGTACTGTAATTCAAGCCCACGATCCCGTACAAAAAGTTACCTTAGTTCCTCGCGGACAAGCCCGCGGCTTGACTTGGTTTATGCCTAGCGAAGACCAAGGTTTAATTTCTCGATCGCAAATCCTAGCCCGCATTAGTGGTGCTTTGGGTGGACGCGCCGCCGAAGAAGTAGTTTTCGGCGATGCTGAAGTCACCACCGGTGCCGGCAACGACTTACAGCAAGTCAGCGGCATGGCCCGCCAAATGGTGACTCGCTATGGGATGTCTACCTTGGGGCCGATCGCCCTAGAAGCTCAACAAAGCGAAATTTTCCTCGGCCGCGACTACACAGCGCGATCGGAATATTCCGAAGAAATTGCTTCTCGGATTGACTCGCAAGTTCGGGAAATTGTCGATCGTTGCTACGACGACGCCCGCCGAATTATTCGCGAAAATCGCACTGTGATCGATCGCCTAGTAGATTTGTTAATCGAAAAAGAAACCATCGACGGCGAAGAGTTGCGGCTAATCGTCTCTGAATACACTTTTGTTCCTGAAAAAGAACAATATGTTCCTCAGCTTTAAAAAGCTAATCTTGACGGCAAATATTCAGGGCGAATAGAATTCGCGACTACACAAACAAAGTCCGCCGACGCGGACTGAAGAAATTCAACCCGCCTTACAGCGGGTTTTGTCTGTCTAGGAGCGATTTTAACCGCTGAGTTGATTTTTCGATATAATAACCGCAGATGTAGGCGCTTCGCCTTCGGGAAGGGTACGCAAATTAACGCAGATGCAAACTAGATTTTTAAAACATACAACTAAGAATTTGTCAAGCCTTTTTCTAGCTACTTTGATTTTTGTTTCCGTCAATACTTTGAGCGCCAGCGCCGAAAAATTAAGATGTTTTGTAGATATTTGCATCGATCCCAGCAGCGTAAAATTAAGTAAATCAAATTTTCCCGGCGCTCCCTCTTATCCAGTCAGAATTTTTTTAGGAACTCAGAAGTTTAGTGACCAGAAAATGCGGGCGCAGATGGAAGTTAACTGCAAGCAGCGAGAGTTTAGAACTGTCAGAATTAGCGAAGATGGTGAAAACTGGTCGAATTTCGATCCCAGATGGACTTTAGTCGATCGCGACTCATTTTTGTCAAGGCTGGTTGACTATACCTGTAAATTGGCGATCGAATAAGCATAAAATGTCGATGGAGACTTCCTAATTAGACCTCTTGCAAAAATAGCTAGAACGGGCAAGATTCCCAATTCCCAATTCCCAATTCCGAATCTGTACCTCACTCACTTGAGAATTGCTATATGTGTATTGATCCCACCGAGTACGCGCGACGTAGCTATCCCGCAGGAAATCAACTTCTCGATACCTGCGAAGCATTGGTAGCAGAGCAAAGCGAAAAAATTCGCGAACTCGAAGAGCATTTGCAGCAGCAGAGAGAATTGTGTCAGAAATTAGCAGCACAACTCAAAGCAGTCAAAAATGCAGGTTCTTCGGGTTTCGCAACTGAATTGGATATCGCCGACGACGAGCGAAGTCAGTTAATCGCATCTCTCGAAAAAAGCCAGGAAATGTACCGAACTCTGATCAAACATTATCCGAATGGCTCGGTATTTTTGTTCGATCGCGATTTGCGGTATACTCTCGTTGACGGTCAAGGTTTGGCACCAGTTGGTTTGTCCAAAGAACTGTTGGAAGGCAAAACATTGTGGGAAGTATCCCCACCTGAAGATTTGCCACTTTTTGAGACTACATATCGCGCGGCTTTGGCAGGAAAAGAGAATAATTTTGAATATAAATACCGCGATCGCATTTATTCAACAACAATTGCTCCCGTTAAAAACGACCGGGAAGAAATTTTTGCAGGAATGGTCGTTACTCAAGATATTACCGAAAAAAAACAGGCAGAAATAGCGCTGGAAGAAATCAAAAATCAGCTAGAAATTAAATATCAAAAGCGCACTGAAGACTTGAAAACAGCCAACAATCAATTGCAGGAAGAAATTCTCTCTCGCTGGCGCGCCGAAGAAGCTTTGCGGGAAAGCCAGGAACAGCTAGAATTGTTTTTCTCTCAATCTTTAGATGGCTTTTTCTTTATGATGCTGGACGAACCCGTGCACTGGAAAAATGCCGCTGAAAAGGAAAAAGTTTTGGATTACGTATTTGCTAACGGGCGGATAACGAAGGCAAACGATGCTTTGATCACTCAATACGGAGCTAATCGGGAAGAGTTCATTGGCCAAACTCTTAACTTTTTATTGTCCCACAACTTGGCTGGCTGCAGAGAGATATTCAGGCAATTTTTTGATGCTGGCAGAATTCACATCGAAAATGACAATCGCAAGTTTGACGGGACTACAATTTGGGTGGAAGGCGACTATATTTGCATTTACGATTCTCTCGAAAGAATCGTGGGGTATTTTGGCGTGCAGCGCGATATTAGCGATGCGGTGGTTGCAGCTACGCAAGGGAAAAAAGCTGAAGCAGCACTGAAAGAAAGTGAAGAAAGATTCCGACAGCTAGCCGAAAACATTGAAAGCGTGTTTTGGATGGTAGGCATTCAACCGCAGGAAATTATTTATATCAGTCCAGGTTACGAAGAAATTTGGGGCAGAAGCTGTGCTGAATTGTATGCTGGCGGACATTTTTTAGTAGATTCCCTCCATCCAGAAGATCGAGCTCGCGTTATTGCTAAATTTTCTAAAAAAATTGTAACTGAAGACGAGACAGAATATCGAATTGTCAGGCCGGACGGCGAAATTCGCTGGATTCGCGATCGGGCTTTTCCAATTATAAATCAAGCTGGTGAAGTTTACCGCGTTGTTGGCATTGCAGAAGATATTAGCGAAAGCAAACAGGCCGAAAAAGCGCTCCGTGAAAGTGAAGAATGCTTTCGCCAGCTAGCAGAAAATATCCAAAATTCCTTCTGGCTAATGTCTGCTGAATTCACCGATTTATTGTATCTGAGTCCAGCTTACGAACAAATCTGGGGGCGCAGCAACGAAGAATTATATGCCGAGCCCTTAAAAATGATGGAGTGGGTGCATCCAGAAGATAAACATTTGTTGGAAGACTCAATGGGGCGAGTGTTGCAGGGTGAGTCCACCAATATCGAATATCGGATTTTTCGGCCAGACGGCACAATGCGCTGGGTGTGCGATCGAGCTTTTCCTATTTACGATGAATCGGGCAATATTTACCGCATCGCTGGTATTTGCGAAGATATTAGCGATCGCAAATTGACTTCTGCTCGCATCCAAGCAGCACTCCGCGAAAAAGAAGTATTGCTCAAAGAAATTCACCACCGAGTCAAAAATAATATGCAGGTAATTTCCAGCCTGCTGCAACTTCAAGCTCAATACATTGAAGACGAACCTACGCTAGCTTTATTTGAAGAAAGCCAAACCCGCATCCATTCAATGGCTCTGATTCACGAGCAACTTTATCAATCCGAAAATCTCGATCGGATCGATCTCCCGCCCTACGTTGAAAATTTGGTTGCTAATTTGTATCAATCTTTTAGTTCCGGCAATACTTCCATCCAATTCAATATCAACGTTGACCCAATTTCTTTAAATATAGAAACCGCAATTCCTTGCGGTTTAATCATTAATGAATTGGTTTCTAATTCCTTAAAATATGCCTTTACCAAAAGTTTGGCAGGTGAAATTAATATTAATTTTCATGAAATAACTTCTCAGCAATTTCACTTAAGTATTCAAGATAACGGCAGGGGATTTCCGGCGGGTTTCGACGTAGAAAATACCGAAACATTAGGATTGCGATTAGTGCGGATGTTGACTTGCCAATTAGATGGAACTCTTGTCATTGACAGTGAGTGCGGAATTTGTTACGATATTAGTTTCGCTGAGTTGACTTATCGACGGCGCATTTAAAAAATAATATGAACCCGATCAAGATTTTGGTGGTCGAAGACGAAGTGATTGTCGCCGAAGACATAGCAGGCAGGTTGAAAAAACTGGGTTATACAGTAACAGCTACGGTTGCTTCAGGGGAAGAAGCCCTGGAAAAAGTCGCAGAAGAACGGCCAGATTTAGTGCTGATGGATATCGTGCTTAAAGGTGACATGGATGGTATAACAACAGCCGAAAAAATCAGAACCAAGGTAGATGTACCAACAGTATTTTTAACAGCTTATGCCGACGAGAAAACGCTGCAAAGAGCGAAACTTACAAACCCATTTGGTTATATTATCAAACCATTTCAACAACATGATTTGCGGGTGGCGATCGAGATTGCCCTGCACAGGCACGAAATCGAAACCAAGATGCGACAAGCTCTCAAAGCTTCGGAAGCAGCGAGAAATTCGGTGGAAGAAAAATCGCACCGCCAAAACCAATATATTTCAATGGCTGCTCACGAATTGCGGAATCCGCTCAACGCGATTTTAATCTCTGCGGAACTCCTAGAGCTCGATCGCACTCGCAGCAGTGACGAATCCCAAGTCAGAACCCTGCGGCTAGTCCACTCAGCTACCCAGAAGATGAACCAGCTAATCGACGATATGCTGTTCATGGGGCGAGCAGAAGCAGGCAAACTCAAATGTCATCCATTACCGATAAATTTAGTCGAATTTTGTCAAGACTTGCTGGATCAATTGCAGTTAGGAAATGAAGCAAAACACAAACTAACATTAATTACGTCAGATGTTACCAGCGCCATATTAGATCAACAATTGCTCCACGGCATTATTTCTAACTTAATCGTCAACGCTATCAAATATTCGCCAAACGGCGGGCAAGTCATTTTGGAATTGGAATGCCGTCAAGCAGGCGAGGGAGACAAAAAAGCTATTTTCTGCTTATCTCCTCAGTGTTTGTTTGCCAATTCCCAATTGACAAATATTAACTCTCCGTTACTAATTATGCGCATCCGAGACGAAGGTATCGGCATCCCAGAAACCGAAGTAGGGAAAATATTTGAAATGTTCTACCGCTGCAAGAATACTGGAAAGATTAAAGGTAACGGTTTGGGATTAACAATTGTTAAAAAAGCGGTTGAATTGCAAGGAGGTGCGATCGGCTGCGAAAGCAAAATCGGCGTTGGTACTACCTTTACAGTCGCGCTTCCTTACGTGGCTCTTTCCTGCAAAACTCAGTCAGATCGATGAGAAGAAAAGAAAACTTGCACCGAACTGCGGCTGGTTGCTTTGTATTTCAAATGGTAAATGAGACTATCAAGGTAATAGCTAAGGAAAAAGGCAACGATGGAGTATTCCACACCGATTCGGTTACAGCGCACCCTCACTGTTGCGGAAGCCTGGGGCTTTAGTGTCGTGGGATTTCTCATCTGGCTGACGCTGGCTCCCACGATCAATCAAGAACTGGGCACAGCCGCCCTGTGGGTTTGGATTCCCGGTGTGCTGGTGGGGATGCTATTGAGCCTACAAATGCGGCAACTTGGCAGCAAGTGGCAAGATGTTTCCGGTGGGACTCCCAGCTATGTGGCTCGCTTGCTGCCGAACTATCCGGCAGTGGCGCGATATGTGGGTTTTGCCTACTATTTGAGTTGGGTGTCGGTTCCTCCGATTAACGCGATCGTCCTCACGGCTCTGGTGCAACATCATCTCGAACCGATGAATCTGACAGTGCCAGAGAAAGCCCTGGAAATTGGCTTCACGCTGGTTGCATATTTTGTGGCGTTTAGTGGGTCGCGAGCGCTGGCAATTTTGCACCTCTTCTTTGTGCTACCGTCGATCGGCTTTCTCTTCCTATTTATTGCTCAAGGCTTAGGCTGGTTAGCCTTTGCACCCGACAGTCCGGGCTTGTTGCCATCTAAATTCAGCTCCATTAGTTCTCCCAACGGGCTGAAGTGGTATTTCTGGGCAGCCTATGCTTTCTACTCCTCTGACACTGTGGCCGCCTTTATTGCAGATAGCAAAAAACCAGAGATGACCCTCAAATTTCTGTCCTGGTTTGCCTGGTTAATGCCCTTCGTTTACATTGGGGGCTCCTGGGTGTTCATGCGACTGGCAAGCGACACATCACTCGGTAGCGATCTCTATGCCAATTTGGTGGCAGCAGCTAAACCGTTTTGGGGATCTTATACCTCTTTGTTGATGACCCTGTTGATTACCTCTAGCTGCCTTCTGGGAACCGCCACAACAGTGTCCAATACACCGCGCTTTTTGTATCAGGGAGCGTTAGATGGAAACATGGCTCCAGTGTTTGGAGTGTTGTCGCGTCGAGGAACACTGGAACCTGCGCTGATTTTAACCTTACTCAGTAGCCTCCTGTTTTTGGTATGGGGTGATGTCAACCGCATTGTGGTGATCTCTTGTGTGTGCTTGGTCGTTTCAATTATGTTCGTTCATCTGGCGCTGTGGCTGCGCCGCCACGATCCTGATGTCCGATGGGGACATTTGTCCCTTGGGATTGCGATCTTTGAATTTATTGCCTTAGTAGTGGGAGGGGTTGCCTGGGGTTGGCAAGATTTTCTGATTGGTATTCTGTTGCCGATCGTTCTGATTGCCCTGGATGCGATCGTGCGACGCAGTTCCTTCGCGCCATTCGGGCCCGCCTGGTGGGATCGACTGCACGCGAAACCCCAAAACCCAGTCAAAGACCGAGATTTTCTAATGGCTCAGGTCAGCATTCTAATTTTGCTGGTCTGCGCTGCATCCACGGTAAGCTGGTTCGTGTGTACCTGGATTCGCCCTACAAGCAATGCTCTCAATCCCGAAATTCTGATTATTTTATTGATGACGCTGGCGTTTGTAGCGGTGGCGATCGCCTGCTGGACTTCCCTACCTCAAGTTGCTGCCATTCACGAACTGGCAGTCATCGCCACCGATCAAGCTCGGCAGCTAGAGCAAACCCTGAGCGCGCTGCAAACCGCTCAAGTGCAAATGGTGCAGAACGAAAAAATGTCCAGCCTGGGTCAACTGGTGGCAGGGGTTGCCCATGAAATCAACAATCCAGTCAACTTTATCCACGGCAACATCACGCCTCTGAATGATTGCACTGAAGATTTGCTGCGGATGATCCGCCTCTACGAACAGCGCCATCCGGGCGACGATCCCGAAATTCGCGCCTTAGCTGAGGAAATCGATCTGGAATTTCTGGTAGAAGATGTGCAAAAAATGTTGTCTTCTATCAAACTTGGCACAAATCGGATTCGGGAAATTGTCATATCGCTGCGAAACTTTTCTCGCCTTGATGAGGCCCAATTCAAAGCGGTTGACATTCATGAAGGCATTGACAGTACATTGCTGATTCTGGGACATCGCCTCAAAGTCAAGACGGAGAACCCTGAGATCGAAGTGATTCTGGACTACAGTCAGTTGCCTCATGTCGAATGTTACCCCGGACAATTAAATCAGGTGGTGATGAATATTTTGGCAAATGCGATCGATGCGTTCGATGAAGTGAAGGGCGATCGCACTTACGAAGAAATCAAAGCCAGCCCCAATCAAATTATCATCCGCACTACCATGTTAGGTTCAGAATGGGTAGAAATTGGCATCACCGACAATGGATCGGGAATGCCTGAATCGGTGAAACAGAAAATCTTCGATCCATTTTTCACCACTAAGCCCGTAGGCAAAGGAACGGGCATGGGGATGGCAATCAGCTATCAAATCATCACCGAAAAACATGGCGGTAAGCTAGAGTGTTTTTCCACGCTGGGCCAAGGAACTAAGTTTTTGATTCAAATTCCGATCCGTCAGCCAGTCCGTGAGGCAGCATAACGAGATTCCGTGACATACTCCTACGCCAACTGAGTACAGTATGGCGTAGGCTTCTCAGTGACTCCAGCTATTGCTTCGGACATTGACTGAGCGTTAAAGACGGGATGACCCACCGCCCTATTTTTTATATTTATCGCAGCATTATGATCGCGGTCAAGACTACATCTACAATGTGGGCAGTCGTGCCATCTTTCATGCAGCTTTTTTTGTACTTTTTCGCCACAACCAGAACAATCTTGTGAAGTATTATAGGCACTTACTGGGATTACCAACAGACCAGCATTTACGGCTTTGTTTGTTAGAATCGACAGAAAGCTTGACCACCCAGCGTCCAACACAGATTTAGCTAGTTTTGTACGAGCAAGTCCTTTAACATTCAAATCTTCAACTGCAACAACATCATATTTTTGCAATAAATTATTGGCAGTTTTAAAATGAAAATCTTTGCGTTTGTCTGCTACTTTTTTGTGACATTTCCCCAGTTGTTTGACTGCTTTTTGCCTGCGGTTACTGCCTTTTTTACGACGCGAGACTCGCTTCTGAATAGTTCGCAGGCGCTTTTGAGCTTTGCGGTAATGTTGAGGAATTGCCACAGTCTCGTTTTCTGATGTTGTCAAGAAATCCTTCAGCCCAACATCAATTCCAACAATCTTTTGAGGATTAAAATCTGGTTTAATTTCAGGGACTGTAGAATCTTCTAAACTGAGAGTGACATAGTACCGGTCAGCTTTCTTGGTAATAGAGACGGTTTTGATTTTGAATCCATCAGGTATCGAACGGTGCAAAACAACTTTAACTTTTCCGAACATGGGCAAGTTAATTAAGTTGTTTTGCAAGCAGCCGTCTTTAATTTGAGGATAGGTGAACGTGCGGTAACGACTGCGTTGTTTAAATCTTGGTCTACCGCTGCGTTTTCCGTTACCATCACCTTTGAGGAAACGATCAAACGTTACCTTAACTCGTTTAACTGCATCTTGGAGGACTTGAGAGTAAATCTCGGCATACCAAGGATGGGTCTTTTTGAGTTGAGGTAACGTTTTTTTCTGGGTGTAGTAATCGGGATTGTCCCGCAGTTCAGGTAAGTAGCAAACTAGGGGACACGCATTAATGGATGAACGATTTTGCTCGTACCAGTTGAATCGATCTGCCAACCAATAGTTGTACTGTGCACATAACATTGACAGCCATCTGTCAATCTCAATGGCTTGTAATTTTGTTGGACGTAATCGATACTGGTAAGAAGTTCTCATTTAAGCGGTGAATGTGTAATTTTAATCGCGATTTATCAATTACTGTTAATATACTTGAATGCGTTACTTTATGTCAAGTAAGCGAATAAATATTTTATTTATACATTCAAAGAAACTTCTATTATTAAGTATTAACTTTTATTGCCCAATTTCAACTGGCTACAGAAATGGTTAAAAAGGTGTATTGAAAAAAGTCGAATAAAATAATTTGTTCGCCTCGTCATCCACCCGTCATCGGTCAAAACATAGTTTTGAATTGGTTGACAGGTGGAATCCTCGTCTCACCGCGTCTTTCATCCCACACTAATCGAAGCGATATAATGTGGGGATTCCCGTCTGTTTAGCTAAAAAGTCTTCCACCTTAGACAATATTGCAAAAATAATTGGGACGGGCTCAAAGCCCATCCCGAATATACAATGTTTATTTGCTGACTAGCTTAATCATCAAAATCTTGCAAAATCCACTCAACCCCCGCAGCTAAATTTGCAGCAATAAAATCCGGTTTAGTATGGTGCTGATACTCCCCGCTCAACACGCTTTCGCCGTAACCAGTCTGCACTAAAATACCAGTACAACCGGCATTGTGAGCCATATCAACATCAGTCGCTTTATCCCCCACCATAAAACTATTGGGCAAATCCAAATCGTGTTCCCAAGCCGCCGCTACTAACATCCCCGTATTCGGTTTTCGCCAAGTCGTATATCGCGTAAATTCTGGGTTTGTTCCGCCTTCCGCTTCGCTCAAATAAGGACAGTAATAAAGAGCATCTAACCTCGCTCCAGCTTCTTGTTCTAATAACAAACACAGGCGTTTGTGCAAAGCTTCAACATGGCTGACCGGATAATAACCCCTCGCAGGCCCGGATTGATTGGAAACCAAACAGCAAAATATTTGTCGATCATTTAAACGGCGTACAGCTTCAGCTATGCCTGGGATTAAATGCAAATCTTCTAGTTTGTGAATGTAGCCAGCTTCGATATTGAGAACGCCATCGCGGTCGAGAAATACTGCTCGTTTCATAGAATTGCGATCGGATTGTAGATACTGTCTGGAACTGTCAAGGAGTAGCGCTCAAATAATTGGAGTTTAAAGGCTTTTGGGATTTTAAGATGCCAAAAACCGTTTGACCTCAATTATACTCTAGCTACCATGAAAAATTCAAGCCAGTATCCATAGATATTGCAATTAATTGATCCGCCCCGTCACTACTTTTTGTACCAAGCTTGGCGCCACTCTTTCATTTGCTCAATTTCTTGCTTTTGCGAAGTCAGAATCTCTTGAGATAATTTCTTCATTTCCGGCCGTTTCGACTTCTTCAAAGCATCTTCAGCCATCACTAAAGCTCCTTCGTGGTGGGGAATCATCGCATTCAGAAATCGCAGGTCAAATTCAGCATCAGCCGCCCCTAAATCCATACTCATCATCATGCTTTGCATTTGTTCGGGAGTCATTGCCATCATGTCACCCATTTGAGCGTGATAAGCCATCGGTGTATTTTCGGCTTTGGCGTACCAGTTTTTTCGCCACTGTTTCATTTGATTGATTTCGCGGTTTTGAGCGGCAATCATGTTATTTGCTAGTTTTTTTATTTCCGGGCGTTTGGATTTATTTAGCACATCTTTCGCCATGTTTATAGCACCTTGATGGTGTACTGTCATGCCATCAATAAATCGCAAATCGTAGTTGGCATCAGCAGGGCCTAAATCCATTGACATATTGTGATTCATGCCATGATTCATGCCACCGCTGCCGCCTTGTGCCACGTCTTGCTTGTTGTTCGTTTGAGTTGCTGTCGTAACATTTGGAGCTTGAGTTTGGCTTGTCGGAGCTTTTGAACAAGCTGCAAGCACTCCGCTGGTTAAAACGGCTGTGGCGGTCAATGTCAGCGCTGCAAAGCCTGTTTTTAATGAAGTTGATTTCATTGATTTTATATCCTTAAAACTGCCATTTATATTTAGTTTCTCAGATAGAAATGAAATCAGGATGAAATTATTGATGATCATCTGTAAATAATTCTTGCTGTGCCGTCTCAGGTAGCGTGTTAAACCACTTTTTTCATAATTCCAGATTTATTTCGCAATTCCCTTGACTCTCCTGCTGACTGGAGACTTTACAATGGAGTTAATTCATTAATTGAGCAGAGTAGTTTCTGCTGAGGTTCCAATTATGACTTTACAGCTAAAAGTACCCAAGATGGCTTGTTCTGCTTGTGTGAATACAATAACCAAAGCAGTCCAAGCCATTGACTCAGCCGCCGCTGTTGAGGCGGATCTCAAGACAAAATTTGTCACGATTCAAACGGCTAAGGAGGAAAGTGAAGTTAGAAAAGCGATCGCATCTGCTGGCTATCCTGTAGATTAATTTTTAGGTCAACGCCAGCGGTTTCTAACTTTAGGAATACAGCCATTTCATCTTAATTTCACATTAGGGTGAAATGCTGAAAACTATAACCGTAGCGTCCAGCAATCGCACCAATCATTTCGAGCGCAATTCTCCTCAGTAATTTGGAAACTCGGTCATGCCAATTACTAAATACCTTGGCAACCTGCGCTCTTATTTAGTTTAGGAGTACCCTATGGACAATCTTACACTTAAATTGGGGGGCATGAGTTGTGCTTCTTGTGCTTCATCTATCGAACAAGCGATTAAATCTGTTCCCGGCGTAATTGAGTGCAGCGTCAATTTTGGGATGGAACAAGCAGCTATCCAATACGACTCTAAGCAAACCAATTTAGCAGCAATTCAATCGGCGGTTGATGCTGCGGGATACGAAGCTTTGCCACTTCAAGAAATGGTGGCTGAGGATGATACAGCCAAAGCCGATCGCAAATCTGAGTCTCAAAACTTGCAGCGAAAACTCTGGACAGCAGGTATCATCAGCATCCTGCTGTTTGTGGGTGGTATTCCAGCCATGACTGGCTTGCACCTGCCATTCATCCCCGCATGGCTGCACAATTTTTGGCTGCAATTAGTGCTGACATCACCGGTACAGTTTTGGTGCGGCAAATCATTCTATGTGGGCGCTTGGAAATCCCTAAAACGGCGCGTCGCGACAATGGATACCCTGATTGCTTTGGGAACGAGTGCAGCCTACTTTTATTCGGTATTTGTGACATTTTTCCCCGGTTTTTTTACGGCCCAAGGTTTGACTCCTAGCGTTTACTACGAAGTTGCAGCGAGCGTTGTCGCTTTAATTTTATTGGGGAAAACCTTAGAAAATCGGGCGAAGGGAGAGACTTCGGAAGCTATTCGCAAACTCATGGGTTTGCAAGCAAAAACTGCTCGGATCGTTCGCAACGGAGAAGAGTTGGAAGTGCCGATCGCCCAAGTGGAAATTGGCGACATCGTACAGGTGCGTCCGGGCGAGCAAATCCCCGTTGACGGAGAGGTGATTGAAGGCTCTTCGACGGTAGACGAAGCAATGGTTACGGGAGAAAGTTTGGCTGTCAAAAAGCAGCTTGGTGATGAAGTGATCGGAGCCACAATTAACAAAACTGGCAGCTTTAAGTTTCGCGCTACTAGAGTTGGCAAAGATACATTTTTAGCTCAAATTGTCAAGATGGTGCAGGAGGCTCAGGGTTCAAAAGCGCCGATTCAAAAGTTGGCAGACCAAGTAACTGGTTGGTTTGTTCCCGCAGTAATTGCTGTGGCTTTAGCTACTTTTGTGATCTGGTTTAACGCGACGGGAAACACCACTTTGGCAACGGTGACAATGGTGGAAGTGTTAATTATTGCCTGTCCCTGTGCTTTGGGTTTGGCGACTCCGACTGCTGTGATGGTGGGCACTGGTAAAGGTGCGGAAAACGGGATTTTAATTAAAGGAGCCGATAGTTTAGAATTAGCGCAAAAAATTCAAGTTATTGTGTTAGATAAAACGGGTACTCTCACGGAAGGGAAGCCGACGGTAACTGATTTTGTGACTGTCAAAGGCACGGCAAACAGCAATGAGTTAAAGTTGCTGCAATTAGCGGCTTCTGTAGAGCGAAATTCGGAGCATCCTGTGGGGGAAGCTGTTGTGAGGTACGCTCAATCTCAAGAGGTGAATTTGACAGATGTTCGGGATTTTGAGGCCGTCGCGGGTAGCGGTGTGCGAGGGGTTGTGGGCGGAAAGTCGATCGCCCTGGGAACCCTCCGATGGATGCAGGAAATGGGCTGCGATACTGAGTATCTGGAACTGCGCGCGAGAGCTTTGGAAGTTTCGAGCAAAACGGTGGTTTGGATGGCTGTAGAGGGCAAAATTGAGGCAATTATGGGCATTGCTGATGCCCTGAAACCGTCGTCAGCGCAGGCTGTGAAAGCGCTGCAAAAGCTCGGTTTGGAGGTGGTGATGCTGACTGGGGATAATCGATCGACTGCGGAGTCGATCGCCCAATCTGTCGGTATTACTCGCGTTTTTGCCGAAGTTAGACCAGACCAAAAAGTCGCTAAAATCCAAGCGCTGCAAGGGGAAGGCAAGATTGTGGCGATGGTGGGAGACGGGATTAATGATGCACCGGCTTTGGCCTTAGCAGATGTGGGAATTGCGATCGGTACCGGCACCGATGTGGCGATCGCAGCCAGCGACATTACCTTAATTTCAGGAGATTTGCAAGGCATAGTTACAGCAATTCAACTGTCACGCGCCACCATGCGGAACATCCGCGAAAACTTGTTTTTTGCCTTTATTTACAACATCGCTGGAATACCGATCGCCGCGGGCATTTTGTACCCAATTTTTGGCTGGCTGCTAAATCCGATTATCGCCGGTGGTGCAATGGCTTTTAGTTCGCTTTCGGTAGTGACTAATGCTTTGCGCTTGCGGAATTTTAAAGTTAAATCTGTTGCGTAAATTATGAGGAATTTGAAAAATGTTTAGTCAGCGTCAAATTTTAGGAAGCATCGGAAGTTTAGGAATTATAGTGGGAATGGCTTTCGGAGTCCAAGCTTCCCAAATGCCATTCAAAAATTCTACTTCAACCACTCAATTTCGCCCCATTCAACAACCATTCGGTTTAAAAGTTGGCGTAACTCTAGGAGGGTTGGCATTAATTGGTCTAGAATTGTGGTGGTTTCTATTTAGTAAAACTCAAGGGCAGCAAGCTGAGTCTATTCAGGGAATACAAGAGTTAACTATTACTGTAGACGGGGGTTATGAGCCTTCCACTGTAGTTGTGAAAGCAGGTCAATTAGTCAGGCTCAATTTCTTGAGGCGCGACCCCAATAGTTGTCTTGAAAAAGTGTTGTTACCAGATTTTCACATTGTGCGAGAATTACCTCTAAATCAGGTAACGGCTGTTGAATTCACCCCTCAAAAACCTGGACGATACCTATTTACTTGCGGCATGAATATGTTTAGGGGTGTGGTGGAAGTACAAAGCTAAATCAAATAGACAGTTATCAACCTGCGGCAACTGCGACGGTTGAGGCGCGAGTTTTTTAAGCAAGAAATCGCTAAAATAGATGAAAGCTTAAGAAATTTGGAGTGAGCTAAATGCAACTACTACACACGATGCTCCGAGTCGGCAACCTGGAAGAGTCCCTCAAATTTTACACCGAGGTTCTGGGCATGAAATTGCTGCGGCAAAAGGACTATCCAGACGGTAAATTTACTCTGGCTTTTGTGGGCTACGGCGACGAATCCGATACTACGGTTTTGGAATTAACATATAACTGGGGTGTCGCAGAGTACAATTTAGGCGATGCTTACGGTCATATTGCGATCGGCGTTGACGACATTTACGGTACTTGCGAAGCAATTAAAGCCCGCAGCGGTAAAGTTATTCGGGAACCAGGCCCGATGAAACACGGTTCAACTGTCATCGCTTTTGTGCAAGACCCAGATGGATATAAAGTTGAATTAATTCAACTGGAAAATCCACTCGACTAATCCAAGAAACCGGGTTTCTGCGATATTTTTGGTATCCTCACGAGATTTTGCAAGAAACCCGGTTTCTGAGGCTCCACACGATCGCTGTTATCATCAAATCACTTCAGATCAGAAGGGAACGACTATGCAAACCCAAGAAAAACCAGCAATCGCTAAGCAACCGCCAACCGAAAAACGCCACTACACCCCGGAGGAATATCTCGCATTAGAAGAAAGTGCGATCGACAAAAGTGAATACCATGATGGAGAAATCATACCCATGACAGGCGGAACAGCGAACCACAATAAAATTGCACTAAATTTTTGCCGAAAATTCCCCTTGAGTGTGAATGGTCAAGATTACGAGACTTTTATCAATGATCTGCGGCTGTGGATACCCCTAACTCGCCGCTACGTCTATCCCGATATCATGGTGATTCAAGGAGAACCACAATATCAAGGAAGTAACAAAACAATTGTTACAAATCCTCTGGTAATCGTCGAGGTTTTATCGAATTCAACCAAAGACTACGATCGCGGTGGTAAATTTCTCGCCTATCGCTCAATTCCTGAATTTCAGGAATACATTTTAGTAGATCAATATAGCTATCACATTGAGCAATTTGCCAAAAACTCTAACGGGAAATGGGTATTAACAGAATATGATTCAGAGGAATCTCTATTAATCCTAGAATCCGTAGAATTTCAAATGCCACTGAGAGAGATTTACGAACGAATTAACTTTGATGTTAAAGACGAAGAAGTAAGCCAGCCAACAAGTAATATTGAAGAATAATATCGAGTTTTCCCATAATCTAAGAAACCGGGTTTCTGCGATAATTTTGGCATCTTCACCGAGGTTGAATGAAGAAACCCGGTTTCTGACTAGCACACATCGCCCCATAATCTAAGAAACCGGGTTTCTGCGATAATTTTGGCATACTCACGAAGATTTAGTGAAGAAACCCGGTTTCTGACTCCCAATTTATGGCTTATTCTTAGGAACCTTTAAGACTTTATCCTTCGCCATTTTGTCAACAATTACGTCGCTGATAATGTGAGCTCCGTGGGAAGTAAAATGCACGCCGTCATTAATTTTTACATAGCCTCGCTTCCCCGATTTGTCAGCAACTATCGGAACAAATTTTCCCGATTCTGCAAAAGTTTCCCAAGTAGAAATAAATTCAATTTTGGGAGAAGCTTTTTTAGCATTTTTATAAATATTGTTCATGATTGGAAAAGCTTTGATATACGCAGATCTATTAGAGTTAGATTGACCTATCCAATACACTTTTCTTACGGAGGAAGAGCCAAGTAACTTGGCATATTTATCTACTCTTTCTTGATAAGCTTTTTGCCATTCTGGGGTCAGGATTGCCCGGTATTTTCCTTGAGAATCAATGATATCTTGAGGATCGTTGCCTCCGAACAAAATTATCACTACATCTGGTCGATAATCCTGGATAATTTCGCTGGTTCTGGCATACCAGTCATAATAATCTATCCGATTTAATCCGCTCGATACTTTGTAGTCAAGTTTTGTATTTGCGATATTGTATTTTTCCTTGAGAGTGTACTGGAGTTGAGTTCCTAAGTCGAACATTACGGAATCTCCAATAAATAAAAATTTGCGATAAGGTACGGTTAGTTTTGGTTTAGCTGGAGTTTGTTTTTTAGCAGGTTTTGGGGCTGCAACTGCCGATTTTGTTGCGGTTGTTACAGGAGAAGTTGCGGATTTTTTTGGAAGGCTATCGAAATTAATATCTTTAATTTTGCTCCAAAAATCTTGTTCTGATTTCCTGAAACCGTCTATTTCAATCTGGCGCGCTGCTTGTTTAATTTCGGAACTGGCTAAAGGAGTTGAAGAAAAGCTTTTCAGAAATAAGGATAAATTAGAAAACATTAAAGTGAGAATTACAGAAGTAACGATCAGCAAAAATTCTCGGTCTCTCATAAGAAGGAAGAAGGAAGAAGGAAGAAGGGAAGAAGGGAATAAGACATACACAGGAATCTTTTTAGCGATCCGTATTTTACGTTTAATTAGGTGGATTTACTTGCTTTTTTAGAAATTAAAGTAAATAAAAGGTGGGACGGTGCTCGGCCCCAGCATCAAGATAGCATACACGAACAGCGAAACTAAGACAACCCGAAAGAACAGGTTTTTTAAGGAAAATACGGTTTGCAATAGCTTGGAAATGCGATCGCCCCAAATGTTGATCGCGCCAATGACGGCAATTACTAGATACAATTGCCAAAAGTTGAATTGAAAAGTTGCAGCCGAAAAACGAAAGATTCCCTGAAAAAACTCGATCGCAGTTTCCCAGTTGGGAGTACCGAAAAATACCCAACTACAGGTAACAAAGGTAAAGGTTAACAACCAACTGCAAAATTTTGTAAATGTGGGAAAGCGATAGTCTATTTTCCAGCCGATAGCTTGGGGGATATCTTTACATAGATGGTTGACAACCAATCCTAAACCGTGAATTGCTCCCCAGACAATAAAGTTTAAACCTGCGCCGTGCCAAAATCCGCCGATCGCCATTGTGATCAGTAAATTTACGTACTTCCGCAATTTGCCGTATTTATTGCCGCCCAAGGGAAAGTAAAGGTAATCTCTCAGCCACTCGGAAAGACTGATGTGCCACCTTTTCCAAAATTCTTGCAAGCTGAGCGATCGGTATGGCATATTAAAGTTGGCAATGGGTTTGAAACCCAGCAAGCAAGAGATGCCATTAGCTAAATCCGAGTAGCCGCTGAAATCTACATAAATTAAACAGGAATAGGAAATTGCGGCGAGGATTAAATCGATGCTGCTGTATTGCTGGGGAACTTTGAATGGGAGTTGGGTGAAGTTAAACAAAAAGCTCGATAAAGTATATTTTTTGAAGAGTCCCGACAAAATTAAAACTATAACTTCTTCGATTTGATAATCGTATTTTTTAGGTGAATTTAGCTGCGTGTAAAATTCGCCAGCCCGCGAGATTGGCCCGGAGGCAATTTGGGGAAAGTAGGTAATGTAGGTGGCGTATTCTACAAATTTTGGACAGGAGATTTTGTGTTGGTAGCAGTCGATTAAATGGGAAATCATTCTAAAAGTGTAGAATGATACGCCGACGGGGGCGATTATTTGCAACACTTGAAAGGTAGCGGGAATCTGTAGCTGGTTTAGTACCTCAAATAAGGAAGTTACAAAGAAGTTGCAATATTTAAAGATGCCGAGGTTGGCAATGTTGAAAATTATGCCGGAGACGAAAGCAAGTTTTTTATATTTGCTGTGGCAGACAGCCCGGAGAATGATATAATTGTAGACAGTGCCTAAAACTAGGAGCCAGAGAAAATCAAAACTCCAAAAGGAATAAAATAATAAACTGGAAACTAGCAAGACAATTTTATATAAATCGATTTGAGGCTTCAAAGAGAGGATTGTGCTAAAAAGAATCAGGAAAAATACTAAAAATTGGTAAGTGGGAAATAACATAAATCTCAGTCGATTTTTTTTAAAATGCTGGCAATATTTTCCTAAGTTCGATCGCGCGATCCGGTCAGACTACACCAAATTTTGGGGTGGATTGCGGACGGTAAGCTTGTACAAGCGGTCAATTGTGTGGCAACTTCCGCTCTTGTTAACCGCACTCATAGATTCACACATCGTGTTTCAAGATTATGATGGTTGTGAGACGATATATTGACGAATAACAACAGGAATCCCCTTGATTGTGAGGAACCAACGTGCAGCCAACAGACCCTAGCAAATTTACAGATCAAGCCTGGGAAGCCATAGTCAAATCCCAGGATGTAGCCCGCCGCTTTGCCAATCAGCAGCTAGAGGTTGAACATTTAGCGATCGCCATTCTAGAACAGCAAGCCCTAGCAAACAGCATTCTCAGCCAAGCTGGAGTCGATGTCCCCCGCTTGGCGCAGCAGTTAGATGCCTTTGCTAAACGACAGCCGAGAGTTGCCAACGCTGACCAACTATACCTTGGCCGCGGCTTAGAAGTGATGTTAGATGCTGCTGAGTCTGCCAGACAGACTTGGCAAGATAATTTTATCGCCGTTGAACATTTATTAATAGGCTTCCTAGAAGATGAACGAGTTGGTAGGCGATTGCTGACTAGGGGCGATGGGCCACCAGGCCGCCCCGGATACGATCGCAAACCAGCCCCAGGGACGATCGATCGCGCCAAACTCGAAGAAGCAATCAAATCGGTTCGCGCTACTACCAAAGTCAAAGATCAAAAGCAAAGCCAAAGCCAAAGCCAAAGCCAAAGCCAAAGTCAAAGTCAAAACCAAAATCCCGAAGCCAACTCCGACGCGCTGAGTAAGTACGGCCGCGATTTGACAGAAGCCGCCAAAGCAGGCAAACTCGACCCAGTAATCGGCCGCGATGAAGAAATTCGCCGCGTCGTCCAAGTTCTTTCGCGCCGCCAAAAAAACAATCCGGTGTTAATTGGCGATCCCGGAGTTGGAAAAACTGCGATCGCCGAAGGTTTAGCCCAGCGAATTGTCAACGGCGACGTGCCCGAATCTTTGAAAAATCGCCAACTATTCAGCCTCGATATGGGCAGTTTAATTGCTGGGGCAAAATTCCGAGGTGAATTTGAAGAACGATTGCGTTCTGTCCTGCGAGAAGTTATCGATTCCGACGGGCAAATTGTCCTATTTATTGACGAATTGCACACCGTTGTTGGCACTGGCGGCGGCGGCAGTTCCGGTTCGGGAATGGATGCTGGCAATTTGTTGAAACCGATGTTAGCCAGAGGCGAATTGCGCTGTATCGGCGCTACAACTCTCGATGAATTCCGCAAAAATATTGAAAAAGATCCGGCACTAGAACGCCGCTTTCAACAAGTATTTGTTGGCGAACCGACTGTGGAAGATACTGTTTCAATTTTGCGCGGATTGAAAGACCGCTACGAACGCCATCACGGGGTAAAAATTACCGATTCGGCGCTGGTTGCTGCTGCAACTCTGTCTTTTCGCTATATTTCCGATCGCTTTTTGCCGGATAAGGCGATCGACCTTGTAGATGAAGCGGCCGCCCATTTGAAAATGGAGATTACCTCCAAACCCGTGGAATTGGAAGGAATCGACCGCCGGGTGATGCAGTTGGAAATGGAAAAATTGTCGATTGAAGGCGAGGGAAAAGGTTCTCCCAGCCCCACCATCAGCCCCCGGATCGATCGCATCAAAACAGAGATTGACATCTTAAAAGTCAAGCAGGAAAAATTGTCATCTCAATGGCTGGGCGAAAAGCAGTTGTTGGATGCAATCAATAAATTGAAAGCAGAAGAAGACCAATTGCGAGTGCAAATCGAACAGGCAGAAAGAGCTTATGATTTGAATAAAGCGGCGCAGTTGAAATACGGTAAATTGGAGACTGCGGTGCGCGATCGCGAAGCCAAGGAAGCCGATCTTTTGAAACAGCAAGCTCAAGGTTCTTCACTGCTGCGGGAAAAAGTTACTGAGGGCGATATTGCGGAAATTGTGGCGAAGTGGACGGGAATTCCGGTCAATCGGTTGTTAGAGTCGGAACGCCAAAAATTGCTGCAATTGGAAAGCCATTTGCACAAAAAAGTCATCGGTCAAGAGGAGGCTGTAACGGCGGTTGCTGCGGCGATTCGGCGGGCGCGGGCGGGGATGAAAGATCCCGGTAGACCGATCGGTTCTTTCTTGTTTATGGGCCCCACAGGCGTGGGAAAAACCGAGTTAGCGCGGGCGTTGGCGGAGTTCTTGTTTGACAGCGATGATGCGATCGTCCGCATCGATATGTCGGAATACATGGAGAAGCACAGCGTCTCCCGGTTAGTCGGAGCACCCCCCGGATACGTCGGCTACGACGAAGGCGGACAACTTTCCGAAGCTGTGCGGAGACATCCTTATTCGGTAGTGCTGTTTGACGAAGTAGAAAAAGCGCACCCCGATGTATTTAACATTTTGCTGCAAGTGTTGGATGACGGCAGAATTACCGATTCTCAAGGTCGAGTTGTTGACTTTAGAAATACCGTAATTGTGATGACTAGCAATATCGGTAGCGATCACATTTTAGAGGTGTTTGCGAAGAAGGAAAAAACCGCCAAGAAACCAGCAACTCGCAAGCACGAACCGAAGGAGGTATCAATTCCCAAGACAGATTATAAAGTTGCTGATGATGGTACTGTCGAGGTGTCAGCCCAGCGAGTTGATATTGACAGTGAAGGTAAGACGGAAAGTAAGATTGAAATTAAGTCTGAAAACAAGTCTAACAATGAAAAATCCTTGACTCAAGAACGGGAGACAGACGAAGAGTACGAACAAATGCTAAAACGGGTGATGACTGCTTTGCGATCGCACTTCCGGCCCGAATTTCTCAATCGGGTGGATGAGATCATTTTGTTCCACACGTTGAGCAAGATCGAACTGCGGCAAATTGTCAGCATTCAAGTGAAGCGGATCGAGCGGTTGTTGGCCGAGCAAAAAATCACTTTGGAACTCTCAGATGCGGCGAAAAACCATATTACAGATGTCGGTTACGATCCAGTTTACGGCGCTCGTCCCTTGAAACGCGCCATCCAGCGGGAGTTGGAAAACCCGCTGGCTAACAAGATTCTGGAAAATGCGTTTGTCGAAGGTGATACAATTGCGATCGACTGTGTAAATAACACTTTGCAGTTTCGCAAAAAAGACTCTCTCCCCGCCCTGGTAGGTAACAGTTTGTAGCTGGATTTAGGAACAGGCTTTCTGGCCTGTTCCACCAAAAATAAATCTTCTTGTGTCCCAGAAAGCCTGGTAGTTTACAATCATGAAACAACTAACTAGAATCACTCTGAATCCAGAGGTAATGGGTGGAAAACCCTGCATTCGTGGCTTGCGAGTCACTGTTGGCACGATAGTCGGACTGATGGCATCGGGACACTCACCGTCCGACATTTTGCAGGCTTATCCCTACCTGGAAGAAGCAGATATATATGAAGCACTTGCCTATGCAGCGTGGCGAGTTGAAGAAGTAGAAATTCTTATCAAAATAGCGTGAAAATTTTGATTGATATGAACCTGTCACCTGAATGGACTCTCGTATTTACTAAATACGGAATAGAGTCTCTTCATTGGTCTACAGTCGGCGATCCTCGTGCCACTGATCGCGTTATTATGGACTGGGCGCGAGTAAATGGCTATGCAGTATTCACTCACGATTTAGATTTTGGTACACTGCTGGCAGCTACCCAAGCTGATTCTCCCACTGTAATTCAAGTGCGTATTCAAGATGTACTGCCTGCCAATATAGAGAGTTTGATTGTGGAAGTATTGCGTCAATTTGAGCCACAAATTGAGTCGGGGGCGTTCATTTCTGTGGATGAAACGCGATCTAGGGTGAGAATTTTGCCGATTACACTGCGATAACGCTTTCTGGCCTGTTCCACAAAAAATAAATCTTCTTGTGGAACAGGCCAGAAAGCCTGTTATTGAAAATAGTGAAGCGTGCTACTGAATATTACGAATTGCCCATCATGCGACTGGTATAAGCATCCATGCTGTATGCGGGAACGCGAACGCGGTAATCAATGTCTGTTCCAGTCACAGATTTTGCCAGTTGTTCAAAAGATTGATCATTCCAATTGCGATCGTGAATGGGCTTTGACTGTTCGCCCAGAAAATATGCTTGAGTACCAATCACTGAGGCCGCTACCCAACCGACGACCAAAAGAGCGATTACAATAATCATTTTTGTTTTTTCCTTAACTTTTGTTGCTTTATGTAAATAAATGTAACAAAATTTAGCAATCAACGTCAAGGTAGTGTAATGTCGTGCCAACCGTCCAGCAGGTACGGGATACCGCACCTTTGAGGGAAATATAGGGTGTAGTTAGCAAGCACCGGTATCCCAATTGTGAACTGTATCCGCAATAGCAAAATAGATTGTTTAATTTTTTAATTAAGAAATTATAAGTTTTGCGTTAATAAATTACGATTAAAACTCTGCCGCTAGCATGACGAATCGTGGCAAAATTATGCGTTATGATTTATCAGTTTGGATTTGAACTAACAAATCTCAATTACCAAATCGCCATTCCCAAATCAAAATTACCAATCACCATAAAAATTATGCCCAACTCAATGTTAAATGACGATCCATTGTGGTTCAAAGACGCCATCATTTACGAAGTACCAATTCGCGCTTTTGCAGACAGCAATGCAGACGGCATCGGCGACTTTCGGGGACTGACAGAAAAACTGGATTACCTGCAAAACTTGGGAGTAACAGCAATTTGGGTACTGCCATTTTTCCCCTCGCCGCTTCGAGACGACGGTTACGATACATCTCACTATACCACCGTCAACCCAATTTACGGCACGTTAGAGGACTTTAAAGAGCTTTTAGAAGCAGCGCACCAGCGGGGAATTAGAGTCATTATTGAGTTGATTGTCAACCATACTTCCGACCAGCACGCATGGTTTCAGCGAGCGCGCCGCGCCCCGAAAGGCAGTAACGAAAGAGATTTTTATGTGTGGAGTGATACGCCGGAAAAATATCAAGATGCTCGGATTATTTTTCAAGATTTTGAGACTTCTAATTGGGCTTGGGATGCGGTAGCAAAAGCTTATTACTGGCACCGTTTTTATTCCCATCAACCAGATTTGAATTACGACAATCCAGCCGTCCGCCAAGCTATCTTAGATGTGGTAGATTTCTGGTTGGAACTGGGAGTAGACGGACTGCGGATGGATGCGGTGCCTTACCTGTACGAGCGCGAAGGTACTAACTGCGAAAACTTGCCAGAAACTCACGTATTCCTGAAGCATTTGCGCAAGCACGTAGATGAGAAATTTCCCAACCGGATGCTGCTTGCTGAGGCGAATCAGTGGCCGGAGGATGCGGTTGAATATTATGCTGGTGGCGATGAATGTCACATGAACTTTCATTTTCCGCTGATGCCGCGTTTATTTATGGCTTTGCACATGGAAGATAGCTTCCCAATTAGCGATATTCTCCAGCAAACTCCGCAGATTCCCAATAATTGTCAGTGGGCATTATTTTTGCGGAATCACGATGAATTGACGCTGGAAATGGTGAGCGATGAAGACCGAGATTATATGTATCGGGTTTACGCTCAAGACACTCAGGCGAGAATTAATTTGGGTATCCGCCGCCGCTTGGCTCCGCTGATGGGAAACAACCGCCGCCGCATTGAGTTGATGAATGCTTTGTTGCTGTCTCTTCCTGGTACGCCGGTGCTTTATTACGGCGATGAGATTGGGATGGGTGATAATATCTATTTGGGCGATCGCAACGGGGTGAGAACTCCGATGCAGTGGAGTAGCGATCGCAATGCAGGTTTCAGCCGCGCTAACCCGCAGCGGCTGTACGCGCCGCCAATTGTTGACCCTGAATATCACTACGAATCGGTTAACGTGGAAGCGCAGCGGGCGAATCCGAGTTCTCTGTGGTGGTGGATGAAACGCTTGATTGCTGTTCGCCAACGCTTCCAAGCATTCGGCCGCGGAACTTGCGAGTTTCTGTACCCAGAAAACCGCAAAGTTTTAGCTTTTGTGCGCACTTATCAAGACGAACACATTCTGGTAGTCGCTAATTTGTCGCGCTTCGTGCAGACGGCAGAATTAGACCTTTCACCGTTTAAAGGTGCTGTTCCGGTGGAGATTTTCGGTCGCACTGAGTTTCCGCAAGTTGGCGAGTCGCCTTACTTTTTGAGCTTGAGTCCTCACACGTTTTACTGGTTTACTCTTACTGTTAAACAAGAAGATTTTTCACACGGCTTTAAAACAGAGTTGCCGAGTTTGGCGGTCATCGGCAATTGGAAAAATGCTTTTGCTACAAGTCAATTAAGCGAGATGCTGCTCTCTCTTTTGCCTAATTACTTGCACAACCATCGCTGGTTTGTGGGTGCAGATAGGACGATTCAATCGTTAGAAATTAGCGATATCGTGCCTGTTGAATGCCACAATAGTACCGGAGATGATTCTAAAGTTTACATTCTGTTTTTGTTGTTGAACTATACTGAAGGAATGCCGGAAACTTATGTTTTGCCTTTAGGTTGGGAAGAGATCAAAGGTGATTTGGACGATCGGGCGATCGCGCGCCTGCACTTCCCTGAAAGCAACGAAGTCGGGGTGCTATTTGATGCTGCTGGGGACAAAGGCTTGCTGAGCGCGCTGCTGGGGGCGATCGCCAATTCTCGCAGTTACGCAGGTGCAGCAGGTCAACTGCTAGGAATTCCTGACATTGCATTCAGCTCAGAACAAGATTTATCCGACCTGGAGCCTCACCTGTTCAAAAAAGAACAAAGCAATACATCCGCAGGTTACGGCGATCAATTCGTCTTGAAAATATTGCGAAAAGTCGAGGAAGGCATCAACCCCGAATTAGAAATCGGACGCTTTTTAACAGAGCACAACCCGATCCAACACTACGCTCCAATTGCCGGAGCATTGGAATACCGCACAGCAGAAAAACAAGTAATTACAGTTGGAATACTGCAAAAACTCATCCCCGACAGTAGGGACGCTTGGTCTTATACATTAGACACACTACGCGACTATTTCGAGCAAGTAATGACAGTAGAAGCAAAGTATTCCGGCGAGTTTTTATCTACTTCTCCCGAAGATTATTTACCCAGCGCTTTGACCGCACAAATGCGACAGTCAAACTCGCTAGTAGCCGATTTATCCCTAGAAATTCCGGCATTAGCTCGCGAACTCATCGGCTCTTACTTAGCATCAGCCGAACTTTTAGGTCAGCGGACAGCCGAACTCCACCTCGCTTTAGCTTCTGAGCCAGAAAATCCCGCTTTTGCCCCTGAAAACTTCACCTCATTTTACCAGCGTTCTATCTATCAACAGATGAGAAATATGGCAGGAAGAACTTTGCTGCTGCTGAAAAAGCATTTGTCCAAACTGCCACCAGAAGCACAAAAAATGGGACAAAGTATCCTCAACCGCGAAGATTTGCTCATGGAACGTTTCAAGTCTATTTTGAACTTGAGAATCACGGCCGATCGAATTCGCTGTCATGGGGACTTTCATTTTGGGCAAGTTCTTTATACGGGCAAAGACTTCGTAATTATTGATTTTGGAGGAGAACGCAATCGACCATTAAGTGAGCGGCGGATGAAGAGATCGCCCCTGCGAGATGTTGCGGGAATGCTACAATCTTTCAATTATGCTTCTGTTTTTGCACTCCGCAATGAAGTACAAAGTGGCATGATTCGCCCTGAAAATCTTCCGGAGATGCAGCAGTGGGCGAACGTTTGGCACCGCTGGGTCAGCCTCACTTTTCTTAACAGCTATTTGGTAACAGCAGCCGATGCAAATTTCTTACCCAAATCTATACCAGAACTGCAAGTTTTGCTGGATGCTTACATTTTGGAAAAAGGGGTTTCTGAGCTGGCCTACGAGCTCAATTACCGATTGGATTGGGCGGAAATTCCGCTGAAACGGATTCTAGAATTGCTGAATGTCAATCACAGGCCGTAGCTGATTTTTAAGTAGTGAGTAGGGTGCGCAGTGCGCACCTTATATTAACTAAATCTGCTTTGATATTGATTTTATCGGCGAATAGAATTCGCGACTACACAAACGAAGTCCGCCTTCGCGGACTCAAAAATAAACCACTTTGCATTACTTAAAATAAAGAGCTGCTTGATATAAAACTTGTTCTTGATGAGTTAACAAAGTGCAATCAGAAAGCGGGTAAGCAACACAAGTAACAGCGTAGCCAGCTTGCAATTCTGAGGGCTTCAAAAACTTTTGTTCGCTTTGGTCGATTTCACCGCTGAGCAGTTTGACAACGCAAGCAGAACACTCTCCTTGCTTGCATCCATTGGGCAAGCGGATGCCGGCTGCTTCTGCCATATCTAAGATATACTGGTCGTCCGGTACGGCGATCGTGCGATCGAGGGCGATCGCTTCATTCACTAGCCGAACTTGATAAACTGCCATTTCCACCTCTTATATTATGTCTGAGTTTGAGTTTCAGGAGTCGGCGGTTGAAACCGCTACTACACAAACGAAGTCCGCCTCCGCGGACTGAAGAATAATTGGTATTAGCGAATTTATCGGATACAACATTTAGACCAGTGCTTGTTGATATTCGAGATGTTCATCTAGATAAATAGCGCGAATATCCTCCGGCAAATTTGATTCTAAAGTTTGATATCCTTTTTGGAGCAAAGCCTTGACTTGAGCGGGCGAAATTGCTTCACCTTCTGCTTGCAAATAAGCTGCGATTCGAGTTTCGCTCCAGCGGAAAGTCTGAGCCATCAACACGACTAAACGCGGCAGTGGCGCTAACAATTCTAAGGCTTGTCTGACGTAACACCAGAGGGGAGGTGAAGCGGATTGCAGAGAGTAGTGAATCGACTCTACAGGGGGCAATTCGGCTTGATTGATGCAGATAGCGGTGACATTAATCAGCCAGTTTTGGAGGCTGAGATTGTCGCCATCAGAGTCTGGCATTTCGTGGCGCAAATCGAGGCCTCGGAGCTCGTGATAGATGTGCAGCCAAGTGTGGGCGAACAGGTAATCGCCTTGTACGGGCGATCGCACGGAATGGCGGATCAGGGAGTGGACAATTTGAGCGTAGCGGCAAAAAATTGCCGTGAAGAAGCGCCCTTGATCGGGATGGTTTTGAAACAAAGTCAATAATTCGCGATCGCTGTGGTGGAACAGGGATTTGACCACAGGATGGTTTAGTTCGGAAAAAACAGGTGTTTGCACAATTGTTCTGGAACGGTTGTGGGAATAAATGCTGGTGCAGCATGATTCTACACGATTTGTCGATCGACATTCCAGATTTGAGGGCGATTTTTTAGCGGTACGATGCCCGCAGATCGGTATTCCTGGCATTTTGCCGGTGTTTGAAGATAGTATATAATGTGAATCCGCGCGATCGAGCTTTTCACAGAGCAGAAAAGTTATGAAAAACTCAGGCTATATTACTCCCAATCAACAAGAACCCGTACCAGAAAAACCTGTAGCGGTTGATGACGGTCAATTAAGAGCGATCGCCTACAGTATGGATGCTCTGATTCCCGGTTTTTATGCTTGGTTTGGCCCGCTTAAAATCCGTATTGGTGGCAGTGAAGCGGAAGAAACATATCCGGGAACAATTCACAGTTTTGCTGGGTTAGGGCTAGTATTGTCAGACTATCGAATCTATACCACTTATCAGGGGAGTTATGACCCTTGACAAGCACACAATTCAAGGTGTTTCGCCAATTCTATCTAAAACTTTGCCTGTAGCTGACTTTGAAGAACTGATGTTCAATGCAGGTTACACTCGTATTGGCTCAGCTCCAGCAAAAGGCAGTAGAATTAAATTTTGGTGGAGTCATCCGACTTTTCCTAGAGTCGAGTCTATCTACAGTTCTGACTTAAAAACTGCCATAACTGCTTACCATGTTTAGTGATTCGCAGCGTGCAGAGTGCAGACCTTGCTAACACTTAAATGTTTGCACAACTGTTCTGTAACGCTTTAAAACATAAATTGTATTTTAGCCAAATTTTACACTACGATATACATTTAATGCAACTGCTTAAATATTGTTGATATTTACGTCAATTTAATTATATAATGGAGTTGTAGGTGATGCTGAATTAATCTAAATTGATACATATAGTTTATATGTATCCAGCGCACATCAAAAGATAATTTATTGTTTCAAGGGTTAAGTGTTTCTATGTCTAGCATTAATACTGGTATCGAATGGACGGACAGAACATGGAATCCAACAACTGGCTGCGATAAAGTCAGTCCAGGCTGCACGCATTGTTATGCAGAAGCATTAACAAAAAGGTTTCATACTAATTTCCCTAACGGCTTTGATTTAACACTCCATAGGAATCGCTTGGAAGAACCAAAGCGCTGGAAAAAGCCTAGCCGTATTTTCGTCAACTCGATGAGCGATTTATTTCATGAAGAAGTGCCCATTGAATTTCTCAAAGAAGTTTTTGAGGTAATGCGTAAAACTCCTCACCACATTTATCAAATCCTTACCAAGCGAGATAAACGTTTAGTAGAGTTAGCCCCTCAACTTGAATGGTCTGATAATATTTGGATGGGTGTGTCTGTAGAAAATCAAAATTATGTTCATCGTGTGGATTCTTTGCGAAAAGTTAATGCAAAAGTACGCTTTTTATCTTGCGAACCACTTTTAGGGCCATTACAGCTTGATTTAACCGGAATTCACTGGGTAATAGTTGGTGGAGAGTCGGGGCAAAAACACCGTCCAATGCAGGTAGAATGGGCGCAAAGTATTAGGGATCAGTGTCAGGAGGCTGGAGTCGCATTTTTCTTCAAGCAATGGGGAGGTAGAACACCTAAAGCTGCTGGCAGACTTCTGGATGATAAAATTTGGGATGAGATGCCGGAAGCATGGGCTAAACATCAAAAAAGATGACTAAAATAACTACCCTTAATCCCTGTTGAGTAAAAAATCTAAATTTTCTTACATATACGGTTTGATATTCGTATCATTTTTTAAGCCTAAAGTGGCTTTTTAATGTGTAAGGCTTTTTCTGCTTAGAAGGATGTTTGATTTCTATCAATTGTTCTGTGTACAGCCAATCTAAAACATCATTATTGTAATGAGTTCGCTTTAAACGTCCTATGTCATTCATTTCTAATATTAGATGAGTAATTGCATCGTCAAAAGATATCCAATCATTAAGCTTACCCAAAGTTTTGATAGCTTGAATTTTTATTTCAGCTAATCTTTTCTGCTGCTCTGAATTCCATTCTTTTTCTAAAAATTTTTTAATTCCTGTGTGGCTGTCCTTGAAAAATAACAATCTTTCCTCCTCCCAAACGAAATCGTTCAGGAAACTTCCAAAAGCTTTTTTGGGGTGATTGCTACCTACTACAATACTATATTTGGGTCTGGGATCGCTGTAGCTTTCTTTAATTTCAAAACTGGTTGCTCCTCTAAACCCTGCTTCTCTTTTCATTCTTTTCTTAAAATATTCAAGTGCCCATTTTTCAAATTGTTGAGGTTGATCTTTAAGTTCTAGCCACTTTGGTTTCCAATCTTGGTCTGAATTGATACCTAGGAGTTTAGTCAAGTTCTCTATATAAGTTTCAGCAGTCTTTTGCTCTTTTATGCTATCATATACGGTTTTATAATGCCCCGCATGGCGAGCTACTGCACTGTTGTGAAATAGTATAAATAGCTCTCCTTTGTTCTGACGGACATAATTTCCTATCTCATATATATGCTCAAAAGTAACTCCTTTGACCGCAAAAGTGTCAAGAAAAAATAAAGTAGGATAGCTGTTCAAATCCTTCATAACCTCTGGAAAAGCTACCTCAAATTTTTGATTTTCATAAATTTTGTAAAACAAATCTTTGCCGATATTTCTACAGTTGTCTTGAAGCTGTTGATTAGATTCCGCTTCAGCCTCTACAAAAAAACATCTTAAGTTTACTCGTTTTTCTTGATCAAAAAGGTTAGCACATTTTAGAGCTATTAAGGGTGAACCATCTGTATTTTCAAAGTTATGTTGATACTTTGTCCAAAAATTAGAATTATTTACAAAATCTTCAATTCCAATTCCTTCTTTATATTTCCCGGCACCGGCAAAAGCATCAACATAGTTGATATGCTCGGATTGATAGTTTCCATCACCTCCAAGATTATAGCAAAATGCTTGTAGGTATTTAAGCAGTATCCTATGTTTAGATGCTGACCAGTCTCGTTTGCGTTCAAAAAAGTTTTCGGAATTTTCTGGTTCTTCTGAAAATAGAGATAATTGCTTGCCTTCCATTTTTTATATTCCTAGGTAAAATGCTATATTGAGCATTAATGTAACATAAAAGTTACGACATGAAAATAGTTAGAGCAAAGTTATGTTTTACTCTTACACTCCAAATCCCCCACCTCCGGGGGTTTCAATCACAAAAACATCACCGCAATCCATATCAACAACCGCCGTACTTCCCAAAACTTCCACAGTTCCATTTTCCCGCACAACATAATTCCGCCCAACTTTCCCTGATTCACCCCCATGCAAGCCGCAGGGAGAAATCACCCGCCGCCCCGATAAAATTCCCGCCGTCATATCCTCAAGAAATCGCACTCGCCGCACCACTCCATTACCCCCGCGATGACATCCATTCCCCCCGCTATTAGCCCGGATTGCAAAACTTTCTAACAACACCGGAAACCGCCATTCTAATACTTCTGGATCGGTTAAACGCGAATTAGTCATGTGAGTTTGTACCGCATCAGTACCGTCAAAATCTGCACCAGCACCCGAACCACCGCAAATTGTTTCATAATATTGATAGCGGTTATTTCCAAAGGTGAAATTATTCATAGTGCCCTGCGAAGATGCGATCGCCCCCAGCGCACAATACAAAGCATCCGTGATATTCTGCGACGTTTCCACATTTCCCGCCACCACCGCCGCCGGATAGCGCGGATTCAGCATACAGCCTGCCGGATTGATGATTTCCAGAGGTTTCAAACAGCCCGCATTCAGAGGAATATCGTCATCTACCAAAGTGCGGAAAACATACAATACAGCCGCTTTACACACCGCAGCAGGAGCATTAAAATTATTGAATTGCTGAGGAGATGTGCCAGTAAAATCTATTTTTGCACGGCGCGCCGACTTGTTAATTGTAATAGCTACCTTAATCTGTCCGCCACTATCCATCGGATAAGTAAACTCGCCATCTTTCAAAACATCAATTACGCGCCGCACCGATTCTTCAGCATTATCTTGCACGAAGCCCATATAAGCTTGTACCGTTTCTAAGCCGTAATGTTCAACCATCTTTAGAAGTTCTGCTACACCGCGATTGTTTGCAGCAACTTGCGCCTGCAAATCCGCGAGATTTTGTGCGGGATTGCGAACCGGGAAATCTCCTGCTGTGAGAATTTCTAGTAATTCTGATTCTCGAAAATTTCCCTCGCTTACTAGCTGGAAATTGTCAAACAATACGCCTTCTTCAGTTACTATCTTACTATTCGGAGGCATAGAACCGGGAGTGATGCCGCCGATGTCGGCGTGGTGTCCCCGCGAAGCTACATAAAACAAAGGAAGGGAGGAATAATTATCAAATACGGGAGTAATTGCGGTGATATCTGGTAAATGCGTGCCGCCGTTGTAGGGATTGTTAGAAACATAAACATCCCCAGGTTTAATTGTATGACTTTGTGCTAAAATTAAAGCTTCTACGCTTTCGCTCATCGAACCCAAATGCACGGGAATGTGCGGCGCGTTGGCAACTAATTGCCCGTTTTGGTCGAATATTGCACAGGAAAAGTCGAGGCGTTCTTTGATGTTGACTGAGGAACTTGTATTTTGCAATGTAACGCCCATTTGTTCGGCGATCGCCCGAAACAAGTTATTAAAAATTTCCAGCAAAACAGGATCTGATTTAACCGCAGATAAACCAGAATTAACGCGGATGCGATCTGCGTCTATCTCCGTGGATCTGCGGTTCAAAATTAAATCGTTATTTTCCGTAATGGTCGCTTCCCATCCAGGCTCTATAATATTAGTTCCAGTGGCTTCTACGATCGTAGCCGGGCCGTTAATGCGATCGCCCGATCGCAAATCTTCCCTCCGATAAACAGGCGTTTCCCGCCACTCGCCAGCAACATACATTTGTACGGTAGAGATTGGCTGCTGGGCGATCGATTCCGCATCACGAAAATTAGCAACTGTCGATTCATCCGGCACATTCATGGTTTCTACAACTTCCACCGAAACCGCCTCGACAATCAGCGATTTTTCCGGCATAATAAAACTGTATCGCTGTTGGTGCAATGCTTCAAACTCAGCCTGCATCTCCTCAAGATTTACCGCAAAATTTACCAGCAAAACCGAATCACTTCCCTGATATTTTAGATGTAGCTTCCTAATAACTAAAACCTCTTTCTCTTCCTCTGTGCCCTCTGCGCCTCTGCGGTTCAATTCCCTCTTTGCCTCCGCCTCTAATTGCGCTAAAATATCCTGTAAATCACCAATTAATTCACCAGTTAATAATTCCTCGATCGCCCTTTCGCGCATAACCCGCACATCAGCCAAACCCATACCGTAGGCGGATAACACGCCCGCGTAGGGGTGAATAAACACCCGTTTCATGCCCAAACAATCGGCGATCGCACAAGCGTGTTGCCCCCCCGCGCCGCCGAAACAGCACAAGGTATACTCCGAAACGTCATAACCGCGCTGAAGCGAGATTTTTTTCACCGCATTAGCCATCTTTTCCACCGCGATCGCCAAAAAACCCTCCGCCACCTGTTCCGCCGTCCTCTCGCCCCCAATTTCCCCCGCTAACTGCACGAATTTTTGCTTTACTACCTCAGTGGCGATCGGCAAATCTCCCCGCAATCCAAACACTTTCGGGAAAAAATCAGGCTGAATTTTGCCCAACATCACATTACAATCAGTCACCGTCAAAGGCCCGCCCTTCCGATAGCAAGCGGGGCCTGGATTAGCGCCCGCAGACTCTGGCCCGACGCGGTAGCGCGCCCCGTCAAAAAACACAACGGAACCGCCACCGGCTGCTACAGTGTGAATTGCCATCACGGGCGATCGCAATCTCACCCCAGCAATTTCCGTCTCAAATTCCCGTTCGTATTCCCCGTTAAAATGGGCAACATCTGTCGAAGTTCCGCCCATATCAAAGGTAATAATTTTATCGAAACCAGCCTTTTTACTGGTTTGAACTGCACCGACAATTCCCCCAGCAGGCCCGGATAAAATACTATTTTTTCCTTGAAATTTGGCGGCATCTACTAAGCCGCCGTTTGACTGCATAAACA
>NZ_JAIGNI010000026.1 GCF_026130175.1 Lyngbya sp. CCAP 1446/10 | reverse complement strand
CAGTAGGGGCGCTTTGATTTCGCCTTTGAAGGTTCGTATTTGGACTCTTCAAGAATCCCCTCGCATGCACGGCATGGGGAGTATCAAATTGAGATGTAATCATAACCTAAACCCCAAAATCAACCGCCTGTCAGTGCCCTAAATAACCACCCTAAAAGCATCACACTCAAGAAAATCACGCCTCCGACAATTAACGTCAAACCTAACAGCAAAGCCGCGACAAATAACCAGTCAGCTTTTTTACTAGGTTCCGGGCTACCTAAATGAGCATCTAGCAATTCTATATTCTTGACATTAGCTTTCCAAGCAACATCAAATAAGTCTCCAGCAACCGGTACAGTGCCGGCAACTGTATCAAATACGATGTTAGCAGCCATTTGGATTAGGGTTTCTTGCGGTACTCCGAGTTGCGCGGATTTAAACACAACATAACCTGCAAAAATTGATCCGATTAAATCGCCACCGCCCGGTATAAGTCCTAGTATCGGATCGAGTCCGATGCGGTAACGGGTGCCGGGAATGGGAATTGCATTGTCGAGTAAGTGGCTGATGCGGCGGAGACGGCGCAAGGATGCAATCTGGGATTTGTTGAGTGTATTTGTGGCGGGAGTTTGTATGGGAGAACGTGACATTTGATTGCTCTCGATTGCGATATTACTGCTATTTTATGATTTTTATTGAAGCATATTATAGCTTTTTTACTATGTCTCAAGCAAGATTTTTTCTAATAATATTTATGACAAGTCTTACTACAAAACATTTTTGGGGCTTGTTTTCTCAACTATTGTCGCTTGGTGCGTCGCTATGAGATTGTCGATTAAATTTAGGGATTTTTTATGGCGACGCACCCTACAAATAATATTGCATGATTTTTCATAAACAGAAACCCGGTTTTTCTTCAAAACCGGGTTTCTTGCTTCTAGCTGCCTGTGGTCAGTTTAACCGGGAAAGCCCGATCTATTTGCCTTCAGTAAAGTCAGCATCAATCACGTCATCGCCGCCGTCAGTCGGGCCGCCAGTTGGGCCGCCAGTGGAGCCGTCTGCTTGCTGGTACAGGCTGCTGCTGACTGCGTAGAATGCTTGTTGCAACTCGGTTGTCAGCGTCTTGATGGCTGCGTCGTCTTCTTTTTCGACGGCCTCCCGCAAGTCTTTGATCAAGCCTTCAACCTTAGTCTTGTCAGCATCAGGAACCTTATCGCCCAATTCTGCCAACTGCTTCTCAATTTGATAAGCTAAGGAGTCTGCTTGGTTTTTGCGATCGATCCGTTCGCGACGTTCCTTGTCAGCAGCCGCATTCGATTCGGCTTCTCTCACCATGCGATCGACTTCATTGCTGGGCAAAGTAGAAGCACCAGTAATGCTAATCGATTGTTCCTTGCCAGTACCTTTATCCTTAGCAGCTACATTCAAAATACCGTTAGCATCGATATCAAATGTAACTTCAATTTGAGGTACGCCACGGGGGGCTGGGGGAACTCCATCTAAGCGGAAAGTGCCTAAATCCTTGTTGTCATTGGCCATTTCCCGTTCGCCTTGCAAAACGTGAATTTCCACGTTAGTTTGGCCGTCTACAGCCGTCGAGAAAGTTTCCGACTTCTTGGTAGGAATTGTGGTGTTGCGAGGAATGATTTTGGTCATCACGCCGCCCAAGGTTTCGACACCGAGAGACAGCGGGGTAACGTCGAGCAACAAGATGTCTTTGACTTCGCCTGCGAGCACGCCAGCTTGAATTGCTGCACCGACTGCAACCACTTCATCCGGGTTTACCGTTTGGTTGGGGTCTTTGCCGAGGATCTTTTTGACAAGCTCTTGCACGGCTGGAATGCGTGTAGAACCACCAACTAAGACGACTTCGTTAATTGCAGATTTGTCGAGTTTGGCGTCGCGGATTGCGTTTTCTACGGGAATGCGAGAGCGATCGATCAAATCAGAACAAAGCTCTTCAAACTTGCCGCGAGTCAAGGTGGTGTCCAAGTGTTTTGGTCCGTCTTGAGTCGCAGTAATAAACGGCAAGTTGATTTCTGCTTGAGTAACACTCGACAGTTCAATCTTGGCTTTTTCGGCTGCTTCCGTCAGGCGTTGCAGTGCTTGTTTGTCTTTGCGGAGGTCAATTCCTTCGGCTCTTTGGAAGTCATTAGCGATGAAATCGACGATTTTTTTGTCGAAGTCGTCACCGCCGAGGTGAGTGTCTCCAGAAGTTGCTAGCACTTCAAATACGCCGTCGCCGACTTCGAGAATTGATACGTCGAAAGTACCGCCGCCCAAGTCAAATACGAGGATGGTTTCGTTGCTCTTTTTATCTAATCCGTAGGCTAAAGCGGCTGCTGTAGGTTCGTTAATAATCCGCAGAACTTCAATACCGGCAATTTTTCCAGCGTCTTTAGTAGCTTGGCGCTGGGAGTCATTGAAGTACGCGGGTACTGTAATTACCGCTTGGGTAACAGTTTCACCCAGGTATTTGCTGGCGTCTTCTACAAGTTTCCGCAACACTTGCGCGGAAATTTCTTCGGGAGCAAATTGTTTGCCGCGGGCTGGACAGTCGAGTTTGAGGCTGTTGCCGACTTTCAGGACTTTGTAGGAAACTTCAGTGGTTTCGTGGGTTACTTCGTCAACCCGACGCCCGATAAACCGTTTTACTGAGTAAAAGGTGTTTTCGGCGTTCATCACGGCTTGACGCTTGGCGATTTGTCCGACGAGTTGATCGCCATTTTTAGCATAAGCGACTACGGAAGGTGTGGTGCGACCCCCTTCGGCGTTGGCTATGACGGTGGGTTTGCCGCCTTCCATAACTGCGACGCAGGAGTTTGTGGTACCTAAGTCAATTCCAACTACTTTTCCCATAGGGGTGTTCCGGCTCCAATATCTACAAAATTTTGGTTTTCTATCTGTGTGATAGTCTGGTTATTCAGGACTGCGATTCTACCTCGCGGTTTACGGGTAGTCAGTTCTGCTTTAATACAGTCTTCGATAGGGTACTTATCTCTATACTGCGGGCGGTTAGACCTTGCGATGAAGGTGTATTTACCGAACCTGTTGGGGGACGGTTGCATCGGTGAGGCTTTTACTGCTACAGCTTTGGACTGCTTTTGTTTACTCTTCCTAATGTACGGCGTGCGATCGATTTGGGCATTGTGGCAAACCGTATACGTTGTGTTGTATTTGCCGTCTTGCGTGTATAAATTTGGTTGGGCCCCTTTGGGCGATTCCCTACGGGATAGGATCTTTTGGATGGCCAATAGAAGATAGGACGTACGGTTGAAACCGCGTCTACACAGAAGATAGGACGTACGGTTGAAACCGCGTCTACACAAACGATGTCCGCCTCCGCGGACTGAAGATAATGTAATTTTAATCGTCTTGTCTTCAACCCGCGGAGGCGGGTTTTGTTTGTATCGACGCGGTTTCAACCGCCGGGTGTTCAACCGCTACCGCGCATCGCCAATTAAAATAAACGGCGACCAATAAAAAGGATGGCGAGTGATTTGACTCAATTTAGCTTGCCGCAAAGCTTCCCCTTTGCTCATGCCTTTATTGATATTTTGATAAAATGCCACCATCAATTCTTGAGTAGCTGTATCATCAACACTCCAGAGACTCGCCATCACAGCTTTTGCACCCGCACGCTCAAAAATATAGGCAATTCCCGATATTTCTTCGCCGTTGGAATTCGCTTGCAAAGCTGTTTGACACGCGCTTAAGGTGAGGAGTCTGGTGTTTTGCAATCCTAATAACGCGGCATCGGCAATATTGAATTGAGTGTCAGCAAATAGCAGTGTATTTGCTTTCATGTCCAATTTTTGACAGCCTTCCGGTTGGAAACAGCCGTGAGTTGCTAGGTGCAGAAAGGGAAAGCGGGAGGCTTGGCTTTTGAACTGAGCGAGGGTGGCGGCATTGCCGATATAGGCGGAACTGCCGGGGAATAATTGAGCGATATTTCTCACTTCGGCTTCGGAACCGGGTAGATTTTGCGGATTGCGGGGGACGGGATTTCCTAATGCTAATATGCCGCCTTGTAATGTGGAATCGGGAATTGACCTGGTAGAAATGCGGGTGAGATAGTTGACGGGATATTTCTCGATTAAGTATTTCTCGGTTTGCTTGTCTAAAAGGGCTTCAAACGGGAGATAACGCAATTTTCCTGTGGCGATGATGCTCAATTGTTTGGGAGAGAATGCCTGTATTTGGTCTTCTACTGGGCGAATCAGGAGGTCGTATAGTTGGCGGCTAGTTTCTTTGTAACCTTTGCCTTCGCTTGACAGTTGTTCGCGGTATTGAGTGATGAGTTTGTCGAATTCTTCAGGGTTTATCGCAATTTTTTTAACACTTAAACTGTCTTTTGTCAAGACAAATATGGCGATGGTATTGGGAACATTTTTGACATTTGTGAGTAAGACTGGTTGAATGACTACGGTTCCGGGTGAGATACTGGCTTTCAATTGGGCGATGTCTTTGGGTTTGGTTTCAAAGAGTTCGGCGACTTCTGGGAAACTGCGGGAGATTTGTTCTGCTTGGCGGTTGACTTCTGTTTCTAATTCCCGCATTTGTCGGGAGAGATTGTCTGAGGGTTTGTCTTGGAATTGGCGATAGAGGTATTGCAGTTGTTGATTTTTTTGATTCCATTCGTCTATGGCTTTTTGTGCTTGGGGGTTGGCGACTTTGGCGTTAATTAAGCGGGTGTAGTCGGCTAGATCGGCTGTGGTGGCGATGTTGACCCATTGAAAAGCGCGATCGGCTTGGTTTTGGTCGATGAGGAGGGATGTGAGGGCGATGGGAGTTCCTCTTTCACCTTCTAAAAACTTTTGGCGATTTTCCCGTTGTAAACCACTCCGTATTCCTAGGGTAATATTGAGGGATTGCTCCCAATTTTTGATGGCATCAGTAGGTTTATTCGTATCTTGGTAAACTGTACCAATATTACTCAAAGTAGCAGCTTCAAAGGCGCGATCGCCCACTTCTCGTGTAATCGCCAAAGCTTGGTTGTAGTATTTCAATGCTTCTTGCGGTTGAGAAATGCTGTTGTAGACTGCACCAATATTATTCAAAGTAGCAGATTCCCCCGCGCGATCGCCCACTTCTCGCCTAATCGGCAAAGCTTGGTTAAAGTATTTCAATGCCTCTTGCGGTTGAGAAATGCTGTCGTAGACTGCACCAATATTATTCAAAGTAGCAGATTCCCCCGCGCGATCGCCCACTTCTCGCCTAATCGGCAAAGCTTGGTTAAAGTATTTCAAAGCCTCTTGTGGTTGAGAAATGCTGCCGTAGACTGCACCAATATTATTCAAAGTATTAGCTTCCCCCGCGCGATCACTCACTGACCGCAAAATCGGCAAAGCTTGGTTGTAGTATTTCAATGCCTCTTGCGGTTGAGAAATGCTGTAGTAGACTAAACCAATATTATTCAAAGTAGCAGCTTCCTCAGAGGGAGCGCCCACTGACCGCAAAATCGGCAAAGCTTGGTTAAAGTATTTCAAAGCTTCTTGCGGCTGAGAAATGCTGTTGTAGACTGCACCAATATTAGTCAAAGTAGTAGCTTCCCCCGCGCGATCATTCACTTCCCGTCTAATCGGCAAAGCTTGGTTGTAGTATTTCAATGCCTCTTGCGGTTGAGAAATGCTGTAGTAGACTAAACCAATATTATTCAAAGTAGCAGCTTCCCCCCTGGGAGCGCTCACTGATCGCAAAATTGGTAAAGCTTGGTTATAGTATTTCAATGCTTCTTGTGGTTGGGAGATGCTGTTGTACACTGCACCAATATTATTCAAAATAATAGCAACGCCTACGCGATCGTCTATTTGCCGCGTAATTAGTAAAGCTTGAGTATAGTATTTCAACGCTTCTTGCGGTTGGGATATCCTGTCGTAGTTAAAACCAATAGAATTGAGTGTCATAGCTTCACTCCGTTTCTCTTTCAATTGTCGTACAATGGTTAGAGCTTGCTGCAATGTTTCTATTGCCTGTCGCGCTTGTCCTTGCCTTTCTTGTTGCTGTGCTTGCTGTTGGAGTTGCTTTAATTCTTCAACCTGTGAATCTCGACTTTGCCCCCAACTAGGTTGCACCATCAGCGGCACAGTCAGAGGAGTCAAACACACACCCAAAGCCAAAACACTGATGATAATTCGTTTCATTACCTTACCTACTTCTCCTCATTAAATTAACCAATCGTCTAATTCTTCAAAAAGTCTATTGGTCTGCCAAAATAACTATGCCGCTCTCTATCAATTTCGGCAAAAATTTCTCCCAGTTCATTCAGTCTTGTATTTCCAAGCTCCCAATATTTGATGTAAACGTTTCAGCCTTTCCTCATTGTTTGTTCGCGGAGCATCCGGCACCTCAATCAGAACTTCTGAACCATCAGGAATATTCAGGCTTTCTGAAATTTCTATAATATTACCCCGTTTGATGCCTTTTATTTGCATAGTTATCTGTCTTTTTTAACTAGCTTTTATCGATTGTAACACTAGGAGCATCGCCGATCTATACTATTTATCCCGAACTCCCTCAAAAACCTCCGGCTCAATTCCTTCTTCTTCCAAATTGTTTTCTTGCCGAAACTTTTGAACTGCTTCCCAAAAATTCTGAGGTCGATCGATATGGCGTTCTTTCTCAATTTCATCTAAAGTTTCTGGTTCAACTTCTGGTTTGATGCCTTGAATGTGAATTGCTTGAGATTGCATCCTTTGTCTGAGATGAATTGCAGATATTAGGTCAGACCAAGTAAAATTTTCAGGCAACTTATCAATTAAACTCAGGGCTTCTTCTTTAAGATTGATGGTTTCCATCGGTTTTAGTAAAGAGAGTTTGTATTTTAATTCTACAGGGTTTACACACTCCGACCAAAGAAACCGGGTTTTTATCGAATCTGCGGGCTGCAACGAAATATTTTCGTGAAAAACCCGGTTTCTGGCCCCGCAATGGACTCAATACGGAGTTGCTGTAATTGTCATCGTCTTTTTCTTCACATCAAACTGCATTTCATCCACGACATATTGTCGCGTATTTTTCCCGTTTCCCAGCATGATTTGCCTAATATAGTCCAAATCGTCAGCAGAAATAACAGACCCTAGATTTAACTCTGCTTGACCTTTGTCCGGCGGATTTAGCAGGCGAAAAGCATTCATGGGAATACCGCGCCAAGTCTCTGTACGGTTTGCTGGTGGACGCTCGCCCCGAACAATCGGCCCTCCCTTAGCGCTATAAACAACCGCATTGTTGGCAAACACGATTTTCTCAACTTGACTTAAAGGTAACGATCGCGTATCCCGTCCTCGCTGTATCACTAATTTTTGCCCTTTCTCATCAATCTGTACAACTCGACCGCCGTTTTTTTGCCCCCCTTTCATCACAATTTCTGCATCCGTGGGCAATGCTACGGGTATGGGCTGGCTGGCCTTAGCCTGTGCTTGTACAGATGGCAAATTTGGTTTCTGAACTTCCTGACTGGCTGCATTGACTTGTGCCGCCATACCCGCCGTTACTGTAAAAAGTGCTACAACTAAAAAAGAAAGTGTTTTGCGTTTCATAGTCCCCTAAACCCCCTTCAAGGGTAAGCGTTAACCCGCTACGATTATAAAATTATACTTCACATCCCTTGAAGGTGATTCCGTGTCCGCTACTCCCGAACCTACTCCCGAATCGAATATCTTAGGCAACTTTGCCAGTGTTGTTGGCTTACTTGGTGCCGCCCTATTTTTCACGGGCTGGATTTATCGCTGGTCGTATTTTTACTTTTTTCAGATACAGGTAACGACTCTCGATTTACCTGTCGAATCGTTTTTTATGGCGCCGCTTCAGGTTTTTTTAGCTGATGGGCCGACGATATTCAGAAGTGCGATCGCGATTCTACTCACAGCCCTCGGTATTTACCTCACTTTGTGGCTGGTTAATAGTATAAACCATAAATTTGCTACTACAATCAATCGGAGAAATCGACGGTGGCGTTTCTATGCTCGCAGAAGAAGATTATGGTTGCTGCTTCGCTTCTTGAAGTCTTGGCAGCGATTTAATATCAATAGATATAACTCAATCAAATTACTGCGATCGCTCGTTGATGAAATTATAATCGTCAGTTGGGTATTGCTGGTTTTGTTCTGGTCAGCTTACCACCAAGGAATTACCGATGCCCGACACGATGCCAGCGAAACTTCTGCTTTACCTGCTGTCACTTTAATAGCCAAGGAAGACAACCTTGCTTTAGGAAGAAAACTTGAACATGTGTTTGAAAACCCTTCGGCGAAAGACTATAAAGAGTATAGAATAATTGGCGATAAAGGTTTATTTGATGATTTAGTAGACAAGACAGACACAGATGCTACCAACTCCAAGGAACCAAGAATTTGGCGGTTGCTTCTGCAAAGAGGAAACTGGATTTATCTGTTTCCCGCTTTAACGAATGAACAGCAAAAAGACCCTGACGCTCGCCCTCCAGTAGTTGCGGTTCAACAAAGTCAATCCGGCGATCAATTGCTGATACTCAGTCCCACACCTTCTCAACCGCCCAAATAAAATCGCTGTGGGGCGATCGCCAATACCCTAGAAACCCGGTTTTTTATTTGTTTTTAGGAAAAGGCGATCGCCCTATTTCCAAACATCAGGTTAATGAAATGCGATCGGCTACTCGTCAGTTGCTTCAATATTCGGTTTGAGAGTCATGCTATAATTTAGGAAGAGGTAAGAAAAATATGGATTCCTTCGGAGGAGATCACAAAGCATTCCATCGCAAATCCAACACCCTCTCCAGAAATTAAAACCTATGACTGCTACCATATCCGTCACAATCCCCATTAAAAATATTCAGCTTGACCCAGGTAGTTTAATGACTATCCGCGATGTCACATGGGATCAATTTGAAGCGATTCTAGAAGAAAGAGAAGCAGCAGGAATCAGGACGAGAATCGCTTATATTAAAGGAACACTAGAAATTATGTCGCCCCTTCCAATCCACGAAAGACCGCACCGAATTATTGGTCATATAGTTACCACCCTACTCGATATCCAAGAGCGAGATTGGGAAGACTTTGGTTCGACAACCTTTAGAAAGAAAGCCAAACAAGCAGGACTCGAACCAGATACCTGTTTTTACATCCAAAATGCTGAGGAAGTGCGCGATCGCCAAAGAATAGATCTGACTGTAGATCCGCCTCCTGACTTGGCAATTGAAGCAGATGTAACATCCCTGACTGCTCTCGATATCTATGAAGCATTAGAGGTTCCAGAAGTGTGGATCTATACTGAAAAAAAATTTACCATTAACGTTCTTATTGACGGGAAGTATGTTGAATCTTCTAGTAGTCCTACTTTTCCCAACTTACCGATTCTGGAGTTAATTCCTCAGTTGGTCGATCGAGCATTCACCGAAGGTAGCAGTAAAATGCTGAGAGAATTGAGAAAGCAGATGAGTTAGGCAAATAACAGTAGATCGGGTTTGCGTCTCGATCGAGATGGTCGTTTATTGCGGACGCGAATCGAAATAAAGTCGGCGCGGGTCGATCGCCCATAATACCCAAGAAACCGGGTTTTTATCTCATCTGTCGGCTATAACCAAAGATTTTAGTAAAAAACCCGGTTTCTGACTGTCGGCGCGTCTACGACTATCCTGGTTCTTTAAACAGCAGACACCCACACAACCTCAAACACCCCGTCAGGAACAAACCGACACAAAGCCCTCAAACGATCGTCCGCATCTTGGCGGTTAAAAAAACGAGCAATTGTGTAATGCTGAGCATTCGGCAAAATCCGCACGATCGCCCAAGAATTGCGATCGTCCCCCACAATCGGAGAATTGGCATTTCTGAGAGTGTTGAGATAACGGGCGATCGCACTACCTTTAATATTCGCCGCCACGCGCTCAATCACCATCCCCACCAAGCTTTCCAGCTCCTGCTGAGTCAACTGCGCGCGATCGGCATCAAAATCGTCATCCGAGTAGCAGCGGATGCGTGACAGCAGTTGCGTCACGCCAAAGTCATCCAAAGCTTGTTGATAGCCGCGAGTATATTCGCTCTCGTCGCTTCCAGGCTTTATCATAGAAATTGTCTCCTTGCGTATGTGGGGGGCCAGAAGCCAGCGAAGAACTTTCCTAGGGATCGCGCTGGCTTTTGACTTGCTCACAGTATATCACTTAAACGCCACATATGTGTAACGTATATGACGCAATCTAGACAAGACAGTCCATATACAGCACAATGACGATCGCCCTAAACACAAAAATACTGAGCCTCGGATGACCAAACGCTTAACAACTTATTTGGCTGATGGAATCTATGACATCCTGGAAGACTGGGCAAATCAGGAACGCCGTTCAATCAGCAGCTTAGCAGCCTTCGTTTTAGAACAAGCAGCTAGAGAATATCAAAAGGAAATGAAACAACAGCCCCCGCCATCGGATGAAAAACCGGAAAAAAATTGAGTGCGGTTTGGGCGATCGCCCTTTAAACAACTATGAAATTTATCGGCATCGATTTAGGTTGGAGTTCCGGCGCCAGCGGTTTGTGCTGCTTAAATTGGGAAAATAACCAATTACAATTCATCGAGTGCGATCGCCTCTTAGCAACCAACGACATCCTCATCTGGATCGACACCCAAATCTCCCCAACCGAACCAGCCATCATCGCCGTAGATGCCCCCACAATCATCAGCAATCCATCAGGAATGCGCGAAGCCGACAAACTCACCCACAAACACTTCGGGCGCTACCACGCAGGCTGCTATCCCGCCAACCTTTCCCGCCCCTTCGCCCAAAAAACAGTAGAATTTGGCCTCAGTTTAGAAGCCAGAGGATTTATCCACGCACCGATCATAGAAGCTAAGAAATTAGGGCGATATCAAATAGAAGTCTATCCCCATCCAGCCACAATCAATCTATTTCAATTAGAACGAATAATCAAATACAAAAAAGGAAAACTGGCAGAGCGTCAACTAGAATTGATGAAACTATGCCAGTATATTATCGATATTTTACCGAGCCTTGAACCCTCTCTAAATCTGTCTTGTGGCACAGGCATCTTGCCTGTGAGCCTTGGCGGTTCAAAACTCCCCGAAATCCCCACCAGTGTTGCAACTCTCAAAGCCTTAGAAGACCAGCTAGATGCCTTGCTGTGCGCTTATATCGGCGCGCACTGGTGGTACTGGGGAATCGAGCGGAATCTCGTATTGGGCGATCGCACAACCGGCTACATAGTCATTCCCCAACCTCAATAAGAAGATAGGAAAAATAGCACAATCGCCCATTGACAACAGTTAACAGTTAACAGTCAACAGTCAACAGTTAACAGTTAACAGTCAACAGTCAACTGACTAATGCGCCCAGAGAATCACACCAGCTTCATAGGGGCTGCTGAGATTATCGTGCTTAGGCAAAACGCGCAAGGACAAACCTTGTAAACCGCTAGAAGTATAAGTAATGTCAGCCGTATAAAGGCTAGCATTGTGAGAATCTTCTCCCAAATACTCCATTACCACCGGCACGCCACCGACAATATCGCCGTTAGCATCAACCGAACCTTGATAAAGTTCAACTTGCACATCCGCAGGCGTCAATCCCATCAGATTGATGCGAGATTTAACCGCGATCAACTGATTGACCTTAACTTCCTTATCCTGGGAAATATCAACAGCCTCAATCTTAATGTCTTTCCACTTCGCGAGAAGGTGCTTCTTCCAGTGAGACAACTCCTTGGCCGGAGCGCACCCGTCAGAAGTCATGGTGTGGAATCGATCGCTCACCGGGAAATAAGCCCGCCGCGCGTAATCCTTCACCATCCGAGCCGTATTGAAGAAAGGACAGTTCAAGCTAATCGAATCCTTCATTTTCTCCGTCCAACCGCGAGGAATTCCATCAGCATCTCGGTTGTAAAACAGCGGTACAACTTCCTTTTCCATCAAGTCGTACAAAGCATTCGCTTCAACCTCATCCTGATACTCAGTATCTTCGTAAAACTCCCCATGCCCGATCGGCCAACCAGTGCGAACGTAATCCGCCTCATCCCACCAACCGTCAAGAATACTTAGATTAGGCAAACCATTCATCGAAGCCTTCATCCCCGAAGTACCCGAAGCCTCACGGGGGCGGCGCGGCGTATTCAGCCACACATCGCAGCCGGACACCATCATCCGAGCCACGTTAATGTCGTAATTCGGCAGAAACACCATCGAACTGATAGTTTCGTGCTCGCGGATAAAGTGAACGATATCCCGAATCAATTCCTTACCCGGAATATCCATCGGGTGAGCCTTCCCAGCAATCACAAACTGGACGGGGCAGTTTTTGTCGCGCATGATCCGCATAATGCGATCGACATCGCGCAAAAACAGCGTCGCCCGCTTATAAGTAGCAAAACGGCGCGCAAACCCGATCGTCAGCACCTTCGGATTGAGAGCCTCGCGCGCGGGTTCGATTTCCGTTTGAGCAGCACCACGCTCACGCAGAGTCTTTTGCAGCCACTCCCGCGCGAATACCACCAACTCCGATCGACAGCGTTCGTGATTCCGCCACAATTCCTCGTCAGGAATCGACGAAATCCTGTCCCACAGGCGATCGTCCTGGCCGGTCATTTCCCAATCCGGGCCAAGATAGCGATCGTACAATTCCTGAGTAGACTTCGCCACACAACTGCGAGCGTGCACCCCGTTGGTAATCGAAGTAATCGGCACTTCTTCGATCGGCAAACCAGGCCAAAGTCCGCCAAACATCGGGCGCGACACCACACCGTGCAAAGCCGCCACCCCATTGACAAAACTCGACATCTTAATTGCCAAAATTGCCATATTCAGAGGTGCGGACAAATCGCCAACATTCTCCCGGCCCAACGCCAGAAACTCATCTTGCGACAAGCCAAACATCCTGGGATACTGGCCCAGATAGTGCATCACCATATCCGGTTCAAACAAGTCAAACCCAGCAGGCACAGGCGTGTGAGTCGTAAACATACTGCTGGAAACCACCACCTGTTCCGCTTCCACGAAACTCAGGTGATATTCCTCCATCAGCATCCGTATGCGTTCCAAAGCCATGAAAGCCGCGTGGCCTTCATTCATGTGATAAGCCGTAACAGTCAAGCCCAAAGCCTTGAGCATTTTCACGCCGCCGATACCCAGCATGATTTCCTGGTGCATCCGCAGAGTTTTGTCACCGCCGTAGAGTTGGTCAGTAATATCTTGGTCGTAGCGGCTGTTAGGTTCAATATTTGTATCCATCAAGTACAAAGGAACTGTCCCCACTTGTACTCGCCAAATCCGCGCGTACACCTTGCGGCCTGGATAGTCTACCTCAATCCGCAATTCCGAACCGTCGGGATTGCGTTCTAGGTGGAGCGGCATATTGTAGAAATCGTTCAGCGGATAGCGTTCTTGCTGCCAGCCGTCGGCGTTGAGATACTGCGAAAAATAGCCTTCTTGGTAGAGCAAGCCCACACCAGCCAAGGGCAAGCCTAAGTCGCTAGCAGATTTGAGGTGGTCTCCCGCGAGCACGCCCAAACCGCCGGAATAGATGGGTAGGGCTTTCACTAAGCCGAATTCCATCGAAAAGTAAGCGTAACATTCTTGCTTGTCTGTACCGCGCTGTTTGCGATACCAGGCGCGGTTTTTGAGATAATCCTCTAACTGCTGGGCGGCTCGTTTCATTTGGGCAATGAAGCCGTCGTCTTCTGCCATTTCTTGCAGTCGCTCTTGAGAGATGGTTCCGAGCATCAGCACCGGGTTTTGGTTGCTGGAGTCCCACAGGTCTCGATCGAGGCGGCGGAATAAGTCTTTGGTGTCAACGTTCCAATCCCAGTGCAGGTTATAGGCAAGCTTGCGTAGGGGTTCGAGAATTGCCGGTAGCGACGGGGAAACGTTAAATGTGCGAATTGGCTGCATAGACAAAGCCTTTATGTTGGGGTAGCGATATTTTCCTCTGTCTTTTGGCACAAATCCGTTATTCTGAACATTATTTTAATTTTTAAGTGGCGCGGGCGATCGATCGCACAAGACACGGCGGTTGAAACCGCGTCGATACAAACAAAACCCAGATGGTGCGTGGGTTGAAGAAGACACGGCGGTCTCAACCGCCGTCTTTCTCTGATCTTTGTCCGCGGAGGCGGACATCGTTAGTTTCCACGCCTTCGGCCACCACGCTCAAATTCAAATCTCGTCCCAGCGTCGCTACAGCATTCGCGATCGCCCGTTCGCACGGATCTGTCGTCAGCCCGCTAACAAAAGATTTATCAATTTTCAAGATATTCAACGGAAACTTTGTGAGATAACTTAGAGAACAATAACCTGTGCCAAAATCGTCCAGCACAATCTGCACTCCCATATTCTGCAAATCCCTTAGAATTTTTGTGGTATAATCCACATCTTGCATTGCTGTAGTCTCGGTAATTTCTAACTCTAAATATTTTTGTGATAAACCCGTTTTTTTCAAGCAATCCGTCACCATTTGCACTAAATTAAATTGCTGGAACTGCCTGACCGAAAATTTGACTGCTACCCGCAAATCAGGTTGCAAAGCATCCTGCCAAGCTTTATTCTGAGTGCAGGCCGTTTGCAGCACCCATTCGCCAATAGCGGTAGTCCCATGAAGGAAAGGATCAAGATGATAAAACCGAATTCAAAGAAAAGTAGGCATCTAGAGTTGTAAATTAGCATTATAATGATGCACAAAACGCTCTCCGGGAAGCAATATGATTTTCCAATTTGTTAGAGAAGGATAAGCTCTTTCTCACCAAGCGAAATACTCGTTGTCGAAGGGTGCAGTTGAATCGCTCGATATAGCTGGTACAACCACTATTTTTGTCTACACTGCGATGACGTTTACGCTTACAATACAGAATCATAGGCACTCCAATGGTCAGTATAAATTACTGCACATTGACGGTAAACTGGTGGCATTGAATTCCATAAGGCCTGAGCTGATACTGCGCTACGATCGACAATGTGTACACCAACAATTTCCCTAGTCTGGGCATCCAATGCCAGCCAGACCCACTGCTGATTTCCTTTATTGTCCACAAACTACCATAACTCCTCCATCTGAACATTCAGGCGCTCGCCTTGGCTTGGGACTCCGCGACACTTGCTTCTTAACAACAAGAGCTTGGGCATTTACGTAGCGCTGAACTTTATCTTCTGACACTTTTAGCACCCGATCAATCCCCGCCTAAGAAATACGTTCAAGTAGCATCCGTGACATTAATTCCTGTTGTTGTTTGGTAATCGCTTTCCACATCGGATTCAGAACAAATTGACGACCACATTCTCGATATTTGTAGTTTTGTTTACGATGCCGAGTTTGACCATTACGACTAACTTCTCCTGAGCCACAATTGGGGCAAGGATGAATTTCTACTTTCATATCACCAATGGCAAACACTTCTCTCTAATAGTCGCTTACTCCATCCTTTCCTTCAGGGCACTACCGTTATTTCTTACTGGTGGGATTGACTTTTTTAACTTCTTTGCCTGCAATGTTACATCCAGCAGCGGGTTAATATTGAGCAGTCGCCGCGCGCCTCCACTTGCGGACGATCCAAATCTGTCAAATCGTAACTCGCGCGGCACAAATTCGCTGCTTCCACCGTTTTCGCGTCAATAAGTGCGATCGCCCTCTGCTGTCAGCTAACTGTAGCACTATTTTATGAAATTGGTATAAGAGTTTTGCGATCGCTAGCGCGTGCAGTATCAAATACCAAGTCCGAATTATTTTTTGGAGGGCGTTGCTAAACTTGAATATGAATTCAGATTGTTCGCTATCAACCGACGAGGATTTACAGGCTTCATAGTCATCAACCATAAACCTAGTTAAATCGTAAATTTCTAGTTAAAAATAGTCAACTTTTCATAATAACCAGGTTTCTTTCTTGTGAGTAAATCCTGCTTAAGAAAGCCGATTTGACTCAGTTTGATTTGCCAGTAATTGGGATGTTGATTCCCGTCTGGCATTCAGCCACCGTCTCCGTTCCCAATTCACCGAACCAGTGATTAATAAAATACTGGGTATTAAGCCGATGAATACATAGAGAATGCGACTGTAAATTCCGCCAAAAAGACCAAAATGAAGAGTGCCGATCGCAATCATAAACTTGAACATCGGTGGCGGTTCTACAACGCGATTGACTGTCAACACTTCCCCACTATATCGGTTCAGTTCTACATTACTCATAGCAAATCGAATTAACTCGTGAGGAAGTTGCTTGCTAACCGTAATTTTTTCTGGTTCATGTTCGTCAAAAACTACATAAGTCGTTTTTCCATCCGGCATGGCTGCATCAGCTTTGCGTAACAGTTCACTTAAAGCTATGGGTTGTTTCGCAGGGGGCAAGACTTTTGCCAATTGCGGAGATTGATTGAATGAAGATTGCAGAACTAAAAATGACAAGCTCGCACCTGTAACAGCCATAATTAGTAAAAATGTACTTGATAAAATGCCTCCAACTTGATGGATATCGTAACTTAATAATGGTAGTGGTGCAGTCGTGCGAACTGTCAAGCCTGTTTTCAACTTTCGCCAACCACTCCACAATATTATCCCTGTAATTACGATTAGTAAAAATAGCAAGCCAGTTATACCGACAGCCACCATTCCCACTTGACCTATCGCTAATTTGTAGTGGAAGTTGTAGAGAAATCCAATTGGAGAATTATCCCACTTTCTCGCTCCCAAAATCTTAGCCGTGTAAGGATTAACAAATGTATCTAAGCTTTCTCCGTCTTGGGCTTTTATTGTGATCTGATAGCTGCCATCCGGCGTTTGAGGAAAGCGAATTGACTCTAAAGGGAAATTAGGATAAGCAGCTTGCACTGGTGCGATCATTTGATCCAGCGAGACTAGCTTTGCTTGGGGAACAACTCGCATGAAAGATGGGTGAATCGCGCGATCTAGTTCCTGGTGAAATACAAGGGCGCTACCAGTCAAACTAATCACAGTTAGTAATAGCCCGATCGCAATCGCAATCGAACCATGTATTGTTAGTATCAATTTGCGAATTTTCATGGTGAAAAAAATGATTAAGTATCAAACAAAACAAACTTTATGACTTTTTGAGATGGCATTTAGGGTTTGTCTCCTGCTACTACAGATTAACCGTATCTAATGCCTAGCATTGCCAATAAAAAGAGTGAGATTTATTAGCGGGATTGGAGCGCGACTATTCCATAATGTTTCTGGTTTTACGGTAAGCTCTATTGATTTCTTATTTTTTTTCTAAAGTTGATGTGAGTTATGTTTTTTGGGGTTTTTAACTACGATCGGGGGCGGGTTTACAGGCTCCTATAGCGCTTGATTACAGATATTAGTAAACCCGCCCCGGAGCGAAATTATGGTAAATTAACCTGTCACTCTCCTGTGCCGCACTTAGTTTTGCCACCACCACAATAAGTGGCAAACCAAGGACTAAATTTAGTCGCATCCTCTGGATCTTTGGTCATATTCACCAGCGTTGCAAAACTAGATGGCTTACTGGCATAACGAAAGTGCATATGTATTGGTTCACCATTTGCTTCACCATGCGGCGGGACGAAACTGAGATACTGGAACTTATTGCAGTTTGGATCTTGCTTTTCCTGTTTCACCAACTCAAATAAATCCCAAGTCATTTTGTCTTCGGCGTAATACTTGGAATCGCCAGTTGCACCCATGTAGACATACTGACAATTCCGTGCGATTGGTTTTTTCCCGGCTGCATCTTTGTAGAAGCTAAATTTCTCCATTTTTTCGATATCAATGCGTTTGGGATTGCGCGGATCTTTGACAGAGTTCTGGTGTTCTGTGTTGAGATTAAACACGCCATTAAATCCTAAATAAGGGAATTTGTAGGCATTCATAGAAATCACCTGAGTGGCTATAGGTGATGGCGCAATTTTTGGGGGCGCTTGATCAACAGCCTTTTCAGGGGTGCTTGAAGCGTTTGTTGTAGCTTTTTGAACATCAGGTTGATTTGCTTGTGGTTGATTTGATTCGGCTTGACACGCGATCGCTACTAACCCACTTACAACGAGAATTGCATTAAGTTGAAATCGTTTCATGGATGTCTCCTGCTCTAAAAAATCAAAACTTGATTGAGTTGTTTCCCAATTGTCAAAAAACATCAAAATTTCACGGAAAATGAACCAATTACTGTCAATGGTTCACCAGGCTGATTGCCAGAAGCTCTGCTACCCGTAACAGATTCAATGTAGTTGACATTGAACAGATTTTTGATATTGATGGCAGCTCGCCAATTATCGCGCTGATAAAAAACAGCAGCATTGGGGAGGAAATAACTATCCACTTGAAAGCTGTTAGGTAAATCCCCTTGTCTCTCGCCCACATAGCTGAACCCAACTCCCAAGCCTAAACCCTGCAAGTCGCCGCTTTGAATTTCATAAGTTGTCCACAGACTACCGCTATGTTTGGGAACATTAAACAATCTGTTGCCAACCAGAGATCGGTCTGTATCTGCTGTAACTTCAGCGTCCGTATAGGCGTAAGCAGCAATAATATTCCACCCTGGCAAAATTTGTCCCGAAATATCGAGTTCAACACCACGACTTTGCTGTTCCCCAGAGGCAATTGAGAATAAAGAATTATTCGGATCGGTGACAGCAACGTTTTGTTTTGTAATGTCAAAGTATGCCAAAGTAGCGGCAAGTCTTCTGTCGAACAACTCAGCTTTGACACCGACTTCGTAACCCGATCCGGTTTCGGGTTCGATCAGACCGCCCCCGGCTGTTGTTGCCGAACCTGGATTAAAAGAGCGCGAATAACTCGCATAAAGAGAAATTTCGGGAATGGGTTGATAAACAATACCGAGGCGGGGGGTAAAATCATTGTAATTTTGAGTTGTTTCGCTTCCTTCACCTGAGTCGTTTCTTTGCTCTGCGGTGTCATAGCGAAGACCTGCTAGTAGCTTTAAATTATCGAAGATTGAAATTTGATCTTGCACGTAGAAACCATATCGGCTTGTTTCTATCTTATTCGATCCAAAAGAAGCTAGTGTATCTTCATCTGGTTTGGGAACTGATCTGTAAACCGGATTGAAAATATTGACGGGGATCGGTGTTTCAAAATCACCGACTGTGGAAAGTCTTTGATCGCTGTAGCTGATGTCTGCACCAAATATGAGGGTGTGTTGGATTGAACCTGTAGCAAAATCGCCGACGATGTTTGTTTGGAGGGTGTAGTTTTTATTTTGGGAGTCTTGAGAAGCCCAAAAGAGATCGGTGGTGGCAGTTTTTTCATCAAAGCCAAGTTCTTGAAGACCGATTACATTGAAATCGAAGTTGTAGGATGCGTAGCGAAACGCATTTCTTAGCTTCCAGTTGTCACTGAAACGGTACTCGAAATTGTAGCCAACATTCAAATCTTGGGTTTCGATCGCATCATCGGGATCGCTAGCAACGCGATCGCGCGGAACATCAACAACCCGACGACCAAGAACAACCAGTCCATTATCAGCAGCCCGCTTATCATCGATGTATTCTAGAGAAACTGTCAAGTCAGCGCGATCGCTTATTTTCCAGGTCAGTGTCGGTGCAATAGATAACCGCTGATTGTCTTGGGTAAAGCCCCGATAACTATCACTTGTTTGGTACAATCCGTTGACGCGGTACAGCAGGCTGCGATCTGAGGTTAAGGGGCCGGAGATGTCAAACCGGGGCCGGACAAAAGTCTGGTTTCCCAGTTGCAGTTCTGCTTCGTAGAAAGGTTCTGACAGCGGTTGTTTTGATACTAAGTTAATTAAACCCCCTGGTTGAATCTCACCGTACAAAATTGAAGCTGGCCCTTTGAGAACTTCAACACGATCGAGGTTGGCGACTTCTGGAAAAGACCCAAAACTACTATATCGCCTGAACCCATCTCGCAAGATAGGGGCATCGTTAAAACCTCGAAGGCCGAATTCGCTACCCCGACCTGTAACAGTTCCGCCGTATGTGACACCGCTAACGTTGCGGAGTGCTTCATCTAAGCGGGTAACTTGTTGATCTTGTATCACTTCTTGAGGAACTACTTGGATCGATTGAGGAATATCTCGAATTGGGGTGTCTGTGCGGGTGGCGGAAGAAGCGTTGGGCTGTAGATAAGGAGTTTGCTGATTGCCCGTGACAATGATATTAATTTTTTCTGTGCTGACACTCAGAACTAAACCGCTGGCGCTTCTGAGTACGCCTGCTGTTGGCAAATTTTCTTGACCCGTGATGCTGATGCGGATACTACTAGCATCAACCTGAGTCACCGTGACTAAATTAATTCCCTCAAATGGATTTTGGGCCCGAAATTCTTGACCATCAGGTAGAACTAATTGAGCATTGGAAATCTCAGCTATCAAAGTTTTGCCCTCAGTCCTGGTTTTCGCTTGCAGGACTTGCCCCTCTGCTGAAACTAAAATGACTTCTAAACCTGCCTGTGTTGGGTTCAATCGCACGCCTGTTACTTGTACGACTGATTGAGAGATTTGCACAACATCTGAAAAGTTGCTCAAACTCGGTCTTGACGGATGTAATAAGCTTTCTACACTGGTATTCGGACGAGCTATTTCGTCGAGTTTGGGTATTGCTGCTGTGGGTTCTTTTGCCGGTGCTGTCGGTTCAATATTAGGAAGAGGATTCGGGCGATCGCCATCCGGCTTGGGAGCAAATGTCAAGTCAGAATTGGATTTTTGGTCGTTGTTTTCTGTATTGTGCTTGACTTCTAACTCCTCGCTTTCAGATGAGGGCCTTTCTTCGATGGTTTTTTGGGGCTCGATCGCAGAAGCCATCGCCCACCATTGAGATTGAGTGCGATCGTCCTCTTTTGAGGGATTTATTGAACTCAGATCGGGGGCACTCTCAGGCGCAGTTTCACCAGAGTCTGGGTTAGCGCCGTCAGAGAAACTCCTTGGCCCAACTGCTGCTACTGGCATGATACCAACGCCGAGCAGCGCCACACAAAAAAACGGCAAACACAGTTTCATTTCCACACCACACACTTAAAAAAACTTGAGACGCTACACCATCTGTCGCGGGGTGAATGCACCGATTGAGCTGCACTCTGGTCACTTGACTGTGCTGAAAACCTACCTACACAAACACGGAAACCAAGTCTGTGAGTAACAGGCGTAGCTATGCTGCGATCGTAGTTTCAATCTAGTTTCCTGACATGAGGGACGATGCTCTCGGGTCGCAGTCAACAACCCAGTAATTATTGCATATTATTTGCAGTAGCCTTATTAAAATAAATAAACTCTTTGCAAATGTCAAGTAAATAGTGATTTAATTTTTGATCAAGTTTGTTTTGTTTTTGGCAAAACTTCACTGGCGTACTGCCGACAAGTTAGGGGCGTTGTTGGAATCCCCCGCGCTTTAAGCTGCAAATCCGTTGAAAATTGGCTTCTAGATTGGATGAGTCCGTTGCTTTACACAATAAAACTTATGATTTTCTAGTTTTAGATTAAAAATAATTATGTATAAGTGCTTGCCAAAAGCGATTATTTAGCTTTTGAGAATTTAGGTTAATTAATAATTAGTCTGAATCAGGTCTAGTCACACCTAAAAACGTTTTGAAGAAACGATCGCAGTTACCGGCCGTGCGATCGCTCGCAAACTGGTATCGGCTCAGTGCTCTGCTACAATTGCGATCGTCGAAGTTGCCGGTGCAAGAACCAATTGTTTCGTAGCTAGCACTTCCAGCACTTTTTGTTGAAGCGATGGCTTCCCTTAAGCTAGCGACATCAACTCCACTGACATAAGTAGCAGGTAAAGCCGCACTGCAATCAGAATTAGGCCGATTAAACCTTTCTGACTTTTGAGTGGGAGCATTAGGAGCAAATAATACAAGTAACTGACCAATTCTTAGGTTTTTGATCGCGATTTAAGTAGGTAGGCGGGAAAAAACCTATCTAATGCCAAAAATTCAATCGCGCCGCTATGGATAATAACTATATGCTGACTATTCTCGCTGCTTGTTTATTCCCACATGATGATACCTTTAAACCCGCTTGTCAATAGCATTTGAGATGCGCTTACCCTAGTACAATTATCAATTTTTAACATCTCTGTTTTGTTGTGGATATTTTTTTGTAAGTTCCTTATTTTGCTGATATTTTAAGTTGGAATTTATCCAATTCCATCCAAGTAAATAAAGCGACAATTATGGCAACTAAAATGTCCACAGCAGTTAAGCTATAATAAATACCATTTATTCCTATGAATAGTGGCAATATTAACACTACTGGTATAAACAAAAATACTTGTCTTATCACAACTATAATCCCCGCAATTTTACCGTTCCCTATGGACTGAAACAAAGTAATGCTACAAAATACAAAAGACAGTATGGGTAGCAATATAGTGACAATGCGAAAGTTTAACAGATCGTTAGCAGTGAAGGCAACATTCGGTAGCAACAAGCCAAGAAAAGTTGCCGGAAATAATTGTAAGGGCAACCAGATTATGCTTAACAGAATAGTACCGCCAAGCCCAAAAATTAAGTAGGCTTTCTTCATTCTGTTATGATTTCCTGCTCCATAATTTATACCGATTACGGGCTGTAAAGCAAATATGAAGCCATATACAGGAATTACTGCTAAAGAATACAAGTTCAAGGTTGCTCCGGCAAAGGCAATATCAGTATCGGTTCCATAGTAGGCGATCGACTTAAAAATCACGACTTGCTGAACGATTCCCATTAATTCCATAATTAGCACCGATACACCGACTGATAAAATTGGTATCGCTAAATCTTTGGCAAAAGTCAACTTTTTAGGGTTAATCGGAGTAGAACTTTTACCCGAAATAAAATAGGTTAAATTTACGATAGCATAAACGATTGAAGCAACAACTGTTGCTAAAGCTATTCCTCGAATACCCCAGTGAAAAACAGCAACAAATATCGGATTTAAAACTGTATTAGTCAGAACGTAAATAGCAGAAAAGCCGGTGGCCAAACCGATTCTACCTTCAGATTTAATTAGCTGGCTAGAACCTATCGCTAGAACCAAAAATACCGATCCCAGCATATAAGTCTTAAAATATTCTGCTCCTAATGAGGCAACTTCCCCTTCTCCCCCCATGAAAGAGATTAATCGATCGCCAAAACCGTAACCTAGAATAGTGATAAAAAAGGATATAATTAAACTCATCACTGTAAAAGTGCCAAATATTTGAGACTGAGTTTTGATATCTCCCGCACCAATAGCGCGACTGAGAACCGAAGCAGAACCTACCCCAACTGATAAGGCACATCCAATTACAATCGTCGTCAGGGGCAGTGCGAGGGATATAGCTGCCAAAGCACTTTCGCCAATCAGTCGTCCTGCAAATAAAGCATCGAGAAAAGTGTTTAAGCCAATCAACAACATTCCCAGAATACCGGGAACCGATAATTTTAACATTAGTTGAATCAGATTGCCTTGCTGGATTTCATCTGTTACTTTGGTTTGCTGTTGTGAAGTCATTATATAGCTAGGGGCTGTTTTGCTAGGGGCTAGAGTCAGAAGGGTCTAGAATCCGCCAACGTTTCAGGAATTGAGAATGTCCTAACCACCTTGGCGGTTGTTATAAATGTAATCTGGGGTTTGATCGAGTGGTGAATTGAGTAACAAGGTGCTACAATCGGGCTAGCGTTGCGGACGAATATTGCTCCTGCTGCTGGCGCTGACTTTCGATCGCCATTTTCACGCCATTAGCAGGGTAACAAAGTAGTCCTTCAAACTTAGGTTGCTCCGGTCGTCGATCGGCTAATTCTAATTGATAGCGTGAAAGCATAGTTGCCAGTATTAGCTTCATCTCAAATAAAGCTAAAGCTGCACCGATACAAGTACGATTGCCGCCGCCAAATGGTAGAAATTCATACGGTGAAAATTTTCTTTCTAGAAAGCGCTCTGGCTTAAATTTGTGAGGTTCTGGGTATAAGTCCTCACGCCGATGAGTCAGACAAATATTAACTCTGAGCAGCGTACCGGGACTTAATTGATAACCCATTAACTCGATCGGTGCTTCTACCAATCTTGCAAATGTGAATAACTGAGTGGGATAAATTCGCAAGGTTTCGTTACAAACAGCGCTGAGGTAGGGTAGTCCGACAATACTCATTGGATCTGGTGAATTGCCAAGGCGATCGAGTTCATTGAGCAGTCGATCGCGCACGTTCGGCAAATGGTGAATCCAGTATAATGCCCAAGCGATCGCAGTTGCGGAAGCATCCTGAGCCGCAAATAAGGGCGAAATTACCAGATCCCGCAACTCTTCATCTGTCATCATCTCACCCGCTTCATCGCGAGCTGACATCAAATCGGAGAGGATATCGCCGCGAGAAATATCTGCTTGCTGGCGGCGTTCTTTTACTTCCTCTTCCAGCAGTTGATAAAGTTCTTGCCGGAGGTGAAGCAGTTTCCCCCAAGGACTCCAGCGACCTAAATCTCGTTGCAGGAAAGGGAGAATGTTGGCAGCTTGAACTAAAGGAGTCCGCATCAAATTTATGATTGAAGGAAGCAGTTTCCTGAGTCTTTCGTAGCGTTCTCCCTTGCTTAAACCCAACACAAGCTGAAGACTTACTTGTAAGGTAATGTCTTCTATCGATGAGTAAGCTACAAAGACTTTGCCGATCGAATGTTGACCGATAATTTCCTCTGTCAGTTCGCAGATTCGCTCTCCGTAAGAGCGCAACCTCGCACCGTGAAAGGCTGGCATCATCAATTGACGGCGATGTTTGTGGCGCAAACCATCGAGTTGGAGTATTCCTTGGTTCCCCGTAATTAGGGCCATATCTTCATTCAACTCTCCTAAAGCTGGAATCTGTTTTGTATTGGTAAAAATTTGCTCGATTCCTTGGGGATTGCTGACAAACAATACGGGAGTAGACCCAAACGTGATGGTGAAAATGTCACCGTAGCGTTTGGCGAGATCGTCCATGTAGCCAATAGGATTTGTGGCGAGTTTAAGATATTGCAACCAGATGGGAGCTTTTGGGCCTGAAGGTAGGTTCATTTTATTTTTCTCAAAAATTCATATCAAAGATGTTTGCAAGGGAATTATTGATTTTCGATTTTTTACCACAGATAAACGCAGATAAAATTAAATTTTCATCAGGTTTTTGCTTTGGTAACTAGGATGAAACACGATCGCGCATTGGTAGTGGATCGGGATTAAAAGTCTTGACAACTAGGATAATGCCGATGAGAGAAATGGTAATAGCGACGACAAATACTCCCCGATAGCCTAAGGATTGTGCAATTACACCGCCGATCGCGGCAGAAATAATCCCAAAAAAGAAAGTAGTTGAAGATTGTAGCGTGTAGTCCGTGCCAGCCGCCTCTAATCGGCTTTTGTCCATCATTATCGTGTATAAGACTGTCACCGCCATACTACTCACAAATTGAGTACCGATCGCGATCGCATAAAGAATAGCTAAATGGGCAATACCAAATGCTGGCAATAAGTAGGTGAACATCACCAAAACTTGAAGTAAGCCAAAGATAATTAGCGATCGCTTCCGTCCCAAGGGCGCAATCAGCAAACCTCCGACGATCGCGCCTAATATCCCGACACCGTAACTGACGACTCCCAACATTAAGCCAATGTCTGCCAAAGACAACCCGAGATCTACCAACAGCGGACGAAACATCCGGGATGCCATATAAGGGCCAGGTGTATACAAGCTCAGAATCAGCAGCCAATGCCATATTCCGGGACTACGAAAGAACTTAATAATCTCCGTGAAAGGATTTGCCGGCTTTTGGGAGTTCGACTGAGCGCTTGCAGATTTCTGATGCTTGCTGCTGGGTTCTTTGTACAGCAAAATAGGAAGAAGTGCAACAACTACAAATAGCGCCAAAGTCAGCATACTGGCTTTCCATCCCCAACTATCGATCGCTAGTAGCAGCATCCCACCGCCGCCGATAATTCCACCCAGGTAGTGCCCCGCACTCTGTATTCCATTGCCAATGCCCCGCTCTTGGGGTTCTAACAATCCTACCGCTAGGGCATCGGTGGCAATATCTTGGCTGGCGCAAACGAAACAGATGATCACCAGACAGATCAATGTAACTGAAAGCTGACTTTGGATATCAATCAAGACGAAGGTGGCTACAGTGCAAGCTGCGATCAGTTGAAAGCAGATAATCCAAAACATATAGTGTCCCCAACGGGTGAATCCGTAGCGATCGATCAAGGGCGACCAGAGGAATTTTAACATCCAAGGTAAGGCTAATAGGGGCAAGAAACCGATCGCTTCTAAGGATGCCCCACGCTGGCGCATAATGACTGGCAAAGCTTCATACAAACACGCGATCGGGATGAACTGCGATACGTATAAGCTGCCAAGCAATCCGAATTTCTTTAGGCTTTTTGGGTTAATCACCGGGCTTGATTCCTGTGCTGTTCATAAAAATTGCTGCTGCCCACCGATCTCGATCAAAAAACTCTGTGTTGACAGTACGGAAGTTTATCTCGATTGATGGTACTAGGATGTTCTAGGAAAAGTTGAGAAATACTCTCAATAGATATAGGCTAGATAAATGTCTTTGTCAAGTAGCTGTGCCTTAAATCTGAGTGCCTTTGTTAGCCTCGGGATACTAGCTCATCAATACAGGAGTCGCATAGGTAGTGTTGGCCGCGCATCGACTATTTCCCCTTTCACACCGCCGTCAAAGGTTAATTCCAGCAGTGGAGAGGTGTCGCGTTCGATCGCGACAACACCATTGCGATCGAGCAGAGAAACAGCTTCACTCAGTTCTTTGTCGCGATCGACTGCGATTTTGACACTGGTTAGCTTTTTTACTCCCAGCGGATGAGTAATTAACTGCTGATGCCTTTCACAAGAGCGATCGAGCCAACTTGTCAGAGCAATATCGCTACTCACAGCCAAGCATATAGGCTCTGCCGCATTCGCGATATTCTGTGGTGAAAACCTAATAAACGAATCTGGGTGCATCCACTGTGCCCAGTGTTTTCTAGATCCCGGAATCAGATTTGTCATCTCAGGTAAAGAGCGTAAACCAATGCCAAAGGGAGATGCTCCCGTTTGCAGCCAACGCGCCCGTGCTAAAAAGTCGATCCCCGTTCGTGCTGTATGCTGTTGGGCTGCATTTTCGTCTTCGATCCAGATTAGTTCGAGGTATGTATTCTCGAAGAAGAAAATCGTCGAGATTGTTCCTTGCTCTGGACGCCGCACTACTTGTTCGGAGCAGTGAAGACCCAAATTTTGCAGAAAGGAAACTCCCGCTCGACCTTCTGTAACAAAGATAAAAAGATGATCGATTTCCAGTAAAAAATTATCGGTAGGCACCTGTAGTAATTGAGTTGACATGAATATTATTTCTCACTTGTGTTTGCTTAAACCCACAGATTCTTCTCTCTGTGCATCCGTACTCATCCGTGTCATTCCCTGGAAATAACTGAGAACTTATATCTTTAATGCAGGTAGTTTCTTACACATACAGAGATTGAGATAACAGCTCTAGACAATCAACGCTAGACCTAACTTCCCAGCGTCATTAGCTAGCGGGTTGGGAATTTAAAGCCTCTCAAGAGCTGGAGAGACCTATCAGAGAGGTTCGGAGAGAGGTTTGACCGATCTAGCAGAAAGTAAGGCTCTCGACAAGGAGTTTTTCATGAAATTAATAAAAATTATTTGCAATAAGTTCTTAACAATTAGGCAACAAATAGACTGATTTGTCAACTAGGCTCGGGCAAATTTCTATAGAAAAGTATCCGCAGCGGTTTGCGCTAATGGACATCCCCCGCTTGTTTCGGTTATCCTAGATAATTGTGAAGATTTAATAAAAATTAGGGTTGGCACAAATCTGGGTGCAAGCCCACGATATAAGTCGTGAGACTATCAAATTTTGAATTAAGTAAAGTAGGCAAAAATAAGATATGGGTAACTCACAAAAACGGCTTAACTTGGTTATTGGTTTTGACTATGAAATTTTAGAATCCCAAGAACGGATTCTTGTGCAGCAACGAACTGGGGAAATTAGAGAACGTTTACAGCGATCGGCCCAAGATATTTGGGAAATCGGCAACAAGCTGGCTGATGTGCGATCGCGCCTCAAGCACGGTCAGTTCGATACGTGGTTAAAAGCTGAGTTTGGCTGGAGTCGGCGTACTGCTTACAATTTCATCAACGTTTACGAAGCCTTTCCCGAACGTGCAAACTTTGCACAGATTAATATTGCGACATCAGCCCTCTACCTTTTAGCAGCACCATCAACTTCACAAGGACTCCGCGATGAAGTTCTGCAACGAGCAAAAGAGGGCGAACCCGTAACCTATAAGGAGATCCGCCAAGTCATCAAAGAAGAGAAGTCACAATCCTCTCCTGCTGTGGAAAAGCCCCAGCCGCCAAAGCAGGAAATTGTGGCGATCGAACCGAAGGCTTTGGTGGAAGCGAATAACTCAGTTTTAGAAGTTACTACGCTAGAGATACCCTCTCCTGCTGTTGATACTCCTATTAAGGTTCAGCCCGGTTGGTATATGTTAGAGAAGCAACATCTACTGTTTTGTGGTGATACGGCTTCACCGAAATTTGTAGAACGCATACCGCAGGCGGTGCTGGCGATCGCGATTACTGGTGATGATTGGGATCACGATTGGCTAATCGAACGGGCAAAAACCGTCATTATCTTTCCTGAATCCAGCCTCAAGGAGCAAATGCTCTCTAACCTACTGTCCATGTTTTCGGCACCGGGAGAAGCCGTGATTTTCCCTTGGTTGCCGGATTCAGCAATGTTGGCGATCGCTCATAAACTAGAAAGGAAAATTTTTGCCGGAGATCCGAACCCTGAGAAATGCAGAAAAGCGATCGCCCATTCCCAACTCTTGGTTGAACGGATGAACCTTTAAAGGCGTTGCTGAATACAGGTATGAATTCAGCAACGCCGAGCCTGTCTCAGTCAGGACTCAATTGACCAACAATCTGATTGAGTAATTGTGAAAGGCGTTGTAGCAGAAGTGTTTGGTCTGAGTGCAGGAAGAAATGATCCCCAGGAAACATCTCCAGCGAAAAAGCAGAGTTTGTCTGCTTTCGCCATGCTTCTAGCTCTTCGGCACCGACTTTCCAATCTTGTAATCCACCAAAAGCAGCGATCGGACAATCTAACGGCGGTTCCTGCGAGTAGGCGTAATTTTCAACCACAGCAAAATCGGCTCGCAGAGTAGGAAGGAGGAGTTCCATCAGTTCGGCGTTTTCTAGCACGGCTTTGGGAGTGCCGTTATAACGGCACAATTGTCGTAGAAATTCTGCTTCTGGTAGAGCATGAATGGGCGGGTCGCGATCGGGAACTTGAGGAGCCCGGTGAGCGGATACAAATAGGTGCAGTGGACTTTGGTTGTACTCTTGGCGGAGTAGTCGCGCCAGTTCAAAGCTCACCAATGCGCCCATACTGTGACCGAAGAAAGCGAAAGGTTTGGTAAGGCTGCTCAGGATTTTAAGGCAAAGAGCCTCAATTACTGGCTCGATCTCGGTGAAGGGAGTTTCCAGCAGTCGAAATCCACGGCCCGGAAGTTCGATCGGACAAACCTCTACATCGGGCGGTAGGTTCCCTGGAAAAGCACGAAAGCTCAAAGCCCCACCCCCGGCATAGTGGAAGCAGAATAGTCGTAATTTGGCTTCAGGATTGGGTTTCGGATAGGTAATCCAGGAGTTTGCAGTTCTGGTAGCGTTCATAAATAGCTAGGGAAGAAGGGGCTAGGGGCTAGGGAAGAAGGGAAGAAGGGAAGAAGGGAGGAATGGTTTAGGGTCGGTGGTGGCAGGAATTAAGAATGTCCTAACTGCCAAGAAGATTGCTATAGCAATCCTAAATGAGATCCAAACACTTTGTAGGGGCAATCTGCCGTGCATTGGTGTCAACAATCGCTCAAACCATTATTCCGTCAGGGACTTAAGTCCCTGCCTCAAAGCTTAAGTCCTCTTCAGAGGACTAATAAGTAAGTTCTTTAGTCCTCTTCAGAGGACTTCCGCTATTAGACAGAGACTTAAGTCCCTGGCGGGTTTCAGCGATTGTTGACACCAATGCCTCCGCGTAGGCGTAGCCAGCCGTAGGCATCGCCTTGATAGAGCGGGGTAGGCACGGGGGCACTACCCCTACAAGTTGATTTAAGGGTACTGGCGTAAGTCCTGAATACCTAACCGTTGGTCGCTCTTAACAAAACTTTATAAAATTTTTCCGATTTGGCCTTGCCAAGAACCAAGCATAGGTAATACAATTCGTGTAGCTTATTGAAACGTCTTCTCAATAATCTAGTAAACAAAGTCAGCACAACTGATACAGCTTGTCCTTGTGGTTAACGATCGGTTCGCTGAACAAATCAATATTTTCAAGTCAAAGCCAGAAAAATTAAGTCAAAACATCACTACCATTGATTTCATGAGAAGTCAAAAGGATCGTTTATTGCATGAGAAGTCAAAAGGCGATGGATACACTGAAGGCAATACTGGTTAATTTAGGTATTCCTGAAGAGTCCCTTCATCAAGACACTTTACTACACGGGAATTTACAACTTGACTCTGTTGAAACAGTACAAATTGCGCTGGAATTGAAACGGAGGTTGGGGGTTAACCTGAAACTTGGAACCCGCCAAGATATGACCTTAGCTCAAATCTGTAATGAGATCGAAACGGCGATGCCAGCCGAACATAAATGAGTATTTCTGAAAAATTACCTAGCATCTTCAACGTTGCAGCTTACTTCTTGGAAAGCAACCTGGCACAAGGACGAAGCGAGAAAGTAGCGTTTTACTATCAGGATTGGACTTATACTTATGCCGAATTAAACAGCTTTGTTCGACGTACAGCGAGATTATTCTCCGAGTTAGGTTTGGAGCGAGAAAACCGGATCGCCATTCTTTTGTCAGACACTCCAGAGTCAGTATTTGCTTTCTGGGGAGCTATTTGGTTAGGCGCAGTACCAGTTCCGATCAATACGGCTTGTACGATTGATGACATCCACTATATCCTGCAAGATTCACGCGCCAAAGTCTTGGTGACTAACCAAGAGTGGCAAGAAAAACTGACTCCCATCCACTCTCATTTCTTGCAAAAAATTCTCCTTAAAGACGGAGAAAAACCATTTTTGTCTCTGCTTACTCAGCAGACAGACGAACAGCTACCTTACGCCGAAACATCTGGCGATGAACCTGCTTTTTGGCTTTACACTTCCGGTAGTACGGGTAAACCCAAAGGCGTAATTCACAACCACCAAAGTATGGTAGTTTGTGCAGAGAATTACGGTAAAGCTAAAGTCGGTTTGCATCAAGATGACATCACCTATTCAGTAGCTAAAATGCCTTTTGCCTACGGTTTAGGGAATACCTTATATATGCCGATGGCAGTTGGTGCAGCCACCGTATTATCAGATGCTAACAATGCTTTTGATATTATCGCGGACATCGATCGCTACCGACCGACAATTTTATTTGGCATACCCAGCATATATGCCAGCATTCTCTCAGTGCATGAAATTGCACCTCTAAATACTTCCTCCCTACGCCTGTGCTTATCAGCAGCCGAACAACTACCCAAAACTATTTGGTATAAGTGGCGAGACACTTACGGAATAGAGATTTATGAGGGTATTGGTACGACAGAATTGCTGCATATCTTTCTATCGAATGCAGAGGGAGAATGTCGTCCCGGCAGTTCTGGTCGTCCCCTTTCCGGTTATGATGTGCGAGTGGTTGATGAAAAGGGTTTTCCTGTTCCAGCAGGGGAAATTGGCGACCTAGAGGTGAGTGGAGAAAGTCTGATGCTGGGGTATTGGAATCGCCTGCGGGAAACGCGACAAGCTCTTTACGGGAATGCGATGCGAACGGGGGATAAGTATCTGCGCGATGCGGATGGTTATTTCTGGTTTATGGGACGTAAGGATGATTTCTTCAAAGTAAATGGGATGTGGGTATCACCATTTGAAGTGGAAGATGTTTTACTCCAGCATGAAGGTGTTCTTGATGCGGCGGTAGTGCCAGAATGCGATCGCGGCGAACAATTAACTGAAATTATCGCTTACGTCAGCCTTAAATCAGGTTTTGATAAATCTCCCGATTTAGAAGACAAGATTCGACAATTAGCTAGGACTCGATTACCTCATTTTAAAGTTCCTAAAAAAATTAATTTTTTGGAAACATTACCGCGCACGCCAACCGGAAAAATTCATCGCAAATCATTGCTGAAAACCCATTAATGTTTAACGTCCTTAACCAAAGTTTTTACCCCATGTATCAGGTAGCAAGCAACTTATTAACTTATCACGAACTCTTTCTACCAGGTCAGAGAGATCCTATCATTCTGTTGCAGAATCTATTAGATGCTGGGATTTTTTCTAACTATGTGATGTACCGAAGTGAGAATGAAGTACGTATTGCTGGTAATGCTTTAGCGGAAATATCAGTAAGTTCTCACGATGTTTCGCTCGCCTTTATGGGTGAGATTAAGTCAGAACCAATTGTCGATCCGCTCAAACAAGTAGAATCAATATTAGCAGCTTTGCCGATCGAGAATTGGACTGCTTATGGTTACATAGGCTTTGACGTGGCTCGCTTCTACTCCTCCTACACCAAGGCAATTGAACAACCGCTCCTCTATTTTTTGGTTCCAGAAACAGAACTTTTTATCACTCCTAGAGGAGTTCATATCAGAAACATCAAGTCGCCCACAAAAATTTTGGAAGCGTTATCACTTGATAATAAATTGAAAGATTATGTAGCGACACCACCAGTTGTTGATTTCGCTGACAAAGAAGAGTATCAAAACCAAGTGGGCGATCTGATTCAAGCCATCCAAAGTGGCGATTTACATAAAGCGATTATTTCCCGTTCCGTGAAAGTGAAAGGGGATATGGATCTGTTCGGAACTTATGTTTTAGGAGCGAAAAACAACAATTGTGCGCGATCGTATTGTTTGCGTGTTGGCGAAGTAAGTGCGGTAGGCTTCAGTCCTGAAATTTTAATGGAAGTTAGTGCGGATGGCTTTGTAGTTACTAATCCATTGGCGGGCACTAGACCGAGATCGGAAAATTTGGAAGAAGATGTAAAATTGGAAAGTGAGTTATTTACTGATGCTAAAGAGGTAAAGGAACACGCACTTTCAATCTGGCTGGCACAAAGTGAAATGGCTTCTGTTTGTCTACCAGAAACTCTTAGGATTTTTGACTTCATGCAGGTGAAACAATACAGATGTGTCCAGCATCTCTCATCGCGAATTGGCGGTCAACTAAAAGGAGAAAAAACTTTATGGGATGCTTTGAAAGTGTTATTTCCTGGTGTCACCGTATCCGGGATTGACAAACACAAAGCTCTCAAATGGATCGAAGAACTAGAACAAGAACCGAGGGGAATTTATGCGGGTGGGATTGGTTGGGTGAATAGCAATGGTATGGCAGATATTGCGATCGCCATTCGCTCGGCTTACCAATATGGTGATTGGGTTTACTTAAATGCTGGCGCAGGAATTGTGGCAGAATCTATTCCCGAAAACGAATACATGGAGTCTGTTAACAAAATGAACACTATGTTAACCAATTTAGTGTTGAAATCTCCATGAGTATGGGCGGGGCGGGTTTATAGAATTTGTAGATATTAATCAAATATCTCGGCGAACCCGCCCCTACAAAACTTAATCGGTTAGGACTAACTTTATTCTTGAAACCCTTGTTTCTAATTCCTTCTTCCCCTAGCCTCTAGCTATAGTTATGATGAATTGTTCAGTCGGTATTCGATCGCTTTCACTCTGTTTTCCCAGCCAAATTCGGACTAATGATTATTGGCTGGAAAAGTTCCCTCATTTGTTTGCTGTAACTCCGCCAAGAAGAACGAGGTTATCTCAATCTGTTGAATCTACTTCTGATGAGGATGGATTTGCTATTTGGTCGCAAGAAGTAGCACCCTATTTGTCAGACCCTTTTCGGGGTAATGTTGAGCGAAGAGTTTTGGGTGCAGGCGAGTCGTCGCTGATGTTGGAATGTCGCGCTGCTAGGGAGGCGCTGGATGCCGCAAAACTTTCTTCCGATGAAGTGGAATTAGCGATCGTTGCTTCTATTTTTCCCGAACAACTTGTTCCTGGTAATGCCTCCTACCTCGCACGCGAACTGCAATTGCAATGTCCAGCGTGGAATCTGGAATCGACTTGTTCGAGTGCGTTAATTGCGCTGCAAAATGCGCGTGCGTTGGTGCAAACGGGAGAATATCGCAACGTTTTGGTGGTTGTCTCTCACATCGAATCTAACTCTGTAGATGAGGAAGATACGCTGTCATGGTCTATGGGAGACGCTGCTGGGGCTTTTGTGGTGGATTCGCTCAAACCCGATCGCGGAGTTTTGGGCAGTAAAATAATTAACACTGCGGCTACTTGTGATGCTTATTTACACGAATTGATCGCAGACGCGCAGGGAAAACCTCGAATGCGTACTCGGACGGGTGAGAACGCCAGCAGCTTCGCCGAAACAAGTGTGGAGTTCGTTCGTACTTGTTGTGAGGGGGCTGTGGCGGCGGCTGGCGTGACTCTCGAAGAAATTGACTTTTTTGCCTTCAATACTCCGACGGCGTGGTATGCGAGGCTTTGTGCGAGGGCGCTGGGCATCGATCCCAAACGTGCGATCGATCTTTATCCTTGGTATGCCAATATCGGTTCTGTATTTGCGATCGCCAATTTATACCATGCCGCTCTTGCAGGTAAAATTCGCGAAAACGACTTAGTTCTCGTTTACACCAACGGCGCGGCTGCAACTGCCGCTGCAACGGTGATGCGCTGGGGTGATGTGGCGCTAGGAACTGCTCCTGCTCCCCCAATTAATCTTAATCGAGAAGAAGATCGAAGCGCAGTCAATCTTTTCAGAGCCAAAAAAGCTTTTCTATCCAAGGAAAAACTATTCGCCGCTGCACCAACAGAACAGCAGCAAATATTGGAAACCTATCTAATAGAATGGCTAACCAATTCTTTACAATTGCCTGTCGATAGCCTAAGTCCGCAGCATTCTCTGGCTTTACTGCTTGATTCCTTAATGGCTTTTGAACTCAGAAGTCGAATCGAAACGGATCTACAAGTGCGAGTGCCAATAGAAAGATTCTTTGGCGACAACAACATAACTCAATTAGCCGAACTCGTACTTAATCAATTAGCTTTGGCGAACTTAACGGCATCAGAATCGGTTTTTCTTACCGAATTCAAAGCAGAGGAAGAAAGGGAAATATTAAGTATTTGATTTTAACCTCGAAAAAACGCTCGTCAATTGGTGCAATCCGAACTTAAAGCTAATAATATGAATCTGCATTTACTGTTAAACAGTTTATCTAACCAAGGTATAAAACTTTCTACCAATGGAAGTTCGCTAGAAATTGATGCGCCGAAAGGAGCAATTACTCCAGAATTGCGTAACTCATTAATTGAACATAAAGCAGAACTTATTTTGTTATTGCGCCAGAACAGCCTGAGTGCTAGTTCTACTTCTTTGCCTGTAATTAAGCCAGCACCTGATTTGCGCTACGAACCTTTTCCCTTGACTGATATGCAGCACGCATTTTGGGTGGGTCGTAGTGGGGTATTCGACTTAGGAAATGTTGCCAATCATGGTTACTACGAGATTGAATGTCAAGGCTTAGACTTGGAAACATTGAACAGCGCCTTACCCAAATTAATCGATCGCCACGATATGCTGAGGGCAATAGTATTACCCGATGGCCAGCAACAAGTTCTCAAACAAGTTCCTGCATATCAAATGGAGGTTTTGGATCTGAGTGGACAGGAGAAAGAAGTTGTAATATCTGAAATTGAAGCAATTCGCGATCGCCTATCCCATCAAGTTTTACCTGCTGACCAATGGCCTTTGTTTGAGTTTAGAGCCACGCGGTTAGATGGGGATCTAATTCGGCTGCATATCAGCTACGATTTGCAAGTATTTGATGCTTGGAGTTTGTTTCGTTTATTTGATGAGTGGTTTCAACTGTATCAAAATCCCGATGTGATATTGCCACCATTAGAAATAACATTTCGGGATTATGTTTTGGCAGAACAAGCATTGCAAAATACGGAATTATATAAGCGATCGCACGAATATTGGTTGAGTCGTCTGGATGCTCTATCTCCAGCACCCGACTTACCCCTCGCCAAAAATCCTAAAGAACTCAAAGAGCATCGCAACAGGCGCTACGAAAGCAGCTTGGAGCGAACTGATTGGCAACAGTTAAAGTTGCGATCGGCTAAAGCGGGTGTAACTCCTTCTGGGCTATTACTGGCGGCTTTTGCTGAAATCATCGCGCTTTGGAGTAAAAACCAAAAATTTACAATTAATCTGGCTTTATTTAATCGTCTACCGCTGCATCCCCAAGTCAATGACATCTTAGGAGACTTTACCTCTGTCACCCTTTTATCAGTAGACAATTCCGCTCGCGAATCGTTTGGCGATCGCGCCATTCGCCTTCAGAAACAACTGTGGCAAGATTTAGAACATCGCTATTTTAGTGGAGTCAGCGTGACGCGGGAATTAGCTCGTCGGAGAGGTACAACTCCTAGCGCGATGCCAATTGTTTTTACCAGCACTATCGGCTTCCGTTCCCTGGGACAAGAAACTTTAACGTTCAGTCATTTTGGCGAATTGGTATATGGAATTAGTCAAGCATCCCAAGCTTGGATGGACATTCAAGTTTGGGAAGAAAAAGAAACATTGACATTTAATTGGGATGTAGTTGAAGAACTTTTCCCGGAGGGTGCGATCGCAGATATGTTTGAGGCATATTGCCGTTTGATCGAGCAACTTGCTACTTCTGAATCGGCCTGGATGGAAACGACACGACAACTCTTACCTCCGGAGCAATTAGCGCAAAGAAATGCTATTAATTCTACAGATGCGCCGATTCCTGATGATTTACTGCATAGTTTGTTTGCCGCGCAAGTCCGGGATAGAGGAAATGAAAATGCAGTGATTTCATCTGCACGAACATTAACTTATCAGGAATTATTCGATCGCTCGAATCAAGTCGGTCATCGACTGCGCCAATTAGGAGTTATTCCCAATCAGCTAGTCGCCATAGTAATGGAGAAAGGATGGGAACAAATTGTTGCAGTCATGGGTATTTTAGCTGCCGGTGCTGCTTACGTTCCCATCGATCCCGGATTACCTGAAGAACGCTTATCTTATCTGTTAGAAAATAGTGAAGTTCAGATCGTTTTAACTCAATCTCGGTTGAAAGAAAAACTTACTTGGCGATCGGGAATTCAACTACTATGCGTAGATAATGAAGACTTAGCCGGAGAAAGCAAGCAAGCATTAAATCCAGTTCAAACACCCGACGATTTAGCTTTTGTAATCTATACTTCGGGGTCTACGGGATTGCCGAAAGGAGTGATGATTACTCATCGCAAGGTGGCGAATGTGGTAGTCCATACTAATATGCGTTTTAATGTTACTTCGCAAGACCGAATGTTAGCTTTGACCGCTCTCAATCATGATATGTCAGTTTATGATATCTTCGGTCTTTTGAGTGCTGGCGGCGCGATCGTTGTGCCGGATGCTGCTGCTGTGAAAGATCCCCGTCATTGGGTAGATTTAATGGTAAGAGAACGGGTGACATTATGGAACTCAGTCCCGGCGATGATGGAGATGTTGGTAGATTACATGGAGGGTGAATCTGGAGGGATACTAGAAAGTTTGCGATTGACAATGTTAGGAGGTGATTGGCTGCCGATTTCTTTGCCAGATAGCATAAAAAACCTAGCACCAAATACCCAAATTCTCAGCGTAGGCGGACCGACTGAAACTACAATTTGGAATATATGCTATCTCATTAAAAAAGTCGATCCAAATTGCAAGAGCATTCCCTACGGTCAACCGATGGCGAACTCGAAATATTATATTTTGAACGACGCTTTAGAAGACTGTCCGATGTGGGTTGCGGGACAAATGTACTGTGCTGGAGTGCAGTTGGCAAAAGGCTACTGGCGCAATGAAGAAAAGACTCGCGACAGTTTTATTTCTCATCCGCGTACGGGAGAACGTCTGTATGGGACAGGAGATTTAGGTTGTTATCATCCTGATGGCAACATTGAATTTTTAGGACGAGTTGATTTCCAGATCAAGATTCGTGGACACCGGATTGAAGTTGGAGAAATTGAGGCTGCTTTGACACAGCATCCAGCCGTCAAAGCAGCAGTAGTGAGTGCGATCGCTAAACAGCAAAGCAAAGAACATTTGCTCGCTTATGTCATTCCCAACTCAACAAAAATACCACCAACTGTTGAGGAGCTACGGAACTTTATCAGTCATAAATTGTCAGAGTATATGATACCATCCGCTTTCATATTTCTGGAACGTTTACCGCTGTCAGCGAATGGAAAAGTAGACCGTAACGCCCTGCCAACTTCAGGAATTTTTAGTCAAGAATTAGACAGTAAATTTGTAGCACCCCAGAACGATATAGAGCAGGCGATCGCTACAGTATGGCGAGCAGTCCTCGACTTAGAAAAAGTTGGCGTCAATAGTAACTTTTTTGAAATTGGTGGCAACTCATTATCGATCGCCAAAATTTACAATAAACTCAGAAATGTTTTACCCAATGAGGTAGAATGTATTTCATTGCTGGATTTGTTTAAGTATCCAACAATTCGTTCTCTGGCTCAACAATTAGATCGAGTTCATACAGCAGCTTCGCCAGAGTTACAATTTACTGAATTGTCTCGACAAATAGCAGCCGGCAAAAATCGCCTCAAACAAAAGCTAAAAAAATCAAAGGCTATATAACAACCCATTAACCAGCACTAAACCTACATCTTTATCAGGAATTAAGGGAATGAAATCGGAACAAACAGGCTTAGAAATAGCAATTATCGGCATCTCAGGGCGCTTCCCTGGAAGCAAAAATATTGATATTTTTTGGAAAAATCTGATCGAGGGAGTAGAATTTGCTTCAGTTCTTTCCAAAGAAAATGGGGAAGCCCAAGATTCAGATGTAGAGTCGAATCGTTTGACTAAGAAAATAAAAGCGGCTGCTTTATTAGAAAATATTGAACTCTTCGATGCCTCCTTTTTCGGTTTAAATCCCAGAGAAGCCGAAATTATGGACCCGCAACATCGCCTTTTTTTAGAGTGTGCTTGGGAGGCGCTTGAAGATGCTGGTTATGACTCTGAAAGAGAAGAAAGACCAATCGGAGTTTACGCGGGAGTCGGGAGAAGTACATACTTACTTTATAACCTCTTACCTAATAATCTGGATAAAACTCTCGGATATTTTCCTATCTTACTTGCGTCTGATAAAGATTATGTACCCACCCGCGTCTCCTATAAATTAAATCTAAAAGGCCCCAGTCTTAGTGTCGGAACGGCCTGTTCAAGTTCATTAGTTGCAGTTCATTTAGCTTATCAAAGTTTATTAAGTGGCGATTGTGACATGGCTTTGGCTGCCGGTGTTTCAGTTAAAGCCCCCCAAAACGAAGCCACGCTTTGCCCAGAAGAAATTTCTCCTGATGGGCGGTGCTTCGCCTTTGATGCTCGTGCAAATGGGACAATTGGTGGTAATGGTTTGGGTGTTGTTGTTCTCAAGCGACTCGAAGATGCGATCGCAGATAGAGATTACATTTACGCCGTTATTAAAGGTTCCGCGATCAATAATGATGGTGCCGTCAAAGTTAGCTACACAGCACCCAGCGAAGAAGCTCAAGCGAAAGTCATTCGCGCTGCTCAAATCATGGCGGAAGTGGAGCCAGAAACCATCACCTATATAGAAACTCATGGCACTGGAACCACTTTGGGAGACCCGATTGAAATTGCAGGGTTAAAACAAGCATTTCCTATCAATAAAAAAGCCTACTGTGCTATTGGCTCAGTCAAAACCAATATCGGGCATTTAGACGCAGCAGCCGGGATAGCAAGCTTAATTAAAACAGCTCTATCCCTCGATCGCAAATTGCTGCCACCTAGCCTCAATTTCGAGACACCCAATCCTCAGATTGATTTTGAGAATAGCCCCTTTTACGTTAACACTACACTTTCTGAATGGAAAGCTAACGATACACCTCGTCGTGCTGGAGTCAGTTCCTTTGGTTTTGGCGGCACAAATGCTCACGTAATTTTGGAAGAAGCGCCACAAATTGAGCAATCAACTACCTCCCGGCCTTGGCAATTACTAATGTTATCTGCCAAGACTAATTCAGCTTTAGAGACAGCAACAGTCAATTTGACTGAATATCTAAAGAAACATCCTGACATTAAGTTGGCTGATGTTGCTTACACCTTGCAAATTGGTCGTCGAGAATTTGATTATCGACGGACTGTTGTTTGCCACAACATTGAAGATGCGATCGCTGCACTCCAAGACCCTAAACGAGTGTTCACCAGCATTCAAGAAACAACTGCAAAACCAGTCGCTTTTATGTTCACAGGCCTGGGAACTCATTATGTCAATATGGCATGGGAACTTTACCAAGTTGAGCCAACATTTCAAAAAACCGTCGATCGCTGCTGCGAACTCCTCAAACCTCTGCTCGGTCTTGATTTAAGAGATATTCTGTATCCCAATCGGAACCAAACTGCAAACAGTTCCCAACAACCTAACTCGATCGCTCAATCAAGCTTTGATTTGCGTAGAATGCTGGGTCGCGGTCAGCAAGAAACCGCCGATGAAACCACTAAAAAACTAAATCAAACTTGTCTCACCCAACCCGCTGTTTTTGTCATTGAGTACGCTTTAGCGCAGTTGTGGATGTCCTGGGGAATTCATCCGACCGCGATGATTGGCTACAGCATTGGTGAATATGTCGCAGCTTGTTTAGCCGAGGTATTGTCTTTAGAAGATGCTCTGACTCTGGTTGCCAAAAGAGCACAAATGATTCAGGATTTGCCCAATGGCGCAATGCTAGCTGTGCCCCTTTCAGAAGCAGAAGTGCGTCCCTTCCTGACTGAAAATTTGTCCTTATCAGCAATCAATGGATCAAAACTGTGTGTCATTGCTGGAACGATAGATGCGATCGATGATTTAGCATCTCAACTAACTGAAAAAGGAATAGCCTGTCGGCCTTTACAGACATCCCATGCGTTTCATTCTTCCATGATGGAAGCGATCGCTTCTTCCTTCACGGAATTAGTCAAAACCATCAATCTTCAGCAACCAAAAATTCCTTATATATCAAACGTCACCGGAACTTGGATTACCGCAGAACTTGCTACAGATCCTAATTATTGGACTCAGCATTTGTGTCAACCCGTGTTATTTGCTGATGGGATGGAAGAGTTGTGGAAAAAATACAAACCAATTCTCTTAGAAGTAGGGCCGGGACAGACGTTGTGCAGCTTGGCACAACAGTGTTTAGAAAATGTTGAGATCGCGGATAAAATCGCGTTACCATCCCTACGCGATGCCTATAATCAACAACCAGATTTAGCATTTTTACTCAACACAATAGGACAGTTGTGGATATCAGGAGTCAAAGTCAACTGGCCAAAATTTTATGGTCAAGAACGTCGTCAGCGAATTCCCTTACCCACCTATCCCTTTGAGCGTCAGCGTTACTGGATTGACCCCCCCAAACCAGGAGAGGCTAATGCGATAGCGCGCGACGAAGTCGCGTTCGGACTAGATTATTCACAGAGAAAATCAGACCCCGCAGATTGGTTCTACATTCCTGTTTGGAAACAATCAATGCCACCGCTTTCTTTGCCGCAAACAGAAGAGAAAAAATCTTGCTGGTTATTGTTTGTTGATGAACGTGGAGTCGGTTCCCAAATCGCTCAACGTTTAGAAAACGATCGTCAAAAGGTCATCTGTGTCAAGGTAGGAAAACAATTTAGTCAGCTGAGCGAGGGGAAATATACTATTAATCCTCGTTCGCGAGATGACTATAACGCTCTACTCCAAGACCTCCGCGTTAAAGATCAACTCCCGAATACCATCGTTCATTTATGGAGCATAAACCTCACCGAACAGACACCATCAAGCGTTGAATTTTTTGAAGAAATCCAACATTCAGGTTTCTACAGTCTGCTGTTCTTCACTCAGGCTCTTAGCCAACTGCTGATTAACAATTCCCTTAAAATATGGGTATTGTCCAACGGGATGCACCAAGTAGAAAGTACAGATTTGTGCGATCCCGAAAAGGCAACTTTATTAGGATTATGCAAAGTGATCCCCCAGGAATACAGTAATATCAGTTGCCAAAGCATTGATGTAGCACTCCCTAAATCAGGAAGTGGCTTAGAGGAGAAATTGATCGACCAGATTTTTTCAGAAATTACTACAGAATCGTCTGAGTTAGTCATTGCCTATCGTGGCAATTATAGATGGCTGCAAACCTTTGAGGCAGTCAGACTAAATCAAGCAGAATATCCAAAACGATTGCGCCCAAATGGGGTATATCTGATTACAGGTGGATTAGGAAGAATTGGATTAACACTTGCTAAATACTTGGCTCAAAGCGTGCAGGCAAAGCTGGTATTAATGGGACGTTCAGGATTACCCCCTCAGCAAGAGTGGGAGGAATGGCTAACGACTCATGACGATCGCGATTTGATCAGTTCTAGAATCAAAAGCGTGCAAAAATTAGAGGAGTTAGGTGCAGAGGTTTTGGTCATTGGTGCTGATGTTGCTGATGAAGGTCAAATGCGAGCAGCACTTTGGCAAACTGAGGAACGATTTGGCCGCATTAATGGTGTGATTCATGCCGCGGCATTTCTGGGAGAAGAAATACTCAGTACAATTGAGCAGACAGGTTATACCGAATGTGAATTGCAGTTTCAACCTAAAGTTTATGGTCTCTACACATTAGAGAAAGTTTTGCAAGGCCGGGAGCTTGATTATTGTCTGTTAATATCTTCAATTGGAGCTATTTTAGGAGGAATAGCCTTTGCTGCCTACACCGCAGCTAATATTTTCGTGGATGCCTTTGCTCACAAGCAGAATCAACTCGGTAATCATCACTGGTGTAGTGCCAATTGGTTTCATGCTGAAAACGCTAACTTGTTTCGGAACTCACTGCTTGGTAAAACTCAAGAACAAAATGAAATAGAGGTGTTTCAGCAAGAAACTGTAGATGCTTTTCAACGGATTTTTTCTCATCCCTCAGTACCGCAAATTGCGATTTGGCGTAGTGATGTCAACGCTGAAATCGATAAGTGGATTAAGCGTAAACCTCAGAAAAGTAGTGCAGAAGAGCCAAGGAGTCAAGAGAAAACCCTCTACCCACGCTCAAATTTACGTACTCCCTATGTTGCACCTAGCAATGAAATTGATTACAGAATTGCTGGCATTTATCAAGAGTTGCTGGGAATCGATCGCATAGGCATAAATGACAGCTTTTTTGACTTAGGCGGCAACTCTTTGATCGGGGTTCAGTTAATTTCTCGGCTTCGCCAAGACTTCCAGATAGAACTATCTATTCCTTCCCTTTTTCAGTCACCATCTGTAGCTGAATTAGCTTTAATTATTGAAGAAATAATCATCGGGGAATTAGAACACTTAACTGAAAATAATGAAGATCGCGATCTTGTAGCAATTAATCCCAGCAGCAGTTAATACTATTGTTCGTTGTGCGAGAAACTAGAACCATGAACAAATGAGCAATGACTAATGACCAAAGGATTAAGTATGAACATTCAAACAGTCGGTGTAATCGGAGCAGGTGTGATGGGAGTTGGGGTAGCGCAAAATCTAGCCCAAACCGGACATCATGCGGTGCTTTTAGATATTTCAGATGATATTCTGGAACGAGCGAAACAGGAAATCAAAAATAATATCCGCTTTCAAGGATTTTTCAACAAAAATGAGAAAAGCGATCGTCCAAATGACATTTTGGATAAAATTACTTTTTCTAGTAACTATCAGTTCCTAGAGAAAGCGGAATTCGTAGTTGAAAATGTTCCCGAAAAATGGGATCTCAAAAAGGAGGTATACAGTAAAATAGACGCAATTTGCCCGGAAGAAACTATTTTTGCCGCTAACACATCGGCAATTTCCATTACTCGGATCGCTTCCGCTACCAAGAGGGCCGATCGAGTGATTGGCATTCATTTTATGAACCCGGTACCGATGAAGCCGATGGTGGAAATGATTCGCGGATATCATACTTCTGAGCAGACGATCGAAACCGCCACAAAATTATTAGCAAAGATGGGAAAAGAATCTATCTTAGTTAATGATTCGCCTGGTTTTGTTTCCAATCGGGTGCTAATGTTAACCGTTAACGAAGCAATTTTTCTGTTGCAAGAGGGAGTAGCTTCAGCCGAACAGGTTGATAAAATTTTTAAATCCTGTTTCGGTCACAAAATGGGGCCCTTAGAAACAGCAGATTTAATCGGATTAGATACAATTCTATTCTCGATCGAAGTCTTGTACGAAAGCTTCAATGACAGTAAATATCGCCCCTGTCCTTTACTCAAAAAAATGGTAGATGCTGGATTGCACGGGCGAAAAAGCGGAAAAGGTTTCTATACCTACCATCATTAGTCATTAGAAATTACAGAACATGAAAGCAGCTAAAGACCAAATCAAAAAATTCCTTTCTCAGTTTTTCGGCAACCATGACTTGCAGGATGATGAAGACATCTTTGCTTTGGGATTCGTCAATTCCATGTTTGCCATGCAATTGGTGTTGTTTATAGAAAAAGAGTTTGAAGTGACGATCGAAAATGAAGACCTGGAATTTGCTAACTTCAGGAGTGTCAACTCTATGGCGGCGTTACTAGAACGGAAAACTACCGTACTGGCTAGAGATTAAAAATTGTGATTTAATGTTGATCTTTGGAGGAATTAAGTGATACAATGAAAATAGAATTAACTTTTCACCAAAAAGACAAGCACTCGACTTTTAGAGCTTTCGTAAATGAAGAAATAGTTCCTCATGCCGATCGCATCGATCGCGAAGAAAGAACGCCACCCGAAATCATCCAAAAGTTAGCTCAAAAAGGATATTTAGGATCCGTATTACCCGAAGAATGGGGCGGTACTGGCATGGATGCGATCGCCTACGGTCTCCTAAACGAAGAAATCGGACGGGGATGTTCTTCGCTCAGGTGTTTGCTAACAGTTCATTCTATGGTCGCGCATGGTATTCTCAAATGGGGAAGTAAATTTCAAAAAGAGCATTGGCTGACTAAATTAGCATCCGGCGAGGCGATCGCAGCCTTCGCATTGAGTGAACCTAACGTAGGTAGCGATGCCAAAGCCGTAGAGACGACAGCAACACTTTCTGGCGACTCTTATATCTTAAACGGGCAAAAAAAATGGATTACTTACGGACAAATTGCCGATGTTTTCTTAGTTTTTGCCAAGTGGGAAGGTAAACCCTCTGCTTTTTTAGTGGAAAAAAACAGTCCGGGACTCTCGATTAAACCAATTTTTGGAATGTTAGGTGTCAGAGGTTCGATGTTAGCAGAACTGCACCTAAATAATTGTCAAATTCCCCAAGAAAATCTCGTATGCAGACAAGGTTTTGGTTTTTCTCACGTAGCATCTTCTGCACTCGATTTGGGACGATACAGTGTCGCCTGCGGTTGTGTGGGTATTGCCCAAGCTTGCTTAGAAGCCTGCATTGAATATACAAGTAAACGCAAGCAATTTGATGTTTATCTCAAAGATCATCAACTAATTCGACAAATGATTACGGAGGCGCTCGCGAATATCAAAGCCGCCCGATTACTATGTTATCAAGCAGGTTATCTCAAAGATATTGGCGACCCCAACTCAATTATGGAAACCTCGATCGCCAAATATTTTGCTTCTACGATCGCAACCAAAGTAGCCAATGATGCCGTCCAAATTCACGGGGGAAATGGTTGCAGCAGCGAATACCCAGTTCAACGGTATTTACGGGATGCAAAAATCATGGAAATCATCGAAGGTAGTACCCAAATTCACGAAATTACCATCGCTGAATATGGTTATCAAGAATATATATTCTCACAAAATCGCAGGTCGATATCTCAAGAATTAGTAGCAAGGACGTGAAAAAATGATTAGTTTAAATTCTGTGCCAACAGACAACAAACAAGAAAAAACACGCTCCATCAAATGTGTAGTTTGGGATTTGGATAACACCATCTGGAACGGCATATTGTTAGAAGGCGATCGAGTTTTTTTGCGACACGATATAATCGAGATTGTCAAAATTTTGGATAGTCGAGGAATCTTACAATCGATCGCTAGCAAGAATGAATATAGTAGTGCGATCGAGAAACTGGAAGAGGTAGGATTGCACGAGTATTTTATCTATCCTCAGATTCATTGGAATTCTAAGGTTTCTTCGATTAAAGAAATTGCTAAATTAATTAATATCGGTACGGATGCGATAGCTTTTGTCGATGACCAAGTTTTTGAACTCGAAGAAGTAAATTTTTCACTTCCTGAAGTCCTTTGTATTAATGTCGATCGCCTAGAATATCTACTAGAAATGCCAGAAATGAATCCTCGTTTTATCACAGAGGATTCCCAAAAAAGAAGGCAGATGTATATCAGCGATATCCACCGAAATCAAGCTGAATCAGAATTCATCGGTTCGCAAGAAGACTTCTTAGCTACCCTCAATATGCACTTGACGATTTCTGACGCTAAAGAAGAAGATTTACAGCGAGCCGAAGAACTAACAGTACGCACCAATCAACTAAATACAACAGGTTACACATATTCCTATGACGAACTGAATATGTTTAGTCGATCGGATCACCACAAACTGCTCATCGCCAGTTTAAATGATAAGTATGGAAATTATGGAAAAATCGGCTTAGCTCTCCTCGAATATTCCGACAGCTTATGGACTATAAAACTCTTCCTGATGTCCTGTCGCGTCATGTCTAGAGGTGTCGGCACAGTTCTGCTAAATTATCTGCTCGAACTCGCTAAAGAGAATAAGGTTCGATTGCGTGCAGAATTCCTTTCAAACAATCGAAATAGGATGATGTACATCGCTTATAAATTTTCTGGATTCAAAGAAATCGATAACAACGGCGCTCTGGTAATTCTCGAAAACGATCTAAAAACAATTCAACCTTACCCCAAGTATATGAACATCGAAATCACCAATTAGAAAAATCAATATTCATCTGCGTTCATATGCAATCATCGGCGGTCAAACAAGTATACCAGGAGATTATAAAAAAATGGACATAAACAAACGACAAATACTAGCAAGACGCTATCAACTTTCCCCCAGCAAACAAGCACTTCTCGCCAAACGCTTGCGGGGTGAAATTCAGTCTGATTCCCCCATAAACCTTATTCCCAGACGCGACATTACCGACTCTGCACCGCTATCCTTTCCTCAACAAAGACTGTGGTTACTCCAACAAATCGATCGCACCAATCCTTCTTACAATGAACACGGAGCAATACAACTCAAAGGTTTGCTTAATGTACCAGCACTAGAGCGCAGCCTCAACGAGATCGTGCAACGCCACGAATCCCTACGAACTACTTTCAAAATGAGGGAAGGACAACCAGTCCAAATTATTTCTCCATCGCTAACTATAAAGTTACCAACAGTCAATTTATCCGACTTGCCTTTATCAGAACAAAATAACCAAATCCAGCAACTTACACTTGAACAAAGCCAATCACCCTTTGACTTATCTCAAGGGCCATTATTGCGTTGGACGCTGTTACAAATCGGCCAACAAGATTACGTGCTGCTAGTCACCATGCACCACATTATTTGTGATGGCTGGTCTTATGGTGTAATGATGCGCGAATTGGCTGCACTTTACGAAGCATTTTCCAACAGCAAAGCATCCCCTCTTAGCGAACTACCCATCCAGTATGCCGACTTTGCTTTATGGCAGCAACATTCCCTAAAAGGAGAGGTGCTGGAAACGGTGCTGGAAAAACAGATTGTCTATTGGAAGCAGCAGTTAGGTAACACTCCTCCCGTGCTACAATTACCCGCAGATTATCCTCGACCAGCCGTACAAACCTTCCGAGGTGCGAGGAAAACCTTCTCTCTGACGGCGGAATTAACTAAAGCACTCAAGGCGCTAAGTCAGAACGAAGATGCGACTTTTTTCATGACCTTGTTAGCCGCTTTCAAAATCTTGCTGTATCGCTACACGGGAATTGAAGATGTCGCGATCGGTTCCCCCATTGCTAACCGCAACATGAGCGAAATAGAACAATTGATTGGCTGTTTTGTCAATACTTTAGTGCTGCGAACTGACTTGTCTGGCAATCCTACTTTTCGGGAATTGTTAAGTCGAGTACGTCAAGTATGCGTAGGAGCATACGCTCATTGCGATGTGCCATTTGAAAAGTTGGTAGAGACACTGCAACCGCAACGCTCTTTGAGTTACACGCCTTTATTTCAGGTGATGTTTACACTTCTAAATACTCCGACATCAGTGTTAGAGCTATCGGGGTTGACGGTGAGTAGTCTGGAAAGCAACAACGGTACTGCGAAATTCGATTTGAGTTTGTATATCGAAGAAAGAGGAGAGGAATCGATCGCAACTATAGAATACAATACCGACTTATTCGAGGCAGCTACGATCGCCAGAATGAGCGAGCATTTCCAGCACTTACTCGCAGGAATTGTCGCTAATCCCGATCGCCGAGTGAATGAATTACCACTATTAACATCATCTGAAAAACAGCAGTTGTTGGATTGGAATTGCACTCAAACAGATTACCCCAAGGATGCTTGCATTCACCAGCTATTTGAAGCGCAAGTAGAAAAAACGCCAGATGCAGTTGCGATCGTATTTGAAGATCGACAGCTAACGTATCAAGAATTAAATCAACAAGCCGATCGCTTGGCGGATTATCTGAGAGAATTAGGAGTGCGATCGGAAGTTTTGGTAGGGATTTGTGTAGAGCGATCGATCGAAATGGTAGTCGGTCTTTTAGGCATTCTCAAGGCTGGTGGAGCTTACGTACCATTAGATCCCGCCTATCCCCAAGAGCGTCTGAATTTTATATTATCTGACGCTCAAGTGTCAGTATTATTAACTCGCAAAACTTTAATTAAAGAACTACCAACTTTGAGTGCAAACGTAACTCCAGTAGTTGTTTATTTCGATCGCGAATGGGACACAATCTCCAATCCAAAATCTAAAATCCAAAATCCAAAATTGTCCGATAGCCTCGCCTACGTCCTCTACACTTCAGGTTCTACGGGGACTCCCAAAGGCGTACTCGGTCGCCATCGCAGTGCAGTTAATCGCTTGAATTGGAATCCTTATCCTTTTGAACAAGGGGAGATTTGCTGTCAGAAAACATCGTTAAATTTTATAGATTCAGTTTGGGAAATTTTTGCTCCCTTGCTGCACGGACTGCGAACTGTCATCATTGCCGATGAAATAGTAAAAGACCCTTATCAACTGGTTAAAACTTTATCTCAGCAACAGGTTACGCGCCTTGTTTTAGTACCATCATTGTTGCGCGTCTTATTAGAGACTTTTCCCGATTTACAAAGCCGACTTCCCAAACTCAAGTATTGGGTTAGCAGTGGAGAAACTTTATCCGTGGAACTATGTCAGCGCTTCCAAGAAAGGATGCCTCAAAGTGTTTTAATTAACCTTTATGGCTCCTCCGAAGTATCCGCAGATGTGACTTGGTACGACACGAGCAAAAACCAATCTCTTTCTTCAATTGCGATCGGTCGTCCCATTTCCAATATGCAAGTATACGTGCTGGACGCGCACCTGCAACCCGTTCCAATCGGCGTTCCTGGCGAACTTTGTATTGGTGGCGATGGTTTAGCGCGAGGCTATCTCAATCGCCCAGAACTAACAGCAGAAAAGTTTATTCCCAATCCGTTTATCAGTGAAAATGGCGCTTATCTTTATCGGAGTGGAGACATCGGTCGTTATCGATTTAATGGGGAAATTGAGTATTTGGGACGTAGCGATAGCCAAATCAAACTTCGCGGTTTTCGCATTGAATTAGGAGAGATTGAAAATGTACTTAACCAACATCCAGCAGTAAAACAAGCTGTGGTTTTACTCAGAGAAGATGAAGTAGATAACAAGCGCTTAGTTGCTTATATTGTCTCAGATAATATTAACCTAGAACTACGCAGCTTTGTAGCAGAAAAGTTACCGGATTACATGGTGCCATCAGTTGTCGTACAGTTGGAGGCATTACCTTTAATACCTAACGGTAAAGTAGACTATCGCGCCCTACCAGTACCCGAAAATCGCCGTGATTTGAAACGGGATTACGCGATGCCTAAAACTGAAGCAGAGCGACTGATTGCTGAGGTTTGGCAAGAGATATTGCAATTGGAAAAAGTGGGGATTAATGATAATTTTTTTGAAATTGGCGGGCATTCTTTACTTTTGGTGAAGGTGCAAGCAAAATTGCATAAGGTTTTAGAGCGAAATATTTCTGCGATCGACTTATTTAAGTATCCTAGTATAAAGATGTTGGCGGAATATTTGAGTCGAAAACAGGATGGGGAGCAACCGATCTTTAGAGAAGTTAATAGCCAGGTCAGAAAGCAGGCAGAAGCGGTAGCCAGACAAAAAGAACTGTTTAAACAAGCTAGGAATCGTTAATATCAATTATTTTTTACCACAGAGGAACAGAGATGAACACAGATATAGATGGAGTTGTGGGAGAGGTCAAAATGGATAACTGGGAAGAACAAAGTGTGCTGGAACCAATTGCTATTATTGGGATGGCTGGTCGTTTTCCTGGGGCTAAAAATGTTGATGAGTTTTGGCTAAACTTGTGTGATGGAGTGGAGTCTATTTCATCGTTTAGTGATGAAGAATTGAGGGATACGGGGGTAGAAGATAGTTGGCTGAATGACTCGAATTATGTGAAAGCTGGGTTCGTGTTGGATGATATCGAAATGTTTGATGCTTCGTTTTTTGGTATGCTGGCAAAAGAAGCTGAAATTACAGATCCGCAACACCGTCTTTTTTTAGAGTGTGCTTGGGAAGCTTTGGAAAATGCGGGGTATGACCCGGAACAATACGCAGGTTTGGCTGGTGTTTATGCGGGTGCTAATCTGAGTACATACCTGCTGAATAATATTCTTTCAAATCGCGATTTATTGCGATCGATGGGTTATTTGCCGCTGGGAATTGGCAACAATCAAGACTTTTTAGCGACTCGAATTTCTTATAAGTTGAATTTGAAAGGGCCGAGTATTAATGTTAATACCGCTTGTTCTACATCATTAGTTGCCGTTCATTCGGCTTGTCGGGGATTATTGAGTTACGAATGCGATATGGCTCTAGCTGGTGGCGTGTCAATTCAAGTTCCTCAAAAAGAAGGTTATTTTTATCAAAAAAGTGGGATATTTTCTACCGACGCTCGCACTCGCGCTTTTGATGCCAAAGCAGAAGGAACTACTTTTGGCAATGGGGTGGGTATTGTTGTACTTAAGAGATTAGAAGATGCTTTGGCGGATGGCGATCGCATTTATGCGCTTATTAAAGGTTCAGCTATTAATAATGATGGTTCCGCGAAAGTTAGTTATACAGCACCCAGTGTTTCGGGTCAAGCTAAGGTAATTGCTCAGGCGCAAGCGATCGCTCGTTTTGCTCCTGAAACTATCACTTATATCGAAACTCATGGAACTGGCACTTCTTTGGGAGATCCCATCGAAATTAGAGCGCTGCAAGAAGTGTTTGGAGCGCAAACTAAGAAGAAGGGTTTTTGTGCGATCGGGTCTGTAAAAACTAATGTCAGTCATTTGAATACAGCCGCCGGAATAACCGGATTAATTAAAACAATTTTGGCGTTAAAACATCAGAAAATACCAGCCAGCTTGCACTTTGAAAAACCCAATCCCGAAATCGATTTTGCCAATAGCCCGTTTTATGTCAATACCACCCTCCGTGAATGGAAAACAGAGGGGATTCCTCGTCGTGCGGGAGTCAGTTCTTTCGGCATTGGCGGTACTAATGCTCATGTCGTTTTGGAAGAATTTCCAAATCTAAAGGTAGCAGGAGAGAAAGAGAGAAAGTATCAATTGTTAGTTCTTTCTGCTAAAACAAGTTCGGCTTTAGAAACAGCAACTGCCAATTTAGCGACACATTTAAAACAGCATCCCGACCTCAATTTAGCTGATGTGGCTTACACCCTGCAAGTAGGTCGTAAAGTATTCGATTATCGGCGAATGTTGGTGTGTAAAAATATTGACAATGCTGTACAAGCGCTGAGTCTAAAAACTGAGCAAAAAGGCAATAAAAAAATATTAATTCCCGATATTTTGCACTCCCACTACGAGGAGTCTGGTAATCGTTCTGTTGTGTTTATGTTTTCCGGTCAAGGGGTGCAGTACGCGAACATGGCGCGGGAACTTTACCAGACTGAATCTACTTTTACTCGTGCTATTGATGATTGTTGCGAACTTTTAATACCGCACTTGGGAATAGACTTGCGTACCGTTTTGTATCCCAGTGAAGGAGGGGAAGAAGAAGCCGCGCAACAACTGAAACAAACTTATATTACTCAGCCAGTATTGTTTATAATTGAGTACGCTTTAGCTCAGTTGTGGATGTCGTGGGGCGTGCTTCCTGAAGCTGCGATCGGTCACAGTATTGGCGAGTACGTTGCAGCAACTCTTGCTGGTGTTTTTTCCCTACAAGATGCGTTGATATTAGTTGCTACTCGCGGGAAATTAATGCAGCAACTTCCGGCTGGTGCAATGCTGGCTGTACCTCTATCGGAACAGGAAATCGAACTAAGTGAAGAACTGTCTATGGCTGTAATTAATGCACCATCTTTGTGTGTAGTTTCTGGTTCTATAAAAGCTGTTGATAAGCTGCAAAATCGTTTGACTGATCGAGGTTTAGATTGTCGTCGATTGCATACTTCTCATGCTTTTCATTCTGAGATGATGGAACCCATTATCGAGCCGTTCATCGCTGAAGTTAGAAAAGTCAAACTCAAGGCTCCTCAAATTCCTTTGATATCTAATGTAACTGGCACTTGGATTACTGAAATGGAAGCAACAGATCCGAATTATTGGGGGAAACATCTACGCCAAACGGTGCGTTTTGCTGACGGGATTGCTGAGTTGCTAAAAGAACCAAAGCGAATCCTCCTAGAAGTTGGCCCGGGACGTACTTTGAGTAGCTTTGCCAGAGAGCATTTAGAGGGGAATACTCAAACATTTGTACTTTCTTCATTGCGCCATCCGAAAGATTCTCAGTCAGATATCGCATTCTTTCTGAACGCATTGGGAAGACTTTGGCTAGCTGGTGTGTTGGTCAATTGGTCGGAATTTTATCGCCACGAGCGACGCGATCGTATTCCTTTACCCACTTATCCTTTTGAGCGAAAAAGATATTGGATTGAACCTTCTCATCCAGCAGTGCCTGACAAAAAAATTACACAAGTAGACAATACAATCGAGGAGGAAAATGTAGGCGATCGCGAGATTGAAGAGCTCATGGCTCAACAAATGGAGATTATGTCTCAACAACTAGACCTGCTAAGAATGTCTGGCTAGCTTTTATCGTTCATCTGACCAATGACTAATGACCAATAACTAATGACTAATGACGGCTGACTAATGACTAATAATTAAGGAAATTACAATGTCTGACTCCCAACTAAACCAAAAACTGAATTCATCAATACATCCCTCGCAGACTGACAAAATCCTGTCAGTATTAAAAGAAATTGTCGGTAAAGCAATGGGAGTAAGCTCCTCTGAAATAGACGATAAGACTAATTTTCTTGAACTCGGTTTTGAGTCCGTGCAATTACTCCAAATAAATGGCGCAATTAAAAAAGCATTTGGTCTCAATATTTCTTTAAAATTATTAATTGAAAATAGCTCTACAATTAACGAATTAGCCGTTTACATATCTCAGCAAATCCCGCCGATCGAGCCAACATTAACGCCCGATCGGTCCGAAACAAATAACTCAAAACCAAAGAAAAAAGCATCGCTATTGTTAGAAAATCATCTCGATCGACAAACCGATAATACAGCGATCAAACGTTTGATGGCGCAGCAGCTTGAGGTGATGTCCAAACAACTGGAATTTCTGCGCGAAAATATTTCACCAAAGCAGAAACAATCTACACGCATACCTACCGCAACGATCGCACAGGAACGCCAGGGAGAAATTCCCATCCAAAATCCAAAATCCAAAATCCAAAAATTCCCCAGTTCCGCCAATTTAACTCCACGCCAACAAGAACATTTAGACGCATTAATCGCACGGGTGATCGAACGCACTCAAGCATCGAAAAACTTGACGCAAAACGATCGCGTTCATCATGCTAATCCCAGATCGGTAATGGGATTTCGTCCTTCAATCAAAGAAATGGTATATCCCATCTATCCCCAAAGAAGTTCTGGTGCGAGAATTTGGGATATTGATGGTAATGAATATATAGATATGTCAATGGGATTTGGCGCACTTTTATTCGGTCATTCTCCATCTTTTATTATTGATGCAATTCAAGACCAGGTTCACCAAGGAATACAACATGGCCCACAATCAGCTTTGGCAGGTAAAGCTGCTCAGTTAGTTTGCGAATTGACAGGTCAAGAAAGGGCTTCTTTTTGTAATGATGGCAGCGAAGCGGTAATGGGAGCAATTCGCATCGCTCGCGCCATTACAGGGCGCGAAAAGATTGCTTTTTTTGCAGGTTCCTATCACGGAACTTTGGATGAAGTTTTGGTAGCCGGAGTACCGAGTGAAGAGGGAAAGTTACGTTCGATCGCGATCGCTGCTGGTATTCCGCAGCATAAAGTAGAACAAGTTATAGTTCTCGATTACGGAAATCCCAAATCGCTAGATATTATCAGAGCTCACGCCAGTGAATTAGCGGCTGTTTTAGTGGAGCCAATCCAAAGCGCCAAACCAGATTTGCAACCTAAAGAATTCTTGCAAGAATTGAGAAAATTAACTCAAGAAACGGGAATTACTTTAATTTTCGATGAAGTGATTACCGGATTTCGGATGCACCCCGGCGGGATGCAAGCATTGTGGAATATTCGAGCCGATATCACAACTTACGGTAAAGCAATTGGTGGTGGTTTGCCGATCGGAGTAATTGCTGGTAAGGCTGCTTTTATGGACGTATTAGATGGTGGATTTTGGAGTTATGGAGATGCGTCTTATCCTGAAGTCGAAATTACTCACTTTGCAGGTACTTTTTTCAAGCATCCTCTCGTGATGGCTACTACTTTGGCTGCACTCACCCACATTAAGAATAGCGGCGCAAAACTGCAAGAAGAGTTAACTGCCAAAACCATAAAATTAGCCAACACGCTCAATACTTACTTCGAGCAAAAACAGTTACCAATTCAGGTAGTTCATTTTGGTTCTCTCTTCCGATTTGCTTATTCTCCCACTCTCAATTGGATGGATTTGTTTTTCTATCACCTGCTAGAAAAGGGAATCTTTGCTTTAGAAAATCGCAGACTTTTCTTATCTACCGCTCATACCGATGAAGATATCGAGCGCATGATTCAAGCAGTCAAGGAAAGTATCAGCGAAATGCAAGAAGGTGGATTTTTACCAGGGGAGTCGGGAGTGGGTAATGGGGAAAAATCTTCCCGATCGCCGATCGCCAATCGCCAGTCTTTAATCCCCCTGACAGAAGCGCAGAAAGAACTGTGGGTAATGGCACAAATGGGAGAAAACGTCTCCCGCGCCTATAACCAATCAACGACAATTCATCTGCGCGGCTTGTTCAATTTGACAGCAGCACGTAAGGCCATTCAAGAAGTAGTCGATCGCCACGAAGCATTGCGATCGACGTTTAGTCCGTCAGGAGATTATCAACAAATTAATTCGACTCTGACTATCAACATTCCGGTAGTGGATTTCTCGACTTTAGATAATAGCGATCGCGCCACACATTTAGAGGAATACTTAGCAACAGAAGCACGACAAACTTTCAATCTTGAAACTGGGAATTTATTCCGAACCAAAATCGTCAAATTAGAAGAACAACATCATCTTTTAGTTCTTACAGTTCATCACATTATTGCTGATGGTTGGTCTTTGGGAGTTTTGCAACAAGAACTAACGGCAATTTACACAGCCGAATGTCAAGCGATCGCGCATCAACTCCCACAACCAATGCAGTTAAGCGAATACGTTCAGTGGGAAGCAAGCCAGCAGGAAAGTCCAGAAATGGCAAAAGCTGAGGCTTATTGGTTGCAGCAATTTTCCAGTTCCGTTCCGGTGTTAGAATTGCCAAGCGATCGTCCTCGACCATCAGTTAATCGCTACGTCGGTACTCGACAAACTTTCACGCTGGATAAAACTGTTTATGGCGCTTTGAAACACGAAAGCATCAAGTTTAAAAGCACCTTATTTACAACAGTTTTGGCTGGTTTTTTTGCGTTACTTCACCGATTAACAGGTCAGGACGATATCGTTATTGGTATCCCTTCAGCCGGACAATTATCTGTTGAAGGTGAATCTCTTGTCGGTCACTATGTGAACTTATTGCCAATCCGCAGCCAACTTGTAGAAAACCCAACATTCACAGAATATTTAAGTTCAATAAAACAGGTGTTATCCGATGCTTATGATCATCAAATTTATCCGTTTATTAGGTTGGTTAAGAAATTAAACCTGCCAAGAGATACCAGTCGTCCACCTTTAGTAACAATACTGTTTAATTTGGACAGACCTCTGGCTACCTCAGAGTCTTTTAGCCGGAAATTCGAGTTTGTCAGAAATCCCACCAATTCTTCCATCTCGGATATTTTTCTGGATATTCACCAACAAAATGACGAATTTGTAGTCGATTGTGAATACAACACCGACTTATTTGACTCGCAAACTATTGAACGGTGGATGAAACATTGGCAAACTTTGCTAGAAAGCATTATTGCTAATCCAGAACAGCGAGTTTGGGATTTACCTTTACTGAAATCAGGCGAACTAAAACAGTTGTTGGTGGAATGGAATGATACTCAAACTGACTATCAGCATCACTGCATTCACGAACTTTTTGAAGCACAAGTGGAACGCACGCCGGATGCTGTAGCGGTGATGTTTGGAGACCATAATTTAACTTATCGGGAACTCAATACTAAGGCTAATCAACTAGCGCATCACCTGCAAAAGTTGGGGGTAAAGTCAGAAGTAATGGTGGGGATTTGTTTAGAGCGATCGCTCGATCCGATCGTCGCAATTTTGGGTATCCTCAAAGCAGGCGGTGCTTATCTTCCCCTCGATCCAAATTATCCCCAAGAACGACTGGATTTCATGTTGTCGGATACTCACTTGTCGGTGGTGATTACTCATTCGTCATTAGTTAAAAACTTTGCCAAAATGACTGTCATCTGCTTGGATACTGATTGGGAAATTATTCAGCAAGAAAACCGAGAAAATCCTGTCAGTCATTCTACAATTGATAATGTGGCTTATGTCATTTATACCTCTGGTTCGACGGGGAAACCTAAAGGAGTTTTAGGTTTGCATAGAGGCGCTATCAATCGTTTTCATTGGATGTGGCAAACTTATCCTTTTAAAGGAGAAGATGTTTGCTGTCAGAAAACATCGTTAAACTTTGTAGATTCTGTGTGGGAGATTTTCGGGCCCTTACTGCAAGGAATACGGACGATTATTATCAGCGATCGCATTCTCAAAGACCCTCACCAGTTCGTAGAAACTCTTGCTAACAATAAAGTGACGCGACTTGTCTTGGTTCCTTCTTTGCTGCGATTACTTTTAGATACGTTTGCTGACTTGCAAAAACGGCTACCAAACTTGAATTTTTGGGTAACGAGTGGAGAAACACTTTCGGTAGATTTATTGCAACAGTTTCGGCAGATTTTACCTGAGAGTATGCTGTTAAATCTTTACGGTTCCTCCGAAGTTTCTGCTGATGTCACTTGCTACAGTAGCAGTCCGCAAGATCGAGCTAATTCGCAAGTTTTGATCGGTCGTGCGATCGCTAACACCCAAATCTACGTCCTCGATCGCAACTTACAACCTGTTCCCATTGGCGTACCTGGTGAACTGTACGTCGGTGGCGCAGGATTGGCGCGAGGTTATCTCAATCGTCCCGAATTAACATCTGAGAAATTCATTCCTAATCCATTAGCAAGCATTCATACTGAACTATCGACCAAACTATACAAAACTGGCGATTTGGTTCGCTATTTACCAGATGGCAATTTGGAATTTCTCGGACGGATCGATAACCAAGTGAAAATTCGCGGTTTCCGAATCGAATTAGGAGAAATTGAAGCGGTACTAGCTCAACATCCATCTGTACGACAAGTAATAGTTTTAGCTAGGGAAAATGAACCCGATAATCAGCAATTGGTGGCTTATATCGTATCCGATTCAGAACAGCCGATCGCAGCCAGCGAACTTCATCGCCTGCTGCAAGAAAAGCTGCCTAACTATATGATACCATCCGCCTTTGTGATGTTAGAAACTCTGCCATTGCTACCCAATGGTAAAGTAGATCGTCAATCGCTACCAGCACCAGAACAAGCGCGTCCCAAATTGGAAGCAGCCTATCAATCACCCCGAACGGAAATAGAACAAAGCATTGCTGGTATTTGGCAAGAATATCTCCATTTAGAGGGAGTAGGTATTCACGATAACTTCTTCGATTTGGGTGGTGATTCATTGCTCTTAGTTCGCGTTCACAGCCAACTGCAAAAAATATTTCAGCGAGAGTTTTCTTTAGTTGGAATGTTTCAATATCCAACCATCGGCTACTTAGCTGAATATTTAATTCAGGAGGAAAACAAGCAGCGATCGTATGCAAATCATTCTCAACCATCAATAACCCCGACAGATTCCATCAACCGCCGCCGACAAGTCAGACAAGAACATCGAGCGGCAAGACAAAGAAGAGAGCAGCCTTAACAGCTAATTTTAGATGGCGGATTTCCAATATCTTTCAACCCAATTAAGTAGGAAAAAATGATGTTAAACCAACAAGAAATGCTGAAAATCAAAACCTCCTTTAACCCCGACAATACGAGCCAATATACTATTGAACAAAAAACAATCGAACTTTTTGCTCCATCCACTCACACTGCCTCTCTAGAAAAAACGATCGAGATGCAAATTAACGCTGTAACTCGCGAGTTTTTAGCCAACATCAAAACCAACAGCGACATTGATTTTCAAGCGTTAACGCAAAACTTTTGCGATCCTCAAATTCCCATTGAACCCGCTAATTTTGAAAGCTACCTGGAATATTTATCCAGCAACGTAATTAACCATTCAATCCACACATCATCGCCGCGATTTATCGGTCACATGACCGCCGCACTTCCCCATTTCGTGCAGCCTCTAGCTAAACTGATGACGGCGATGAATCAAAACGCCGTAAAAATAGAAACTGCTAAAGCTTTTAGTCCTTATGAACGTCAAGCTTTGGCAATGATTCATCGACTGATTTACAACTTTAGCGATCGCTTTTACGCCCAGCATATTCAAAACAGCGAGAGTACATTAGGAATTTTGGTTTCTGGAGGTACTACAGCGAATATCACCGCACTTTGGTGCGCCAGAAATACTTCTTTAGGGCCAAAAGACGACTTTCTCGGTATAGAAAAGGAAGGTTTAACAGCCGCCTTAGATTATTATGGCTACAAAGGTGCGGTAGTAATCGGTTCGGACTTAATGCACTACTCGTTTGAAAAAGCCGCCGATTTGTTGGGTATCGGTACGCGAGGTTTGATTAAAATTAAGAGCGATCGCAACAATCGGATTGACATTTGTGCGCTTCGTCAAGCCGTCGCAGATTGTCGCAACCAAAACAAACATATTATCGCGATCGTGGGCATTGCTGGTACTACAGACTCAGGTGGAGTCGATTCTCTTTCCGATATGGCGGACATTGCGCGAGAAGCGAACGTTCACTTGCATGTCGATGCCGCTTGGGGTGGGCCACTGATCTTTTCCCAACAGCATCGACCTAAAATTGTTGGGATCGAACGTGCTGATTCGGTGACGATTGATGGACATAAACAAATGTACTTGCCAATGGGTATTGGGATGGTGTTTTTGCGCGATCCGATCATGGCACAAGCGATCGAAAAAAATGCCAGTTATACCATGCGTAAAGGTTCTTTCGATTTAGGTAAACGCGCTTTGGAAGGTTCTCGACCGGGAATGGCATTATTCCTTCATGCTGGGCTCAACTTAATTGGAGTGAAAGGATATGAATTTTTGATTGATGAAGGAATTCGGAAAACTCAATATATGGCCGATCGCATCCGCAGTCTAGCTGAATTTGAGTTGTTAGCAGAACCGGATATTAACCTGTTAATTTACCGTTATATACCGGAGTCATTGAGAGAGAGTGTGGCTAAAAATCAGTTAACTGAAAGTGAAAATCAACTGATCGATCGATTTAACGAACGACTTCAAAAAGCCCAGCGCCAAGCAGGTCGTACTTTTATTTCGCGGACAACTAAAAGCACAATTTGTTCTGGAAAAGAAATCCCGATGATCGCATTGAGGGCGGTGATTGCTAATCCACTTACCACTGAAGATGATATCGATGCAGTTTTAAACGACCAGATGGAGATTGCTTTAGAGATTTTGAACTCTAATTCTTTAGAAGTTGCTGAGAATGTAGCATAACTCGCAGCACGCCTTGGAGGTTGAACCTCCCCCACCTCGTTTCCAGGTTCTACCTGGGAACGAGAATAAAGTTAAAAGTAAATGGTTGAGTATTCTGATGAATAATTTAAGTGAATTAAATCGTTTTGATGGCAAAGATGAAATCGCTATCGTCGGCATGGCGGGGCGTTTCCCTGGTGCTAAAAATGTTGATGATTTTTGGCAAAACTTGCGAGATGGCGTAGAATCAATATCTTTTTTCACAGATGAAGAACTCATATCTACAGGTATAGACCCAGCCGTATTCAATGACCCCAAATATGTCAAAGCAGGCACCGTACTGGAAGACATAGAACTATTTGACGCAGCATTTTTCGGCTTTACACCCAGAGAAGCTGAAATCGCAGATCCCCAACAGCGTCTTTTTCTAGAATGTGCTTGGGAAGCACTAGAAAATTCTGGCTACAATTCAGACACTTACCCCGGTCAAATCGGTGTGTTTGCAGGTGTAACTCTGAGCAGTTATTTATTTTATAACCTGTATCCTAATCGCCATTTAATAGAATCAGTCGATCCATTCCAAGTTTTAATTGGCAATGATAAAGACCACCTTTGTACGCAAACTTCTTACAAATTAAACCTCAAAGGGCCAAGCATTAACGTTCAAACCACCTGTTCCACCTCATTAGTTGCAGTTCACTTAGCTTGCCAAAGTTTGCTGAATGGCGAAAGCGATATCGCGTTGGCTGGTGGTGTTTCAATTCAAGTGCCACAAAAAACCGGTTATCGCTATCAAGAAGGAGGAATAAATTCTCCTGACGGACATTGCCGAGCTTTCGATGTAAATGCTCAAGGAACTATTTTTGGTAGCGGTTTGGGTATTGTCGTATTGAAACGCTTAGAAGATGCTGTAGCCGACGGGGATTGTATTCATGCGGTCATTAAAGGTTCCGCAATTAATAATGACGGTTCTTTAAAAGTTGGTTATACAGCCCCCAGCGTAGAAGGTCAAAGGGAGGTGATTTTAGAAGCACTTGCGTTAGCAGGAGTGGAGTCCAAAACTATTAGTTATATTGAGGCGCATGGAACGGGAACTTCATTGGGAGATCCGATCGAAATTGCAGCTCTCACCCAAGCTTTTCGTACCACAACTAATCGGAATGGTTTTTGTGCGATCGCTTCAGTTAAAACTAATGTCGGACATTTGAATACAGCCGCTGGGATAACAGGTTTAATCAAAACTATCCAAGCACTTAAACACAAACAAATACCTCCCAGTTTGCATTTCCACAAACCCAATACCCAAATAGATTTTGCCAATAGTCCATTCTACGTTAATAGTACGTTGTCGGAATGGAAAACTAACGGCAATCCGCGTCGTGCTGGAGTCAGTTCTTTCGGAATTGGTGGAACGAATGCTCATGTAATTCTAGAAGAAACTCCCGATCTTGAAGTCTCTAGTTCTTCACGTCCTTGGCAGTTATTGCTACTCTCAGCAAAAACCGATACAGCATTAGAGACTGCAACTGCGAATTTAGCCAAACATTTACAACAGCATCCCGATTTAAATATCGCTGATGTTGCTTACACATTGCAAGTCGGTCGTAGGGCTTTTGAACATCGCCAAATGGTAGTTTGTCATGATATTGAAGATGCCATGAATGCGCTAACTAATCTAGATACGCAACGAGTTTTCACGCACTACCAAAAGCCTTCTCACCGTCCGATCGTATTCATGTTTTCTGGACAAGGCGCACAATATGTAAATATGGGGCGAGAACTCTACGAAGTTGAGCCAACATTTAGAGAACAAATAGATATCTGTTCGGAAATTCTCAAACCTCATTTAGGTATCGATCTGCGTTCAATTCTCTATCCCAGCGAAGCAGAAACCGCAGAAGCTTCTCAGCAATTGCAACAAACTGCAATTACCCAACCAGCTATATTTGTTGTTGAATATGCGATCGCGAAGTTATGGATAGAATGGGGACTGCATCCCGTAGCGCTAATTGGACACAGTATTGGTGAATATGTAGCTGCTACTTTAGCAGGTATTTTCTCCCTAGAAGATGCCTTGTTTTTAGTAGCAAGCCGAGGTAAACTGATGCAGCAATTGCCTTCTGGAAGTATGCTCGCCGTGCCACTTTCAGAACAAAAGATTCAGCCATTTTTGGGTGAAGAACTTTCTTTAGCAGCAATTAACGCGCCATCCTCATGCGTCGTTTCAGGCTCGACAGCAGCGATCGAAATATTGCAAAATCAGTTAAATTCCGAAGCTATAGACTGTCGCCCCTTACATACATCTCATGCCTTTCATTCTGAGATGATGCAACCGATTTTGGAACAGTTTGCACTTGCTATTAAAAAAGTGAAGCTGAATCCGCCCCAAATTCCGTTTATTTCCAACGTCACTGGTACCTGGATTACAGAAAATGAAGCCACAAATCCCAGCTATTGGAGCAAACATCTGCGCCAAACAGTGAGATTTTCTGCCGGAATTTCCGAGTTATTGAAACAGCCGGAAGCAATATTTTTGGAAGTTGGGCCTGGACGGACATTAAGCACGTTAACTAAGCGGCATTTAGAACCGGATGCCAAACATCTCGTGCTAAATTCCTTACGCCATCCTCAAGAACAACAATCCGATGTTGACTTATTATTAAACGCATTAGGTAGGCTTTGGATGGCAGGTGTAAAGATAGAATGGTCGGGCTTTTCCACCCACGAATTGCGTCATCGTCTCCCCCTACCGACGTATCCTTTTGAGCGCCAACGTTACTGGATAGATGCCAAAGTTCCATCCTTATCTGCGACTAACAACTCAATAACATCAGACCAAAAAGATCGATGGCTAGTGTTTGTTGATGAATCGGGTGCAGGTTCCCAATTGGTTAATCAATTGGAACAAAAAGAGCAAAATGTAATTAGGATAAAGTTAGGAGAAAAATTTGCTAAACTCAGCGGTGGAATTTATACCATTAATCCCCAAAACCAAGACGATCTTGATGCTTTACTTGCAGAACTAATACCGGATACAAAACCATCCCAGCAAACAGACCCCTCCCCACGCTATTTAAGACCCAGCCTCGATAATTCGTATGTTCCTCCTACTAATGAGTTAGAACAACAAATTGTCGAAATGTGGCAAGAAGTTCTCGGTATTAAACAAGTCGGTATTCACGATAATTTCTTCGAGTTAGGAGGAGATTCACTCATCGCCACCCAATTAGTTTCGCGATTGCGATCGAACTTCCCAGTCGAACTACCACTGCGCGACCTTTTGCTTCAAGCATCCACTGTCGCCAAACAAGCCGAAACGATCGACCAACTTCTTCTAGAAAAAATTGCCGAATTATCTGATGAAGAAGTTGAAGCTTTATTGGCTAATCGATAAAAGTTTATTTTACACAACCGATCCCATCTGACCTAATTACTCATCACCAACAACATCTGTTATGGACAACCAAATCTCTAATCTATCCCCGACCAAAAAAGCGCTTCTGGAAAAATGGAAGACAGGAAAACTTAGAAGTTCTGCTATTCCTAAGCGGCCAGACTCTAATCCTATTCCTTTATCTTTTTCCCAGCAAAGACTCTGGTTTATCGATCGACTTTATCAAGGAAGTTCTTTCTATAATATTCCGACAGCCCTTCATTTAAAGGGAATCCTTGATGTGACGGCGCTCAAGCAAAGTCTCAACGAAATTATCAGTCGTCACGAGGCTTGGCGGACCAGTTTTGTAATAATAGATCGGCAACCATTCCAGGCGATCGCATCGGAATCAAGCTGGGATTTACCTATCATTAACCTCGAACGTTTATCGGGAAAAAATTGGGATCTTGAAGTTCAAAAAATAGCGAGCGAGGAAGCTAAAAAACCCTTTGATTTATCCCAAGCGCCTCTGGTACGGGCAACTTTGCTGCGTCTAGGCGAAACAGAACATATTTTCCTTTTGACTATGCACCACATCGTCTCCGATGGATGGTCTATCTCAGTGTTCGCAGGGGAATTTGCAGCGCTGTACACGGCGTTCTCAACAGGTCAATCTCCGTCATTACCCGAACTTCCCATCCAGTATGCAGATTTTGCAATTTGGCAGCGCGATCGCTTGCAAGGTGAATTACTCGCTACCCAACTCAATTACTGGAAGCAACAACTAGGTGGTGATTTACCTGTATTGCAATTGCCTGTCGATCGTTCCAGACCGACTATTACCACATTTAATGGCGCAAAGCAACACTTTACTTTTTCCAAAACTCTAACAGAGGCACTAAGTAAATTAGGTCAGCAAGAAGAAGTCACTTTATTTATGACTTTACTGGCGGCTTTTAATACTTTACTTTACCGCTATACAGAGCAAGAAGACATCCTCATAGGTTCTTCAATTGCTAATCGAAATCAAGCCGAATTAGAAGGAATACTTGGCTTATTTGTCAATACATTGGTGATGCGAAATGACCTCAGCGGCGACCCAAGTTTTCGGACGCTTTTGAGTCGGGTACGCGAGGTGACTCTCGACGCTTACGCACATCAGGATTTGCCTTTCGAGAAGCTAGTAGAGGAATTGCAACCCGATCGAGATTTAAGCCGAAATCCTTTGTTTCAGGTCATGTTTGTGCTGCAAAATACGCCGAAGTCAGAGCGAGAGATTGCTGGGTTAACTTTGCGTAGTTTGGAGTTCGATAGTGGCACATCTCAGTTCGACATTTTTCTGTCTATCGGCGAATCCAAAGAAGGATTAACTGGATTTTTAGAGTATAGTACAGACTTATTTGATGCGGCAACAATTACAGGACTCATCGATAATTTTCAAACTTTACTGGAAAGCATTGTTGCTAATCCCGATCGCCAAATTTCCGAATTACCAATCCTAACTGCAAAACAGCGAGAACAACTGTTATTGGAGTGGAATAATACTCAAACGACTTATCCGCAAAATGCATCTCTCCATCAATTATTTGAACGGCAAGTAGAGCATTTTCCCGATAGTTTAGCGTTAATCGATCGGTCAGAAAAAATAACCTATCGACAACTCAACCACAAGGTCAATCAACTTGCCCATTATTTACAAAAATTGGGAGTAACAACCGAAAGTTTCGTGGGAATTTGTCTGGATCGATCGGTGGAAATGATAGTTGGAATTCTGGCGATTCTGAAAGCTGGCGGTGCTTACATTCCTCTCGCTCCAAATTATCCAACCGATCGTCTTTCTTTCATGGTTTCTGATTCTCAAGTTTCATTAGTCATCAGTCATTCATCATTACGCGATCGCTTTCAACAAATACAAGTTATCTGTCTAGATGATGACAGGGAAATTATCGATCTAGAAAGTCAAGAAAATCCGACCGCCGCATCGAGAAGTGACAATCTTGCTTATGTAATCTACACTTCGGGTTCGACTGGAACTCCCAAAGGCGTTCTCGGCACTCACCGAGGTACAGTTAATGGGTTACACTGGTTGTGGAAAACTTATCCCTTTGAAAGTGAAGACATTTGCTGTCAGAAAACAGCTATTAGTTTCGTAGATTCAGTGTGGGAAATTTTTGCTCCCTTACTCCAAGGAATTCCCACCGTTATCATTCCCGATCCAATTGTCAAAGACACTAAACTATTCCTAGAAACGCTCGATCGCCATCACGTTACGCGAGTCATACTTGTTCCTTCATTGCTGCGGTTAATTATAGATACTTACGGTAATTTAACTAAGAAATTATCGAACTTGAAACTTTGGATAACCAGTGGAGAAGCACTACCTCTCGACTTAGCGCGATCGTTCCAAAAATTGCTCCCATCTGCCAAACTGATTAACCTTTACGGTTCATCTGAAATTTCTGCCAACGCTACTTACTACGATACGAGTTTATTACCAGAAAAAGCAACTAGCGTTCCGATCGGTCATCCAATTGATAACACTCAAGTTTACATATTCGATCGCCATTTACAACCAACGACCGTCGGAGTCTGCGGTGAATTGTACATCAGTGGCGATGGATTGGCGAAAGGTTATTTGAATCGTCCTGAACTAACCGAGGAACGGTTTATTTTAACTCCCAACTCAAAACTATATAAAACTGGCGATTTAGCACGTTACTTGCACGATGGCAATCTCGAATATTTAGGTCGCCGTGACGAACAAGTAAAAATCAGAGGTTTCCGAGTTGAATTAGCAGAAATTGAAAGTGCGATATTGCAACATCCAGATATTCGAGAATCTGTTGTCATTATCCGCGACGATACACAAGGCGATAAGCATCCGATCGCTTACATAGTAACAGATGAACCAAACTTAGTTTCACAACTGCACGGTTACTTGCAAGATAAACTACCGGATTACATGATACCGTCTGCTTTTGTGGTGTTAGATGCGATACCGCTAACACCAAATGGCAAAGTAGATAAGCGATCGCTTCCAACTGATAATCTGATCCGATCGAACTCCACAACATCCTTCGTTGCGCCCAGAAATATTTCCGAATTAGGTTTGGTAAAAATTTGGGAAAGTCTTCTAGCTATTAACTCAATTGGAGTAACAGATAACTTCTTCGAGTTAGGAGGTCACTCCTTTTTAGCTGTACGCTTAATGGCTCAAATTTACGAACTGTTCGGACACAACCTTCCCCTATCTATTTTGTTTGAAAACCCGACCATTGAAAAACTCGCTAAAATTGTCAGCCAGCCAACAAATTTGAGTTCTGGTTCCCCGCTGGTAGCCCTTAATTCTTCAGGTTCAAGGACTCCTTTGTTTTGCGTACACGCCGCCGGAGGAGACATTCTCGCTTACATAAACTTGGCAAACAAAATCGGTGGAGAACAACCATTTTATGCCTTGGAACAGTCTCCCAGTACCGTAGAAATTGAAGCTAAGTCAGTAGAAGAAACAGCAGCTTATTACCTCCAAGAAATTCGCACAGTGCAACCGGAAGGGCCCTATCTTTTAGGAGGTTGGTGTTTTGGTGGTGTGGTTGCTTTTGAGATGGCGCAACAACTACAAAAACAAGGTCAAAAAGTAGACTTGCTAGTGGTAATTGACGCGATATTGTCAGAAACAGTTATTCAACCAACAAAGGATGATGATGCTAAATTTTTACTCCGGTTAGCTGAGTCAATTAAAAACTGGTTCGGCATCGATTTTTCTGTCTCCTACGATGAAATGCGAGATCTACCGTTGGATGAGCAATTTCAGTTATTGAATAGAAAGGCGAATTTCATCGTTAGCGACACGGAGATGTCGCAGTATATTCGCGATTACAAGGTTTTTAAATCTCACGTTCAAGCCATGCGAGATTACGTTCCCCAGGTTTATCCTGACAAAATTACGTTGTTTCGAGCTCACGATAAAATTGAGCATGATTTTGATAGTTCTGAGTTCCATAGCGATGACTTATTGTTAGGTTGGGGCAAATGTTCCCAGCAAGCGATCGAAGTTATTGAAGTTCCGGGAAATCATTTCTCGATGTTCGCTGAACCTCATGTGCAAAAATTAGCCCAACATTTGAAATGTTATCTCGATCAAATGTAGGACTTACGGATTGAAAAATTAACCGTAGAAGTTCACGGGGGTAGCAAAAAGCCCAAAAATCTGATAAGGTGACGCACATGGAGAAGACAGTGCCGGAATTAATGGCGGCAATTAGCCCAGGGGGAACGCATCTTATTGAACACTGTTCACCAGTGGTGAGTATATTTTAATATAAATTCACCATTCTTAGAAGCTATAGACACGCTTTGTAATGAGTTTTAAGAGAAAAGAGGAACTGATTAATGGTAATTTTTAATTATGGCAATTTTTGATAAAATAAAAAGCTTACAACTACTGTTTACAAGTTGTATAATAGTTAGAAATGAGTTGTTTGTGAGAATTTAGTTGACTGAATTAGCGAGGAGATTAGTCAAATAGTCATCATCTGACCCGCTCTAAGTCGCTTATTTTTGGCTCCATTTTTTGAGGTTTTTTCTTGATTCAAAAGATTGAGTGATACGAAAATCAGACGCTCCCCAAGAATAACGGCAAAAAGTTACGATTACTGACAGGGTTTTTAGTCTCGCGATTTATTCATTGGTTCCCGAACGCGATCGCACTATTGTATTTGCCAACCCTGACGGAGTTTCACTGAAACTAAACCTTTACCGCAGAAGTGTTGAATGATAGAAAAAGATTGCTAAAATTGGCCAAAAAATGTATAATTGCAGAGTTATAAAATATTAATAATCAACTGAAATGCTATTTTCTAACTTCCCCAAAATTGTCAAACGGTATCTCGCCCATTTACCCAAAGATGATTATCCAGTTTTAGATAGCTTCACATTTGTCTCCTGCTGGCTAGGGTTTAGTTTTGACCAAAGTCTGGATACTATGCGTTCCCTATTTTCCCGTTTAAACAGTCGAGATATTTCCCTAGATATATCAACTTTTTCCAAGGCTAGTAAGCATAGAGATATTGATGTTTTTATAAAAATCTTTGAAAGATTACAAGCCGATATAAAACGTCAAACAAGTAATAAAGATTGTCTCAGCTTATTCCCTTTAGATTCAACGATAGTTACTTTGACAAGTAAATTACTATGGCAACAGGAATACCATCAAGTAAAATTATTTGCTGGAACGGACAATGAACGGGGAATAATTGATGGAGTACACATTCATTTTGGCCAAGGTCATGACAGTGAGCATGGAAATGAAACTATAGCAGCCACACCTCAAAATGGAGTCGCTGTAATGGATAGAGGTTTTTCTAGCTCTGAACGCGTTCAAGCATTAATGAAACAAAAAAATCAATATTTTGTACTACGAATTAAGAATAATTCTACTATCAACATGAAGGAGAATGGAACTTATGAAGTGTGCAGTGACAAACGAAAAGTTTAAGTAAGATTAGTGACTTTTTCAGATTTAGAAACACGAACTGAATTTAGGTTTGTCACTAATTTACCTGAATCCGGAGAATTAGCATACACCTGTCGGGGCGACAAGTCGCCTATAAGGCTGATAGAATAAGTCTCATAGCTCTTAAGCCTTGTTGATAATTAGGTAGTTTGTGCGGAGACAAAGACATTAATTCAACAACAACCTGCCAATTACTAGACATTGAATCAACCCATGATTCACCCCAGAGTCCAATATAAAAAGTGCTATGCCTAGCATATTTTCTGTGGCTTTCTGTTTTTCTGCCTAGATATTTTTGAACTTGCTTGGATTTAATGTCTATCCCTTGAATGATACTCTTTAAGTATGATAGCGATAGCAAAATTAATAACTTACTCAATCGGTCGCCCGTTAAATTAGTCTTCTCTAAGTTATAGCCTCCGCCTTTAAAGTCTCTAAACATTTCTTCAATTCCAAATCTTTTTGCATAAGCATCAACTGCTGCTTGTATATTTGCCAAACTTGTCAGAATATACCAAGGTTCTTTTGTAGTAATATTTCGATATTTACCCAGCCACTTACCTGCCAAATTAAACCCCGTAATTGGTGCAGTTTTTCGGATTGTTACTTCTTGATTGAAAAAGCTATTTCCTGGCTCTAATCCTAGCATTTTTATTTCAGTCCATAACTCCGATTCCATCTTGATACAAACATTCTTTTTTAGTCGTAAACAGAAATCTACTTTCTTCTCCCTCAGCCAATTTGCCAGGGTAACACTACAAAATTCACGATCTCCTAACACAAGCAATTTATAATCTGATAAGGCGGCGAATATTGGCGTTAATACGAATTGTTGATTTTCCAATGTGCTGTTCCCTTGTTTGTCAAGGACTTTCCAATAAATAGGAATAGCTCTTTTTCGCCAAATCATGCTGACCATCAAAATATTATTTGTTTGCCATTTGGTTCTGTCTATTGCTAAATATACAACCTTATTCTGTTTGACACTACCTTTAATCCAAGCAATCACCAGTGACAGCCAAATATCATCTAGAGCCCATTCATCGTCCGATAAAAATCTCTGAACTTTTTTCCTTCTACTTTCAAATTTAATGGGCATCGCTAGTTTTGTCGCTATGCTTTCTAATGTGACTTCTTTAATCGATTGCACTACTTGAATCAATAAAATTGTCAATAAGTAATTAGAACGTGTAAGCTTTTCTGACAAATGGGCATGATATAATTCTGGTATCATTTAATTGTTTTTGGGTAAGAAGCTTTCTTACCCTATCTTTTTTCAGGTGATTTGTCTAGGATTGCCGGACTGTCTATTTTTCAGGCGACTTGTCGCCCCGTCAGAGCATACACTAAGGTCGAAATTGGAGGAATTTATCGCAGACGATGGCAGATTGAATAGCTGTGGAAATTCTTAAAAATGCATTTAAAATTGGCTCGTATAATTACTAAAAATACTAATGGAATCAAGATACAAATCTATGCCTGTTTGATTTGTTATTTGTTGTTTCAGTTAGTTGAAGTTCCTGATGAAATTGGAAATAAACTTTTAGAGAAATTACGATATTTACAGGCTTTTATGTGTGAGAAAATTAGCTATATTAACTGGTTTAAGGAACTTGTTTTCAATTGCTGAAATCAGCATTTTATAGGATTCGTATGTCTATTTTCAGAATCCGGTAGTAATAAATATGTAGTGAAATTTAATTACAGTAATTGAATACATAGGATAATTTTATAACTCACACAATCAAGTTTTGTGATTT
>NZ_JAIGNI010000025.1 GCF_026130175.1 Lyngbya sp. CCAP 1446/10 | reverse complement strand
CTCCCAATGCTCCCGAACAAAATCTCGTTGAAGATATTTGGTTACAAGCTAAAAATTTTTCACGAAAGTATTGGTATTTATGTAAGTCTTTTAAGATAATTAAATTTTTGTTTGAGTTTTTCACAAAGGAACATAAATTTGATTTCCCCAAAATCCATCAGTACACCTATACATAGAAAATGATTTAGGATTGCTATATATAGAACGACATCGATGGAGGATTCCTGATTATCAGGCGATGCAGTCTCAAAAGATCACAATTGGTTAGCTTTGCTGTCGAGGCTACAATTAAACAGATTGGACGAAGAATCAAAATATCCGGGGCCTGGTGGAATCGTGACAATCTGGCTCAAGTTCTAAAACATCGTTGTGCTTATTTAAATCTCGCTTTGGCGTGAATAGTATTTATACTTATTACATATTTGAGATGCTCCCGATTAGTTCGTAGTGCGGACTAGAGTTCGCAACCAAGCCAGACTAAAGTCCGCACTCTAAACAGTTTATGTTATTAATTTACCGGACATGAGATAATTAATTTGGAATAGTTAGTTTCGCAATTATTCTTATTAATTATTCAGCACCATTATCCTTTAATTTTGAATATACTCGAACAGAATTTCGAGATATTTATCTAAAGATTGAGTAGGTATTTCTTTCCTCCACATGGCAGTCGATCGCGCGTAGTCTATGGGATGGTGCAACGGCACAAACACAACTTGGGGATGGGGCAGTGCTCCGGCCTCATTCGGCATAACTGCTACCCCTTGCCCAGCAGCAACCAGAGCAATCATGGAGGCATGGCTATCGGCTTCCAAATGCAGATTTGGCGTGAATCCGGCTTCATGGCAAGTGGCGCGGATGCGTGAGTTGCGCCCCGGAAACTTTTCTTCAGACATCCCAATAAATTTTTCTGATACCAGGGAAGCTAGGTTAATTGAGGATTTATGTGCCAAGGGATGTGTATCCGGTAATACAGCAGCGATCGGCACTTTCTTAACGCATTTGACTACAAACTCGGAATCTAACTCCGAAGGTGGATTGCCCATAAACGCAATATCGATCGCCCCATCTCGCAATGCTCTAACTTGTTCGCTAGGCGGCATCTCCTGGAAACGCACGGCAACTTCAGGATGGACAAGTCCAAAGCGCTGTAGGGTTTTACCAAGAAAACTCTCAAGGATGGTGGGAATGTAGCCAATAACCAAAGGCTCATGCTTATCGGTGTAATGAGTCTTAAGAGTTTGCACAGCCAGATGACTGCGATGCAAAATATCTTTTGATTTTTTGAAAAAAAATTCTCCCCCTTCTGTGAGTGTCAACCCATCAGATTGTCTGAGAAATAGCACAACGCCCAGTTCGTTTTCCAGGTTTTTGATTTGACGGCTTAACGTTGGCTGGGAAATATATAGCCGGATTGCAGCACGGCTAAAGCTGAGTTCTTCTGCAATGGCCACAAAATATTTAAGATGCCGTAATTCCATGACTTGTATGGGGTATGCCTAAAAGCTATAGGTGTCATGATTATAAAGCATTTGCTTTAACTTATCTGTTCTATTATCCTGAATTGATAATTATGAAATCGGCAGAGTAGGATGAGTCATTTGATTTACCACCTGGATGCAGATATCCTCAATTCTTCTCAACAAACGTTCTATCCCAATACGGTTCACTTAACACTATTTATACACCGGAGATCCCCCTAAATCCCCCTTAAGAAGGGGGACTTTGAGGGTATTTTTGTCCCCTCCTTTTTAAGGGGTGTGCCAGGGGATCTGTCTTAAGTGAATCGTATTGCGTTCTACTCTTAACTGTAAAAATCAATTTCTTATGCCCCAAGATAGCTATCAACTCGGCGGCAGTTTAACCATTGATGCACCCAGTTACGTACAGCGACAAGCCGACTCGCAACTGTATGAAGGAAGCCCTAAAGCGAGGAGAGTTCTGCTATGTCCTCAACTCCCGGCAAATGGGCAAATCTTCGCTGTTGGTGCGAACCAAGCACCGCCTCGAACAAGATGGCTTTCGCTGCGTTGCCGTCGATTTGAGTGTGGTGGGCAGCGAACAAATTACTCCACTGCAATGGTACAAGGGATTCGTCGGTGACTTGTGGCGACAGTTAAAGTTACGGGAGTCCTTAAATCTAAAAACTTGGTGGCAAGAACGCAGCGATCTCGGTTTATTGCAACGGCTGCGGTGGTTTATTGAGGAATTGATACTGGTGCAGTTCCCACAAGAACAGTTGTTTATCTTTGTCGATGAAATTGACAGTTTTCTGGGGCTTGATTTTTCTATTGATGACTTTTTTTCCCTAATTCGTTTCTGCTATAACCAACGGGCGATCAACCCAGAATATCAACGCATTACCTTTGCGATTTTTGGGGTAGCAACTCCCTCGGATCTGATTCGAGACAGAACCAAGACACCGTTTAATATTGGACTGACGATCGAACTAAAAGGCTTTGAGTGGGAGGAAGTTACTCCTTTAATTCAAGGATTGGAAAAGATGGTGGAACAGCCAGCATCGGTTGTGAAGGCGATTTTATACTGGACGGCGGGACAACCGTTTTTGACTCAGAAGTTGTGTCAATTAGTCGTGGAATTGAGTCAGCCGACAATGGAACAGGGTGACAAGATAAGTATTCCACTTGGTACGGAATCGTTCTGGATTGAGAACTTGGTCAAAACTCGCATCATTGAGCGTTGGGAATCGCAGGATGAACCGGAACACCTAAAAACGATTCGCGATCGCATTCAACGGAGTGGTAAGCGCGCTGGTAGAATTCTAGGCATTTATCAAAAAATTTTGCAAGGAATTGAAGTAAAAAGTGATGATAGTCTAGAACAAATTGAATTGTTACTCAGCGGTTTAGTCCTCCGACAGGATGGAATATTATGGGTAAAAAATCGCATTTATCAACAAATATTTAATCTTCAATGGGTTGAAAAAAATTTAGCGGACTTGCGTCCTTACTCCCAGGTGTTTGATGCTTGGGTAGCTTCCGGGCAAAAAGATAAATCGCGATTGTTGCGCGGACAAGCTTTAAAAGATGCTCAAACTTGGAGCCAGGGCAAAAGTTTAAGCGATTTGGACTATCATTTTTTAGCAGAAAGCCAAGAAGTAGACAGACAAGAATTGCAATTATTTTTAGAAGCAGAACGGCTTAAGGAAGTAGAAGCTAGGCTGGCACTCAAGAAAAAAAATGCCAAACGCCAAACTTATTGGATTGCTGCACTTTCCTTCGCTTTAGCAGTCGCGATTGCAGCCGGAATCTTTGCTTTCTTCCAGTACCAAAAAGCGATCGCTAGCCAACGCAATGAGCAAATAGAAAAAATTCAAGGCAGGGCTAGATATTCGGAAGCCCTCTTTTCCTTAGATAAAAGGTTAGATGCTTTAATTGAAGCGCTTGGGGCAAGAAAAGAACTCAAACAGTTAGCCTCATCAAATTCGCAGACAGAAACAATGGTAGAATTGGCTTTGCGGCGGTCAATTTATGGATCAGTTGAATTTAACCGCTTTTCGGGTTATGCTTCGGCAAATAACGCATTAAATGTAAGTTCTGATGGCGAGATTATTGCTGTGGCAACATTGCAAGATGGCATCCAAATTTGGCAGCGCGATGGCAAGTTGCTGAATACTCTCAAAGGACATCAAGGCCCAGTGATAGGAGTAGCCATCAGCCCCGACGGTGAGCTCATTGCTTCAGCAAGCGGAGACACAACCGTCAAACTCTGGCGCAGTGACGGCACATTGCTGAAAACTTTGAAAGGGTTTAAATCTACAACTGGCCAAGTCAAGTTTAGTCCTGACGGAAAACTGATTATTTCGTCCGGTACGGACGGTACGATAAAACTCTGGCGCAGTGACGGCACATTGCTAAAAACCTGGACAGGGCATGGCGCGAGCGTTCAGCAAGTCGTTTTTAGCCCCGATGGACAACTGATTGCTTCGGCTTCTGAAAACGGCACTGTCAAACTCTGGCAACGGGATGGCACATTGCTGACAACATTTTCAGATATTCAATCTCCTGTTTTATCAATTGCCTTTAGTCCTGATGGCAAAACCCTGGCAACAGGTAATGGAGACGGTCAACTAGAATTGTGGCTGCGTGACGGCAGTTTGTTAAGGAATTTCACTGCACATGATGCTGCAATTAACGCCCTAGCTTTTAGCCCGAACGGGCAAATAATCGTCTCTGGTTCTGACGACAAGATGCTAAAATTCTGGAGCAAGGACGGTACTGCTTTGAATGCGATTAAAGGCCATGACAGTGCGATTAAAGATCTTGCATTTAGTCCCAATGGCGAGACACTATTCTCTGCATCTTGGGATGGCACTGTAAAAGTCTGGAAATTACGCAATCGGTTGCTGACAGTTCTGCGGGGACATACGGCTGGAGTTTGGGGAGTAGCTTTTAGCAACGACGGACAGTTACTGGCTTCATCGAGTCCGAAGGAGGTTATGTTGTGGCGCAAGGACGGGATTATCAATAGGCGCTTAAAAGAGCCCAGCCTTCAGCTTAGCTCAGTTGCGATCGCTCCTAATGGGAAAACGATTGCTACTGTTGGTAGAGACCAATCGATCAAGCTTTGGAGTCCAGACGGTACATTACTTGATAGTCTCAAAGGGCATGAGGGTGCTATTAGGAGAGTCGCTTTTAGCCCTGACGGTAATATGCTGGCATCTTCGAGTACCGATCGCACAATCAAACTTTGGCGCGTCAACGGCACGGAAATTGCTACTTTTAGAGGACACAAGGCGGGGACTTGGGGGGTTGCTTTTAGTCCCGATGGTTCGACGCTTGTTTCTAGCAGTGGCGACAAGACTGTAAAGCTTTGGCGTTTGGCTGCGGTTTTGAATCACCAGCGCGGGATAGATTCTCAATCAGAGGTCAAAAGTGAGGACAGCTTATTCAAGACTCTTCAAGGTCATAATAGTGCAGTTATGAACGTAGCTTTCAGTCCTAATGGCGAATTGATTGCTTCGGTGAGTGAAGACAAGACGGCTAAACTTTGGAGTCGTGAGGGTAAGTTATTGCATACTCTTAGGGGACATGATTCTGGGATTTGGAGTGTAGCGTTTAGCTCTGATAGCCAGACAATTGCTACAGGCAGTAATGATGGGATAATTAAGCTCTGGAAGTCTGACGGTACATTCATAACAAATCTAATTGGACATAGTGCTGGGGTTAAGGGATTAGCTTTTGCTCCTGATGGCAAAACTTTGGCTTCGGCTTCTGAGGACAAAACGGTAATTTTGTGGAATTTAGAGCAGTCTGTAGAGCTAGATAGGGTAGTAGCGTCGGGTTGCGATTTGGTGCGGGATTATCTGCGAACTAATGCCGAAGTGAAGGAGGTGGATAGACATTTGTGCGATCGGCTGTTCCAATCCAAGATTTATTGAGCTGCCACGAAACCCAGTTAGCGGTGTGAGTTTTGCTGTTGTAGCTCATCACGTATTGCGGCGGCTTTACCATCAGGTAGTTGTCGATGCTGGCAATACTCGAAGCTGCATTACTGGGATTGCCCTGGAGTAAGTTGCGGTTATTGACTGTAGTTTAGACTAAATAAAGATGAGAACGGTGGCAAAAGAAGAACTAGAGCCACCGTTAAGGAGAGAATGAGGGTGAAAAATAAAAACCTATCCACTCCTTAAATGAACAGTGAACGATTAAAAGACTTTCGTCAAGAAGCATACGAGTTATTGGTACGAGGCAAGGATGCAACATTTGAGCTGATGGATGCAGTAATGACCACGCCCGAATGCGTCATGTTTTGCCCAATTTTCACTCAATCCATTATTCAATCGTCAATGGCAAGCGTGTCTACGAAGCATTGCAAGACTGTAGGCCGAACCGGAAAAAACTGATGCTGCTGTATCTTCAGCAATTAGAACAACAAGTACCCCCAACAGAACATATATTAGTGGCAATCGACCTGCATGGGGGAGACAGTCATGCTAAAACATTAAAAGACAGAACCCATGAATATCAGGGGGGAGTAATTATTGGACAGGGATATAGTACAATTGCGTGGATACCCGAAGCTCAAGGAAGTTGGGCATTACCCCTACTTCATGAAAGAATTAGTAGTGGGTCTTCACCCATACTTCAAGCAGCTTCCCAACTCAAACTTGTCTGTGAACAGAGCCTCCATCCAGTATTAGCAGTCTTAGACCGAGTGAACGGTGGAGCGATCTAATGCCATTGATGAGTTGGCAACTTTGGTTAGCTAGGGATTTAGTGGTCGAGAATATACTACCCTGGCAATCTGCTAATATCAATTTAACTCCTGGACGTGTTACCCAATCAATGTTGTGGCTTTTAGTTGACATTATTACTCCCGCGAAACTGCCTAAACATAGGGGAAAATCCCCTGGTTGGGAAAAAGGAAAGGTACGGACTAAAGCACCGCGATATCCCACCGTTAAAAAACGGGTTTCTCGACGCAAAAAGTCTTCAAGATTAGCTATTTAATCTTCTACTTCTTGAGTTTTTGAGCAACAGCTTGCCTGATCTTACAAGGCGGCTACTTTTAGCTGCGCTCATTTTTTAGTCTAAACTACAGTTTATGAGTGAATCAACCAATCCACCGCTATCTCCACCAGTTTCTCGACGCACCGCCCTCAAATTTCTCGGAGTCGGTGCCGCCGGCGGGCTGCTGGGCTACTCTCGATTTTCCAAACCCGAACCCGCCGTTTTTGGGCAAGATACTCTGGACTTGCCGCGAATGCTGAATACACCCAAAACCGTCGCAGTTGTCGGCGCAGGCTTAGCCGGACTCGCCTGTGCTTACGAACTAAGTCAGCGGGGTTTCGCCGTCACACTGTTGGACAAATCGCCCCAACTCGGCGGCAAAATTGCTAGTTGGCCGATACAAGTTGGGAACGAAACCTTCATGATGGAACACGGTTTCCACGGTTTTTTTCCGCAATACTACAACCTCAAAAGTGTGGTTGAAGAACTAGAAATTACCGATAACTTTGTATCTTTAGAATCCTACGCCGTCGTCTTTCGAGACGGCAAATACCAACCAGAAGTTTTCCGTCCCAACCATTCAGCTTTCCCCTGGAATATAGTTGACTTGGGGATATCTTCGCCCAATCGGCTCAAGTGGGGAATCAATCTGACAAAACCTGCTCACTGGCGAGTATTTCGAGAAATCGGCGGCTTTCAAACTCAAAAAAGTTTTGCTCGCCTCGACAACATATCAGTTGCCGACTGGGTAAAAGGTGAATTCCCGCGCGGACTTTACGACTTGTATTTTCTGCCTTTTGCCAAATCCAGTCTCAACGCTCCCGACGAATTGAGTGTGGGAGAATTAATGCAATTTTTCCACTTTTACTTTTTCGGAAATCCTGAAGGTTTAGCCTTCAATGGCACGCGGCAAGATATGGGCACGAGTTTGGTGCAGCCGATTGCCCAAGCCATTGAAAGCAAAGGTGGCAAAGTATTAACAGATGTCGCCGTTAGTAATATTCACTGGGAAAATGGCCAGATTGATTCTTTGACTTATCAGTCGGGAGACGTGCAAAGCAAAGTACCTTTTTGGGTGAAACAAAACACGCTGTTAACTGACAGCAACTCTACGGAATATTTCGGCGCTGGCGACAGCGTATTTGCCGCCGCACCAGGAGGCAAAGAGGCGATTTCTCTGAGCTGTACTCACCAAGGCTGCACAGTTAAGAAACAAAACGATGGTCAATTTCACTGTCCTTGTCACGGGGCAGTTTTTGATGCTGAGGGGCGAGTTGTGAGCGGGCCTGCTCAGCGGGATTTGCCGAGATTTAAGGTAGTTGAAAAAAAAGCCGATGAGATACAGTTAGCCGCCGCTACGAATAAGTCGCAACCGCAGAATGTGGGGGAAACCTTGAAAGCTGATTATTATGTGTTTGCGGCGGATGTTCCGGGGATGCAGCATTTGTTTAGTTTGGCCAGCGGTGAGGTGAATCCGCAGGTGCAGAGCCGAATTGAGGAATTGAAAATAGCCGATCCGTTTGCGGTGGGTCGTTTTTGGTTCGATCGCGAATTCCCCTGGGAACACAGCAATTTCAGTTCACTGTCGGGCTACAAACTGACTGACAGCATCACACTTTACCACAAAATTCAGGATCAGTTCATCGAGTGGAACCAGAAAACTGGTGGTAGCGTAGTGGAACTGCACGCTTATTGTTACAAGGAGAAAGAATTCCCCAACCAGGAAGTTTTGCTCGCGACTTTTGAGGAAGAATTGTATGAAATTGTGCCGGAATTAAAAGCAGCAACTATGCTACACCGGGAGTTGGTAAATCAAAAGAATTTTTCCGGTTATCCGCCCGGTAGTTATGCGGAACGCCCGGAGACTTGCTGCGCTGTTCCCAATCTGTTGTTTGCGGGAGATTGGGTAAAAATGCCGTTTCCTTGCGGTTTAATGGAAAGGGCGGTGAGCAGCGGTTTGTTGGCAGCTAATGCTATTTTATACCAGGAGGGTTTGCAAAGGCGATCGCTCTTGACGGTGAATCCCGAAGGCGTGCTGAAAATCTAAAGTTGGCAGCGGGGCGGGTTTATATCCTGTCCGCTGGAACGACTACTAAGTAGGCTGGTACAGATAAACATTTAGATGGGGAGGGCGGGTTTTTCCTTCACAAACTGGCTTGTATCTCCGTGATTATTAGCTGGGGAGGGCGGGTTTTTCCTTCACAAACTGGCTTGTATCTCCGTGATTATTAGCTGGGGAGGGCGGGTTTTTCCTTCACAAACTGACTTGTATCATAGATTCTTAGCTAAACCCGACCCTTGTAGGGGCGGATTTAGCTAATAGCACTCGTATACAAGCGAGAAGATGAGTGCTTGGACGAATTAAATAGGTAAGGGCAAAAAACACAGTATCTACAGATATCACGGTTAATATACTGGATTTGATATTAAATATGTATGAATGGAATTTGCACGCTAGCCAATGATACGGTTTATGATCAATTAATTGCTTTACTTAACAGTATTGAAGTGATTTTAGGCTCAAATACTCCTGTCTGTATTTATCCTTTTGACGATGAGATACAACAAATTCAAGCTGAACTTGCCAATCGTCCCAATGTTTTTCTGTATGAAGATAGCGAATCAATTCAGCGATGGGATGAATTCATGCAAGCAGCCGCACCTGAGCGCTTGAATCGCCAAAAGTTTCGGCTTTACGGCGCGCACCGTCGTTTTTGTGCTTTTGATGGGCCTTTTGAAAGGTTTATCTATATGGATGCTGATACTTTGGTGATGAATTCGCTTGATTCGGTTTTTGAGAAGTTAAATGAATCGGATTTTGTGGTTTATGATTTCCAATTTACTGATCCGACTAAAGTATACAATATTTCGTCTCCGAAACTGCTAAAAGTATTCGAGCATAATCGCATAAATTCAGAAATATTTTGTTCGGGTTTTTACGGAAGTAAGCAAGGACTTTTTGACAAATATACTAGAGAATGGTTGTTGGCTCAACTGCATTCGGGGGAGGCAGAAATTTTGTATGAAGGTGCTGGAGAACAGCCTTTCCTCAACTATATGGTGATGAAAACTGGCATTAGTAGTTATAACCTTGCTCGCAGTCTCGCTGATAATTTAAAAACTGGGTGCAGTGTTACTTCTAAACATTTTCAAGAGCAAGATTTTATTCTTTATGATAAGGGAAATCGGCTGACTTATATTCATTATATTGGGGTGCAGCCGGATTTGATTCGGAGAGTTTGTGCTGGTGAAAATATTGAGTTTCCTTATCGGGATTTGTTTCTGCACTATCGCTATCTCCGCGAACCGGAAAAGCGGCCGGTTTTTACGGAACCGCTAATGTCTTATGCTGATGTTTCTGCGCCGAATTTGCTACAAAGAGTGTTGAGAAGGTTGAGGATAAATTGATGAGTCGCGGTATTTATATTGTTGCTAATGATAGGGTGATGGAAAGTGCGATCGCCCTTTTAGCCAGCATACGTCTGTACAATTGTCAAGTACCAGTTTTTTTGATCCCGTTTGACGACAATTATCAGCAAGTCGCGGCCACACTCAACAGCCTCTACGGGGTGCAATTGTTCCCAAATCTGGGGTTTGTGGAACAGTTTACCAGGGAAATTGGCCAAATATTCGATCGCACTTTTTTAGCCCTTCCCAACAAAATGCGGAAACTCTGCGCCTGGTTTGGCCCCCTCGACGAATTTCTGTACATCGATACAGATATCATCGTCTTTGAAGACATCGCAGCCAACTTAAACAAACTCTCAGAAGTAGACTTTTTTTGCTGCGACTATCACCACATCAGCGAAAAACTGCGAAATATATTTTCACCTATTGTAAAAGAACAGAATATATTTACCGACTCACAACTTCAAGATGTCTTTAACAGCGGTTTCTGGGCTTCGAGAAAAGGCACTATTACAGAATCGCAAATGTACAACATTTTGCGAGAATGCGCGCAGCATCGAGAATATTTTGACTTTGCTCAAAATGTCACAGACCAACCTATACTAAATTACATGATTCTTAAGTTGATTCCTAAGCGCTGCAATCTCGCCAAAAAATCAGCAACAGAACCCGGTAGCTGGGCGGGTTCTAGACATTTTCAAGAAATATATTACGTGCTTTATGACAAAGACAAAAGGTTAAAATATATTCACTGGGCTGGGATACCAATTAAATCGGGTAGCCCTTACTGGAAACTTTGGCAACATTATCGTTATTTGCATCAAGAAAAACCTAATTTAATGCAAAGATTGTTCAGATATTTGTAGGAATACATTTTTTATTAAAAAACTATGACTAATGGCATTTATATTCTGGGAAACGATGTGGTTTTTGACCAGTTAGTTGCTTTATTGAACAGTCTCGAAGTCAACGGCGCACAAGATATTCCTGTTTGCATCATTCCATACAATGATAACTTGCAAAAACTGCGAGTGGAAATTGCCTCGCGAAGCAATGTTACTTTATTTGAAAATACCGATTCCATCAATTTTTGGGAAGACTTTGCGACTCAAGCTTGGACATCTCACGAAAAAGCTCAAAAAGTTTGGCAAGCTAAAGGTTGGCGACAAGTTCACTGTCTGGAAAGGCACCGAAAACTTTGCTGTTTTGACGGCCATTTTGACAAATTTGTCTATTTTGACGCTGACACTCTGTTAATGGGAACTCTGGATTACATCTATCAAAAAATTGATGAATTTGAGTGGGTAGCTAACGATTTTCAGTACAAATCTGACCTCAATTATGTGTTTGATTTATCATCACAAAAACTTGCAGAAATTTTCCAACTTGACGAACTAAAATCTCTGATTTTTTGTAATGGTTGGTTTGCTTCAAAAAAAGGTATTTTAAATCGCAATAATGCAGCAGAACTATTAAAAAAATTGACTTCTGGAGAAGCTGAAATCTTGTCCTTGCGGGGAGCTGACCAACCTTTATTTAACTATTTAGTCGCCCGTAGTGACATTTCTTTTTATAACTTTGCTTACGATCAACCTGCACTGATAACGGGCAATCATTGGTCTTCTCAATTTGATGTGATAGATTATGTTTTATACGATCAAGGACGGCGGCTGACTTATTTACATTATATGAGTATTTCCGCTGCCAAGTTTACTCGATTGTGTGCTGGGGAAGATGTTGAGATTCCCTACCGAGAGGTATTTCTGCACTACCGCTATTTGAATTCGCCGGAAAAACTGCCAAAATTAGTGCCACCGAATTTGTTTGTTCGCTGGCAGAGAAATTTAAAAAATTGGGGGATTCAAAAAATTAATAATGTTTTATTTAAGTGGCGAGTTTTAATCAAGAATGACTAAATTTTTGACTACGAATCAACCCCTTTTCTTTTCTGAAAAGAGGGTTGATGTTTAACTATGGTTCTTCAAAAAAAGAATCCAAGTCTAGGGCTTGGGAACCTCCACGTTGTAGTTCAATTAAAACTTTGCCTAGTTGAGTCCAAACTAGCCATGCTGTTAGTAGTGTCAGCGGCAGGGCTAGAACATAGGAAAGTAATTTTTGGAAGCCGAAAATCTCCATTCCTGAAGCTAAAAATATGCAAATTCCGCCGGACATTCCTAAAAAAGGTAACTGCAATTGTAGACCTTTTAGGTTGGACAAAGTACGACTAGAACGATTTTTAGACCAGAGTTGTACGGCTTGTTTTAGAGTTGCTTCAAAGGCTAAGCCGGAAGCCATACCTGCTAGTAATCCAGCGGACATTAAAAAATACGGAGGTTCTGGAAAGTAATACACGAATAATTCCTGAAGTTGGGTAAATTGGGAATTGGGAATTGGGAATTGGGAATTGGGAATTGGTAAAAGTAGAATTATTTTTCTTCCTTCTTCCTTCTTCCTTCTTCCCTCTTCCTTCTAGTTAAAATCGAGTCAGCGCGGCTGTTCCTGCTGTGGAAAACTCTGCTAAAGCACCTAGGGCAACGTTGAACAGGCGGCTTGGTTGCAGGTCTTCTTTGACTAAGTTCCAGAGGCTGCGAACTTCTTCGGTGTGAAGACGATCGTCCTCAATTAACGCTAACATTAGCTGGCGGCGCAAAAACGAGCCTTCCTCTGATAGCAAGAATTGCAAGCCTAGTTGGGCTGTGGGTAGTAGGTCGAAACTGCGATCGGATCTGGCGATCGCGATCATCTCCTCTAACCTATTCCACTGAAATTTGCCATCCTTGAATAATACCTCAATCAGGCGACGCCGCAATGCTGGAGATTCCCCATTCAACAAACGGCGCGCGACGTAGGGATACGCCACCTCGACTATCTTGAAATCGGGATTCAGTGTCAGGGCTAAACCTTCTTCTGTCACGAGAGACCGAATAATTAAGGCAAATTTCGCGGGTACTCGGAAAGGATAATCGTACATCAACTCCGAAAACTGGTCTGTAATCGTCTTGAAGTTAAAATCTGCCACCTTTTCGCCGACAATATCGCCGAGAACAGATTCCAATGCCGGGACGATCGGCATAATATCTGTATCTGGTGTCAAAAAGCCAAGTTTGACAAAATCCTTAGCTAACTGTAAATAATCTTTGTTAATCAAATGAACGACAGAATCAACCAAATTTTCTTTAGTTGCTTCTTCCATCTGATCCATCATCCCAAAATCGATGTAAGCCATGCGGCCATCTGCTAAAGCAAACAGATTTCCTGGATGGGGGTCAGCGTGAAAAAATCCGTGTTCTAACAACTGCCGCAAACCGCTGCGAACTCCGACTTCAATTAAACTATTGGTGTCCAAACCTGCGGCTTTAACACGTTCTATATCTGTCAGCTTGATGCCGTCAATCCATTCGAGAGTCAGAACGCATTTTGAAGTATAGCGCCAGTAAATACTCGGAACTTTTACTGTCGGGTCATCGGCAAAATTGGTCGCAAATTTCTCGGCGTTGCGGCCTTCATTGATATAATCAATTTCCTCGAATAGTTTAATGCCGAATTCATCGACTATTAAAGAGAGGTCGTGGCCGAGATTCAGCGGCAGCAAGGGGCCAATCCATCCAGCAGCCCAGCGCATTAAGTAAAGGTCAAGGCTCAAGACGGGCAGCAAATTCGGTCGTTGAACCTTAACTGCGACTTCTTCTCCGGTGATTAAACGGGCTTGATATACTTGACCGAGACTGGCGGCGGCGACAGGTTCGGAGGATATTTCGCTGTACATTTCGCTAATTTTGCGATCGAGTTCTGCTTCAATAATCTTGAAAGCCCGCACTGAGTCAAAGGGCGGCAATTGATCCTGAAGTTTGATCAATTCTTGGAGAAAGTCTTTGCGGATTAAGTCTGGTCTAGTAGAGAGTGCTTGGCCAACTTTAATGAAAGTGGGGCCCAAGCGAGTGAGTATTTGTCGTAGGTGGGTGGCGCGTTCCGGCTGGTGTGCTGCGACTTCGTGCTGCCAACTGTCCCACAGCATCCCCAGCACGAAGCCTGCAAAAGACCAAATAACAGTAATTGCTCGCCAAATTGCTTTCCAAGGACGGTTGCGGTAATACTGAGCGATCGCTTGTGGATCGTAGCGTCTAGCCTGAGTGAATTGATACTGAGGCACTCGTTTATTTTCCTCTGATTTTATGAAAATTACAGGTTAAATTGAGAATTGAGAATTGGGCATCGGGCATCGGGCATCGGGCATCGGGCATCGGGGATGGGAAGTCGAAAGTTCAAACATTCTTTATTCTTCCCTCTTCCTTCTTCCTTCTTCCTTCTTCCTTCTTCCCTCTTCCTTTTTCCTTTTTCCTTCTTCATCATTGACCGATCGCAAATTTTAGGCGAGCGGAAAATGCACCCGTTGAAGGCGGATTGCCAGCCTAAATTTGTTTCTTTTCATTAAAATTATAGTACATAAAAGTACAAGTGATCGGTCAAAATACTTAACAGATTTCCCCGATCGCGGAAACAGTACGGCACTGCAACGCTGTAATTCCTATGTCAGGAAAGCGTTTTTGTCGATCGGGCGATCGCACAAAACCTACTAAATCCTATCCGCCCTGTGCCAAACAATCTTTCAGCCCATAAATCGCCCGCTCTTGTTGATCCCTGGTCAGTTCCGGGAACATCGGCAAAGACAAGACTTCGCGACAAACTTGCTCAGCCACAGGCAACTGACCGGCTTGATAACCCAAAGATTTGTAAACAGGTTGCAGGTGCAAAGGTAACGGATAGTAGACCATCGAACCGATGCCAGATTCCTGCAACTTAGTCCGCATCAAGTCCCGGAAATTGCCAGAGGAATTGGGCTCGTCTTCTTGACTTGTCAGCCGAATTGTGTATTGATTCCAAACTCCCTTGGCGGCTGGCAATTCCTTGGGGACTGCAACTCCGGGCACGCGGGAGAGACATTCGCCGTAAACTGTCGCGATCGATCGCCTTTGGGAGTTCCAACCGTCGAGATACCGCAATTTAATGCTGAGAATCACCGCTTGTAGGGCATCCAGACGGCTGTTGTAGCCGATTTCTTCATAAAAATACCGAGAAGACTGACCGTGTTCCTTGAGCATTCGCATGGAAGCTGCGAGGGCCGGATCATTTGTCGTCACCGCGCCGCCGTCACCGCAAGCGCCTAGGTTTTTGGTCGGATAAAAGCTGAAACAGCCGATATGGCCGATGCTGCCGACTTTTCGAGACTGCCACTCGGCGCCGACAGACTGGGCGCAATCTTCGATTACCGCTAAATTATGCTTGGTGGCAATTTCCATCAACCGAGTCATATCTGTGGGTTGTCCGAAGATGTGCACCGGCATAATTGCCTTAGTTTTTTCAGTAATTGCCGCTTCGATGAGTTCGACATCCAGATTCAAAGTTGCGCTGTCAATATCGACAAATACGGGAGTTGCACCCACAGCGCTAATTGTCTCAGCCGAAGCGAAAAAGGTAAAAGGAGTGGTAATCACTTCATCGCCGGGGCCAATTTTGAGAGCTCGCAAGGCCAAAATCAGGGCATCGGTGCCGGAGTTGCAGCCAACGCAGTCGGAAACGCCGATATAGTCGGCAAACTCTTGCTCAAAACTCTTGACGGCTGGGCCGCCTACGTAGCCGCCAGAGGCGAGCACTTTTTGCACCGCAGCGCTGATCTCGTCGCCAATCTGGGCGTACTGCTGGGTTAAGTCGAGGGGGGGAACGTTATTCACTCTTGACACCACAAATTGCAACCATTATCAAAGCAAATTTTTACAGTAAAAATGTTTTTCAGAAACCTTTATTCAAATATCTTATAGTTGGACGGGCAAACAATCACTTTATCGAAAGAGAGCGCGTGTGTTAATTCAGCTAGATTTGATTGATTTGGGTTGGGCTTTGGGGATGGTGGCGATCGCGATCGGGCTTTCGGCGTGGCAGGGATTGGGGTTGGAAGGGGCGATCGCGATCGCGGCGGGGCGCACCCTGATCCAGCTAATCGGAGTCGGCTACGTGCTCGCCGTGGTGTTTGCGCCGGAGGGGAAAAATCCTTGGCTGGTGTTAGCAGTGTTAGCAATCATGCTGACAACGGCTAGCATGGTGGCCAGCAACCGCATCAGCAAAAAAATCAAGCATTTACTGCCGTTGGTTTCCGGCTCAATTTTGATCAGTACGGCGTTTACTTTGGGCTATACAAACTTGCTAATTTTGCAACCTGACCCCTGGTACGAACCGCAATACCTGATTCCCTTAGCGGGGATGATTTTGGGCAATGCGATGAACTCTGGGGCGATCGCGGGCGAAAGACTTGTCAGTACAGTTAACAGCAGCCAGTTAGAAATAGAAACCCATTTAAGTTTAGGATCTACACCGCAGCAAGCAGTAAAACAGTACCGCAAAGATGCGATCAAAGCTGGATTAATCCCCACATTAAACACAATGACAGTCGTAGGAATTGTGACATTGCCGGGAATGATGACAGGTCAAATGCTGAGCGGTGTCAGTCCTTTGGATGCAGCATCTTACCAGATTTTGATTATGTTTGTATTAGCGCTGGCAACTTTAATCGCAACTCTGCTATTGACTGAGGGATTGTGCCGGAGGTTTTTCAATCAAGATGCACAATTAATCAAATGGTAATAAGGTTCGATCGTTCGGACTTCAGTCCTATGAATTAACTGGTTCCCAGCCTGTAACGAGTGAAACAGCAGTGTCATTGTCAGGAACGAAGCAATCGCCAAGACTGAGATTGCTTTCCCGAAGCGCAATGACATACAATATAGATAGATAGATAGATAGATAGATAGATAGATAGATAGATAGATAGATAGATAGATAGATAGATAGATAGATAAATAGATAGATAAATAGATAGATAGATAGATAGATAGATAGATAGATAGATAGATAGATAGATAGATAGCGCGTCTCAATAAATTGTACAATCAATTAATCTTTAAATTGTCGCCATGATTCAAACTGCAACTAAACCAGTAACCTTTGAAGAATTTCTGGACTGGAAACCCGAAAACGGACATTACGAACTGCACAACGGAGTAATTGTTGAAAGGTCACAGCCATTAGGAAGACATGAGAAAGTGATCGGTTTTTCAGCAAGAAAATTGACCGTAGAATTCGATCGATTAAACCTTCCGTATTTCATCCCCAAACAACCATTAGTTAAGCCTCCCGATTCTAAATCTGCTTATGAACCTGATATTCTGATCTTAAATGAAGCCAATTTAGAGTCAGAACCTCTGTGGAACAAGTTCTCAACAGTGACTCAAGGGGCATCAATTCCGCTCATTGTCGAAGTTGTTAGCACCAATTGGCAAAATGATTACCTACTGAAAGTTGGCGATTATGAACTAATGGGCATTCCAGAATATTGGATTGTGGATTATCTTGGTTTGGGCAGCCGTCGATTTATTGGGAATCCCAAACAACCGACAATATCGGTTTATCAATTAGTTGATGACGAGTATGAAATCATCCAATTTCGGGGAGATGATCGTATCCAATCCGCAGCTTTTCCAGAGTTGAAATTGACGGTGCAACAGATTTTTCAAGCGGGACTGACTGACGGATGAAATTGCTGGAAATATCGATATCGGGTAGGGACACGGCATTTCCTATTGGTGTCAACTTAACCTCAAACGTAGTGCGAGTTTTCTGTCTAGCGATTAAGCGTCGATCCTGCCAGCGCCCCTTCTCAAGGGGGGGGGGACAAGATTCTTTTCAAAGTCCCCCTTCTTAAGGGGGATTTAGGGGGATCTGGCCTCTGCTATAAACGAGAGATACAAAGGTTTTTAGGCTCAAGTTGACACCAATAGGCAAGGCCGTGTCCTGTATTTCATCGCCATGTCGTGTATTTAATCAGCCCATTGATATAACCTTTGAGGCTAGACAAATTTCGGTTCTTCCTTACTTACTATGCTAAATCAATAGCTAAATTAGTAAAAATATCTGAACAAATATATAAAAAAGTAAATCAAGTCCTTGTCCAGCTTGAAATTTGGGCTAGTTTAATTGTTAATTATCAAAGAGCCTAAATTGTTAAGTTTTAAAAATATTTTGATTTATGGTAAGGTTGGGAAAAAGGTAATTAATAATTGGTAAACTTATTGCGTGATTTTTTGAGCAATGGGGAAACCGCAGATCGAGGCAGATTAACACAGATACACGCAGATGTTTTTCAAGATATGAGAGGGTAAGATTTTAGAAGAATTATCTACAGGTTTGTGATTAGAGAACAGATAACGCATTTACAGCAGCCCCATATCTTTGAAGCAACGGCGCGTTAACTCGATTCTGGCTGCTCCATCGTTTGTACTGCGAATGTCAATGTTTGTGGCAAAAAAATAAGCATTTTTATTCTTCTCTAAATAACCGACATACCAGCCAAGTTGAGGCTTTGTTTGTTCTCCAAAAACTGCCCAGCCTGTTTTTGCCCTGATTGTGTAATCGGGAGTTTGTTCGACAATCATGATGTCTTTAACTAGAGAGATCGATCGCTCGGAAAAGGGTAAGTCGTTTTTGTGGAGACGGCGCAAAAATTGAATTTGCTGGTTGGGTGTGATTCGTAGTTCTCCTTCTAACCAAAATTTATCAATATCATCTTTTTTGCCAATGTTTTGGTTGCCATAATCGGCTTTGGCTACCCATTTTTGCATTTGTTCGTGTCCGACTCGGCGCGCGAGAACTTGGTAAAACCAGACGGCGGAAAGTTTGATAGCTTCTCTCATATTCAAGTCTCGATTCCAGGCGGGAATTTGCCTTTGAATTCCATCCCAAGTGAGAATTGCAAGTTCATTGGAAATTACGCCTGTTTCTAAGGAAATCAAAGAGTTGAGAATTTTAAATGTAGATCCGGGTAAAAAAGCTGTGCTGTTGCGCGGCGGGTTGTGTTGATAAAGCCGATCGCTATTCAAGTCGTAAATGGCGATCGAGCCTTCTACTCCTAAATCTTGAAAGTGCCTTCCAAAATTGGTTGTTTGAGCGATATCTCCTGCGCCGCGCGGAGATTCCAGGGCTGGAGTTGGTGCGGTTAAGGCCGATTGCTATGTCTGAACTAAAACAGCAGTAATGCAGCTTAATACAATTACAATTAGAGCGATCGCCCGCATGATTCGGTTCATAAAATTCGATAATTGAGGTTGGTTAGCAAAATCACAGACAGTAATTTTAGACGATCGATCGACTTGTAAGTAAGGTGCGTCAGACTTAGGCTGCGTGCGAAATAATTAGATTGTGGGCTTGACGCACCCTACAATATATGCGATCGTTGTGTAAGTCATCAACTACAAAACTGCCATCACAGTCAAGGCTACCAAGCAGCTTAACTGAATTGCTAAACTCACAATCCGAAACTTAGGATCGAGGCCAGCGATGTGAACCATTGAATGCACCAGCCGAAATAGGATGTAGGCAACAATTAGCGAATCTACGACTGTTCCTGAGACGCCCCTAACTGTTAGCAGGAAAACAACTCCCAAATACAAAGGCAGGTTTTCTACCAAGTTGGATTGTACTCGAAATAGTCGCCACAGCAAACTTTCATCGTTTGGTGTGCCGAAATCTTTGGGAGAACCGCCGGCAGATAGATGCCGAATCCTGACTGTCAGCAGCATGACTACAACTGCGATCGTCCACAGGATGAAAATTACTAAACCCCAGAGAGGGACAGTCATATTTGTCTGTTCGATTTGGATCATTTTTTTACCTTGCGAAACTATCGCACCATTGTATTGAGCAAATGTTCGATCGCGCTTGGGAGATTTTCGCACAAACCAGTGTGTACCCTTGATGTTTGAACGATCGTACTGCGGGGCGCTACGAGCCAGTGAAAGCGCTCTCTGTGGGGAAGTTGACCGATCGCGCCAGATTCCGGGCCGCCCGCACAAATGACGGGAATGACGGCTAGGTGGTTGCGAATCAGTTCCAGATCCAAGGTTGAGTCGATCGCCCTCAAGCGCTGTTCGTCAATTTCGATCCGGGCTTCGAGAAATTTTTTGGTACCGCAAGAAACGATCGCCCCGACGTTGATAAACTCTTCGCGATCGACTTTGGGAACGACGCGGATAATGGCATAATCATACAGACATCGATCGGGCACTAATCGCTTCCTCCAAAAAAATATGTGTTGATTCTAGCCGATTTAGTAGGTACTCAATATAAGCATCGCGATGCTGGTTGCTGTCGGTGAAAGGGGAATTTCCCACCAGCCAAACATCGGGAATCAGTTGAACGATGTTGCGAATAATTTCTGGCGTTAACATCTGAGTCATCTTGAAGTTTGCAGCTTCCAGATTGCTCGCAAAACGCAGCAGAACGTGGTCTTTAATTGGGGAAAAACGATCGCGACTGCGCGAAAGATAATCTTTCCAAGTGTGGTGGAAATACATCGCCGCACCGTGATCTATCAGCCACAGCCGGCGGTGCCATACCAGCATATTTGCATTGCGCGGCGTGCGATCGATGTTGGTGACAAAAGCATCGAACCAGACAATTTCCGAGGCCAGATCCGCATCAGATTTGCCCGCTACGGGGTCAAAGGTGATGGAACCGGGAAGATAGTCGAGGGCGAGGTTTAGGCCTGCACTAGCGCGAATTAAATCTTGAATTTCCGGGTCTGGTTCAGTGCGGGCGAGTTCGGGATCGAGTTCCACCAACACGAGTTCGGGGATTGGTAGCCCGCAGGCGCGCGCAATTTCCCCGGCTACTAACTCCGCAATTAAAGATTTTACTCCCTGACCGGCACCGCGAAATTTGAGTACGTACATACCATCATCGTCGGCTTCGACGATCGCCGGTAGCGAACCGCCCTCGCGTAAAGGAGTGACATATCTGGTAGCATTGACTGTTCGCAAGCTAAGACTCATGCTATTTGGGATTTGGGATTGGAGATTTTCGATTGAATAATTGGCCATGACTAATTCTAACGTAACGCCTGTTTTCTTGAGGAATAACGGTAATTGCGATCGTAATTGCGATCCGAGTCGTCATTAGTCTGGGCCATCGGATTAGAATATTCTGGCTCAACAAGAATTGACATAATTTTTAAATATGTAAAGTAACAAAAGAAATATAAAAATATATTTTGGGAAGTGAGCCGATTCTACTAAAAAGTCCGAATTATTATCCATCCTAACAACTCTTTTGGGAATAAAATCAGTAAATTCCAAGTTTAACGCAGTTTCCCAAGCTGTTTCAAAATATTTACTACAGCTTCCCCGCGAGTTTTTACTCCCAGCTTTGAATATATATGTTCTAAATACTTTCTGACTGTACCAACGCTAATGCTCAGTTTTGCCGCAATTTCTGGATTAGTCTTACCTTGCGTCACCTCAAATAACACTTCTGTTTCCCGCTTGGTCAACCCTAGAAATTCCAAAGATAGGGATGATAGAGTAAAAAACTCCTGTTCTTCAAGCAACAATAGATATTTTTCCAGCGGTTGCTCAGTCATAAAACGTACAACTAATTTTTTTCCTGCTAGCTCTAGTTTTAGTGGTAAATGAGGTGCAGGAATTTCATCATTTGGTGTTACCAGCGACAACTGATATTTAACCCATCGCTGCAAATTGTCTGGCAAACATTTTGTTGAGAATTGTGAGGTTTGAAAATACTTTTTTAGCCAATGTAAAGCTCGTTCGCTCATGAATTGAACTTGCCCATCTCCGTTGAGAGAAATAATTCCCAAGGCCTCCAGAGTATGACGCTGTTGTACCCAATCCTGTTCGATCTGGGTAAACTGATTCATGTTGTGTTGGGCTTGTACCAAATGAGGGTGCAATAAGTTGAATAAATAGCGATCGCGCTCAGTGAAAATCCGGTCTCCCAAAAGTGTAATCGCAATAATATCATCTTGTCCAGAGTAGAGCTTGCTCGCAGATTTAGCAGCCAAAGTAAGAGGTAGTGAAACTGCAATCAGATCCTTGATTCCTCTAGGCTGCATGAGCTTTCCATACAGTCCTTCCAAACGATGCAGTTGCTGCTCGTTTAAGAAGTCTGAAACCTTATGCGCTCGATGGTCACGAGTTCGTAGATAATTACCAACTAGAGGGTTTTCGTAAAAATGCTGGTGGGCAACTTTCTCAAAATTTACTGTATCAAGGCGATCGAACCCAGGGGCAAGTTTATAGTCGAGGGTGGTAGTCTTGCTGTTCTCGAAGGAAAGCGTCGTGTAGGTGTAATCTACTGCGGAAATAACCTTCGAGACTATTGAAAGCAGATGAGATGAGAAATCTTCAACGCTGCAAGTTTTGTATAGTTCCTGTAGGCATCCTGAAAAAATTTTAAAATCATTCTGAGTTAAGTGTTGCATTTTCCCTGATCAAATAATCACTAATCATCTGGACTTGATCTGCATTCAGTTGACAGTTGACAGATGACAGATGAGGGCGACCTCTATCTGGAAGGAAGAGGATTGGAGTAATGAATAGTCGGATTTTAATTTCTCGCCTTTAAGGGTTCCGGCTTTAAACCAATTCTTTCTGGTAATACGAGTTTCCAGGAGAAGTAGCCTTATCTACATGAGTTCTGTATCTTTTTTGTAACAATTGACTACGGCAAATGACGGGTTGAATTTGGATTTTAGATATGACAAGCTTTAAAAACAGTTGACAGTTGGCAGTTGGCAGTTGACAGTTGGCAGTTGGCAGTTGGCAGTTGGCAGTTGATATCATGTATGGTTGATTACCATAACAAAAACGGTTTTTAGTGCGGACTTCAGCCCGCACGCGCGATCGAATCTTACTGCGGTTAAATGAAACTACGAATGTAACAACAAGTCTGAGTTCAAGTTGGAATAGTTGAAATAGTTAAGATATGACTAAACTGCCGCAAAAGCGCAAGCGCCGAGGCGTGATTCTTTCAGATTGGGGTTTACAGCGTCTCCAGAATACTCAGGAACAATTAGCCATTGCTGAAAATGGCGGTTCTGCTTACACATTAGAGCGATTAAGCGATTTGACAGGGCTCAGTGCTCGATCGATCGGACGGCTGCGAAGTGGCAAAGCAGCAGTCGATCGCCAAACCCTAGAAGAGCTATTTCGCGCCTTTAACCTGACTATAACCGACCAAGACTACATCCAGCCAGAGCCAACAGCAGCAGAAAGGCAGCCCGTAAAGTCGATCGCCCAAAATTGGGGAGAAGCCATAGATGTTTCCCGCTTTTACGGGCGTACCGCAGAACTTACCACCCTCACCCAATGGATTCTGCAAGATAATTGTCGGTTGGTGTGTATTTTTGGGATTGGTGGCATCGGCAAAACGGCTTTATCTGTCAAACTGGCAGAACAGCTACAAAACCAATTTACCTACGTCATTTGGCGAAGTCTCCGCAATGCCCCGCCGCCGGAAACTTTCTTAGCAGAATTAGTCTCATTTCTCTCAGGACAACAGGATACAAAAGCAGAAATTAGCAGCTTGATTCAGTGTCTACAGAATCATCGCTGTCTGCTGGTGATCGATAATACCGAAAGCCTGTCACAACCTGGGAATCAGAGTGGACAATATCGTCCCGGCTATGAAGCTTACGGAGAAATGTTGCGCGCGGTGGCCGAAACTCGCCATCAAAGCTGTTTGGTGTTAACCACCCGCGAAAAATGCCATCAATTTGCTCAATCGGAAGCGGGCGACTTGGCAGTACAGGGCTTTTCCTTGGGCGGTTCTCCAGAAGCCTCCCAAGCATTGATTAAGGCGACGGAATTAACTGGCTCGGAGAGTCAAAAACAGGATTTGTGCGATCGCTATCGATGCAATCCCCTAGCATTAAAAATCGTTGCCACCACCATTCGAGATTTGTTCAGCGGCAATATTGCTCTTTTCCTAGCACAAAACGTTACTGTATTTGGTGATGTTTCAGATTTAATTCAACAACAATGCAGTCGTCTTTCCAGCTTAGAGAATCACGTCATGTGCTGGTTGGCGATCGATCGTGAATGGGTTTCTTTTGCCCAACTTCGAGAAGATTTAAATGCTGGCATATCCCAAACGCAGTTGATGGAAGCCCTGCAAAATTTGAAATGGCGATCGTTGATTGAAACTAACGCAGGTCAGTTTACATTACAGCCTGTGGTGATGGAATATATCACGCAGACGCTGATCGATCGAGTTTGTGATGAAATTGCAGACAGCTTATCCTCTACTCCCTTGTCCCCAACTTCCGTGCTGCAAACCTATGCCCTGATGAAAGTACAGGACAAAGACTATATTCGAGACAGCCAAATTCGCGTAATTGTAACGCCGCTAGTCGCCCGGTTGCTGAACCAGTTTGGTTCAAAAAAAGACCTTGTTTATCAATTGCATCAAATCTTATATCGCCTGCAAACCGAGTGTCCCAATCAAACTGGATATGCGGGCGGTAACATGATCAATCTGTTGCGCTATCTGGAAGTTGACTTGAGCGATTGCGATTTTTCCTATCTCAGTATTTGGCAAGCAGATTTTCAGGATGCGAATCTCCATCGAGTTAATTTCGCCCATTCTGACCTGTCCAAATCCCGGTTTACTCAACCGTTTGGCAGCATTTTAAGAGTTGCTTTCAGCCCGGACAGTCAACTACTGGCGATCGGAGATAGCAACAATACAGTGTCAGTTTGGCAGGTTGCTGACGGACAACCGAGAGGGATATTTAGAGAGCATTTTGGTTGGGTTTGGGCGGTTGCGTGGAGTCCAGACGGTCAAATCCTAGCCAGTGGGGGTGAAGATCGCAGCATCAGGCTTTGGGATATTGAATCTGGCAATTGTTTGGCAATTTTGCAAGGACATCAGGCTACTGTCAGAACATTGGCATGGTGGCCCAACGGACATCTCCTTGCTAGTGGGGACGATCGCGAAATTCGACTCTGGGATACTCGTACCGAAGAATGTGTCAAAATCTTCCAGGGACATAGCCATCGGATTTCCTGTGTTGCTTGGAGTCCTGACGGTCAAATCCTAGCCAGTTCCTCCTGGGATCGAACCGTTCGACTCTGGGATATCCAAAGCGGTGAGTGCCTCAACATCTTATCTGGACATACCCACGGAATTTGGTCTATTGCTTGGACTTCCGATGGAAAACTACTAGCCACAGGCAGTGAAGATCGCAGCGTGAAGATTTGGGATGCCGATCGCGGTGAATGTCTCCAAACCATACAAAAATATGATTCTGGTGTATTCTCAGTCGCTTGGAGTCCCGATAGCAAAATGCTGGCCAGTGCTAGTGGAGGCGATAACATCACAATCTGGGATACAGCGATCGGTCAATGTTTGCAAACCTTAGAGGGACACACTAACTCGATTTGGTCTGTGACTGTGGCTTGGAGTGCCAACGGGAAAACGATCGCCAGCGGTTCCCACGACCAAACCGTGCGACTGTGGGAAGTATACGGCGATCGATCGAGTGACTGCCGCAGTTTCAAAACCTTACAGGGATACAGCAATTCCATGTTTGCGGCAGCTTGGAGTCCCGATGGGCGCACCCTTGCCAGTAGCAGCGCCGATAGTCGGATTCGGTTGTGGAATCCCGATACAGGATTGTGCTTGAAAATGTTGCAGGGGCGTCGCAATTGGATTTGGAGTTTAGCTTGGAGTCCCGATGGCAGTATCCTCACCAGTGGTTCGGATGACTGCGATATCAGGCTTTGGCATCCCAGCAGCGGCGAATGCTTGACAACTCTGCAAGGTCATGCAGCCTGGGTATGGGCTGTCGCTTGGAGTCCCAACAGTCAAATTCTCGCGAGTGCCGCGGGCGACTTGAACATTCGGTTGTGGGATATTCAACAGGGGAAATGCCTGCAAATCTTGCAGGGACATAGCCATTGGATTGGGACTGTAGCCTGGAGTCCCGATGGTAAAACCCTTGCTAGTGGTGGTAACGATCGAACTATTCGACTCTGGGATAGCAGCAGCGGCGAATGCTTAAATATCTTGCAGGGACATCAAAACTGGGTGGAATCTGTAGCTTGGAGTCCTGATGGCAAAACCCTTGCTAGTGGTTCGCACAATGGAAGCATCCGACTTTGGGATAGCAACACTGGTAAGTGTCTGAAAATTTTGCAGGGACACAGCAATAGGGTAAGGGCGGTGGTGTGGAGTCCCGACGGTGAAATGCTGGCTAGTTGTTCGCACGATCGAACTATTCGACTGTGGGATGTGGGCGCGGGAGAATGCTTGAAAATTCTAGAGGGCCACGCCAGTCAGGTTTGGTCAGTTGCTTGGCGTCCTGTTGTCTGGGATGAGGCAAAAAATCGCGACTTCGTTCTGGCAAGCAGCAGTGCTGATGAGACGATTAAGCTTTGGGATGTCAACACCGGTGACTGTTTGAGAACTCTCAGAGCCGATCGCCCCTATGAAGGTATAAATATTACCGGAGTTACGGGCATTACACAAGCTCAGAAAGCCACATTGGAGGTCTTGGGGGCGATCGGCAAACAGTTTACAGTTTACAGTTGATAGTTGACAGTTAAGAGTTGTAGGGGAGAAGCATTCGGGCGATTATTTGTGAAATAAATTCAATTAGATTTGTATCCTAATGCTTCGCCCAGATTATTAGGACGCAACCGATCCAACCGGACAAAGTGATTCTGTCCGGTCAAGAGTACCATCTTGTTATTGGCAATTAGAATCCTTGAACCGAGATGATATTGTCTTGAAGCTGTGCCGAAGTTACACCATCAACAAAACCTAATATATTGCCGGAATTTTTAATTTTGATGAGAGTTCCTGTCGTTACAATAGGGTCAGGATTGAGTAAACCTGTCAGATTTTGGTCTTTTAAAACTTGTGGCCAGTCAAACCCCAATACAATTGTCACATTTGTCAGGTTTTCCAAAACTACATCGCTAGCAGTCAAACCTCCTGCTAATCCAATTCGATCGAAACCAACCTTGAAAAGGCTAATCAGATCCGCATTATTGATATCTGTAACTCCGGGTTCTGCTTGCAAAACATACAAGTTGCTGCCGATTTTATGGCCAGAAAGATTGTCATCAAATCCAAATAAAATATCTCGCCCCACACCCCCAATAAGAGTGTCATACCCATTACCGCTAACTAAGAAATCATTGCCTCTACCGCCCAATAAAATATCGTTTCCCCCAAACCCATAAATCAAATCTGCATCTTGCCCTCCGCTGAGATAGTCATTTCCAGCCTCTCCACCTAGTAAGTCTTTCCCCCTGCCTCCAAATAAGGAATCGTTACCCGAGTTTCCCCTGAGAACGTCTTCTCCTTCATTGCCATACACCAAATTGTTAGCTGCTGAAATGTTGACTGTATCGTCCCCTCCGAGCATCCAGACTCCCAAAGGAAAATTATTGGTATCTGCGATCGACAAAAAAACTTGTTCGGATGTATTGTCGCCAATTAAGCGACGCGGCTCGGATGGATCTGTTTGTAAAGCCATGATGTCTTACCTGATAAAAAGTTGTCATTGAAGTGATGAAAATAGAATTGTTTAACAACAATCGAAAGTCAAATAATTACAGCCTTTGGAGTTAAACAAATAGGTAAAGTCGAGTCGTTACCAGTCAAACCATCTAAGATGTCGTTGCCGGCCTCACCGTAAAGTCGATCGCCCCTATGAAGGTATGAATATTACCGGAGTTACGGGCATTACACAAGCTCAGGAAGCCATATTGGAGGTCTTGGGGGCGATCGGAAATTAGCCTGAACAGGGCTTGATTTTTCGTAGGTTTTGCCTATGAAAAATCAAGTTGATCCACAACTCCTAGCAAGGACGAGGAGTCCTAAACAACCAAGGTGATATCTCGATTGGGAACAAATCCACTACCAACCTGCAACCTTGCAACCGGAATAGTAAAGAAGTTCAACGCGCCAGTGCTCTGGTTGTAGTTAAATCCCTCGGTTGAGGATATTCCACCATATCCACTCTTGGAGATGTTGAGTTTATCAACCTCCCAGGGGTGAAAGTCTCTGATTACATCAACGCCGTCATAAGGTGAGTAAGAAATGAACATATCTGCTCCAGGACCCCCTATAAGCGTGTCGTTACCAGGCTCACCACCAAGCCTATCGTTGCCATAACCACCGTCGAGGTAGTCATTGCCAAAGGAGCCAGCCAATTCGTCGTTGCCATATCCACCGTAAAGGGTATCGTTGCCATACCAACCATCTAAGGTATCGTTGCCCCCCTCGCCCTTGAGTATATCGGCAGAATCGTTGCCAGGTCGCCACCAAATGTCACCACCATTGAGGTAATCATCACCTTCACCCCCCAAGATGCTATCCATGCCATCTTGGCCATAGATTTGGTCATTATTCTCATCACCTAAGAGGGTGTCATTGCCAGAGTATCCGTACAAGGTATCATTCCCAAGACCCCCATAACCCTTATCGTTGCCCTCCCAGCCAAATATCAAGTCGTCGCCCGCTTCGCCAGAGATAGTATCCTTGTCGGCACCACCATTCAAAGTGTCGGCGTACATTGAACCTCTAATATCAGTCATCGAAGTTTCTCCTTGATTTTGAAGTTTGTTTCCTTGTTTTATCTAGTTCTCAAAGTTAAGAACCTAGATGTTTAAGCAGCATGGGATTAATTTCCTAATTAATTGAAATCTAACGCTGCATCTGATATATCAACTTTGTCCTGACTGACAGCAAACGTCCAGGACAGTTAGACAGTTAAGTTAGCCATTTAAGCCATCCGCCAAAAACCAGCAAAAAATGAAGCTTGAAAGCTATGCCAGAAAAACCTTTTAGTTTTTTTATCAACGGTTGTATTTAGCGATTCGGTCACTTATGCTGTAATCTAAAAACAGAAAAGAGTACCCATTGGGTACTCTCAGAGTTGGCTCCGTAATTGCTAAGCATCACGGATAAAATAACCTGTGTAGGTTGGGTTTAGGGACGAAACTCAACGCCATATAAATGTTAGATTTTATGCTTCAATCCAACCCACAAGAAAATTAATTCTTTGTGGAACAGGCCGGAAAGCCTGTTATTCAGAAAGGTACAATATCTCAGTTAAACAGACTTGACATAATATCAATTCCGGTTGCACTGGAATTAATATATTACCCACAGCTTTCGACACGGCAGTGCCGTCTCCCTACAATTGAACGCGGGGAAAAGGCACTGCCGTGTCCTCTATATCATAAGGAGTGCAACCGGAATTGATATCACTGTTGAACTCAGATAAAAGTCAATTCATCCTCATGGCAATAGAATAATATCCTGTTGTACTGAAAAGCCTGCTGGCTTATTCTCAAGAGTTGCAAACTGAACTTGGCCGAACAAGACAGCACCAGTATTGCTGTTATAGCTGAATTGGTCGAGAGAAGTAGCGCCAAAACTTCGGTGAATTTCAATTTTGTCAACTTCACTCTTCTGGAAGTCTTTGATGGTGTCAATCCCTGTGGGAACAAAATAGAATCTGAATCCATCTGCGCCTGCACCGCCCCAAAGAATGTTATTGCCGGCAGGATCGAGATCGCCACCACCAACTAAGACATCATTACCATTACCGCCATAGAGGATGTCGTTACCACCACCACCGGAAAGTTGGTCATTATCATCGTTACCGTAGAGGATATCGTTACCCTTCATGCCTTGTAGGTTGTCATTTCCACTATCACCTAAAAGCGTGTCATATCCATCACCACCAAGAATGATATCTTTGCCACCTCTACCATTGATTAGATCGTCTCCACTTTCACCTTTGATGAAGTTCTTGCCGGCGTTACCCAGAATATAATTATTCAAGTCGTTACCGGTGCCATCGATATCAGCAGTATCACTCAAAGTCAGGTTTTCGACGTTTGCACCCAAGGTATAGCTGATAGTGGAAGTGACTACGGTATCAGTACCTTCACCTGGTTTCTCGGTAACTAAATCACCAACATTATCAACCAGGAATTGGTCATTACCTGTACCACCAAACATTTCGTCGGCACCAGCACCACCATAGAGTTGGTCGTCTCCGGTACCACCATAGATTTGGTCGTCTCCATCGCCACCATTTAGGAAGTCGTTACCGCCTGCACCAAATAAGTAGTCGCGATCGCCCAAACCATACATCGAGTTGTTGGCATCGTTGCCTACCATAGCATTATGGGCGTTGTTGCCCGTGCCGTCAATGGCAGCGGTTCCTTTCAAAAAAAGGTCTTCGACGTTTGCTCCCAAAGTGTAGCTTACAGTGGATTCTACTCGATCGATACCTTCGGCAGTATTCTCCACAACTACGTCAGCAATATTATCTACAAAGTAGGCATCATTACCGCTACCACCATACATTTTGTCTGCACCAGAACCACCATCAAGCTCATCGTCTCCGGCTTTACCGTAGAGTGTGTCGTCGCCTGCCAACCCTGTGAGGCTATCATTGTCAGGGGTGCCATTTAGTAAGTCGTTATTAGGAGTACCTGGAATGTTAGCCATCTTAAATTTCTCCAAAAACAATGATCAATTTGTCTGAACTGTATCGGGCGATAGCAAGCGCCACGATCCGTTAATAACTTATCTGCAATTTGTGAATTAGAGTAGCAATTTGCAGATACCAGGTGCGGCGATAGGTGTTGCACTCAAAACTTTGCTGTGAATTTGAGTGAAATGTAAATTGGAACAATAGGAAATACTGCAATACTGAAACAGTATGAGGTTGATTTCCTGATTTTTTGAAATCTAACGCTGCACTTGATATATCAACTTTGTCCTGATTTATGGTGAACGTCCAGGACAGTTAGACAGTTAAGCTAGCCACTTAAGTTTTGCTGCACTAATTACTGAAGCGTTACGTCTGAAAAGTATATCCCGCAAAGTTTTTGGTTTTTACAAAGATTGTCGTATTTAACGATTCAGTCACTTATACTGTAATTTTAAATAACAAAATAGTACCCAATGGGTATGGGTACATTTCAATAAATGCAAATCTATGAAAAAATGGCTATAATGAAAAGGCTAGTAAAAACGCAAAAAAAGAATCAGGTAAAAAATGACACATTAAAACTAAGAATATCTAAGTTATTTTAGGATTTAAATTGAGGGCTGATGTACAAATTTGCTGCGGCAGCGGAGGATGAATTAGTTGTGTTTGGTGCGGCAAAACCGGGATACGGCGATCGCGAAGTTGCTGGCTGGATTGATTTTATGCGGCGACAGAAGATCGATCGAGTTTGTTGCTTGCTTCCCGATACGCAACTGATGGGCTATTCTGACTTGCTGGGAAGCTATCGAAATGTTTTTGGGTGCGATCGCGTTTGCTGGGCTCCGATCGCCGATTTTGAATTGGCCAGTCGCGAAATTTTAATCGATCGCATTTTACCATTTTTGGCATCTGCAAATCGATCGGGCGATCGGGTGGTAGTTCACTGTGGCGGTGGAATCGGGCGTACAGGACAGGTTTTGGCTGCTTGGTTGGTTAGCGGGCGGGGATTTTCTAACCAAGAGGCGATCGCGACTGTCAAAAAAACTGGCAGAAATCCCTATGAAGCTGCGATCGCTGCTGTTTTCAAAGGTCGAAATCCCTGGAAAGTTGTTCGAGAACTTGATACTTTATTAGATGATTGCTGTCGTGCTTTTGGCATTGACTTATTTTAAGTACAGTTGGCTTCGTAGATAATTTTTCTGGTTTTTCCAGTTTTTAGGTCTTGAAAGCGCCACAAACCCGCATAGCCGGAATTTTTGAACTCTGGATGGTCTTTGACGCGGCTTTCAAATATGGGTTCTTTAGCTGCAATTTGATTGGGCTGAAGCTGGAAATTGCCCGAGGGTTTAATCCAGTAGAGCTTCTTATCAGCATCGACTAGAATGCGATCGCCATCAATCGCAACGATCGCAGAATCGACTGGTTTAGCCCATCGCTGGATTCTGTTATTTCTAGGATCGACTTCTACCACTTTGTCCGAACTTAAATAACCTTTTGTATCAACATCTGGCAGAGAAGTTACGCGGGCAAGTGCAGCCTTTCCACAGGGATGTCTGCTAATTTTAATCACACGCGGGTCTGGTTTTACTTTGTCATTAACCATAAAATAGAATTCGGCTGTTTGAGGTGATTGTGCCACAGAGGTTGTTCGATAAGTGGTTAAAGAAGCAACTGCAATACTGGTCAAAACAACAAAGCTGCGAAGTATTAAAGAATGGGGCATAATTTTTCTTGATTTTTCGGTTAACTACTGACAGTGGACAATGAAAATTGCCAACTGTCAACTGCCAACTGTCAACTGATTTGTCACCGCTTCGGCGAAGGGAACCGGCGCATCAAGCTGCAACCAGTGGCTGGTTTCGGGTATGACGGTGGTGGCAATTTTGGGGCGGAGTAGGTGGAGGCTGAAGGGCCAGGAGTTGGACGGTGCGAGCACTGCTGCGATTCGCGCGCCCGGAGTTGCAAGGATGCGATCGATCGCACCGACAGCATCGTAAGCAAACATACCTTTGTACATACCGACTAGACGATCGCGCGGTGTGGCGTTAAGGCGTGCGATCGTAGTTTCCCGCGTCGCAGAAGTACCGCCTTCGAGGGCTTGGACGAACTTTTCCTCTGCCGCAGCGCGGTAGTCATCGCCCGCTAGCGCTGCGAGGAAGGGAACCATCTGTTCTTGGTATACGGATGGTGGGAGGTAGTTAAAGTCACCGGGGGGATCGGCTAGGATGACGCGGGTGATGCGCGTTGGCGCGCAGTCGGCGGTGGCGAGAACGACGAGGGCGCCGAAGCTGTGCCCGATAAGGGCTACTTGCGGGATATTCAGCGCGTCGAGGACGGCGATGATGTCGGCGGCGCAGCTATCGGGGCTGTAATCGCCATCTGCGGGCGGTTCGGATGCGCCGTGGCCCCGGAGGTCGATCGCCACAATGCGCTGGTTTTGACCGAGATTTGCTCGCAAAAGTGCGATCGTCTCGTCCCAAACTCCGATGTCGTAGGCCATACCATGTACTAACAGGACGGGGATGGCTTGTGGTTCTGCGCCGCTTACTGCGCCCGTGTCGGTGAGATTGAGTCGCCCCGCTGGGCCGGCGACAGTTGTAAGGTGCATAAAATACCTCGACTTCTACAAGGACACAACAATGTTTTGTTCTTCAACAATTTTGACTTCATATTCCGCACCCAACATTCATATATGGGTGCAGGTGGGCTGTGGAAAGTGGGCTACAAAGTCATCGGCGCCACAGGTTCAATCTCTCGATTAAAACCTCCTACCTGATTTGTTCGCAACACCCAGGCTTCCCCACCCTGTTCGAGAAAGGCTTGAGTCACTTCATCGCTTGTCAGACGCGGTAGAATTGTGCGCCAACTCAGCAGGCTTCGGCGAATCTTTTGCAGCGGACGATCTTCTAAAGTGCTGCCCAAAACTTCATCTTGATTCTTCCAGTCGGCGCGTGCGGTTCCACAGGGCAACAGCAGCCGTTTTAACTCCTTGCTCAACTGTTCTAACTGATCTAATTTATCTAATTCTTCGGGGTGTTGTTGTTTCGATGCTTCGATATTTGGGAGAGACAGAAGCGATCGAGCAATTTGCCGCATTGCTGCATACAAAGCTTGATTGGAGTCTTGAGTGCAATTGTAGTCAGGCCCAACAAACGTCCCTCCGGTGCCATCGCCAATCCGGTAACGAGCCGCCATGATTTCTAGCTGGTAAATCAATCGGTCGAGTGGCGATCGCTTCGGGCCGTTCTGGGTTTCATACTCGCTCGTGAAAGCATCGAATTCGATTATCGTATCGCAAACCGGGCGCAAACCCAACCAGCCCAACTGTCTGTCGCCCATGTAGCGCGACCAATGCAAACTCCCAGCAATCAGCCCCTCCTTGTTGTGCGTGTAGATTTGGTGATAAACAATGTCAAACCGCAGTTCATTCGCCAGCGGTTCTCGCACGACTGTCGCGAGTCCGTAAGCAAAATGCCCGAAGTAGAGCGGAGTTTTGGTAGCTGGTTCTGCTTTTTTGCCTCCAATCCCACCATAGATGTGAATCAGTAAGGCTCGTTTTCCTTCGTACCAATTGGCTGGGTTTCGATTTGATTTGAAACGAAACAATGCCTTACTGGTTTTTCCCTTCTGAGCTACCAGATTGCTCCAAGTCTCGTGTTTGAGGTAGTGTTTAACTGAGGTTTTGCCTGCAATCTGTCGGTCAGCTTCAACCTGCAACAGACTCCGAGGCGCGATCGCCTGCACGACAAATCGCCCCGATCGATCCGGCGCACCGTAAATATACCATCCAGTTTCATTTAGGGGCGATTTGTCAATGTTTTTGCTGGTGGAGGAAGCAGTCTGATTACTATTGGGAATTACTGGAGGCAAGCTAACGACTTCTTCAGATCCCGCAAATTGTCGCGAGGCGCGATCGAAGTGAATTACCTCAAACAAATCACCATTCGGCTGAAGCGATCGCACAAATTTCACTAACCCGTAATAACGTCCGGTAATTTGCACTGGTTCGCGAGCAATGGTCAGAATGTTATTTTGTGCAAATTGTTCCACACCCACGGGTTCTTGCAGCATCACAATTACATCATCGTGAGGATGCGAACCTGCGATCGACTCTAGGGGATTAACTTGTCGCCAGTGATTGAGCCTTGTTGGGTGAACTATGCCTTTTTGTTGGCTGCGTTCAGCTTGAGGACTGAAATGCACGTCTTTCGTCACGGCCCGAACGTAGGCCTGCACCAGGCGATCATCACTAAAGCGCAGGATCGCAACTTGTCCCACAAAATGCTGAAATTCGCCAGGCGCGTGATGAATTTCAAACAACGCGCCTTGAATCGTTTGCCGTTGCTCTTTGGCAGGCAAAATTAATCGCCCCATCCAAGGCGCAATGGGGCGGTAATATTCGGGCGACACAGATTGATCGATCGGATAAAACTCTGGTCGATTGAAAGCCGCTTGCTGGTAGCGTTCGTAGTTACTCAATTTGTCGGAAACGGCTCGATCGCTCTTTTGTGCAGTACCGAACAATATCTCTCCTAATTGCTGCCAGAACTGGCTGAGGGCAGTTTCATAGATCATTTTATAGCAGTTGACGGTTGATTGTTGACAGTTGACAGTTGACAGTTGACAGTTGATTGTTGACAGTTAGTATAGTACGAGCCTCAAACCGTTTTCGCTCGAGGGTGAGCGTCCTCTCGATCTGGAGGTTATTTATAGAAAATACCTTGAGTGGCGGTTGCTGTCACATTCAAGGTATGTTGTTGCGCTGTCTTCGCTCTTTTCTATAGAAAATAGCGCTACATCGCAACTACCTACCTACAGGTGGCGCGATCGCAAATATGAATCATAATTGGCACGCGGGGCATAAATAATCTGCTCTCCCCCCGCCCCCTATTTTAGTCAACTATCGCCTCATTTAAGCAAGTTTTTCTTAAGTCACATCTTCCTAAATTTGCACCTCTTAAATCTGCATTTTTCAAGTTAGCATTGCTTAAATCTGCATAACTCAAATTTGCGCCTCGGAGATTAGCATCTGATAAATTAGCTCCAACTAAATTGGCCCTAACAAGTTGCGCTCCACTCAAATTACTGCCACTCAAATTTGCTCCTGGCATCTCGGCTGATGTTAAATTGGCTTGGCATAAATTAGTGCCACACAGGTCAGCTAAATTCAATTTAGCATAACTCAAATCAATCTTTTCCAAGCAAACTTGGTCCAATTGAGCGCATCTCAAATTGGCATTAATAAAAAATCTGTCTCCCAGGGAATAACGGCGCAGCAATTCGTCCGCTGCCAAGCGAATTAAAACTGTTTCGGAAGCATTTTGGTAGCACCACGAAGTCTCCAGCAAACTAGCGGCTGCTTCAATTGCTACCTTGTCGGATTTAGGGAGAACCAAACTATTGCAGCCATCCCACTCACCCTTGAGCATAAATGCCATGTCAGAAGCTGCTGCAATTGAGTCGCACAGCAAAACGGTTTCTTGTTTGGGTTGCAGCCAGTTCATTAAACCTATCGAACTATTGTTTTTCACGGTTTGTTCGGGATTTGTTTGTTCTTCTTAATTATAGGTAAAATTATTTTTAATGTGTTGAAACGGTAGGCACGCGACGCGCACCTACCGTTATAGTTCTGCGAATTAGCCCTAGATATCGCAGCAGCCAAAAGGCACTTGTCAGAATCTGACTAATGGCTGATGACTGATGACTAATCTGTTGTACTTACGTGATCGATTCTCTCTAATTGCCAGAGAATTTGGTTCCCCTCGCGGCGGACGCGAGAAACTACCCAGTTGCGCCACACCCAATTGTCTCCGCGGCTGGTGACAGCGCTGGCATTTACATCCATCAAATCAGCCAGTTCAGAACTGGTAATCAAGTAGCCTTTGGTGGCCACTTCATCGGCGATGTGCAAAGTTTCGATCAGATTGCGGAGTTCCTGAACCCTTACCTCGCGGGGCAAGTTCTCCAGGGTATCGGCAGTTGAATCCATCATGGTAGAGTTGGAGATCGGAAGGTCAGAAGTTATGACATAGGATTCTATCGTTTTGTTACCAGTTGCGTCCGTTTCTTCCAAAACAATTGGGTTTTCAAAGCGTAGGGGCGATGCCCCCGTGCTCGCCCCAGCCTCGTCTGCTGTTGGTGGATGCTGTTGCAGTTCGGGAGTGAGATTGTGGGAGAAGTTGCGGGCGATTTCGTCGCACCTGTCGTTGTAGAAGTCGCCGGAGTGGCCACGGACGTGTTCCCAGTTGACTTGCCGGGAATTCAGCTTGTCTAGCAGATGCCAGAGGTCTTGGTTGACGACATCTTTGCCCGTCGAGGTTTTCCAGCCTTTGTTTTTCCAGCCTTGAATCCATTTGGTGATGCCGTTTTTCACGTATTCGCTGTCCGTGTAAAGGGTGACTGGTTCGGTTTGACCGGAATTGGCAAAAAATTCTAATGCAGCGACGGCAGCCTGCATTTCCATGCGGTTGTTGGTGGTTTGAGGGTCTGCACCTCCGAGTTCGTGACAGTTGCCGTCGGCGAAACAAACTACTGAACCCCAGCCGCCGGGGCCTGGGTTGCCGGAACAAGCGCCGTCTGTGTACAAGCTTTTGATGGTGGGAGTTGTCATGAGTGAGTTAATTGGTTATTTACGATTATTCAGTTTACTGGTGCGATAATTAAGGAAATTGCGATCGTTTTATTTGCTGCCATGAAAAACGTCAACTTAAAGATTAAAAAGGTCGCGCTATTTATTTGTCCGTTTTCTTTGTTAATTTTTAATACTTTTGCCCAGGCGCAAACAGTTGTGCCTGCTGCTGACGGTACGGGCACGGCTGTCACCCGCACCGGCAACCGCTACGATATCAATGGCGGCAGTTTGTCGGGAGACGGGGCGAATCTTTTTCACAGTTTTGGGCAATTCGGCTTAAATCAAGGTCAAATTGCTAATTTTCTGACTAATTCGGCTATTCAAAATATATTAGCTCGTATTTCTGGCGGGAACCCTTCGCTAATTAATGGTTTGATTAATGTCACGGGCGGCAATTCTAATCTGTTTCTGATTAATCCTGCGGGGATTATGTTTGGCCCGAATGCGAGTTTGAATGTGCCGGGGGCTTTTACTGCGACTACTGCGACGGGTGTGGGTTTTGGTTCTAATTGGTTTAATGCTGCGGGGACAAATAATTTTAGCGCGTTAGTTGGTGCGCCCAATACTTTTTATTTTGGTGGGAATCAACCGGGAAGTATTGTTAATGCTGGTAATTTGGCTGTGACTCCAGGCCATAATTTATCTTTGTTCGGCGGTACGGTTGTTAGTACGGGGCAGTTGTCGGCACCGGGAGGGCAAATTACTGTTGCTGCGGTTCCGGGCGAGAATGTTTTGCGTATCAGTCAACCGGGACTTTTGTTGAGTTTGGATATAGCAACGGGCGGGAATTTGGGGAATTCTCCACAAAGTTTAAATCCTGTTTCTTTGCCACAGTTACTGACAGGTTCTGGGCAAAATCAGGCGACTGGTGTTGCGGTGGCTGCTGATGGTAGTGTGCGGCTTGTGGATTCTGGTTTGCAGGTGAATTCTGGGGATGTGGCGATTGCTGCTGGGAATACGTCTGCGCTGGATCAATTGAATGCGGGAAGTGCGACTATTTCGGCTGCGGGAAATCTGACGTTAGCGGGGACTAGGTTGCAAACTGCGGGGGATTTGAGCTTGCTGGCAGGGGATGCGGTACGGGTTCGCGATCGCGTTGAGAATCCGTTTTTGGCGCGGGCTGGGGGGAATTTAGAGATTAGGGCCGATCGCGCGATCGACATTCTCACCTTAAACGCCACCGGCGGCTTGTCTCTTCCGCCACAATTCCAAAGTGGCGGCAATTTGAGTTTAATCAGCAACGGCGTTATTTCCGGGGATTCTCACTTTGCTTCGAGGGGCAATTTTTTGGTGCGCAATCTGTCAGGAATGCCGGGAAATTTTGTGAGTTTATTTGACCCGATTATCAGTTCCGAAGGAGATGTTTTCTTAGGAGATTATACTGGTGTTTCGCTGAAAGTGGAGGCGAGGGGAAGCATTGTTGCTGAGGATATTACAATTACGGGGCCTGATATTGCATTGGGTAATGAAAATGCGAGTTCCGATCCGGATATTCGTATTTTAACCAGCAGTCCGGCCTTAATTCTGCGGGCGGGAGTCGCAAATCTGGCAAATCCGCTTAATATTTCTCCTAATAGTTTGGCGGACGATGCAGCTTTTAGTTCGGTATCGATTTTTCCCAGAAATTTGATTTCTGTTGAAAATATTTTTGCGGGCGGGCCGGTGATTTTGTCAGCAGCGGGAGATGTGGCAACTAGAGATATTAATGGCGGTAGAATTAATCTAGAAAGCACTGCCGGGGCTGTGATAGTTGGGGGCAGATTAACGTCTAGTTCGACGATTAATATTGAAGCTGTCAGCAATATTATCTTGACAAATGAGATCCGTCCTGCTGATATCAACGGCAATATTACTCTGACTTCGATTGGGGGTAATATAGTAACGGATAGGATCGACACTGGGAATTCTGGGGCGATCGACATTACAGCATTGGGCAATGTGAATTTTGGGGATTTGCAGGGTTCTCAAGTTAATGTTACCAGTAGTTCCGGCGCTCTGGGAGTGTTGACCGATCCGAATACAATTGTCCCCAATAGAACACGCGCCAACGTTACAGCCACCGAGAATCTCACTTTGGCCGCTTCTGGCGACTTAACCGTAGGGAACCTCGCGGGTGCTAGTGTCAGGGCTAGCAGCAGCAACGCGAGTGTGGCTACGGGTACGATCGCCAGTACGGGAGATGTCAGAATTGTCGCGGGACAGGAAATTAGCACAGCGCTAATAACCGTTAATCCGACTGCGGCAAATCCAGTTAATCCTGCGATTCCCACAGTCAATTTGGACGCGCAAACTAATATTAACGTGGCATCGATTGATGCTGCCGCCGCCAGCATTGCTTTGAGAGCTTCTAGCGACTTAAATACTGGGAATTTGCAGGGGGCGGCAGTTGATGTTAATAGTGATGGGGGAAATATTGCGATCGGCAATACTGTGTCAACTGGAAATATCAATGTAAGAAGTGCGGGAAATGTGAATTCAGGGGATTTGCGGGGTTTGGGAGTTAATATTAACAGCAGTGCGGGGACGATTGGAGTTACCAGTGCCGCCGCCACCAGCAATGTGAATTTGACAGCTTTGGGCAATATAAATTCAGGAATTTTACAGGGAAGTAATGTTTCAGTTAATAGTAATGCTGGAAGCATTCAGACTGCAAATGTTACTGCAGCTAACGGTGTGACTTTGACAGGATCTGGCGATGTCAATGCTGGAAATTTGAGGGGATTTGCGGTTGATGTTAGCAGCCGTGGGAATGTGAGAATTGGGGATGTTAACGCTGGAGGAAATATCAATTTGGAAGCCGCTCAAAATGTGAATTCTGGAAATTTGCAGGGAGTTATAGTTGATTTAGTTAGCAGCAGGGGAAATGTCAGCACTGGCAATATTAGTGCTTCATCAATTGTGGATATTTTAGCGGGAGGGCAGATCGGAACTGGGGAAATAGATGTTAATCTTTCGGGGCGCGGCCGCAATCCTGCAGTCAATATTAACGCTCAAAATGATATTAGCATTGTATCGGTCTATGCTCCGGGCGCTAAAGTTGATATCGCAACTCCGGGTTTGGTGCGAGTGACTGGTACTTTTGACCAAAACCGCACTGTGAGTGTCTCAACGCTTGGTGGCGATCAACCGGGTACAGTCAGGATCGCCCACGGCGGCGGGGATGTCAATCCGCGGATACCTTTTGCGGTGGGAGATGCGACGGTTAACGGGACTGCTGGGGCGATCGCCAGCAATACTTCGGGTACAATTACTCAGGGACAATCTTTCATCAATTCTTACACTCAAGGTAGTAGTGCGATCGTCACTACAAATCAACCCGGAATAACTCAACCCGGAATAACTCAACCCGGAATAACTCAACCCGGAATAACTCAACCCGGAATAACTCAACCCGGAATAACTCAACCCGGAATAACTCAACCCGGAATAACTCAACCCGGAATAACTCCACCGGGAATAACTCCACCGGGAATAACTCCACCGGGAATAACTCCACCGGGAATAACTCCACCGGGAATAACTCCAAGCGGTAGATTTCCATCAGATAGAAACCGGGTTTTTCCCCAACCAAACGAACCCCTTAACCCCCAACAGCAACGGAACCAAAATAGTCTATCGCGAGATCTAGGAAAACCCGGAGAAACGATGGCGCCGGAAAAAATCCCATCTCTGAGAGGACTGAGAAATTTAATCGGTTCCAATCTCAGAGATTCAGTTATTCAGTCAGCATTTCGCAGTGAAATCGGCAGGAATTTGGATGTCGGTCAAATATCGGCAGCTTTGTCTCTGCTGGACAAATCTTTTAGCCAAGAATTCCGAGAATATTTCGGCATTAACACCACCGACGATTTGCTCTCCCCAGACGAAATCAAGAAAAAGTTAGCATCTGTGGGTGCACAAACGGGCACGAAACCAAGCTTGATTTATCTGTTTTCGCGATCGGAAAAATTAGATTTAGTGTTAGTAAATTCTTGCGGTGGAGTGGTTCACAAAACGGTGTCGGAAGCAAACCGGGAAGAACTGCTGAAAGTTGTAACTGCGTTCAGAAGTGAGATTACTAAGCCAGGGGTGCGGGCTACTACGAGTTATCTGCCATCTGCCCAACAGCTTTATAAGTGGATGATTGCGCCTTTGGACGAGGATTTGAAAAAGTGCGAAACGGATACTATTTCCTTTGTGGTCGATCGGGGTTTGAGAGGAATGCCCTTTGCTGCTTTGCACGACGGAAAGCAATTTTTGGTGGAAAAGTACAGTCTCAGCCTGATGCCGAGTATTAACTTAACAGATATTCGCTACGTGGATATCAGAAATTCTGAAGTTTTAGCAATGGGCGCGTCGGAATTTTCGGAGTTGAATCCTCTACCTGCGGTTCCTGCGGAAATAGCAGCTATTTCGCGTGAGTGGCCGGGAGTTAGTTTTTTGAATGAGGGTTTCACTTTGGAGAATTTGAAACGACAGCATCAAAGCCGGCCTTTTGGGATTATTCACTTAGCTACTCACGGCGAATTTCGTCCGGGTGCACCGAGTAATTCTTTTATTCAGTTGTGGGATAGCCGGCTGCGACTGAATCAATTGCCTGATTTGAGCTTGAATAATCCGCAGGTGAATCTATTAGTTTTAAGTGCTTGTCGGACTGCGGTGGGTGATGAAAGTGCGGAGTTGGGTTTTGGGGGATTGGCGCTGCAAGCTGGGGTGCAAACGGCTTTGGGGAGTTTGTGGTATGTTTCGGATGAGGGTACTTTGGGATTGATGAATGAGTTTTACCAGCATTTGAAGACTGCGCCAATTAAGGCGGCGGCGCTGCGAGAAGCGCAAATTGCGATGTTGCGGGGTGATGTGCGTTTGGAGGGCGGGAAGTTGCGGGGTTCGAGTCGGGGTGAAGGAGTGGAGTTGCCGCAATCTTTGCAGGGATTTGCTGATTTGAAGTTGTCGCATCCTTATTATTGGTCGTCTTTTGTGATGATTGGAAGTCCTTGGTGATTGGTAATCGGTAATGAAAGAAAAAGGTAATTGACAATAACCGCAAAGCTCGCGGCTTAAAAGCTGGTGCCGTGCCAATTATTCATTACCCATTACCCATTAGCACACATACCTCATTTATCTGAGAAAGGCTATATATTGTCAAGCCTTCAAATCAGAAAACCAAATAGAAACCTCAGCATCTGGATTTTCTGGCAGCCGAGTCCATCCAGTTGATTGGGCAAATCTCTGCTTGACTAGCGCCAGTTGATTTTCATTTTGCTCCAAAGCCTTAGATACAACAAGTATGACTCTCAAATCTTGTGCTGTTGTAATTTTCATCTGAGCTTCTTCACTGTCAACTATTGGGAGTGTGAGGATTCTGTGTCTCATTTCCAGCCACGAAGCAAAACGCAATTCATCGGTATCTTTAGTTAAAACTACAACATCTTTAGGTGATTTAACAGCAGAATTTATCTGACTAACTACCGATTTAACATTTATTTTTGACAAGATATCGACATAGATAAAATTCTCTGTTGTTACGTAATTTTTCCGCAACATTATAGCCTCAGCCCAATCACCTATATAATTGAGCGGGGGCAGCAATACAAAGAATACCAATAAAATAGACAATATAATTTTTGAAAGGATAGATTTTTCCCGATTGGAAATCCAGTAAAGGTAGGAAGAAATAACAAAAAAGACAGTAAGTATAAAGAAAGGATTACTATAACGACCGATGCCTGCCATTAATAGATTGATTCCAGTTTTATAAGATATATATGCAATGAATATAAAAGGAATCGCGGAAAGGCAGCCCCAAAGAATAATAAGTTTTTTATTGTATATATTTTTTCGAGCGCAGTCTGCAACAAACCAAAAAGCTGCTAAGGTTCCTGCTAGACCTACAAATATTTTAAAGGTTTCTGTTTTTCCTGAAATATCTAAACCAAATAACTGTTTAACAATTATGCTTGTAGAGGTCAACAGCCTGCCTTGAGTAAAAATTTCTGAATTGAATAGACCTAAACCTGGAGCTGCTATTAAACTCAATAAAAAACGCATTCCTCTTGTAGAAGGCGATGCCACAGGAATAGCAGCTTCAAATTGGTCTACAGCACTATTGACTCCAGAAAGTGAATGGTGAATAGCACTCAGACCAATTACTGGCAAAAGGGTGAATATCGTACAAACTGCTAACAGGATAAAACGGTTTTTAAAGGTATATTGTTTGCTGAAAAACCATAAAAATACAGCTAGATATGCAAGAATTCCTAGAGAAACTAAAAAAGCAGAGTATTTTAACCAGTAAATTCCTCCTAAAAGTAGACCTAGTAGAGCTGCATGAACTAAAAAGCGACTGTCAAATTTATTACCTGAGTCTAAAATTGAGCACAGATACATTGCGTACAGTAATACCCAAGGCATGACTGCCCAAGGAATCACATCTCCTGCTGTACAAACCAATAATGAGCCAATTTCTATATAATAGATAGATAACAGGACAGCTATAATTATTTTGATTTTCTGGTCAGAGGTGAGAGTATCTATTACCTTTATCCACCCCAAGCTGCCTGAAACAAACAACAAGTATGCGGTTGTTCTGACTGCAATTCCTAAAGGCAATCCGAGGGCGATTAAAGGTAAAAATGCGAAGGTAACGCCTGGAGCGTGCCAGACTATCCAGGTTTGTATATCTTGGGATATATCTTTGGGATTTACGGTAACAACTGAGTTGATTAAACTAGATCCTCCGCTCAACCACTGGTTAATTCCTTTGATTTGAGGGAGGGGATCGAATTCTATTCGGTAAGGAAATACTGAGGCGATCGCAAAAAAGAAAGTGACAAGAAATAGAAATATTAAATATGGCGCTAATTGCTGATAGCGAGAATTTGTTAAATTCATATTACAGTTTTAGTTAGGGAAACTATAAAGTATAAGTCAATACGGTTGACCGAAGAATAATCTGAATTGCAAAAAAGGCTTGTATTGCCTATAAAATCGTAAGATGAAGTTTATCAAAAAACCTTAAGTCAATTGTATTCAACTATAAGTCACCTGTCTAAAAACTGGTAATAAATGTGATGTTTCTTAATAGTTATTGAAATTTGGGCTGGTAGGTATGTTCGCCAGCAACAGGTGGGAGTGTTGGGGGGGCGATCGCGTGGCTAAAATGTACTGGGAACGATCTGAGTCTGCATTGATGACTCGCACAAAAATTAAAGACAGGCTACACAATTTAAATTAAGCGGTTGCTATACCTGAAAATCACAGCAAAAGTGCGATCGACTGTTGAGGCATCCTATGCACTAGGCGATCGCAATCCGGGCTACCAGAAAGTATTTGCAGCCTGCTACCCGAAAAACTAAACATTTGTTAACAAACCTTATTTTTTCCTGTCTAACGTGCTATTCTATACACAAAGCTGGTGCGTTTTGACTTAGCGTTAATTTTTAGCAGAAAAATCAATATGCTCTCCATTCCAGGCGTTGCCGCCCAGACGCTGCTTTACGAAAGTGCCAACTCTCTGGTTTACCGGGCCATTCGGGAAGCCGATAACCAGCCGATTATCCTCAAACTGCTCAAAGAAAGCTACCCCACACCTCAAGAATTGGTGCGCTACCGCACCGAATACCGCATCACCCAAGAGCTAAAAGAGGCGGGAATTGTGCAGGTTTATGACTTGCAAAAATACCAAAACAGCCTCGTGATGTTTGTAGAGGACTTTGGTGGCGAATCCTTGACAATTTGGATGCAGCAGCGAAAGTTGACTCTGGATAAATTTTTGCAAATTGCGATCGCCACCACGGAAGCATTAGGGCAAATTCACCGCGCCAACATCATCCACAAAGATATTAACCCTTCTAATATTGTTTACAAGCCGGAAACGGAACAATTAAAAATTATTGATTTTGGCATTTCCACTCAGCTAAGCCGAGAAACACCGATACTGAAAAACCCCGGCGTTCTTGAAGGAACCCTTGCTTACATATCGCCAGAACAAACTGGTAGGATGAATCGTACTCTCGATTACCGTACTGATTTTTACTCCCTCGGCGTTACTTTTTATGAATTACTCACAGGAAAACTGCCTTTTGAGACAGAAGATGCTTTAGAGATAGTTCATTGCCATATTGCTAGACAACCAGTTCCTCCCCACGAAATAGAGCCACAAATTCCCGTAATTGTCTCTCAAATTGTCAGTAAATTGATGGCGAAGAATGCCGAAAACCGCTATCAAACTGCCTGGGGAATCAAGCAGGATTTAGAGAAGTGTCTGGTTCAATTACAAGCAACGGATAGCATAGAAGAATTTGACTTGGGAACGCGGGATATTACAGACCGTTTCCTGATTCCCGAAAAGTTATACGGTAGAGAAACTGAAGTTTTTAATCTATTAGCTGCATTTGAACGAGTCAGTACAGGTAGCGCCGAAATGATGCTGCTAGCGGGCTTATCTGGCATTGGTAAAACCGCCATAGTGAACGAAGTCCACAAGCCGATCGCCCGACAGCGTGGCTATTTTATTAAAGGCAAATACGACCAATTTCAGCGCAATATTCCTTTCAGTGCATTTGTGCAAGCATTTCGGGAATTAATGGGGCAATTATTATCAGAAAGTGATGCTCAATTACAAACCTGGAAAACCCTGATTCTGACAGCAGTTGGCGAGAGTGGGCAATTGCTGATTGAGGTAATTCCTGAGTTAGAACGCATCATTGGTGCTCAAAGTCCTGCACTAGAATTGTCTGGGAGTGCCGCCCAAAATCGCTTCAATCTGCTGATGCAGAAATTTGTGCAAGTATTTACCCAAGCAGAATATCCCTTAGTGATGTTTTTGGACGATTTGCAGTGGGCGGATTCAGCATCTTTAAAGTTATTACAACTGTTGATGGAGGATAGGGGGCATCTGTTGGTGTTGGGTGCTTATCGGGATAATGAGGTGTCACCTACTCATCCGTTTATGTTGACGGTGGATGAAATTATCAAGTCTGGGGCAGTGGTGAATACTATTACCCTGCAACCGTTGAGTTTAGCAGATATGAATCAGTTGGTAGCAGATACGCTGATTTGTGATTTATCCTCTTCTCAACCCTTGACAGAATTGGTTTATCAAAAAACGCAAGGTAATCCCTTTTTCTCTACTCAATTCCTCAATTCGTTGTATGAAGATGGTCAAATTAGCTTTCACCCCCCTGTGTCCCCCCTTAGTAAGGGGGGAAGTAAAGGGGGGTGGCAGTGCGATATTAATCAAGTTACATTTGGCGATGCCTCGGATGTGGTGGAGTTTATGGCGGCGCAATTACAGAAGTTGCCCAAAGAAACTCAGGAGGTTCTCAAACTTGCCGCCTGCATTGGGGCGCAGTTTGATTTAGAGACATTGGCAATAGTCAACGAAGAACTACCCGAACAAACGGCATCAACCCTGTGGAAAGCATTGCAAGAAGAACTTGTTTTACTGATTACAGAAGGCTATGATTTAATTCAAACAGATGCTCAATCCCCTACTCATTCTGTTGCTAATCCCATTTATAAGTTCCTGCACGATCGCGTCCAGCAAGCGGCTTATTCATTGATTCCCAACGACCAAAAACAAGCCATTCATCTCAAAATTGGACAATTGCTCCTACAAAGTTCCTCGGAGGTCGAAATAGAGGAAAAACTGTTTGATATTGTGGGGCATTTGAATCAAGGAATTGAGTTAATCAATCAATTAAGCGAACGAGAAGCCTTAGCCCAACTCAACTTAGAAGCAGGACGCAAGGCCATAAATTCTACAGCTTATGCTGCGGCAAGAGTCTATCTGCAAACAGGGATTGAATTACTGACAGCTAACTGCTGGCAAAGTCAGTATGAATTGACACTGAATCTCTATGTTGCCTCCGCCGAAACAGCTTATTTGAATGCTGATTTTGATGGCATGGAAGAGATGGCAGCACTGGTGTTGGAGAAAGCTCAGACAATTTTAGACAAAATTAAAATTTACGAAATTTCAATCGCCGCCAGATCAGTCCAGGGCAAGGTGTTGGAAGCGATCGCAGTGGGTAGAGATGTATTGGGGCAATTAGGGGTTGAACTCCCCGCCACACCTGACGAAGCCAAAATTAGCCAAGCGCTACAAACCGTCAATAGCCAGCTTCAGGGAAGAAAAGTTGGGGAATTGATTGACCTGCCAGTGATGACTAATCTCCAAACTCAGGCAGCTATGCAACTGCTAGGAATGTTGCTTGCAACCATTTTTCAAGCAATGCCAACTTTGCTGCCCCTAGTTAGCTCTACGATCGTGAGTTTATCGCTCCAATTTGGGAATGCACCTGCATCGACGGTGGGGTATGCAGTTCATGGTATGGTGCTGTGTGCATTTTTGGGAGAGGCGAAAACGGGCTATGACTTTGGGAAATTGGCACTGAACTTACTAGAGCGGTTCAATGTGCGGGAATTCAAGTCTGTAATTCTGCTTTTGTTTGGGGGCTTTATTCAGCATCACCAAGAATCTCTCTTGGAAACGATACCGACACTAAAATATGGCTTTACGGCTGGCATGGAAACTGGCGACTTTCTATACGCTGGCTACAGCATAGATGCTTACTTTTATGCCAAATTTTTCGGTGGGGTAGAAGTAGATACTTGGGAAACCGAAATAGCAGATTACAGCGCTGCCTTGGTTCAGGTGAAGCAATATTCTGCACAGGGTTTGTTGAATATAACGCAGCAGACGATGAAGAACTTGAGGGAAACCGTTAGTCAACCGGATTGTTTGATCGGAACTGCCTACGATGAAACGGTGATGATCCCTAAGCACCATCAGAACAATGAATTCACGCCCATCGCTAATGCCTACACCAACAAACTGCTGCTTGCTTACTCCTTTAGTAATTACACGACTGCCCTAGACCACATTGCTCAAGTCAAGCCGTATTTGATGGCATTATCGGGAACGATTTATGTTCCCATTTTTCATTTTTATGCAGCCCTGACGTACTTGGCACTCTTCCCCACACAGCCAGAAACCGAGCAAGCTGAAATTCTTACTCAGGCCCAAGCCCATCAAACGACTCTGCAACAGTGGGCGCAAAATGCTCCCATGAATCATCTGCATAAATGGCATTTGGCTGAGGCCGAACGATATAGAGTTTTAGGCAATAAAGCAGAGGCGATTGAAATGTACGATCGCGCTATTGCTGGAGCCAAAGAAAATAAATTCCTCAACGAAGAAGCACTAGCTAATGAACTAGCCGCCAAATTTTACCTAGAATGGGGTAAAGAAAAATTTGCTCAAATATACATGATTGAGGCGTATTATTGTTATATCCAATGGGGAGCCACTGCTAAGGTAAAAGATTTAGAAACGCGATATCCCCAATTATTGGCGACAACTCAACAGGGAACTAAAAACACTAAAGCTACCGCAACAGTGACCACCACGGGTTCGGGTAGTTATCTAGATATCGCCACAGTAATGAAAGCTTCCCAGGCGATCTCTGGCGAAATATTGCTAGATAAGTTACTGTCTAGCTTGATGAAAATTTTGCTGGAAAATGCGGGAGCACAACGAGGCTCTCTGATTTTGCCAAGCCAGGGAAAACTATTAATTGAAGCTGAAGGGAGAATAGATGACGATCTCGTCACTGTGTTGCAGTCAATCTCCGTTGAAAATTGTCAAGAAATTTCCTCCTCGATTGTTAATTATGTGGCTCGCACTCAAGAAAGTGTGGTATTAGATGATGCTGTGCGATCGGGACAATTTACTAACGATCCCTACATCCAAAAAAATCAGCCCAAATCAATTTTATGCGTGCCGCTGATTAACCAAGCTCAAATCGTCAGTATTGTTTACCTAGAAAATAATCTGACGGCAGGAGCTTTTACGCCAGAAAGAGTAGAACTATTAAAAGTGTTATCTGGACAAGCGGCGATCTCGATTCAAAATTCTAAGCTTTATACAGAAGTACGCGAGAATGAAAGAAAACTTACTCAATTCTTAGAAGCGATACCAGTTGGTATAGGAATCTTGGATGCTTCCGGAAAACCTTATTATACAAATCGCGTGGCACAGGAGTTACTTGGTAAAGGAGTCAGAGCGGATGCTAGATCGGAGCAAATAGCAGAAGTTTATCAAAACTATAAAGCGGGTACGGATGAGGAATATCCCTCTGCTGATTTGCCAATTGTTCGGGCGTTGAAGGGAGAAAGTGTCACCGCTGAGGATATGGAAATCCACCAAGGCGACAAGATTATTCCGATCGAGGCTTGGGGTACGCCAATTTATGATGAAAAGGACAACATTTCTTATGCAATGGTAGCCTTTCAAGATATCACAGAGCGTAAAAAAGCCGAAACAGAGCGCCTTAGATTTACCAATGAACTGTTCCAACTCAACAAAGCTTACGAGCGTTTTGTCCCCTCTCAATTTCTCCAGTTTTTAGGGAAATCAAGCATTATTGATGTGGAATTGGGCGACCAAGTGCAGTTAGAAATGTCGGTGCTATTTTCCGACATTCGCGACTTCACTACGCTTTCGGAAAGCATGACGCCCGATGACAATTTCAGATTTATCAATTCCTATCTTTCTCGCATGGAACCTGTTATTAATCAAAATCACGGGTTTATTGATAAATATATTGGCGATGCGATTATGGCGCTGTTTAGCGGCGATGCGGATAATGCGGTGAAAGCCGGAATTGCTATGCTGCACTGCCTGGTTGAATACAATCAAAATCGCGCTAATTCTGGCTATGCACCGATTCAGATTGGGATTGGAATCAATACTGGAACTTTGATGCTGGGAACGGTGGGCGGTCAAAATCGCATGGACGGGACGGTAATCAGTGATGCGGTGAATTTAGCTTCTCGTGTGGAAAGTTTGACAAAAAATTATGGGGTGTCGCTGTTAATCACCCAGCCAACTTATGCGCGCCTGAAAAATCTATCCCAGTACACAATCCGCACTCTCGATACAGTAAAAGTCAAGGGAAAATCCGAAGCTGTGACGATTTATGAGGTGTTTGATGCAGATTCGCCAGAAATTAAACAGGCCAAGTTAGCTACGCTGAAATTGTTTGCAGAAGCTAGGGCACTTTACTCGGAAGGGAAGTTATTTGAAGCGGCGCGGCTTTTTGAAGAGTGTTGGCGTCACAATCAGGGCGATCGCGTGGCTAAAGTTTACTGGGAACGCTGTCAGTCTGCATTGGTTTCAACTGAAGACTGAAATCCTCGCTCTCGATGTTGATATCCAAGTCTCGATCGCCCTTTTGTATTTATTACCCACCAGAAAAAAGGTCGCTCGCATTCAAGTAGCCTAAAAGAGCGATCGCTTAACCGAATCATCTACGAAAAATATCCCAACATTCCCGCGCAATCTCCCAATCTTCCTGAGTATGAACCACCAAAACCCGCACCGCAGAATCAACCGCCGCCACATCATCATCAACCGGCGAATTCAAATTCTTCTCCCCATCCAATTTTAACCCGATAAATCCAAAAGCTTCGCAGGCGGCAGCCCGCACAACAGCAGAATTTTCCCCAACACCCGCAGTAAAAATCAAAGCATCCAACCCGCCCAAACTCGCCAACATCGCCCCGATACCAGCCCGCAAACGGTGCACGTAAATATCCAAAGCAAGTTGAGCCCGAGAATTGCCATCTTTAATGGCTGCCAAAATTTGCCGCATATCGCTAGAAACCCCGGAAATTCCTTTTAAACCAGAATTCCGATTCAGAATATTATCTAGTTCCTCAGCGGTAAAGTGCGATCGCCTTAACAGATGAATTATGATACCAGGATCGATCGCGCCCGATCGACTTCCCATCATCAAACCATCCAAAGGAGTAAAACCCATCGTAGTATCAACACTCCGACCACCGCGAACCGCCGCCAGAGAGCATCCATTGCCCAAATGACAGCTAATCAGCCGCAAATCCGCCGAATCGCGGTTCAAAATTTCCGCAGCCCTGCGAGTGCAATATTGATGGCTAATGCCGTGAAAACCGTAGCGGCGAATCCCCTCTTCCAGCCATTCGTAGGGGCCAGGATAAACAAACGCAGCGGGCGGCAATTGAGCGTGAAAAGCTGTATCAAAAACAGCAACTTGCGGCACATTTCCCAGTATTTTTTCAATTGCTTCGATGCCTTCCAAATTAACCGGATTGTGGACGGGAGCAAACTCAGATAAACGAGAAATTTCCTCTTTTACTTCCGGCGAAATCAGCTTGCTTTGCTGATATTTTCGCCCGCCGTGAACGACGCGATGACCGACAATATCAATGTCCTTTAAACTATTCATAACTTGAGTTTTTCCCTGCCACAGAGTCTCCAGCGTCCGAGCGATCGCCTCGGATCGAGAATTTGAAGCGAATTCTTCCGCAAGCGTATTGCCCGCAGCAGTTTTGACTTGCAACTCCCCGGCAGTTTCGCGGTGAGTCCAGTCTATTTGCGCTTCCCAGAGGGGTTGCGGCGCGCGATCGGGAAGTCGGTCATTTAGTTCGTACAAGCAGCTTTTGTGACTACTAGAACCTGCATTTAAAACTAGGATTTTCATGGTAATTGGTAATTGGTAATTCAGGGCTTACGCACTCCGATCTAAGAAACCAGATTTTTAGCTTTTGTGCTAGTTTGAACCCGTGTATTTTGCTAAATAACTCGGTTGTTGGCTACCCGTATTAATTGTTAACTATTCACTAATTATAACTTTGTTAAGGAATATGTCAAATTATTAAAAATTAATTCAATATGTAGCCACGGGTTGCTGTTGTTTGATATATCTTCATCATCAGATTTTGATGCACTAAAAATTAAGGATGCGATCGCCATGTTGCCAACAATTTTACTAACCGTTAGCGCCAGAACCGTAGAGTGGAGCCCCGAAATCGGTTTAATTATGATTATTTGCAATGTTGCAGCCATTGCTTTCGGCAGCTTAACCATCAAAAATCCTCACACAGGGCCAGCCGCGCCCTCAGCGAATCTGGTGGGCGGTTTGAGCTTGGGTGCGCTTGTCGGAAGTCTCTGCTTCGGTCATATTTTGGGAGCAGGTACAATTTTAGGATTGTCTTACTTGGGCGCACTTTAGTTTCAGATTGTAGGGTGCGCCCCCGCACCTTACCGCCAATTATCAAGTACCGGGCAAATTGCGGAGAGTTTCATCCATGTAAGATCGATCGCCCAAAACCTCCAGCATTGGCCCGCGCACATCAAACTTGACAACACTCACAGAAGCTGCTAATGCCGCAATGCGAAGGCGATAACTTCCCAAATCTATCCCCAACAAACTGCACAGAATAATCCGAATAGTCGCCTTGTGGGAAACCACCAAAACATTACCAGTCTTGTACTTTTCCTGAATTTCTGCAATCACTAAGGACGATCGGCTAGCAATTTGCACAGAAGTTTCCCCCTCAGTCGGTGGATTCCAAGCCGGTTCTGTCAACCAATTAATGTAATCTTCAGCATATTTTTCGCGAACAAATTCAACCGTTTCGCCTTCCCACTTGCCGTACTTAATTTCCTTCAATCCATCGCGCAGTTGCATTTCAATTCCCACAGCATCGCACAAAGGTTTAGCCGTAGCGATTGTGCGTTTCATGGGGCTGACATAAACAGCATTCCAAGGCAATTTTGCATAAGTTGCAGCAAATTGTTCGGCCATCATAGAACCTTCCGGTGTTAATTCTGCGTCGAGGTCGCCGCAGTAGCCGCCAGTCTTGCTGTAAGTCGTTTCACCGTGTCGTACAAAGTAGATTTTTAAGCTCATGAGTTAATTTTGTGTGAATTTTACTATGTTAGCAAAAGAGTTTAAAAAACTCCTTCAAATCATCAAGAGCAGGATTATCCCAATCCCAAATATCTTTTTTTTGTTCCATAACATAATCAAACCCTGACATACTGCATTTTTTTCCCGCTTGTTTCTGTTCCTGATTTGAGCAAGTATCATACCTGAGATAGATACTAACCCAGAATTTATCAAAATGTTTCTGATTAATTTCCTTTCCCTGACTTTCTATGCAGGTTTTCCACCTATCCAAACAATCAGCATAAGGCGATTGTATAGCCTTTATTTCCTTTAAAAGCGTTTCCAGTTCCCCTTGACCTCCCACATTTGTAAAGTAACAAGCTAATTTTGCGTTTGTTCCATAATCTGTACAAATATCGATAAATTGTTTAGTGCTTGACAAGCTTTCAGCTTCAAACACCTGTTTTATACATCTATCTACAAATTCCAGCCGCTCTGGCTCTGAATCGTTATCAATATCAATAATAATTCCAATCTTTTCGATATCTTTTTGGTCAATCTTTCTTATTGAATTTTTTAAAGCTTTGATTAACTCTGTTTCACTCAAGCCTTCCAAACTTTTATAATCATCTATATAAATAGGTGATGCTACCTGGATATCGCAGTTTAGTTTCTCAACCATTGCCTGCATGAAAATTCTATCATTTTTACTTTCTACTATGACAATATTACTCACCTCTCACTCCTTCTTGACGCTCTAGTGCGTAATTCAAAGTTTCCAAATCGAGCCGACTTCCGATTATTTGATTTGTTTTGAGTTTTATTGCTAGTTCAAAATATGCGCTACTGCATTCCTGATTGGGTTCTAAACCAACATCAGCAAATGCTTCGAGCATTTCTAGGCTGTGAGTTGTAGCAAAAATCTGGGTATCGAGTTCAACCGCTAACCGAAATAACAATCTCCAGAAATCTCTATGATTTGTATAATGTATGCCATTTTCTATCTCATCGATTAGCAGGATTTTATGTTCGCTATTTACCAGTTTCAGGATAATGTCTGCAATTCGGTTAATTGCATCCCCAAATAATGAAAGAGGCAAACGGCTTTCACCCTTTCTTCTCAAGTAAAGCGTTGGTTCACCAATTGAAAAACTTTCTACTGATTCGATCGCCGGATCAATAATTTGGAAAGCTTTTAGAACTTCGGTATCTTTTTTATCCAAATCCAAACGCGCTCTATCGTATGCTTCTGTAAGATTTTTTCCGGAAATCCTCATGGACGATGGAATGATGGGCGATGAGCCGTCAGCATTAGGAATGCCCGAATTTACTATACCCTTAGAGGTAGCGATTACAGAGGATTTAATAGATTCTCCACCGTCTCTAGTTAAGTTAATAGTTAGTACAGATAAACCTGAATTGTTACTAGATAAAAAATCTATAATCTCCTCTGCGTCTTTATCTGCGAAAATCTCTTTTAAATTACTAGACTTATCTATTGATACTTCTATCTGATGGGTTTTGTTACTCTCATATTTTCCATTTATTACTATAGCTCTCTCTTTGTCAAGTACATAAAATAAGTTGTCCCAAGCCCTATTAGGCATAGCTTCCATAACTTTTGACGGCTCCCTTCTTAACGCTTTCAGCATTAGCAAGCTCTTAGCTTGTGGAGCGTCATTGAGCAGTAATGCTTCTAGCAAGGCTGTCTTGCCTGCATTGTTTTTACCGCCGATTAAATTGACTCTTTCAAACCCAGAAATTTTGATTTGCTCAAAGCACCTAAAATTTTGGATTTCTATTTCTTTCAGCATTACCGATCCTTTTGAATAGATATAAAATATCTGCGTTAATCTGTGTTTATCTGCCCGTATCTGCGGTTAAAAATAGAGAATTTGTTAACCGCAGATGACAATGGATTAACGCAGATTCACGCAGAGGTCGAGAAGCGATCAAAACTAGCCCGGTGCACCCGATCGCACACCTTGATCTCCCGTTACCTCCGAACCTTTAGTTTCCTTCGGCGCATCCGACGAAACCGCGCCACCGTGAGGCCACTTCCAATCGCGGATTTCCGGCATATCATCGCCGTGTTTCCTAATGTAATGCTTGTGATCGATCAGCTTGTCCCGCATAGCTTGTTTACCGTAAGCTGCAACAGAGCTCAGTTTCGGAACCCGATCGAGTACATCACCAACTAAATGGAAGCGATCAAGGTCATTGATCACCACCATATCAAACGGCGTAGTAGTCGTCCCCTCTTCCTTGTAACCGCGAACGTGAATGTTCGGGTGATTAGTCCGGCGGTAAGTCAATCGGTGAATCAGCCAAGGATAGCCGTGAAAAGCAAAAATCACAGGCTTATCCTTCGTGAACAAAGCATCAAAATCGCGATCGGACAAACCGTGGGGATGTTCGCTAGTAGGTTGCAGCGTCATCAAATCCACCACATTTACCACCCGCACTTTTAAATCAGGATAATCTCGGCGCAGAATATCAACAGCCGCCAAAGTTTCCAGCGTCGGAACATCACCCGCGCAAGCCATCACCACATCCGGTTCCCCACCTCGATCGTTGCTAGCCCACTCCCAAATACCGAGGCCAGTCGTACAGTGTTTGATCGCAGCATCCATATCCAAATACTGCAAAGCCGGCTGCTTCCCTGCAATAATCACATTCACGTAGTTGCGGCTGCGGAGACAGTGATCGGTAACAGATAGCAAAGTGTTCGCATCGGGCGGTAAATAAATCCGCACAACTTCCGCTTTCTTGTTAATTACGTGGTCGATAAAACCCGGATCTTGGTGAGAAAAACCGTTGTGATCTTGCCGCCAAACGTGAGATGTTAGTAAATAGTTGAGAGATGCGATCGGTCTGCGCCAAGGAATCTCGCTAGTAGTTTTCAACCACTTAGCGTGTTGGTTGAACATCGAATCAATGATGTGAATAAACGCCTCGTAGCAAGAGAAAAAGCCGTGCCTTCCTGTTAACAAATAGCCTTCCAGCCATCCCTGACAGAGATGTTCGCTGAGGACTTCCATCACCCGCCCATCGGGGGTAAAAAGGTGGTCATCTTCCGGTAAAGTTTGGGCCATCCACTCCCGACTCGTCACTTCAAACACTGGATCGAGACGATTTGAGGCCGTCTCGTCTGGCCCGACAATTCGGAAATTAGCGTTTTCGTGATTGAGTTTCATCACGTCTCGCAGGAAACGGCCGGAGACGCGGGTTGCTTCTGCCATCGTAGTGCCAGGTTTTTGCACGTCTACGGCGTAGTCTGCAAAATTTGGCATTTTCAAGTCTCGCAGCAGCTTGCCGCCGTTAGCGTGAGGATTTGCCCCCATCCGTCGATCGCCCTTGGGTGCAAGTTCCGCCAATTCTGCAATCAGTTTACCCTTGTCGTCAAAGAGTTCTTCGGGCTTGTAGCTTTTCATCCAATCTTCGAGGAGTTGGACGTGTCCGGGCTTAGAAGCCATTTCTGCTAGGGGGACTTGGTGCGATCGCCAAGAGCCCTCAGTTTTCTTACCGTCAACCTCCTTCGGCCCAGTCCAGCCTTTGGGAGTTTTCATCACAATCATCGGCCACTGCGGGCGATCGGTAAAACCTTCAGTCCGGGCTTTTTCCTGAATCGCCTTAATTTCGCCGATCGCCCGATCAAGAGTTTCAGCCATCAACCGGTGCATCGTTTCCGGGTCTGAACCCTCCACCCAATAAGGCTTGTAGCCGTAACCAACCATCAAACTTTCCAATTCCTCGCGAGGAATGCGGGCCAACACGGTAGGATTCGCAATTTTGTAGCCGTTGAGGTGCAAAATCGGCAACACGGCCCCGTCCCGAACCGGGTTGAGAAACTTGTTAGAATGCCAGCTAGCAGCCAACGGGCCGGTTTCTGCTTCCCCGTCGCCGACAACAGCCGCCACAATCAAATCGGGATTGTCGAAGGCCGCCCCGTAGGCGTGGACGAGGGCGTAGCCGAGTTCGCCGCCTTCGTGAATCGAACCGGGAGTTTCCGGGGCGACGTGGCTGGGGATACCGCCGGGAAACGAAAACTGTTTGAACAGCCGTTTCATCCCTTCTTCATCTTCCGAAATGTTCGAGTAATATTCGCTATAAGTGCCTTCGAGATAGGTGTTGGCCACCAAGCCGGGCCCGCCGTGTCCGGGGCCTGCGATGTAGATGGCGTTGATGTCTTGGGCTTTAATGATGCGGTTGAGGTGAACGTAGATGAAGTTGAGGCCTGGAGTTGTGCCCCAATGTCCGAGGAGTCTCGGTTTGACGTGTTCGAGTTTGAGTTTTTCTTTGAGTAGCGGGTTGTCGAGGAGATAGATTTGTCCGACGGACAAATAGTTGGCGGCCCGCCAGTAGGCGTTCATTTTGCGTAGTTCTGAGTCGGAAAGCGGCTTTAATTGCGGGATCTCGGTGGTTCCTAACGTCATCGGCTGTTGACTCCTGAGTTTTGGTGGTTTGGTAAAGTTTTTTGGAAAGTTATTTAGCAAGTGCGATAGGTAATATTTTGCGATCTGTAATATTTGCTATTTTTATTCCCTTTGTTTTGCACAAACAATTGAATTGTATATCGTTTTTGTCTATATCAAAGTTTAAATGAATCTTAATTTTTTACTAAACATCGCGCAATTTTGAGGCTAGAAATGCGGCAACTAGCGAGGGCTCAAGGAATTCTGCAATAGAAAATACGAATTATGCAAGAGTTTTTGTAGGGCGCGGGTTGCGGGGCGATCGGTATATACTGCGCGTCGCCGGCTGTGTCGTGCAAGTCATGAAAATTCTGCTTCAGGTAGAGGTCAGAATTATTGATAATAAATCTAAACAATAAATGTAAAAAGTTATCGAGGGCGATCGCACGCGCTCAATTCATCTTTCACGGAATCGATACATGAACCGCAGATGAAAGGCAGATTCAACACAGATAGACGCAGATAATTTCAGATAATTTGTAATTTTTGCAAGAAGTATAGAGAAGACTGTGGGAGGCGAAGATTGTCCCAAGAAGTCGCGCATAACCTGCGTTCTTTTGAACCCGATGTCGTGACTGTTCAACAAGCAGGAAACGCTAGACTATTCGATCGAGGATGTATTAGCGCATTTGCGATCGTTGAAAATCGGGCTGTTTTGATTGTCAACCAGTGCGATTTATTTTAACTAGACAAGCTGGAACCTGCTGCGGTATTGTGGGCTGCACCCGAAATAACGGTATTGGTAGACTAACTGCTAATTTGACATCCACCCCGACCGTCGCGGACGGGGATTCTCAAACCTCACGATTTGAATTTCTGCTTCTTAGCAACTGCCTCCATTCTCAAAGAGATTTGGTCTTATGTTCGCTCCACAGACTAACCCCGCAAGCCCTGCGGTTTTATGTGTCGAATACCAACAAAAATCTTTGTTGTTTGATTCTAGGGTTGGACTGCCCATTGCCCTGTCCTCTTTTCCCGGTCTACCTATTTTTCTTTCCCGTTGCGGTTGTCGCAAACTTATTAATTAGGGTTTATGTTCACATAGTCGCGGGTGGGTCATTGACCAATTATATTGTAACACAAAGCTGTCCTAAAAGGACGGGGTTTCTACCCAATTTTTCGATGATGCGATCTCTACTGCTGAGACTCTGAGGGGAAAATTGATTCGAGTCGATCGCACAGTCGCCGCCATCTATATATTAAGTCGATCGCCACACCGCAAAGCAATCTCAATCCGAAAATCACTGCATCGGTTTGATTGTTTGCTAGAAGCCATCGCCGATATTTCCCGCTGAAAAAAATCTAAGACCCGACTAAAACAGGACACTCTGAAATCCGGCAAATATTGGACACAGTTGGCTGGTGGGAAACGACTAGCAGTTCGTGAGGATACCGGGGACGCGGGTCATTTTCTAACCAGATGGGGGGTACCATCATCACTTCATAGTAAGCGATCTTATGCAAAACTCCAGGCTGGGACTTCAATTCTACTGTCAAGCCCGCTCGGTACTCAAATGCTTCTTCCCAATCTAAGTTTTCATTCATATCCATATTCATATCCATAGCGATCGCGCCTCTTATCTTGTTTCGTTTCTCAATTATAGAGCCCTACATAAAACATTTGGTACTTTCTGTTGTTTTTGATACATTTTTTAACTTTTATGTGATATCCCTGACAATTTAACAGAGAAGAGCAATTGTCAATAAGTAAATAGGCTGATTTTGCCGGCTGGCGACAAGCAAGCCCAACAGCTAGGCTTGACAAGAGTTTGAGTTGATATTTATCAAAAAAAGTCGGGGCGGGCGATCGAACCGCGAAGACGTTTATGACACATTCGTAAGAGAAGAGAATTTTAAGGACTGAAGTCCGAACGATCAAACCTATTTTTGCAAGTTTTTCTAGTATTTTATAAATAAAGAAACCCGGTTTATTTAAAAAACCGGGTTTCTGGATGAGTGAAAACTAAACTAATTTCACTGGGGTTTTTTCTTAGTCGCCGTCTTTTTAGCAGTTGTTTTTCTTCGCCGCCGTCTTAGTTGACTTTTTCGATGCTGCTAGTTTTTGGGCCCGCTGCTGCGGCAAGAGGGCGGGGTGATACGGGCAGGAAAGCCGATCGCACATATCGCCTTTTTGGTGGCCCAGGAGATTTTAGGCCAACGCGAGGTTATTTATGGGGCGTTTGGGGCGCGAAAACAGAAGGCTCAGGTTTCGCGGTTACGGTTGTGTGTTGCGTCACCGCTGTTGTTTTGCGGAGTCGCCAGATTTTTGAGTTGGCGATCGGGTAAAAATGTGTTTGAACCGGGTGGAATGGTAAAGTATTCCAGAGAAGATGCGATTTGTGCGATGCTTGTATTGACAAAACTCGGATTCCCGTGTGGTTGCTCGCTAGCTATCGCAATGACGGCGCTACCGATGCTTTTATCCTAGATTGCTATCCCCATCTGAGTGCTGCTGATTTAGTAAATGTTTGGGCTTATACTGAAGCTTACCCTGACGAAATTGAGGAAGCAATTAGACTGCAAGACGAGGCAGACGAAATCTTAGATACACCTGACAAGATCCAGTAAACCTACGATCGCCCTACAATAGCAAATACATACATATTGCATAAATCAAACAGGTTGTATGAAAATCCAAGAATTAGAAGCACAACTCCTAGCCTTGACGCCAAGCGAGAAAGCTCAAATTATCCAATTATTAACCCAAGATTTAGCTAACACCTGGCAAGGAATTAGCTAAACTCCCGGTGTCTGCGGCGGTGATGCTTGTATTATAAAAACTCGGATTTCCGTTTGGGTGCTAGTGAGTTTTCGCCACTTGGGTATGAACGAATCCCAACTCTTAGATAACTATCCCACACTAACTGCTACTGATTTAGCAAATGCCTGGGCTTACGCGGCCGCTTTCCCAGATGAAATTGAAATAGCTATCCGCGAGAATGACGAGGCAGACGAAATCTTAGATACACCTGAAAATATCAATTAGTAAAATATGCCATAATATAAATATTCGTTTCATAGCCTTCCACCTATGACCGCCCAAATCACCTTGAATTTGCCAGATGAAGTCTATCACCAAGCAGAATTGCTAGCGCAGCAACGCCACCGCAGCGTCAGTGAGATTCTAGTAGAAACTTTGGAAATTTTCTTATTGCCAACTTCTAAACCAGTATCAGAATTGTCTGATGCAGAAGTAATCGCTCAGACTCAACTCCGGCTGCAACCAATCCAAGAACAACGATTAAGTGAATTGCTAGACCGCCAACAATCCGGTACAATTGCCTCTGTAGAACAGGATGAATTGCAGGCATTAATCCACATCTATGAAACTCGACTACTGCGACAAGCTCAAGCCTTAAATGAAGCTGTGCAGCGCGGCTTACTCGAACCATTAAAAGGATAATCAAAATGGCAATTTCCGAACAAGTTCGAGCCAGAGTTCGCGCACAAGCTCAAAACCGATGCGGTTATTGTCGCAGTTTACAAATGTATGTCCTGGGAATATTGGAAATTGACCATATTATTCCTAAAGCGATTGGCGGTACTGACGAGGAAGAAAATCTCTGGCTGGCTTGTAGTTTGTGCAATAATTACAAAGGAACCCAAACTGACGCATTAGATCCGGTCACGCAAAAGCACGTTAAGTTATTTAATCCGCGTACTCAACAATGGTCACAATATTTTGCTTGGAGTGAAGATGCTACAGAAATTATTGGACTTACAGATTGCGGTCGTGCCACAGTTATAGCACTACAACTAAACAATAATATTGCTGTTACTGTCAGGCGTCAGTGGGTTAGTGCTGGATGGCATCTTCCAACAGACATTTCTCCTTAAAAGGTTTGAGAATCACAAATGGCCGATCGCCCGTATGGCCTTTCTGCTGGCCCAGGAGATTTTATACGCGAGGTTATTGATTGGGGGTTTGTGCGATCGGCATAATCGCGATCGAAAAGAGCCGCCGCCGACAACATTAAACACCCCAATTCTTTGAACACTTACACAAAGCATCAGTCAAGAATTACCCGGAAAGTTAGATTTATTCTTGGTTCTACGTGCCTCGATGTTTTTGGAATTTGGTGTTGCCAGAAATGCTGAGTTTCGCCAGCCATGAGCAGAAAACTGCCATCTGTCAACTCAACTTCCGCCTTTATATCTTTATCTTGCCTGTGCCGAAACATAAACCTTCTTGTTCCCCCAAAACTGACAGAACCAATTACAGGGTTCTCGCCTAATTCTGGTTCCTCATCGGTGTGCCAAGAGATTCCATCATTTCCGTGACGGTAGAGATTCAGCAAAACGCTGTTAAACTCGACTCCTGCAACATCTTCTATTCGCTCTTTCACTTCTAGTAACGTTGGTGTCCAAGGTTCAGGATTAAGATGGATACCTGAGAATGTGTATGATTTGTCCATGTCGCCGTACCAAGCAGTTTTTCGCGGCAAATTTATCTCTTTGCCATACATATTCATCTTGTCCTGCCGCCAGTTAATCTCATCGCGCAAAATTTTAAATATTCTATCACTTTCCTGCGAGTCAAAAAAAATTCGATAGAAAGTAACCTCTGCGTTTGGCATGGACAAGACTTCGCCTAGCCCATCATTAGTGAAAGAACCAAATCCAGAGAATAAGTCTCCCTGAACATAATTTACGGTAGATTTGGTTTTCATAAGAATTGTTTCGTCAGCGTTGAGTCAGGTTTACAGTGAATTGCCTCTCACATCTACTTATTCCACGCTCTTCGTACCTTCCAGTCGCAGCATAGAAAACTTCTCCTGCAACCAACAGTCACCTTACCCAACAAAAAACTATCTTCGCTTATTTTTAAGTTTCTCAATCGATAGTTTAGCAATTGTAGCTCTCAACAGAATTATAATAGGAATGGCAAGAAAAAACAAAAATGGCCACGCTCCCCACCCTACTGAGTAGATTTTTATAATCACCATCAACAGAGGTAAAACTCCAAACAGAATCCAGCTCGTAATCATTACCCACCAAGGAATTCTTCCTCCTGCTAAGCCTCTAAAAGCTGTCCCGCGAAGGTAGATATCGCCCATTGGATCGTTATCCAGATGGCACTCTCTCCTCATAAGGAGATTTGGGATTTATAGGAACTTCAATAATGATGCGATCGCGATCGATCTCATCATCGGGAAAAAATTGTTTAGAATCATCATTCTCGCTCATTTTTACCACTTTCTAATTGTTTAGAAAACAAGTATTGAGATTATTACCCTAACCTAACACTCCATACTAACAGTACAAATCTATTTCTGCAAGTTCGTCACATATTTTAACAACAAAAAAACCGGGCGGGCTACACCGTCCGGGTTTCTCGATGAGTAAAAACTACACTAAAATCAAGTTGTCTTCTTCTTACTCGCAGTCGCAGCCGCCGCCTTCTTAGTAGTCGTTTTCTTAGCAGTCGTCGTCTTCTTAGCAGTAGTTTTCTTCGCCGCAGTCTTCTCAGTTGCAGTCTCAGACTTGGCCGCAGTCTTAGTAGACTTCTTCGACTTACTGCTAGATTTTCCGCCGCCCGCCGCTTCCTTCGCTGCTAACAAATCCAGTGCTTTTTGTAAGGTGAAATTCTCCACAGACTCATCCTTAGCCAAAGAAGCATTGATATCGCCGTGTTTCACGTAGGGGCCGTAGCGGCCATCGTAAACATTGAGCATTTCTCCCGACTCTGGATGCGCCCCCAACTCCTTCAAAGGTGTGGCTGATTTGCTGCCACGCACGGCTTTTGGCTGCGATAATAACTCTAAAGCCCGATCGATCTCGATAGTCAAAACATCATCCGGCGGCTTGATCGATCGATAATCCTTACCAACCTTACCCTGGTCGTGCACAACATAAGGCCCGTACATCCCCAAATTAGCCTGCACCTTCGCCCCCGTCTCCGGGTGAGTCCCCAACAGGCGAGGTAAAGTCAACAAACTCACCGCCATATCCACCGTCACACTATCCTTATCCGTCCCCTTCGGTAAAGAAGACCGCTTCGGTTTCTTATTCGTTTCCGAAACATCCCCCAACTGAACATAGGGGCCGTAATTGCCAACCAACACATAAATCGGTTCCCCAGTTTCCGGGTGAAGACCCAATTTTTCCGGGCCTTCCGTCTTTTGCTTTAACAGAAACTCCACTTTTTCCGGGTCTAAATCAGCCGGAGTCAAATCTTGCGGAATCGATGCTTTCACCTGGCCTTCTTCGCTTTCAGCTTCCAGGTAAGCGCCGTATTTGCCGATGCAAACTTTAGCAGCAATATTCTCCAATACCACAGTTCGAGCAACTTTCGCGTCAATCTGACTTTCCTGTTCCTTAACTTGCGTAGCGAGTCCCATTTCCCCTGTATAAAACTTTTGCAAATACGGCAGCCATTTCGCCTCGCCGGTGGCAATTTCATCGAGGGTTTGTTCCATGCGGGAAGTAAAACCAGTGTCTACTAAATCGGGGAAATGTGTTTCTAATAAAGTAGTCACGGCGAAAGCGGTAAAGGTCGGAATCAGGGCATTAGCTATTAATTTCGCGTATCCCCGATCGACAATAGTACCGATAATACTCGCATAGGTACTCGGACGGCCAACCCCCTCGCTTTCGAGCATCTTCACCAGCGAAGCCTCGGTATAGCGGGCGGGAGGTTGAGTTTCGTGCCCCACAGCCTGCAAATCCTTGCAATTAGGTTTATCCCCCACCTTCAGCGCCGGCAAAATCACCTCTTGGTCTTCCAAGGCCGCATCTGGGTCGTCGGAACCTTCCACGTAGGCGCGCAAAAAGCCTGGAAAATCGATGCGTTTCCCGCTGGAACGGAAACCGGCATCTTCTACCTGAGTTTGTAGCGTGACGTGAGTTTGGCGGGAATCGGCCATTTGCGAAGCCACTGTCCGCTTCCAAATTAAATCGTAGAGGCGGAAGTCAACGCCACTCAATCCCGTTTGCTGCGGAGTCCGAAAACTGCTGCCGGCCGGGCGGATAGCTTCGTGGGCTTCCTGGGCTCCTTTGCTTTTCGTCGTGTATTTGCGCGGTTGGGGGCTGAGATATTCGCTACCGTACAGTTCTTGCACACAACTGCGGGCGGCGGTAATCGCCTGTTCGGATAAATGCACCGAATCCGTCCGCATATAGGTGATAAAACCGCGTTCGTACAGACTTTGGGCAATTCGCATGGTTTCCCGCGCACCCAGTCTTAGCTTGCGGTTAGCCTCCTGCTGTAAGGTCGAGGTCGTAAACGGCGGCGAGGGTTTGCGGGTGACTGGCCGTTCTTCGAGATTGCTAACAGTCCAGGGTTTGTTTTGAATGCGCGAGAGTAAAGCCCTGGCTTGGTCTTCGTTGAGCAAAAGTACGCGGCGGCCTGCGATAATTTGTCCGGTATTTTCATCGAAATCGCTACCGTTGGCAACTTTCACGTTCCCGACTGTGACGAGTTTGGCGTCGAAGGAAATTTTGCCCTTTTCCAAAACGGCTTTCAAATCCCAGTAGCTACCTTGGCGGAAGGCGCGGCGTTCCCGTTCCCGGCGTACTAACAGCCTGACTGCGACTGACTGGACTCGCCCTGCTGACAAACCCCAGGCGATTTTCTTCCACAGTAGCGGAGATAGGGTGTAGCCGACGAGTCGATCGAGAATTCGGCGCGTTTCCTGGGCCTGTACAACCCGATTGTCGATATCGCGGCAGTGGGTTAAGGCGTCGCGGATGGCTTCGCGGGTGATTTCGTGAAATACCATCCGCTTGATGGGAACTTTGGGTTTGAGGATTTGCAGCAAATGCCAGGAAATGCTTTCGCCTTCTCGGTCTTCGTCTGTGGCTAGAATCAGTTCTGTAGCGTCTTTTAGCGCGTCTTTGAGTTCTTTAACAATTTTCTTTTTATCTTTGGGGATGACGTAAAGCGGTTCAAAGTCTGCTTCCACGTTGACGCCGAGTTGCGCCCATTTTTCTCCTTTAACGGCTTCTGGTATTTCTTCGGCGGAGGATGGGAGGTCGCGGACGTGGCCCATAGATGCCTCTACTCGGTAGTTGGAGGGCAGGAAGTTACGAATGGTACGGGCTTTGGTGGGAGATTCGACGATGACTAAAGTTGACATGGCATCTTTTTATATATGGATGGCGGCGCAGTTAGAGTGTCTAATTTACAGAGTGTAGGTCGGATGTCAAGGCTTATGGGTACTTTAGGGGATTATTTTCAAACTACCTTAATTTTTAAGTTATTGCCGATCGGGTTGCAGGTGACAAGCTGATGCGATTTTACTGATTTCGGCGCAGAGGCTGGGAACCCTTGTCTCTGGAAGATGCACGGGGATGTCATGACTGACTGTAGCAGAATTGACGGGAACCTGGATGTTGAGACTGCTGGATGCGGGCGGATAGTTCCTGAAGGTGGCGTAGCGATCGCCAAACGTATTGCTAGTCGTAATATTGGCATAGCATAGAGTTAGCAGTTATCACAAAAATGAGGTATCGATCTCTCAATCCCTCAATTTAAAATCTAAAATCTCAACTTCTCACCTTTTTGAGACGTGAATATAAAGGGAAGACAGCCATTTCTCAGTAAAAAAATCCAGATTTATGTTAAGACCTGCGGAAAGTAGATTTTAAGTCAATACGGTTTACTTAACGCTTTTTGACGAATTTCTTAAGTCAACCATAAGGCGGTAGGGGCGGGTTTAGCTCATAATTTATGAAATAATCGACTGTATCAAGGCAAAACCCGCCCTCTTAAGTAAACCGTATTGGATTTTAAGTAATAAATTATGCACTTCAAAAATCTTTTTATCCGTTAATATACGGTATGAAATTATAATTTATAGCTGAATTCCTCGATAAAAGTAAGTAAAAACCGATCGTGAAAGTTGAGGGTGCGGAATGTGGGTAATAAGGGCGGGGGCAGATCTGCATTAGCAAGTATTTATGAAATTGATCTGATCTATGCTGGATGTTAAGCTATAGGAAAAAGTCATTATTCATCATCATTATTATTGAAAAATTTATGTTTTCTGTCGCTATCATCACGATCGTCAAAGTAGAACATATTCGAGATTACGTCGGTGAATTAGAAGATGAAACACGATCGAATGCTGAGACGATCGCTGGCGGTAAGAGTTTATGGTGAAATATCCCAAATAATCGGGAATCTTAGACACAGAAAATCGATCGAATCATCTCCATCACTCCACCCAACCCTATGAACACTCTAGAAAACACATCCCCTCAATCATTGCCTGAAATCCTTGGCTACACCATCGTTGAGCAGCTATATCTGGGGTCTCGCACGGCGGTGTATCGGGCTGTAAAAACCACTCAGCAGCGTCCGGTGGTGATTAAGGTATTGCGGCGCGAGTATCCCAGTTTTGGCGAACTCTTGTCGTTTCGCAATCAATATACGATCGCCAAAAACCTCAACATTCCTGGAATTGTAACACCCTTGAGCCTGGAACCATTGGGTAATACCTATGCCTTGGTGATGGAAGATTGGGGTGGAGTTTCTTTGGGCAATTATATCCAGCAGCAGGGATTGAATCTGACGGAGGTATTGGCTATAGCCCAACAACTCGCCGATATCCTCCACGATCTTGCCCAAAATCGAGTCATCCACAAAGACATCAAACCCGCCAATATTCTCATTCATCCCGCAACCAAACAAATCAAACTTATCGACTTCAGCATTGCATCTTTATTACCGAAGGAAACCCAAGAAATCCAAAGTCCGAATGTCTTGGAAGGCACGTTAGCCTACATCGCGCCCGAACAAACCGGGCGGATGAATCGCGGCATTGATTATCGGGCTGATTTCTATGCGTTGGGGGTGACGCTGTATCAACTGTTAAGCGGGAATTTGCCCTTTACATCACACGAGCCATTGGAACTGGTGCATTGCCACATTGCCAAAATTCCTATCCCTGTGAATCAGATGAATCCTGAAATTCCTGCAATCGTGGGGGCGATTGTCACCAAACTGATGGCAAAGAATGCCGAAGATCGCTATCAAAGTGCCAAGGGATTGCAGCACGATCTGGAACAGTGTTTGACGCAGTGGAAAGCAACCGGGGAGATTAAAGCATTTGAACTGGGAATGCGGGATTTGTGCGATCGCTTCACTATTCCCGAAAAACTCTACGGGCGCGAAACAGAAGTACAGTTGTTGCTTGCAGCTTTCAATCGAGTTGCGAATGGTGCATCCGAACTAATGTTAGTGGCTGGATTTTCTGGGATTGGTAAAACGGTGGTGGTGAATGAAGTTCATAAGCCGATTACCAGTCAAAATGGCTACTTTGTTAAAGGCAAATTTGACCAATTTAATCGCAACATCCCACTCTCGGCATTTGTGCAAGCCTTGCGAGATTTGATGGCGCAATTACTCTGTGAATCAGACAATCAACTTAAAAAATGGAAAGATCAGATTCTAGAAGCCGTGGGCGAAAATGGACAAGTTCTGATTGAGGTGATTCCCGAATTAGAACAGATTATTGGTCAACAACCAATTGCACCGGAACTGTCGGGTAGCGCCACCCAAAATCGATTTAACTTACTATTTCAAAGATTTATTGAAATTATTACGACGGCAGAGCATCCGTTGGTGCTGTTTCTGGATGATTTACAGTGGGCGGATTTGGCATCGCTTCAGTTGGTTAAACTGCTGATGAATGGCAGTCAGAATAATAGCGGCTATCTGCTGATGTTGGGGGCTTATCGGGATAATGAAGTGTCGCCGGTTCATCCGTTTGTGTTGACGGTGGAAGAAATGAAGAAAGCTGGGGCGATCGCCCATACTATCACTCTCGCACCGCTGGCATTTGAGGATACGAATCATCTGATTGCCGATACGCTAAATTGCGCGGCGGAACTCGCGCAACCTTTGACAGAATTAATTAATCGCAAAACTCAAGGCAATCCGTTTTTCACCACGCAGTTTCTCAAAGCCTTGCATGAAGACGGATTTATTCAGTTTACCCCCCCTTACCAAGGAGGAGCTACAGGGGGGTGGGAATGTGACATCACTCAAATTAATGCTCTGGCAATCACGGATGATGTTGTGGAGTTTATGGCGGTGCAGTTGCAGAAATTGTCCGACGAAACACAACAAATGTTGAAACTGGCGGCTTGTGTGGGCAATCAGTTTGATTTGAATACTTTGGCGATCGTTTCTGAAAAATCGCCCACTGATACTGCAACCGCATTGTGGAAAGCGTTGCAAGAAGGGCTGATTTTACCGACAAGTCAGGTTTACAAGTTCTTTCAGGATGCCGATCGCACAGATACTCAGAGTGATGCCAATCCAAACTATCGATTTTTGCACGATCGCGTTCAACAAGCTGCTTACTCTCTCATTCCCCAAAATCAGCAAAAGCACATACATTTTAAAATTGGCAAAAGATTACAAGCTCGTTATGCCGATAATTTAGAAGACGTTTTATTTGAAATCGTCAATCATTTGAATCTTGGTGTTGACTTTATAGAAATTGACTCCGAACGCGAAGAATTAGCTCATTTGAATTTGCGAGCTCTTGAAAAAGCGATGACTGCGACTGCTTATAAAGCAGCAGTAATATATTTTCAACAAGGAATCGATCTTCTTAAGGATAACTGTTGGGAATCTCAACATACAATGACCTTAAAATTTCATAAGTTAACTGCTCAAGCCCACTATATATCCGGTGAATATGGGCTGATGAATACGATTGCTGGAATAGTCCTCACTCATGCTGTTTCTTTATTAGATCGAATCTCTATTTATGAGATTCAAATCCAGGCTTATATCTCTCAAAATCAGCAACAACTTGCTCTAAATTTAGGATTAGAGGTTTTAAAACTGCTTCAAATCGAGTTGATTCAAGAGCGGCCTCAGCATACAGAAAATATTGAATCTTTAATTGAGTCCCCCGTTCTACAAGACCCTAAAATTATTGCAGCGCTAAGGATTCTCACCAATATTATTACACCAGCCTGGACTCTCAATCCTCAATACTTTAAGGAAACCATTTTAACGATGGTAAGCCTATCTCTTGAATTTGGAATGTGTCCGAATTCAGCTTTTGGTTTTGCTTGGTATGCGACATGGCTGTGCGAATCGGAAGGAGATATCGACTCCGGCTATCAGTTTGGCAAATTGGCCATGAAATTAGTTGATCGTTTCGCATCTCGTTCCTTACGTTCAAGCGTCTGTGTTCTTTTTGCCACTCACGTTTGTCATTGGAAAGAAAGCGTCCATCAATGCTTGCCCGTACACATCCAAGGTTTGGAGAGCGGTCTAGAAACTGGCAATCTTGAATATGCGTGTTACGCTGCTGCCGAGTATGCTCAGTATCTTTTCTTAACAGGTAAACCTCTTACAGAAGTAGAGCCGGAATGCCGACAAAAACTACAAATTATTAAAGTTCTCAAACAAGATTTTCATATTCAATATCTCGCTCCTTGGCATCAGGGAATTTTAAATTTACAGTCATACAAATTAGAAAATATCGAACAATTGATTGGAGACAGTTATGATGAAACAATGTTTTTAGAAGAAATCGTTAAAGAGAATAAACTCACTTTAGGTTTTTCTATCTTTTTTGTAAAAATGTTTTTGGCTTATCTTTTTGGTCGCTATGAAAAGGCTGTTAATTTTGGCGAGCTAGCCTGTCGTTATACGGCAGGAGTGTTTGGAACTTATTTCGTTCCTACGACCCTATTTTATCATTCTCTCTCTTTGCTCGTCCGCAATCAAGAAAATCATTCTGAACTTGATCGAGATGATTTAGCGCAGGTTGATCGTACCCTAAAGAAATTAAAAAATTGGGCGAACTTTGCCCCGATGAATTATCAACACAAATATACTCTCCTTAAGGCCGAACTTAATCGAGTGCAGGGGTGCCAGAGGGATGCGATCGAACTGTACGATCTGGCGATCGCCGGAGCCAAAACCAATGGCTACATCCAAGAAGAAGCCCTTGCGAACGAGCTCGCGGCCAAATTCTACCTAGACTGGGGCAAAGAGAAAGTTGCCGCAGCGTATATGCAAGAAGCTTACTACGGCTACGCCCAATGGGGAGCAAAAGCTAAAACCAATGACCTAGAACAACGCTACGGGCAACTCCTCGGGGCGATTCTTCAACCCACTCATCCTAGAATCCCATCAGAATTAACTATCCTCCCAACCGAGATAAGAAGCACAAGCAGCAGCCACAACCCAAATATCTGGTTGGATTTTCCCGCAGCGATTGCAGCGGCTCAAGCGATCTCCGAAGAAATTGAATTAGAGAAACTGTTAGCGACTTTAATGCGAATTGCGATCGCCAATGCCGGCGCACAAAGTGGTCATTTAGTTTTGCACCAAGATAATCAATGGGTGACAATCTATCAAGCCGATGGAGAGAGTTCCCAACTTCTAGAAATTCCCCTCGATCGATACTCAAATCTTCCCCAAAGTTTGATTTATGCCGTTGCGCGAACTCAGGAAACCGCCGTGTTTGAAAACTTAAGTAAAGAAACCCAATTTGCGGGCGATCGCTATCTCCTCACCCACACACCCAAATCTGTTTTATGTATGCCGATGAGTCGCCAAGGCAAACTCATCGGGATTTTGTACCTGGAAAATAGTATAACTGTCGGTGCCTTTACCCGCGATCGCATTGAGATACTCAAACTCCTCACCAGTCAAGCGGCGATCTCTTTGGAAAATGCTCGTCTGTACCAACAAACCGAAAACTATTCCCACAGACTAGAAGCCGAAGTTAAGCGCCAAACAGAAGCCCTCAACCAAAAAGCTCAAGCATTAGAGGAAACCCTAGAACAGTTGCAACAAACTCAAGCGCACCTGATTCAAAGCGAAAAAATGTTATCTCTGGGTCAATTAGTGGCAGGTGTTTCTCACGAAATCAATAATCCTATTAACTTTATTCATGGTAACATTAGTCATACTAAAAACTATGTCAACAACCTAATTGATTTACTCAAACTTTATCAGTCTGAATATCCTAAAGCGAGTTCAATCATTAAAGCCAAAAATGAAGAAATAGAGATCGATTTCGTGATTGAGGATGTCACAAAAATTCTAGAATCGATGGAAGTGGGTAGCAATCGCATCCGACAAATTGTTTTAAGTTTGCGAAACTTTGCTCGTTTGGATGAATCCACATTCAAAAAGGTAGACTTAAAGATGGGGCTGGAAAGTACCCTGTTGCTTTTACAAAACCGCTTGCAAGCTACTGAAAACCAACCCGCCATTCGAGTAGTCGAGGAGTACGATCGCCTGCCGCAGATTACTTGCTATCCGAGTCTACTTAATCAAGTCTTTCTCAATCTGATTAATAATGCGATCGATGCCATTCGAGATAATCCTCAAAGGGGAGATAGCCCCGAAATTCGGATTCGCACAGCAGCGATCGACTCTCAGCAAATTCGGATTGTGGTTTCCAATACTGATAGTACGATTCCTGAGAGTATTCAAGCCCGAATTTTCGACCCATTTTTTACGACAAAACCCGTCGGTAGCGGTACGGGATTGGGGTTATTTGTGAGCTATTCGATTATCGAAAAGCACGGCGGTAGGCTCACGGTGCGATCGCATCCCGGAGAAGGAACGGAATTTGCAATCATTCTGCCGATCGAATGCAAACTAATATAAGTTCGTCACCTTTGTCATTCGTTACGCCATTCAAACCTGATTCGCCAACCCCAAAATTATGCTTGTACAACCCCTGCAACTTTCCGGCTACCACCTCGTTGAAACCCTATACGAAGGCACTCGCACCGGAGTCTATCGTGCAACTTGCCGCACCAGCGATCGACCCGTTATTATCAAGAACTTGAACAACCAATACCCAACCTTCCACGAGTTGGTGCAGTTTCGCAATCAGTATACGATCTGCAAAAATCTGCCGATACCTGGTATAGCTTAACCGCTTTGGCGGTTGCTATACAAAAGAAACCGGGTTTTTTATTTAATCTCGTGGTTCCAACCAAAGATTTACGCGAAAAACCCAGTTTCTGGCCACCCGTGCGTAAGTCCTACCTCTAAATTCTTTACACTGCGGAGGCAGACATTGGGGTGCATCTCACTTTGGCGAGTATGCCAAAAAAGGGTTAAAATGAAAAAGCTAGTAAAATTGC